>NZ_JAAMNR010000010.1:0-157766 GCF_011066115.1 Paenibacillus sp. EKM212P
AAACTCTCCATTAAAGACCAACCGAAGTTGGTTTATAGAAAGAGCGATAAGCTCATGTTGAAACTGACGAGATAAAAATATCTCTTGTTTGATTTTGCGAACAAAACCGTTTTACTCACTCGTTGTTCAGTTTTCAAAGATCAAATCAACAGCCGTTTAACTGGCTGGATATATAATTTATCACGTGTATACCTATCAGGCAAGTTGTAATATTTACCAGTTTGCTAATTTGTATTTCTACACGGTGTAGTTTTTATTAAAATACTCCAAACACACGATGATTTACCTGTAATAACCGAAACTCTCTTACTCCTACTTGAAGTGCAGAGTTGATCAGGTATAAACGTCATAAATCAGAAAAGCAGAAGCTCTTTATGTATTGGATGAGCTACTGCTTTAGCTTTTATGATAAAAATCCTGAAATGTTCGTTTAGCTTAAAGCTGTAGCTAAATCCTGTATCAAAAGTTCAGCAGGCTCATGCCCTACAGCCAAGCGGATAAGCGATTCAGGCATGTGTTGTTTTTTTAGACTCTGCTTATTGAAGCCGTAGTTTGGTGAGATCACCTGACTCTCCATGGACCCCCAAGATACACCGATCCGGATCAGTCGCAGTTTATTGATCACTCTACATATATCCTCATAAGTCGAATCCTTTAGTTCAAAACTGAATAATCCGGCATAGCCTTTGAGCTGTCTACATGCGAGCTCATGTTGTGGATGAGAAGGGAGTCCGGGATAATTCACTTTGGAAATGGCCGGATGATCTGATAGAAAACGAGCAACCAACAAAGCATTTCTCTGATGGGCTTCCATTCGGAGCGGGAGTGTTCTTAGCCCCCGAATGAGTAGCCAGGCTTCAAAAGGGCCCAACGAGCCGCCAATCAACTCATACTCTTCAGCATACATACGGTTTATTATCTCTTTAGAAGCGATCACTGCCCCTGCAATTAAATCATTATGACCACCCAAGTACTTGGATGCGGAGTGAACAACGATATCTACGCCCCATTCCAATGGTTTTTGGAAAAGGGGTGTAGCCCATGAATTATCTATGATTGTGCGTATACCCTTCTCTTTGGAAAGCGCAGTTACCTCCTGAATATTTACCATATCGAATGTGAATGAGGTAGGAGACTCCATAAGAATAGCTCGGGTCTGCGGTTTGATGGCACTAGCGACTGCTTCTGTAGAAGTCGAATGTACGATTGTATAGTCTATATGGAACCTCTTTAAATATTGGGCTAGGCTGACGGAGGTCTCATATATGTGTCCGACCAAAATCAGATGGTCCCCTGCGGACAAGCTACACATTAGCGCGGCGCTGATAGCAGCCATTCCGGAAGCAAAGCACTTACAGTCCGCCCCACCTTCCAGCGCAGCAATCATTTGCTCTGCAATCTGAACGGTAGGATTGGTTCCCCTCGAATAGACATAATGCTCCTTTTCATTATTAGCTGCTTCAGCATAATCTTCGTAAGTATCAAAGAAAAATGGAGCAGTCTCATAAATAGGAGGAGCAGCAGCCTTAGCAAAATACCCTAGTTCGCCCTCAAATCGGAGACAGATAAGCTGATCATCCGAGAAACTCAAACTGATCACCACTTTCTGAAAAAATTTCAAACCCATAAGAGGTAGTCTCCTCAATCCGGGACCCAAATATTCTATAAGTCAAACTGCTCTGCACCCTGTGCTGGTTGATTGCGAAATTCGGAGAATTATGAGGCTTCCAAATGTCTTTCACTAAGTATCCAATTCATAAAAATAACGTATATTTTGGGGTTACAGGGCAAAGATATGCTTTATCAAAAAAAGAGGGGGTTCACATGTGTTAACACGTTGGATTAGAAATGTTCTGAAACCTGGAAAAAGGTACACACAGGATATCGAAAAATCCAAACAGCAAGCCTCTTCAGAACCCATAAATCCATCATTAGCACATACTCTATCTTTGCTCAAATTAAAACTTGGGAAAAGCTCTGACTTTATAATTCGTGATTTTCCCGAAAGTCCTACCCATGCCGGCCAATTTGCCGTTTGTTATATTGAAGGACTGATTGACCAAAACTTGCTTTCTGATTTAATGGAGGGCTTGATTACAGAGATGGCCTCCACAGCTTCTTTGAAGCTTGAAAGAATTACTGCTGCTTCATTATTAGAAAGAACAATACCGAGCTAAAAAAACAGCCCGCTTCGTAATTTAGCCTCTTTTATTGTGCTTTTTCTATTTCATCGGCACGATGTAAAGTGTTCCATCCTCGCTAAACTCTGCATAGGCAATCTTATCGATACTATCATATCCCTGCTCTCGCACTTTTGCTTTAATCTCTTCAATATCGATTGACTTCCCACGCATAGATTCGTTCAGGAATTTTCCTTTATCAATGACTGTAACAGAAAAAAGATCAGGCTGTGCATCTATTCCCATATCCTGAGCGGCGGGTGGCTCGTATTCGGGTTTGCGCATGACTGACAATGAACCGTTCGTCTCTAACGTGGCATACCAGACCTCACGTAGAGAAAAAATATTTTGCTGGCGCAGCATGGAGAGCAACTGTGTGAATTCTATATCATATTTTTCAAGCATCTCTTGATTGACCTGGCCCTTATCCACGAGCAGCACTGTTCGACCTTCTGCCATATAGCCAAATTTCACAAAACGGGTCGTCGCCTTTTCAAAAAAGTAGGCCAGCGCGCACCATAGTGCCAAAGCAAACAATAGCTGCCCAATGGTTACCTTATCGTCATATAACGTATTTCCCACAATTTCGCTTAACACCAATGATGTTAGGAAATCGAGTGGTGTTAACTGACTGAGTGTTTTCCGACCTGTAATAAAAGTAATGATCCACAAGCCAAAAAAGCTGATGGTCAATTTGACACCAATCGTAACAAATACCTCCATAAGTATGCCTCCCGGAAGAAGTTGTTTTCCTTATGTGTTATTTACACCTGTCTACCTCAGCATAAACAGAGGCTTATTCCTAAAATTGTTCGATTAAAAAAGCCCGCTACCAACTAGAGGCAGCGAACTTACTAATTACGGCTATTAAATAATCTTAATCTTTCAGATGTTTATCAAAAAACTCTTAACCACGTCCAATATATGTGGCTGGTTAAAGGCAATATGCCAGCTCCCGTAATTTTGTGCATAGTGACATCATTGCCCGCTAGCTTGGACTCTGGAGTCAGGATTATCTACTTTTCACAAGAAGCTGAATCGCTTCTTTAACCAGCTTATCCGTGTCTCCTCCAGCCTCTTGCTCTTCCAATATACATCGTTGCAGATTCTCTGCTACAATTTGGGCAATCGCTTTATCTGATGCGTTACGTACAGCAGATAACTGGCTAACGACGTCTTTGCACGATTTTCCTTCATCCATTAAACGAAGTACCCCACGCACCTGTCCCTCAATCCTCCTCAGGCGCGTTTTCAGTTCATCACTGTAATTGTAATCCATAAGTAATGCACTCCTTTTTTGACTTACCATATACACGTATAGGTATATTATAAACCAAAAAAATAAATAGGATACCCTAAATAAATAGATTCACCTTGCCCTGCGAAGCATCCCCCAAGTAGGCGGCTACACCAGCATATTCCAAACCGTCGATTAACTCTTCTTGCTGCAGCCCTAACAAATCCATGGTCATGGTACAGGCGACGAGCTTGATCCCCTGCTCTCGTGCCAACTCTATAAGCTGCGGCAAGGAAAGCGCATTGTGCTTTTTCATGACATGCTTGATCATCTGTGGACCGAGTCCGGCAAAATTCATTTTGGATAGTGCAAGCTTTTTGGGTCCACGAGGCATGATCCAGCCAAAGGCTTTTTCGAGTATTCCCTTATTGGTGCTCACGATTTCATCCTTGCGCAGCGTATTTAGCCCCCAAAAAGTAAAGAAAATAGTTACTTCATGATCATATGCTGCCGCTCCATTCGCAATAATGAATGCAGCAATCGACTTATCCAGCTCCCCGCTGAATAATACAATCGTTGTTTTGGACTGAACATGTTCTTGATTATTTGTATAAATTCCTGCTGTCGTACTCATATGGATTCGCTTCCCTTAGTTTCTCCAGCCCATTCGGATATGCCTGAAAGCACAGATTTGACTTTTTTAGCGCCTTTGGAAACTAAGAACTGACAAGCCATTTCACTGCGTGCTCCAGCTTGGCAAATCACTGCGATCTCTTCTTCCAAGTTCAGCTCAGAAAGTCTGTTCTCCAGTTCGCCAAGAGGGATGTGCTTAGATCCAGGGATATGTTTAAGCGCAAATTCAGCGGGTTCACGAACATCAAGCAAAATGAAGTTCTCTTTTCCAGAACATTTTGCTTGTAGCTCTTCATGGCTTATCGTAGAAGAAAATATTTGCTCCTTCTTCACTTCAGCCGGATTTGCTTTTCGTAAATAATGTCGCATTACATCTCCTTCTTGGAGGGTGCCCAAATATTGATGTCCGGTGTTTTTAGCCCAGCTCTGAAAATCGGCTAATGAACCTTTGTCAGTCGCCTGAACCTCTATAATCTTTCCGGGAACGAGCTCATTCATAGCCTTTTTTGTTTTTACAATAGGCATAGGACAAGCTAGCCCTTTGCAATCAAGAATATGATCTGCTTGGATATTGTTAGTTGATGACATTCTATAACCTCCGCCTTTTTCTTGAGGGGACTTAGTTTAGTTAAATCTCTTTATACATATACCCCTATGGGTATTAGAATAACGAGACTCGCTTCTCTTGTCAACTTATTTGGCCGTTTTTTCTCAGAAGCAAATGAAATCATGTCTTGAACAAAATAAAATTAAAAGCAAAAAAAGCCGCGCAAAAACGCGACTCTAATGCATAAACCCAAATTAATCGTCTTTTTTCATCAGTTCTGGCAGATCCAGCGACATCGAAATATTACACAGCATACCTCTGGCGAGAAAAAGCATCGTTCTTTCCATTGCTTGTTCAATACCTGCCCGTCGGAAAGCATCATAAACCGTCGTATGAATTTCACGGAATCCTTGCTGCATCACGCTTACAATCTCATCCTCGCGGATCGTCTGCGCCTGCATTTGCAAAAGTGTTTCATTGCGGTATTCCATCATCATTTGCGAATAGGCTGCAATTAGCTCTTGCTCGAGCTGTTCAGATGAGGCCGAATGAATGACTCTGTGAAAAGAGTCTATGATACGTGCAAATGAAACCTTCAGGGCTTCAACAAGCAACGCTTCCTTGGTAGCGAAAAAACGAAAGACATAAGGCTGAGAAATATTGGCCCGTTCCGCAACTTTGGCTGTTGTAGCTCGGTAGTAGCCCATCTCTGCAAACACTTCAATGGCAGCAGATATGATTTCCTTTTGGCGATTTATAGAGGTTGACGTAGCTTTAGCCATGTTTTTTTCATCCCTTTATTTAGCACAGTTTTCTGATTAGTGATTAATCAATTACAAATTAGTATAAACGACATAACCTAAAAATGCAATGAGTTTGAACAAAGTCGCCTCCGCAATTCTGACGGAAACGACTCTGTTATATACATCCAATTATGGTGTTTTAGAGTTGAAATATAATCGTATATAATTGATCTTTTGCGTTTTGGTTTGATAGGAAAATACTAAATAATAACTAAGTCCTGATGTGTTATTGATCGTATAATTAGCTTCTGCTGTGTCAGGTATGTCTCTAGAGGTGTCAACGGTTTCCGTAGGTTTGCCCAATTCGTCAACAACTTGTTTGATAAGCAACTTCTTATAGTCTGGATCGGAAGATGTAATTTCTGTAACTTTATCACTTCCATCCAGCATGATGTCTGTATGATACTTAGCATAGCTTCTCATAGGACCTGTAGAACCTGACTCGGATTTCCCCCACAGCTCAAATAACAAATCGCTACTAGTTCCCAAGCCAAGACCTTTAGGCAAATTCGGTAAGGTCCCCTGCTTGGCTGCGCTGAGTATAGCAGCTGCGGAGCTGTGTTTACCGTGAGATGAAGCTGTACTACTGGCAGGTTCTTGATGGGTAGAGGTTGAGCCTTGCCCATTAGTATTGAGATCCGTGTTTTGATCTGTAGAACTAGCAGGGGGTGTGACTGTTTCTGCTCTAGTAGGAGCAGTTGATTTTTCCTCCCCGCTATTGCTGCATCCTGTCATCACAGCAAAACCTATAGCCAATAAAGCACTAGTGGTGATTAGCTTGTAAGCCAACTTTTTACGATCATAAGATTGATGTGTATGCTTCATTATAAGATCACTCTTTCCTTGTTCTTGGGTACAAACCAAGTGTAACCGAACCTCATTTCCGGAATACCTCTACTTGTTTCCAACTTGTAAACAAGGACATTGATGATTTTCTAACATACCCTATTTACGACCATAAGCTCCCAGCTGTTGTTTAGAAAAGGAGTAAGGAGAGTCACTCTTCTTCAACCATATATTCCCTTTAATGATGAAGATGTATACAGCAAAAACAAAGTAGATCGTACCCGCAATCCAGTCTATTGCCGTTGGGATGTCTCGCTGTACTATTTCATGAATATACCAGATTCCGACTGGAACATGCAGGAGAAGTGCCGTAAACAAGCCAGGATTATATAAAGTTTTTGCTTTAATATTGACAACGATACCGTGCCAAACGACCTGAAAGAATCCCATAAAAATTGGTGCGAGTCCAAGCCAGACTACTTGCGGGAACCATACAGGGAGCAGATAAAACACATAGGCAATTGCCACATTGATAATCATCGCTGATTGAGTGTTTAAGGGGTAATGATCCGGTGTATCACTTTTAAACATAACATTGTTAAATAAACCAGCAAAATATCCAGGCCAGCGGTACTCCTCAAATTGATGAAACAATATAGCTACAAAACTCAACCATAACATGCCTGTTATATCCGAAAGGATAGCTGGATTCATAAGTAAAACAATACATACAACCACACCGATTATAGCCCCTGCATCTTGCCAATATTTTCTTAAAAAATTCATATTAGTCACCCCTCTGATTTATTTTTGATCAAAATATCTTTCAAACAGCAGATTTAATTGTTCCTCTATTGAAGGTATTTCCACAGCTGCCCCTGATTCAAGAATCGGACTCATCAGTGCAGGCAGAAAAATAGCTCCGAATATTTGCAGCATCATCGCTAACAAGCGCTCCGGCTGTTGCTCGCCTGTCAGCTCCTTGATCGTACTCTGAACCTTTGGAAATCCCATTATGTTTAAAAACCTTCCGTATTCCTGTTGAGATGTAAAGGGCGTGCTGCCCATGGCAATAATTCGCGAAAGAAGCTCTGGATATTGACGAATGACCTGTAGATAGTTAAGTAAAAATTGTTTCAGTCTATCTTGGGGGGGCATCGCTGTATTGTCCAAAATAGAAAAGGTGTGCTGAAAGCCATTTAATATCACTTCAATAGCTTCACTGAGCAGATTTTCCTTGGAGCCAAAATAATAATTAACTAATGAAATATTAGTAGCAGACAGGTCGGCAATTTTTCTGATTGTAACCGCCTCAAAACCTTCCTTTTGAATAAATTCCAGCGTAGTGTCTAAGATTTTTTCTTTGGTTTGTTGTTTTTTGTCTGGGTGATTCATGTTTTTCCTCCTCCTGTTTCGTCCAATCATAACGGATGAATGAAATGGGACGATTTTATGTAAATGACTTTTCAAACAGTAATTAAAACGTTGTTTAAATTACTGTTTGAACTCAGTTTAGCACTTTATATTTCACAAAACAAGGGGCGATTTGAGATTTAGGTATAGAAAAACCCGCAAAACGAATAAGATCGTTTGCGGGTCGATTGAATGGAGATTGAAAAAAGGCCTAAATAGCCCAATTTCCTTTGCGGAACACGGCTTCTTTGCTTCCGTCTTGCAGTTCGCCGTCAATATCCAGCTCAGCTGAGCCGATCATGAAGTCCACATGAGTCAGGCTGACATTGGCACCGTTCTGGAGCAGCTCCTCCCGGTTCATTTGTGTGCCATTTTCCATATTAAATGGATACGCACTGCCTAGAGCCAAGTGACAGGAGGCATTTTCGTCAATACCTGTATTGTAAAAAATGCGATTGAGATTGGAAATCGGTGAATCGTGCGGCACCAGTGCAACTTCTCCCAAATAGCTGGCCCCTTCATCCGTAGTGAGCAAATGAGTCAAATGCTGCTCGCCGGATTCTGCTGTATATTCAGTGACTTTACCGTCCTTAAAGGTAAACGTTATGCGATCCACCAGTTGTCCATTTAAATTGAGTGGCATGGTACTTGTGACATGACCATTCACACCTGTACGCTTAGGCATCGTGAACACTTCTTCTGTCGGCATATTCGCGACAAAGTAATCTCCGCGTTCGTTCTCACCACCACCGCTGCGCCAAATATGTCCGTCAGCCAGTTCAATTCTCAAATCTGTTCCTGGTGCACGATAGTGGAGGCTTTTATACTTTTTATGATTCAGCTTGTCTTGTACCTGTTCAAGGTTTTTCAAATGTTTCTGCCAATTCTGAATAGGATCAGAGCCATCTACACGATTCATTTGGAAGATTGTATCCCACATGACACGTATACGATCTTCTTCTGCTACATCAGCAAATACTTTATCGGCCCAAGCCTTCGTCGGCGCTTTAATCAAACACCAGCTAATTTTATGATTTCGGGTATATTTGGAAAAACCTTCTCTCGCCGTAGCCGCCGCCTTGGTCGCACGAGAAACCTTTTGTGGATCAATGCCTTGATATAAATCAGGGTTCGGCACTTTAATCGTTAGTGTGGCTCCTCCCTCTTCAGCAAATTTCTCCATCATTTCTGCCTTCCAAGCAGGGTAGTAATCAAAGCTGGCTTCGTCACCATGTTCAAAACGACTACGTGTAATGGAATCATCCTCGAACTCTACCTGTACATATTTAGCGCCTGCTTCATAGGCTTTGCTGACAATCAGGCGTGTAAACTCAACAGTTTCCAGTGGTGCAGTTACCAAAAACGCCTGTCCGGGCTGAATGTTAACCCCTACTCTTACGACCAGTTCTGCGTATTGCTCCAACAATGATTCAAATGTACTCATTTTTCCACGCTCCTGTTCCGTTTTGATTATATTGAATGATTTCATCACTACAGTACGGATTGCTTCTCCATTTCACGCAGCTCCACTCTTCGTATTTTGCCCGAGCTAGTTTTAGGAAGCTCTTGAATAAACTCTATTTTTCGTGGATATTTATAAGGCGCCGTCCATGTTTTCACATGATGTTGCAGTTCCTTCACTAACGCTGGTGATCCTTCTACTCCAGCTTTGAGTACGACAAAAGCCTTTACAACATGTCCACGGATTTCGTCAGGGCTGGCTACGGCAGCACATTCCTGCACGGAGTCATGCTTCATAAGCGCTTCCTCTACTTCAAAAGGACCAATGGTATAGCCAGAACTGATAATGATATCATCCCCACGTCCTTCGAACCAGAAATATCCATCCTCATCTTTGCGAGCCCGGTCTCCCGTAACAAAATAATCTCCGTGGACACTAGCTAATTTGCGTTCTGGATCATGGTAATACGTATGGAATAATGCCGGCAGATCAGCGCGTACCGCAATATCGCCCACTTGCCCCGGAGCCAGCGGAATGCCATCCTCGTCTACGACCTCAACGAGTCCCGGTGCAATAGATTTGCCCATTGAGCCTGTACGCAGAGGTGCATCCTTTAAATTACCAATAATTAATGTGCTCTCTGTTTGACCGTAGCCGTCACGAATCGTAATGTTGAACTGCTCCTGAAACTTATTAATGACCTCCTGATTGAGAGGCTCTCCCGCAGAAACTGCGCTGCGCAATTGGGATAGATCATATTGATCCAAACCATCCGTTTTCGCCATAATCCGGTATTCTGTCGGCGTACAGCACAACACTTGGATTCCGTACTGCTGCATGAACTGCAAATAGCGACCCGGACGAAACGGACCATTATATACAAATCCCGTCGCTCCATTCCCCAGTACGGATAAAAACGGACTCCAAATCCACTTTTGCCATCCTGGTGCAGCTGTAGCCCATACTACGTCTGAAGCTCGAATATCCAACCATGGTGATGTTATCCGCAGATGAGCATATCCCCAGCCATGGCTATGTACAACACCTTTAGGATTTCCCGTGGTGCCCGATGTATAGGCCAGAATGGCCATGTCGTCACGGTGTGTCTTTACAGCTTCAAAAGTATCTCCCTGTCCATCCATCAGTTCATTCAGCACGAGCCAGCCAGATACATCTGCCGTGTCGTCCCCGGAGACCACGATACGATAATCCAGAGCAGGCAAATCATCATTTATTTTGTCCACTTCGCTTGTTACTCCCGTCCAGGCAATGACTGCACGCGCTTCCGAATGGCGAAGACGATATGCAATATCCTTGGCACGTAGCATTTCTGAAGATGGAATGACAGCAAGCCCCAGCTTCAAGCAGGCCAGATAAATTACATACGCAATAATACGCCGTGGTACTACGACCAGAACCCTGTCACCTTTGTTAAATCCCAGATTTGCGAGTCCTCCAGCCAGCCGGTTAGCCTTTTTCAACAGCTCTCCGTAGGTGATTTCTTCGTATTCTCCTGTCTCACTCAGCCACTTGAGTGCAGTTTTACCAGTATCATGGTGTTCCATTTCCGAAGTCATATTGTAATATTCAGGCGCAAGCCATTGTTGTTGATCTGTCAAATTATACCTTCCCCTTTATACATAAGATGAGATCCACTTTCTTACTGTAGTATAACACGTCTTAGTACCAGGTTCTAATACCAGAATCATTTTTTTGGAAAAAAATAAATTTGGTAAAGCGAACGATAAAAATAAAGAGCCTGATTTCAGGCTCTTTTTCTTCACCGCTATCGTGATTCTACAACTGGAGTTCTACCATTGTAAAAGCTGCTTCCTGCCCGTTTACGAGCAGCGCAATCCGGTGCTCTCCCGCATAATGGCGACGAGTTGTCAGGTCTGCAAAACGGTGTGTCCGTGTACCTGTAAGACGGGTTCCTCCAGGGACCGTTTTGTCAGATAGCAAAAACAGTTTACGTGAGACTTGTCCTCTCGCCTTCACAAAATCGATGCCGTACTCGATACGGACTCGTACTGGGTCACCTTCTCGAAGCTGAAGCGCGTAGCTCAACTCACAGTTATCACCGAGCCTTAGCAAGGCAGGGGCTGTGCTGAAAGAGGCTTCAGTGACTAACGGCGCCCCGTCTGTTTCATCCGCATAGCCAAACATTGCCATCACTTCGGGGATGGATTTGCGAATCAAGGTTCGACAGCCATGACGCACAATCCAGTCGGTGTCAGGATGTGTCCCTTTCCACCGTTGAGCCGTAGCAATGACCACATCAGGATGATCCTTGGCAATATCGTTCAGGTTGTTGGCTACACTTTTACGTACATATAGTGATGGATCGGCCTTCAGTAATTCCAATATGGTCAATACTGGAGCAGGATTGCGCTTAAACACAGGCAATGCCTGTCCCCAGGGTAGCCTTGGACGGCAGCCTTCGCTGGCAAGACGGCGAACGTGTTCACTTTGGTGTCCCGCCCAGGTCGTCATCTGCTGCATCATCCGTTCTGGTTCACGCAGGAGGAAGGGTCTCACGGCAAACTCCGCAGAAGATTTAGATGTGAAGCGCTCCAGTGCCTTCATGGACAGGTCCCAATGCTCTTCTCCCTGCCCATACACCTCCACAAAATCGGGGAAAAACAAGTACGGAAAACCACTGCAATGCTCGTCTATAGCAAAAAGAATATCCAAAGCTTCTCTATAATTGCTGGGCAAAAATGACCCTAATGTAAACGAAATACGCCGTATTCGTTCTTTTAGCTCCAGTTCATCCCAATTTTCATCCATCACTTGATGGATGAATCCGATGGTATCGAACGGCATGTACGCAGACTGTACTTTTTCACCGAATTGTTGAAGAAAATTCTCCGTGTACATATTTTTTAAGGGCTCGGCCATTATATATCTCCTTTAATATGTGAATGTAAACTACGAATGATATCTTCGTCTATGATAACCATAAACGGCGCTCCAACACCAGCGCCAAAATAGTCAGCCTAAACGAGCGAAGCCAGACATACTAAAAATGCCAGACCCTGTGATGAGGACCTGACATTTTGCATGCGTGGCTTATGAATTGTGGAAAGGGGCTACTCCTCCAATCTCCTCTGATGGAATCTCAAACTGGCGAATATCCTTGACCAGGAACATAACCAATCCGCACAATCCAGTAATCAGTCCGCTGAAAAAAAGGACCTCACTCAGAGCAAACCGTAAAGCTAACGCCCCTCCAATCAAGGCCCCTAATGGCAGAGCCGCGCTCGACAAGGTGTTAAGAAAGGCTGTAACACGTCCCAGTAACGGCAGCGGTGTAATAATTTGAATCAAAGACGTTTGCAGTACATTGATGATGCCTGTAAAAACGCCTAATAACAGAGCTGCCAGCAGCTTCATCCACATCTCCGGCACAATGGAAAACACATAGATTGCCAGCCCCATAGCTACCCAGGAAACCGCGATGGTAATGCCGTTCTTTTTCAGTACACTGACCAGAAAGGAACCGATGAAAATACCGATAAAGTAGGCTACATACAGCAAGCTGTAATAGATCGGCGAGCCATAGGATACTGCGATAGAAGGCATGGCAATGACCAAGATCGCCATCGAAAAGTTTGTCAGCGCAAAGAACGGAAGCATAATTCTCAGGAAGGTGTGCCGTTTTACAAAAAGATACCCTTCTTTCAATTCGTTCAGATAGTACACGATCTTTAGCGAACTCCTTCCGTTCGTGTCTTCCACCGGAGGAGCATCAATTTGCTTGTTGAGCCTGACATATACAAAGCCTGCCAGAAACAGCATCGCGCCGGCTAGAAAAAAAGTATTTTTCATCCCCATTGCGATGATGAGCGAGGCTCCAGCCAGATATCCGACAATATTAATAACCTGATCCGTCGACGAAATCATGGAATTCGCCCGGACAATCAAATCCGGCGAGCCTATCAATTGCGGCAGCATTTTACTATTGGCCGGATAAAAGAGTGTGGAGAAGCAGGATGCAATGAATACAATAACAAGGATAGCGACCAGATTGACCATCCCGTTCTGAATGAGAAACGGGACGGCCAAAATGAGCACAGCCTGCGTAAACAAGGCGATGCTGGCTAACAAAGGCGGTGAATAACGGTCCACCAAAGGACCTACGAGAAAGCTAAAAATCGACGCCGCAGATACGGCCGTATACGTGAAGCTGGTCATCGCCACCGACTGTGTCGATTGCTGAACAAAATACAGCAGGACGATAGAATAAATGCTGTCTGCGATATTGGCAGAAGTACGAGATGCAAAAAAACGGATAAAACGGCTATCCTTAAACAATAGATTCACATCTTCATCTCCTTACTGCAAAATGGTCAAAGCATTCAAGAGCCTGTCACTAGCAGTCTGGAAGATTTGATGGATATACTGGTCGTTCTCATGATATGGAATGGTAAGTGAGATTTTCAGAATATCCCCTACATGCTCTGACTCAAAGAAAATAACCTTGTTGACATTGGCCTGTGTGCCTTCGGTATGCAGATTGTCGAGCAATTCTGCATCCTCTCGTCCCTCACCCAAATAGTTGAATACGATAGGCAGCTGTTCAAGTCCTTTTTTCAAAATGCTGCTGGATACCGGGTAAGCTTTCTCCATTTCAGCATTGAAGATCAGATTGAAAAAGTTCAAATGATAGCGTGAAGCAAAGCCCAGGTGGGTATGGATACTCTTTTCATAGGATTCAGTGTCATCTTCCTGCAGTACAACGGGTATATGATCAATACACTCGCCTACGGTTCCAAAATAGTTTCGGTCGCCATATTGTCTTCCATAATTAGTAAGCCAAAGCGGAACATCAGAGAGTTGGAAATAGCTGCTGAAAAAACGTACAGCCATTTGAAGCGAAATATCCCACATATTCGCAGCGCTGTGCTGCTCTGAAATGTCGCTTAAATTCAGCTCCCAACGATATCTGGTAGTGTCCGCATAGTTGCGTTCTTCGGTCAGCACATGGATACGATCATTATTCTCACCAAACGTCTGGAGTTTGAATTGCTCGCTGATTTCCTGATCCCCGATTCCTTGAGGGCCTTGGCGGATATGGTTTACATATTCCCCGTATTGCACCTCTTCTGTCGCATGTGCCGTCTGCTGCGGACGATGATATTCATCAAGGAGTTGTCTGCGCAGGATGTCACTGCTCGTAGCATCAAAAATGATGTGCGAGCAAGGGAGCAATAGCAGATGTTCCCGCAAATTTAAGCGAATCAGGACGATCCGGTACTGCAGCGACTGTGCAAGTTCATAAGGTTCTAAAAATAGGTTAGAGGCAATGGAAGAAAGAAGCCTGCGTTGTGCTTGTACCGGCTGATCCGAGAGATCAACAGTCGGTAAAGAAAGATGCTCTGGAACTGGACGCAACTCCCATTCCCATGCTCCGGACGATTGAACAAGTACGCTTCTTAGCAATTCATGGCGTTGAATAAGCCGCTGAATTGTTACGGTCAAACGCTCGGTGTCCAAGTAGCTATCTAACTGCACAGCCATACCCGAACCTGTAAAATGTTGCAAATGGTAATGCTGAGCTGGTGCAAGCGGATAGCGCCCAATAGCATTCAGACTTAGTATATTGGTATTCCACTCTGTATTTAACTCAGCAATGCTGGCAAGCCATACATCGGCCTGTTGTTTAAGTAAGGTTTCTTGTTCTTCGTGTATCGGTGTAGCTCCGAGAATTCTATCTGGTTCGTCGGTTCCCCAGCGAACGATATAATGCGGGTGCAGGTCTGGATGGATATAAGATTGGATAAATTCAGAGATTGCCTGAACTTGTTCTACACAAAAAGGCTCTACTTGCAGGAACAAATAGTTTTGCTTATCGGTGGATACGGACTGAAGCAAGACCTGTACACCAAACGCTTCTGTAATAGCCCGCTCAACCTCCTGAGCTTTCGCAATGAGCGTATCCGCGTTCACTCCGCCCTCTTCACCACGTTGTAAAAGATCAGACAAGCTTCTTATCGTCTGATATTGAAGCAATTGATGTATATCCAGCGGAATGTTCGATTCCTGTACTTTGGATACCAGTTGAATGGCCTTCAATGAATGACCTCCAAGCTCGAAAAAGCCGTCGTCAATGCCGACCTTTTCAACGCCAAGCACTGCTTGCCACAGGTCCGCCAACTGTTGTTCCACTTCATTTCTTGGAGCAACGTATTCCATATCGGAACCGCTGGTCATTTCTGGCTCAGGCAATGCTTGGCGGTCGATTTTACCGTTCGTTGTCAGAGGAAACGCTGGCAGGAACACATACTGGGCAGGAATCATATAATCCGGCAACTGGCCAGTCAAATGGGTCTTCATATCACTCTTAGATAGCGGTACGTCGGTTGAGATATAAGCACAGAGCGTTTTTTGACCATCGTTTGTGCTTTTTACGGCTACGTGCACCTCCTGAACTGCATCATGCCTCATGAGCTGGGTTTCAATTTCCCCAGGCTCAATACGATATCCGCGGATTTTAACCTGCTGGTCTATCCGTCCGAGATACTCCAGATTGCCATCCGGTAGCCATCTGCCCAAATCACCTGTCCGATACATTTTTTCGCCCGGAATGAATGGATTAGGGACAAAATTTAGCTGGGTCAGATCATCCCTGTTCAGATAGCCACGTGCCAGACCATCCCCGCCAACACATATTTCTCCTTGAGCACCAATAGGCAGCAGCCTGCTTGAAGAGTCCAAAATATAAACAGTTGAATTGCCAATTGGACGACCAATAGGAATGCGATTATATTCCTTATCAATCGGGAAATAAGTAGAAAATGTTGTGTTTTCCGTCGGGCCATAGACGTTGATAATGTTCAGCTCCGGAGAATGTGCTCTCACTGTATTAATGATCCCAGGTAAAAGCACATCCCCGCCCACCAGTAGGTGCTCTAGCGAAGCAAAGAGATCTGGTTTATGCTGAGTGAGTTGGTTAAACAAGGGCGATGTCAGCCACATCGTTGTAATATGATATCGATTCAGCGCTTCACCAAGCTGAACAGCATCCAAGATTACGGATTCCGGTACAATGTACAAGCGCAATCCGTTCAGCAAAGCTCCCCAAATTTCAAAGGTACAGGCATCGAACACGAGCGCCCCGGTCAGCAAAATGCGCTCGTTCTCGGCAAATGGCATGTAATTGGCGTTCTTCACCAGCCGTATGACATTCCGGTGTTCAATCATGACACCCTTGGGACGCCCGGTCGAGCCGGATGTATACATGACATAGGCCAGATCGTCTGCCGTTGTCGATTCGGAAAAAATGAAGTCGTCGGAGTCGTAGGAGCTGATGTCGGCCAGATCCAGAACAGTACCGGAAAAATCGAAAGTGTTCATCTGTCTTCCCTTGTTGGATAGGGTTAGCAGAATTTCGCTACCGCTATCCTGAAGCATAAACATAATCCGTTCTAGTGGATAAGAAGGCTCCAGTGGCAAGTAGGCTCCACCCGCCTTCAAAATACCAAGAATACCGATAATCATTTCTGGTGAACGTTCAGTCAAAATGCCTACGATGGTATCCGGCGTAACACCCAGTTTCCGCAGCTTCGAAGCCAGTTGATTAGCTTTTTTATTTAACTCGCGGTAAGTTAGCTCACGATTTTCAAATACAATAGCTACTGCATCCGGTGTTTTCTCTGCCTGTAATTCAAAGCCGTGATGTATGGTGTGGTCCGATGGATACGGTCTCCGTGTATCATTAAAATCAAACAAGAGCTGCTGTTTTTCCTCCGCTGTCAAAAGATCAATCTCCGAAACCCGGATATTTGGGTTTTGAATAACTTGCTCCATCATTTGGATGAGGTGAGCAGCCAATTGTTTGATCGCATTTTTGTTATACGTCAGCGCGTTATAGCTAAATTTGATTTCCAGCTCTCGGCCAGGCATGACGATTACATTCAAATCATAATTGGTCTGTTCAATATCCTCTATTTCACCAACACGGAGGGCTTTAGGATTTTTTTCCAGGCCCGTAAGTTCTTCCGAAACGGGAAAGTTTTCAAAGGCGACAATATGCTGGATCAGATTTTGTTTTAGTACACTATGGGCTTGAATATCAGCCAAGGAAAAATAGGAATACCGATTGGACTCCATCAAGGAATCCTGTATAGACGTAAGCAAGTCGGAAAACCGCAGGTCAGCGGAGCTTTTAACACGTACAGGTATGGTATTAATGAATAATCCGACCATATTTTCAATACCGGGGATTTCATCAGGTCTGCCCGATACGACAGACCCGAAAATGACGTCCTTACTGTTGTTGTACGTTTGTAGTAATAAGCCCCAAACGGTTTGAAATAAGGTGCTGACGGTGACACGGTTTTGTTTGGCGATTTGTTCCATGCCTTGGGTCAGCTGCTCTCCCCATGTGCATATGAGTTGCTCTGCCTGAAACGAATGATCGACGGATCGAGTATAGCCGGGCACGACGGTTTCATTTTCAAAATCAGTCACATATTGTTTCCAGTATGCTGCTGCTTCCTCTTTATTTTGTCTTTCCAACCACTGAATAAAGCTGCTAAATGGATGGACAGGCTCTAATTTTAAAGGAGTATCGTCCCGAAGTGATGTGTAAATATCAAAAAAATCTTTGGCTACCGTCCGCAGGCACCAGCCGTCCATAATAATATGATGAGAGATCCAGATGAGCTTTGAGGTGTCCTCATCCCACTGTACAAGCGCTAACCGGATGAGAACCCCCTTTTCCAGATCAAAACCTCTCTGCCGCTCTTCCTGTAAAATGGCTTGAAGTCGTCTGTGCTTTTCCGCATCCGGTAGACTACGCACATCTTCGGTATGGACAGGAGCAGCTAATCGTTCCTCCAGTACACCCTGAAGCGGACGATCCATCTCCTTATACATGAATACCGTACGGAAAATATCATATCGCTCAATCAGCTTTTGTAAGCTTCGGCTGATTAGGTTGGTATCCATAGCTTCATGAATGGTAATAATCGTTTGTTCGAAATAAGCCTCTGACTTTTCATCAAGTATGGAATGAAATAGCATTCCCTCCTGCATCGGGGATAGCGGATAGAGGTCTTTAATTTTCACTTGGTGGTTTAACACCTTATTTGATAAGCGATTTGCAATATTTTCAAACTGGTCCAGAGACAATTGCCCATATGTAAAATCCGTCGGGCTTTGTTCTGCTGTATCCTTGGCACAGCAATGGCGAATAAGTTCGATCAGATGAGTCTTAAAGCTGGCTGTAAGTCGCTCCACCGTCGATGCTTCATATTCACGTCCGTTGTATTCGAATACAATGCGGAGTCTTTCGTCAGTCACCGCACCATGAATATCAAAGCTGGACGCTTTTTCAGTCAGAGGGTTGATTTCAGTACCAGCAAACGTGGATAGTGGCGAGGTACGCCATGTCGTACCTTCTCTGGCTTCTCCGTCAAAGCTAAAGCTGATCTCAGGTGGCTTGGCAGAAAAAAGAGCTGCCCTATCCTGCTGCTCCCTGTCGGTCAAGTAGCGTAAAATGCCATAGCCGACACCCTTGTTGGGTACACGTCGCAAATTGTCCTTAACCAGCTTGATTTGATGGGCCAAATCTTCGGGCTTGCTCACATTTACCACAAACGGATACACGGACGTAAACCTGCCAACTGTACGGGATACGTCAATGTCTTTAATCAATTCCATCCTGCTATGACTTTCCACCTGAACTGCAATTTCAGCATGTCCGCTCCATTCCCGGTAAGCCAGTCCTAGCGCCGTCAGTAAAATATCATTTGTTTCTGTATTGTAAGCATGGTGCGCGTGTTTCAGCAGGTTTTCGGTTTCTTCCCGGCTGAGTGTCACTGCGGATCTGCGCCCGTCACGGATCAGGCTATCTGGAACCTCATGATCTTTTGGTAGCGAAAGTATTTCACGAGCTTCTACCGTATTCCAATAGCTGATTTCCTGACGCGCCAGTTCGCTTTGCGCATACTTGGACAGACGTGTTGCCCATTCTTTGTAGGAATCGGTCTTGGCGGGTAACTGTAGCTTTTCACCGTTAGCTAACTGTTGGTAGGTTGTTTCCAAGTCTTCCAGCAGGATTCTCCACGACACACTGTCTACGACAAGATGATGAATGACGATTAACAAATGATCGGATTCCTGTAGCCGGATTAAAGCCAAACGCACAAGCGGGCCGTTACGCAAATCAAAACGGCTTTGTAACGCGTCAGTGAGCTGCGCGATTTCTTCCTCAGGCTGGTCAGCATGTGAAAAATCGTAGCTTTCCAATGTAAAGTGTTCACCTTCGGCTGTGCCTCTGTTATAGGCGACAGGTTTTTTTTCACGTTCATCAAAGGTAATGCGCAAGGCATCATGGTGCGTGGTCAGCTTGTCCACGGCGCTTCGCAGCAAGGTTTCGTTCCATCTTTCGGGGTTCTTGAGCATGACAGCCTGACTGTAATGATGACGTTCTGTTCGATGATGCTCAAAAAATTCCCATTGGATCGGTGTCAACTCCACTGTACCTTGTACCGCCCCCTGCGGGATGGTCCGAATTACTTTTTTTATATAAGGAGCAATCAAATCAATCTGCGGATGGCGGAACAAATCCTTCATGTCCATTTTGAGGCCCTTCGCGTTCAATCGGGCTGCGATTTGCAACGCTTTGATCGAATCACCACCAAGCTCGAAAAAGTTGTTGCGCAGACCAATCGGCTTAACACCAATGACTTCCTCCCAGATGGAAGCGAGTGTTTGCTCCAGTTCGCTCTGCGGCGCTTCATACTCGACGTCGGTCAACACAAAATCTTCGGGTTCTGGAAGCGCACGTCGATCAATTTTACCGTTATGGGTCAAAGGCAATTGATCCAGCACGATAATATGTGCGGGCACCATATAGCTTGGCAACTGCTTGGCAAGCTCTGTCCGCAAGAAGGATTTGTCGGTTGTACCTGCTACGTAGGCGCACAAATACTTTTGTCCGGTTTTATCCGTTCTATCCGTGACCACCGCTTGGCGTACCTCATCCAATTGGAGTAAGGCCGACTCAATTTCACCAGGTTCGATCCGGTAGCCACGAATTTTCACCTGAAAGTCAATCCGACCGATGAAATCAATGTTGCCATCCGGCAGCCAGCGTGCCAGATCTCCGGTGCGGTACAGACGCTCTCCCTTTACAAAAGGATTCGGTACAAATTTCTCCGCCGTCAGGTCAGGACGGTTCAAATAACCGCGGGCCACAGAAGCGCCGCCCAAGCACAACTCCCCGGCTACGCCGACAGGGAGCGGACGCAAAGCCTCATCCACGATATATACTTTATGATTCGGCAGTGCCTTTCCAATCGGGACGATACCTGACGGAGGCAGACGTTCAGCTGTTTCTTCATAAAAGCTGGAATCAATAGCCGCTTCGGTTACACCGTAGGTATTCATGATGCGCATCGTATCGCCGAAGTGATTCAAAAGCGTCCGGTAGTTTTCAACGCCAAAGCTGTCCGCGCCTGTAGTAAGCAGCTTCATGGCACTGACATCTGTACCGTGTTCATATACGTAGGCCATAAGCAACGTCAACAAGGCTGGCGGAACTTCAAACGTCGTAATTTCGTGCTGTTCGAGAAACTGGGCCAAAGCTGGAGGATCGTTGCGCACATCCTGTGGACAAATGACCATGGTGCCTCCGTTCACGAATGTCTTGGCCAGATCACCGGCAAAGACATCGAACGACATACTGGCAATCTGAAGGAGCTTGACGGGAAACTCTTTTAACTGGTGAGCTTCTCTATAGCCCCACGCCGTATTTACGTAATGGCGATGCTCGATCATCACGCCTTTGGCGTTGCCCGTCGTTCCCGATGTGTAAATGACGTAGGCCAAAGCCTCAGGATCATAAATAGGTGCGTAGATAGGCGCTTGTTGATGGGAATGCTCCGCTTGTGAAGCTTGTTGAAGTAACGCTGGCAAGTCCAGCACTTCACTCGCAAAATCCACATCGGCCAATAGTTCAGTCAAGGAAGACTGCGTGAGCATAATCGTAGCTCCGCTGTCCTGAAGCATGTAAGCAATTCTTTCTTTCGGGTAGGTCGGATCGACAGGTACGTAGGCAGCTCCCGCCTTCATAATCCCTAACACAGCGATAATCATGTCTGCTGAACGCTCAAGCATCACGGCGACGAGATGTTCGCGTTGGACCCCGCGGTTTTGTAATGCTTGAGCAAGCAGATTGGCCTGCTCATTCAGCTCATGATAGGTCAGTGCAGTATCTTCGTAGATGACAGCGGTCTGTTCCGGGATACGTTCTGCCTGTGCCTCAAATATTCCATGAAATGTTCCGGTAGGATAGTCGGCAATCGGTCCGCTCCATACATTGGTGAGTTCCGCCTCTTCTGTAGCGGTCAGCAGACGAATGTTCCGCAGCAGGAGTTCTGGTGTACGTGCAATCTGGACGAGTACATGCTCCAAATGCCCGGCTAACCGTGTCATCCCTTCATCGCTGTAGACATGGTTGTTGTAGGACAGCATAAAGCTCAGCGCTCTTCCGTCCTCCACTTCGATGTTGAAGTGGTAAGGTGTTTCTTCGGACAGCTGGGCGTCCTCCATGACGAATCCAAGCCGTTCCTTCAGATCAGGCCGGCCAACCATATCCTCCAGCGGGTAGTTTTCAAATACAACAAAATGATCCATGAGTTGCTGCTTGAGCGCTGACTGGGACTGTATTTCAGCGAGTGAAAAATAGTCATACGCCCGTGATTGAACCACGCTGCGCTGCACTTCACGAAGCAGACCTGAGAATGGCAGATCTGCATCCAATTTGATTCGTACCGGTATTGTGTTAATGAAAAGTCCCAACATCTGTTCAACACCTTCAAGTTCCGGCGGTCGGCCGGAAACAACGGTGCCGAAGACGACGTCTTCACTTTGGTTGTATCCTCCAAGCACCACTCCCCATGCAGCCAGAAACAGACTGCTAAGGGTTGTTCCGTTGCGTTCAGCCACCGTCCGCAATTGACGGGTTGTTTCATCCGTGAGTGTTATTTTATGCTCATGCAGCAAGTACCCGGTATCTGGCTGGAGCGGATGGGCTATTGGCAGGGTTGGCAGCACGGCTGGCTGATCATAGCCGTTCAGGATGGACCGCCAGTATTCCTTCGCCGCCTCCTTATCCTGCTTATCCAGCCAGCGGGCATAGCCAGTATAGGGCTGCGGTGTTGGCAGTTGTACGGTCTTACCCGCTTTCAGTGCTTCATAAGCCGCGAACAGCTCGTCCATAACGATTCCGAGGCACCAACCGTCCATAATTATATGATGAAAGCTTAAAAGTAGCGTATATACGTGCGTTTGGGTTTGAAGCACAGCCAGACGAATGAGCAAATCCTTGCTCAGATCGTAACGATGGTTTCGGTCTGCGTCTGCGTAGCTGCGAATGGCCTCTGCTTGCTCTGCCTCGGGAATATTCGTCAGATTCTCGTAACGAAGCGTTGGATTTCGCTCCTTAAACACGATGAGCCGCGAACGGGAAGCACTTTTATGATAAATATTCGAACGAAGCGTTTCGTGACGCTGCACCAGAGTCTCGAAGCTCTTTTGCAGAGCCTCCAGGTTCAGTTCACCCCGGATGGTCATTCGTACTTGCTCATAGTACGCCTGTGATTCCGGCTCCATGACTGTATGAAAGAGCATCCCCTCCTGCAAAGGCGTTAAATTGGCCACTTTTTCGATTTCAAGCCTTTTACTCATCGGATTTCCCCCTCAATCGAATATTTATAGGCTTTCATAAAAATGCTTCATCTCTTCGAACTCTTCCAAATCCAGATCATCTGCCCCTACGTCTGTTGGTGTCAGTTCCTGACCCGACTGATCAAGGCAATGACGAATGGTATTCAACAGGTGTGTTTCGAAGCGGGAGAAAAGTTGTTTGACCGTGCGCTCTTCATATGCATTCCTGTCATAGGATATACGGATACTTAATTTTCCGTCCTCCAACCGGCTATCCATATAAAGAGCATAAGATGAACCATTAATCACATCCTTGGTACCTGGTCCAATTTCAGCTTGCAGCGGCGATATAGAAAAATAAACCGATTCCGGGTGTGGGGAGTCTATATAACGGAAACCAATTTCCGGATGACGAAAACGTTTAGAATCCGTTGGATTGCTGGCTTCGGTCAGATATCTCAATGCACCGTAGCCCAATCCGTGATTTGGAACCTGCCGAACCGTTTCCTTCACACGCTTGAGCAACAGCACTATATCATCCGCAGATTTGATGTCCAGTACAACTGGATACACGGACGTAAACTGCCCTACCGTTCTGGAGATATCCAGCGAATTTGTTTCAGCCTGTTCTCGGCCAGGGTTCTCCACGTAGAGTGCAATCCGTTCTTGTCCTGACCATTCGGATACTGTTTGCCCCAGTACGGACAGCAGTACTTCCTCCGGCACGGTATTATAGGCATGATTGACCTGTGTCATCAGATGCTGGGTTTCGTCTGTTGATAATTGCAGGTGGAGCTGATGTGTTTGTCTCTCCGATCCAGAATCCGTAATGACTTCATGGTCTTTGGGAAGCGTTCTCCACTCTGACAACTCTATCTTGTTCCAATAGTCCTGCTCCTTGAGCAGCTCTTTACTATTCGCATAATGCTCAAGATGCTCTGCCCACGTTTGGTAAGCGTTCGTTTTGTCCGGTAAAACAATCGTTTCCCCATCCAGAGCTTGTCCGTAGCCTGTTGCCAGATCTTCGAGCAAAATATTCCATGAAATGGCGTCAGCCACTAGTGGGTCTACAGCAAGGAAAAGATGATCTCCGCTATCCAGACGGAAAAGCCCTGCCCGAACTCGTGGTCCTTCAAACAGCCGCAGGCTGCTTTGAATCCGTTGACATTCAGCTTCCATCTGGCTGCGTGCTTCGCTTTCCGTTCCCGTAAGCGACAGTACCTCCAGCGTGATTAGCTCCTCATGCAGTCCTTTGTGAGCTTGCGTAACCGACTCGTCAGCCTGTTGTAATAAGCCAAGGCGCAGAGCATCGTGGTGCTCTACGATTTTCTTCAATGCGGCTCGCAATGGCTGCTCGTCAAAGCCCGACTTTGCCAACAGCAGTACCGACATTGCGGCAGGAAGTGCCTCGGATGCTGGATGCCGTTCAAACCCATTGAGTAGGTGTCGTTGTATCGGTGTCAGTGGTACTTCTCCATCTATCGGACCTTGCTCTATCGGACGGGACAATGTTTCTGCATAGCCGCTCAGGATTTCAATGGACGGATGCTCCAGTACGTGTCGGATATCCAGTAAATACCCGTGGAGACGCATGCGTGCGATGACTTGAACTGCTTTAATCGAGTCGCCTCCGAGCAGAAAAAAGTTATCCTGAATGCCCACCTGATCGCGTCCCAAAACATCTTGCCATACGGCGGCCAAAGCTTCTTCCACATCATTTCGCGGCGCTACATAGGCCACATCCGGTCGGAATAGCTTTTCAGGCTCCGGCAATGCTTTTCGGTCGGTTTTTCCGTTCGGTGTCAACGGTATCCGATCCAGAAACACGAAGTGAGACGGAACCGAATAATACGGGAGCAACTTGGCGGCATGTTCATGAATGACCGTTAAGCTTGGTGTTTCTTCTGTATGCAATACAATGTAGGCACACAAGACGGATTCTTGCTCTTTGTTTTGATATACAGTGACGACAGCCTCTTGAATTACAGAATGGCTCATCAAAGCATTTTCAACCTCACCCAGTTCGATCCGGAATCCACGTACTTTCACCTGATGGTCGATTCGGCCGATAAACTCCAGATTTCCATCTGCTTTCCAGCGAGCGAGGTCACCCGTTCTGTACATTCGTGTCCCTATTGAAAATGGATTATCCACAAATTTTTCTGCCGTCAAATCCTCGCGGTTCCAATAGCCACGGGCCAGCCCTTCCCCTGCAATGCATAGCTCGCCCGGTATACCGATTGGCTGTAATCTGTTCTGCGCATCCATGATATAAATGTGCGTATTCGCAATGGGGCGTCCAATGTCAATCTGATTGGCATCGGTAAGTTCCTGCACTGCCGACCAAACCGTCGTTTCCGTAGGTCCGTACATGTTATAAATACGGGGGCCGTTCAATTTCTGCATTGCCTCCAGCAGCCTGGGCGGAAGCGCTTCTCCCCCAACCATAATTTCCTGTACACCTTGCAGCACACGGGAGCCTTCTTCATGACTCAGCAGCATGTGCAGCCGAGATGGCGTCATTTGCAGCATGTCAATATGATGTGCAGTAATCAGCTCGCCAAGTGCCTGAGGATCGACCTGATGATGGCGGTCGCCTAACACGACGGTCATTCCGCCCAGCAGCGGCAGAATCGTTTCCAAAACGAAAATATCGAACGAAATGGTGGTTAGGGATAAAATCGTTTTGTTCGCTGCAAAGTCGATCACTTCACGCATTCCTGTAATAAAATTCAGCACCGAGCGATGCTGGAGCATAACTCCTTTCGGATTTCCGGTTGAGCCAGAAGTATAGATGACGTAAGCCAGATGCTCCGGCTGAGCAGTGGCTTCCAGATTGGTCCTTTCCCCTTGATATACTTCCTCATCTTCGATAAACAGGGTGTTGGCGCTGTAATGGTGTTCTCCTACCAGATCGCGACTGGTCAGGAGCACGGCAGCCTCACTGTCACTCAGCATATACTCAATACGGGCTGACGGATATTCAGGATCGATAGGCACATAAGCGCCACCCGCTTTTAGCACGGCGAGCAGACCGATAATCATTTCCGCCGAACGCTGCACCATCAGGCCGACTAGCTTATCGGGTCCTACACCATGCGCTTGAAGTATCCGTGCCAGTGAGTTAGCACGTTCGTTCAACTCCCGGTAGGTCAGACGCTGATTTTCGAACACCAATGCTATATGACCCGGCGTCTGTACGACCTGCTTTTCAAACTGCCCGTGGACTGTCTCATGGTACGGGAAAGGTACGACGGTATCATTAAAACCGGTTAGCAGCAATTGCTTCTCTTCATCAGATACGATCGTAATATCGGCCAACCGTACCCGGACATCCTGCGTCACCGTTTCCAAAATTCGCACAAAATGCTCTGCCAGCCGTCGGATGGTCTCCGGTTTAAACAGCTTTGTGCCATACTCCAAAGTGAAAGACAAACGTTCTTTTTCCTCGGTCACATGCAATGAAAAATCCACCTTGGATATACCCGCGTTCAATTCTTCCGGTTTAAAACGAATGCCTCCTGTTTCCAAAACATCTGTGCCGACATTTTGCAAACTAAACATCGTATCGAACACCGGGTTTCGACTTACGTCGCGTACCAGTTCCAGTTTGTCTACAAGCTCATCAAACGGGTATTCCTGATGCTCCAGTGCCAGCAGCGAGTTTTGCTTAACCTTCTGCAAAAAGGATTGGAACGTTAAAAAAGATCGCGGCTGATTGCGAAGAACCAGCGTATTGACGAACATGCCAATCATCGTTTGCGTATCCACATGCCGTCTTCCGGCAACAGGTATACCCACGATAATGTCCTCTTGACCAGAATACTTGCCCAGCAGGACATTATAAGCCGCCAAAAGTACCATAAAGATCGTAGATTCGGTATCTTGGGCCAATTTGTAGAGTGTGTTAGTAAGTTTGGATTCCAAGGTGACGGTCAAGCTGTCACCTTCAAAGCTTTGTGTTTGTGGACGTGAAAAGTCCGTAGGTATATTCAGTATAGGAAGCTCGCCATTCAAGGTCTGGAGCCAATATGATTCATGCGCTTGCAATGCGTCGTCAGTGATCTGCTGCTTCTGCCAAGCAACAAAGTCTTTGTAATGAAGCTGAATGTTCGCAAGCTGTCTGCCCTGATACCGTTGAATGATTTCATCCAGCAGCACGGCCATGGAGAAACCATCGGACACGATGTGATGCATATCCACTAACAGTATGAAGCCACCTTCGATAAATTCGTACAGTTCGGCGCGGAATAAAGGAGCTGTTCCTAGGTGAAAAGGCTGAACAAACAAGGTCCGAGCCTGTTTTGCTTCTTCCTTGGAAATGCGGGTACACGGGATGTCGAATGGAATCGTGTCCCGAACTTTTTGTACCACTTCTCCGTCTTCCAGATCGAAATACGTCCGAAAGGATTCATGACGCAAAATAACTTCCCTAACGGCTTTAATGAAGCGGGGAACCTCCAGATCTCCCTCTATGAAAAGCTGGCCGGGTACATGATAGGCCGTTCCGCCTCCCAGCTGATCCAGCACGTACATTCTCTTTTGGGAAGAAGATACCGGATAGAAGGCTTGCGATTTCACAGATACAATCGGTTCGTAGGTCTTCTTTGTTCCACCCGCAATATATGTAGCCAGCTCTGCAATCGTTTGCAGCTCAAAAATGTGGCTAAGTGGAATGTGTACACCCAGTTCCTTATTGACTCTCGACAGAATGACCGTCGCTTTTAGTGAATCACCGCCCAGTTGAAAAAAGTTATCGTCATAGCTGATATCCGTTACATGCAGAACGTCCTTCCAAATGTTCACGAGTTGATCTTCTATGCCCTGGTTCCCAGAAGCGGCGTCTGTTTTAGTGAATATGCTTGCTTGTCTCGGCTCTGGCAAAGCCTGTAGATCAGGCTGACCATCCGGCAGAAGAGGAATATGATCCATAGGAACCCAAAAGCGGGGCTGCGTATAATCTGGAAGAATTTCGATTACAGCCTTTTTCAGTGCGTCTTCTTCCCATGGCTTCGATGCGTTTGCAACCACATAGGCGGTTATATATGAGACTTTTCCAGCTTCGTCCGTTTGCGGTGTAATGACGCAGGACTCCAATTGGAAAGTTTGCAGTAGATGTTTCTCCAACTGCTCCAGATTAACCTGATGTCCGCGAATGTGAATGGTCCGATTTAAATTTCCAATATGCCGCAGCTTGCCATCGTTTTCCACGTAAACCCATTCCCGGGTCGTTCCCAACAGGCCTGCTCCTGAGGCTTGATACACCTCCCCTGCTGTCCCGACAGGTGCCAAATGCTTGTAGGCATCGAGAACGCAAAGATAGTTTCCGTTGGCATCGGTATTTGCTGCCCATGCACCTCGAAGTTGTTCGTTCTCTGACGCACGAAGTAAAGACATCGCGGAAACGCGAGCCCCTTCTTCCTCTACAATGGAATGCAGCAGATTCAGGAAATACCCTGACCAAGCTTCGATGATGTTTTGCTGAAAAAGATCCGAATTGTAGTCAAAATCAAGACGTAATTGCTTCTGTGCCTCTGTCACGTTCAAAAACAACTCATATTTGCTGAATGATACCTCATTCTCAATGAGTTCTGCTTCCATTCCATGGAATTGAAAACGCGGAATCGGTCGATCCATATTGAATACAGCGTTAATGACAGGCAAATTCTTTAGTCCCAGCTGAGCGAGTCCGGCAAAGCTGTACTTTTGGAAGCTGTCCAGTTCATTCATGCGCTTTTTGACTGTTGGAACATGCTCCGTAAAAGTAGCATCAGGACGCACTTCGCTGATCATCGGAAGCAAGTTGACACAGTTGCCGATCAGAGAGAAGGCGTCCATATGGGATTGTCCTGCGGTGGGAACCCCCACCGTTACTTCCTGCTGCCCTGTCAGCCGATGTAGAAAAATCTGAAAGGCGGATAGCAGCGTTATAAAAAGACTGCTGCCTAGCTTTATGCTGGCGGATCTCAATTGTTTAACGAGCTTCGCTTCGAGCATTATGGTATGTCTGCTTCCTCTGGAAGACGGAATTTGTATCCCCCTTACCGGAGATGGCAGATGGAGGACAGGCTGCTGCTTTTCTAGCACTGCTGACCAAAAAGCAAGGGCCTCTTTTTTCCCTGCTTTCAATTGATCCTGCTGCCAAACAACGTAATTCCGAAAAGGTACTGGATCGGGAAGGTTGTAGTCAGCATGTCGAACAAGCGCAGAATAGATGTGTTCCAGTTCCTGAATGAATACACTGATTGACCAGCCATCCGCGATAAAATGATGAAACGTAAAAACACCCAGATGCTCTTCATCCGATATTTTCAGCAGATGAATTCGGAATAATGGCTTGCCTGGCGTCATGGCAAATGGAGTTTCACTGTCCTTGATCATCCATGCCCGGATATGTTGTTCCTGTTCATCTGGGCGATAACTGGTAAAATCATGAAGCGGGATTTCCGCTTTCATCACAGGAGCGAACACCTGAGTTTCCCCATCGCCGCTCATAAAGATATGTAAGGCTTCATGACGGTTTACAATGGTCTGGACAGCTTGGTTGAACGCCTGCTGCTGAAGTGGACCACGAAACCGCAACAAGGCGGTTTCGTGTAAAGATTGAGAGTCACTTCGATCTGAAACAGAAGCGAACCAAAGCTGCTTTTGCTCTGGAGTTAACGCAATAATAGTTTCTGCTGCTTCAGCCTCTGGAGGTACGGTTACAGGTTGCTTTCCCGGTCCCGGGCCGTTTCCATTCGGGGGCGGGTCCGGTAAAAATCCCCCTTTACGCAGCTCGTTCACGCTATCTTTGACCGCTTCTACGATTCGCGCAATATCTTCCTCGGTATGGGCCGTGGACAAGAAGCAGTTTCGTCCCTCCCAGATATAGATGCCTTTGTCCAGCATGTGATAGAAGAACAACTCCAAATCGCCTTTGAGCACGAAGCGGAATAGGGAGCCAAAGTGAACGACCTTCATAGGTACGTGTTCGTCAGTGAAATAGCTGTTCAGCTCCGCTGCTAACGCCGAGGTGCGGCTGTTCAAGCGATTTTGCAGTTGCTCGCCATGCTTCTCCAAATGATCCAGCACCGCTAAGGATGCAGCCATGGCCAGCGGATGATGGCAGAAGGTTCCTGCCACAAAGGTTCGCTGCTGCTCATGCTGCGGATAGGAATCGTCTCCGAAGCTCCACGTGCCTCCGTCGATCCCGTTCATAAAGGCGGCTTTTCCGGCTACGATGCCGATGGGCAGCCCGCCGCCAATGATTTTACCGTAGGTCACGAGGTCGGCTTGTACCCCAAACCACGCTTGGGCTCCTCCGGGCTGAATCCGGAAGCCTGTGATGACTTCATCAAAAATGAAGGCAGTACCCGACTGCTCCGTTATCTGGCGAATTTCCTGCAAAAAGGCTTTAGGCTGAAAATCTGGTCGGCGGCTTTGTACCGGCTCCACGATAACCGCGGCCAGTTCATGCGCATGGGTGCGGATATAATCCAGAGAATCGTCCGCCCCATAATGAAGCACGACGACATCGTCCACCATATGCTGCAAGATACCTGGAGCTAGAGGTGTCGAATGCTCCTTGTCATCACCCGCGCTCCCCAGTGCCAGCACCCCGTCGAATGTACCGTGATACGAGCCAGCAAAAATGACGACTTTAGCTCGTCCAGTGGCAGCACGTGCCAAACGGAGCGCGACCATGACGGCTTCCGTGCCGGAATTATACAGGGCAATCCGTTCCACACCGGTCATCTTGCACATTCGCTCGGCGACTTGCCCAGCCATGTTGGACATGGGGCCAATACACATGCCGTTCTTCAGTTCTTTCTCAATTTTTTCACGAATAAAGGCTGGATTATGTCCAAACAGATTTACACCAAAGCCCATCGTCAAATCGACATATTCATTGCCATCCAAATCCCAGAATTTAGCCCCGTCTGCACGTTGGGATACAATTTGGTACACCATTTCCTTCAAAACAGGCCGAAAGCCAGCCACATTCCGGTTATTGGCATATACGGAGCGGTACTGCTGAGTGTACTTTTTAGTGCTACACGAACGGGCCGTGTAGCGCTCTATCAGCTCTTGCAGGTGTTGTTCCTGACGGAGCGAAAGCAATTCATGTGCTTTAACATCTAGCTTTTTATAGGGCGTATACGGCTTGGCTTCATGGCCTGCCTGCTTGGAAGCAGCCTTTGCGGATGGAACTGTAACCTTCTGCTTGGGTTCGGTACGCATGATCTGCGTGCTTTCATTAATTCCCGATGAAAAAACGCTCGCTTCCGGACTTAATAGCTCGGAAGCTATTACGGATGCAGATGGCTGATGCCGGAGAACATCGAGCTGCTGTGACATCAGATGTAGCTGTTGCTCCAAAATTCGCTCTACAGCCGCAGGAGCCGTAGCGATTGGAAAGCTTTGAGCCCGTGTTTGCCCAGCCGTGTCTATGGCATAAACGGATGCCGCAGCCGGAACAGCGGATTCATGAGACGGTTGGGTTAACGGGAAAGCTGCATGATCAACCTGATTCAGAGTTGTTTCTGGACGATTTTCCACAGATTGAACCGGGGTTTCAGCAGAAGTGAAAGTGCTCACCCGTTCGGCTACGTAGCTGGCCAACAGCTCCAGCGTGGTCAACGATTCGAAAAATTCATTCATTGGAATATCCAGTCCGAAGGTATCCTTGATACTGTGGCGAACCTGGGACAAATTAATGGAATCTAGCCCAAGTTCGAGAAAATGTGTCTGCGGTTCCAGTTCCTCCAGGCTGAGCTGGGACACGTTACCGATCATTTTCGCTAACTTTTGCAGGATAGATGATTTATGCTGATCGGCAGCAGGTGCCGGCGCTGAATACTCGTTCCCCATCATTCCAGACTCCTTTACTGTTGAGTTTTCATGAACTGGCGCCTTCTGTTCCGTTCGAACCTGTTCGGGTACGTTAATCCAGCATCTTTTCCGTTCGAATGGATACGTAGGCAGAGAAACCTTTTTATAACGCTTACCTGCATAGAGGGCGTTCCAATCGATCTGCGCTCCTTGCACGTACTTGGCAGCAAGCTGCTCGAGGGATTGGAGCGTGTTCAAGCTTCCAGTGACCGTCTCTACGCTGCCTATGCTATCCGCTATTCCGGTGTATACACCTTCGACTACTCTGCCTTGTTCATGCAACTGAAGCACCTTCGCTTTTAACGCATCCGCTCCTGCGGCAGTCACAGCAATCCGATGATTCAGATGGCTTCTGCCTGTGTTAGCCGTATAGCACACATCCTGCATCACGAGCTCTTCTGCGCGTCCGAACCGTTCTGCGTACCGTCCGACCAACTGGCGCAAAGCGGATTCACTTCGCGCCGACAGGGTCAACAGCAGCGGTGATGATTTATTGTTGCTGCCCGTTGAGCTTGGATCTGATTCCGTCTTCGCTATATATTCCTCCAGCACCACATGGCAGTTCGTCCCGCTGAATCCAAAGGAACTCACCCCGCTTCTTCTCGGGAAACCGTCCGTCTTCCATTCCCTCAGCTTCGTATTGGCATATACCGGGGACTCCTCAAAATGGATCTTCTGGTTTGGTGTGCGAAAATGAACAAGCGGCGCAATTTGCTGGTGCTTCATGGACAGCACGGATTTGATCAAACCCGCAATCCCGGCGGCTTCGTATAAATGACCGATATTCGTTTTGACCGTGCTGATCGCCGCAAACTGCTTACGCTGTGTATGCTTGCGGAAAGCCTTGGTAATGCCGTCAATCTCAACCGGATCGCCCAGTTTGGTTCCGGTTCCATGCGCTTCGATAGAGCTGATCGTTTCAGGATCAACCCGTGCATCGCGCCACGCCTGCAATATGACTTCTGCCTGAGCCAGCGCATTAGGCGCGGAAATACCAATCGTGCTGCCGTCCTGATTTATGGCGCTACCCTTGATCACGGCTAAAATGTGGTCGCCGTCTTGTTCCGCTTTGCGCAGCGGTTTCAGGAAAACAGCACCAACTCCTTCACCCCAGCCCGTTCCGTCCGACTGGTCGTCGAAGGCGCGTGCCCGATCATCGGAGGATTCCATGCCAATGCCCGCTTTCAGCGGCAGCAAAATCGTTTTCACTCCACCTGCCAAGGCCATGTCGCAGTCTCCATTAAGGATAGACTTGCAGGCCAAATGCACTGCCACGAGCGAGGAAGAGCATGCTGTATCAATTGTTACCGCAGGACCTTTCAGATCGAGCAGATATGCAATCCGGCTGGAAATAATGGACGGTAAATTACCAATGGCAAAGTTCGGCAGCGCGCCCGGTTCTACCTCGGACAACAAACGCTCATATTCGAAGCTGGTCTTGGAGAAGCCGACATACACGCCGACCTTTTGGCCTGCCAGTTGCTTTCCACCATACCCTGCATCCTCAATCGTGCTCCAGGCTGTTTCTAGAAATAACCGTTGGTTCGGGTCCATGAGCGAGGTTTCCCTTGGAGTCAATTTAAAGAAGGAGTAATCGAACTTGTCTACTTCATCCAGGTAACCGCCTTCTGCAATTTGCATATTCCGTCCTTCCGTATTCAGACGTGAAAGGAAAGCTTCGGCATCTTTTCTTCTTTCGTCGCTGTACGGGCCGATATTGTCAGCGCCTGATGACACATTCGCCCAAAACTGCTCCAATGTTTCCGCTTGAGGAAACCTACCTGACATGCCGATGATGGCGATATCCCGGACATTTGCTTCCTCCTTGCCTTCGGACTGTACTATTGCAGCAGCGCCTTCGCTTAGATTCTGACTGGAGATATACGCAGCCAGCTTGGCGATAGTCGGATAGGAAAAGAAGTCTGTAACCTCAATATGAATCCCTAATTGATCCTCCAGCTGGTCCATAATTTGAACAAGCTGCAAGGAGGTTACTCCGATATCAAAAAAGCTGTCATCCGTCCCGATCGACTTTATATTTAAAATATCCTGGCATATTCCAATCAGCTTCTTCTCTACTTCTCCTTGAGGGAAGACCGCACGCTCAGCAGCTTGCGCGACCCGAGCAGCCTCGGCCAGTGCTGTCAATATTTCATCAAATTCACCCTGCTCATAGCTCTGGGCTAATTTGAAACGCTGAACCTTTCCACTGGTTGTTTTAGGTATACGCCGGATCGGAACCACCGCATGAATATGCCAGCCTCCCCGGTAATTCAGATGGCTTTTCAGCTTTTGGGCAAGCGGCACAAAATGCTCTATCTTTTTTGTGTGCATCACAAAGGCAATAATACGATCCTGCCTCGTTTGCGTATCATGAACACCGCACACAGCTACTTTTCCGAGTTCCACACCATCCAGTTCCTCGGCAATCCTCTCAATATCATGCGGGTAGACATTCTGTCCGTTCACAAAAATGATATCCTTGGCTCTACCGGTAATAGTCAGGCGTCCGTTCCGCATAAACCCTAAATCTCCAGTGATAAGCCAGCCATCCTCCGTTATAACCTTTGCGGTAGCTTCTGGATTGTTATAATATCCGGATGATACATTTTTGCCGCGGATCTGCGTGTATCCAATCACCCCATCATCAAGCACCTGGTTTTGTTCATCACAAATGCGGACAGAGGTATTAGCCAATGGATAACCCAAATCCAAAAAAGTAAGACACCGCTTGTCAGACTTGTCCACTTCTTCTACAGGCTCACCTACGTGTAACTGCTGCCGATTCAAATGAATGGGGATAAAGGTGTTTTTGTCCAGAGGTGGAGAGGAAACACCCACGCTCGCCTCTGCCAATCCGTAGACAGGCAACATCGTATTTTCATTCAAACCGTGAACACTCATTGCATCCATAAACACATGACAAAGCTCCACAGATACGGGCTCCGCTCCATTTAAGATCATACGGACACTTGACAAATCCCAGTTAGCTGCTGTTTCGGGTTTATACTGATCGAGAAAAAATTTATATCCAAAATTGGGAGAGCATATTTGAGTCACCTTATGCTCCGATACTTTTTTTAGCCATAAAGACGGGCGCCTGATAAAAAGTGCCGTTGGCATAATCAACTGCTTGGCATTAGCGATCACACAGGTTAAATGAAATGCGATCAATCCCAGGTCATGCGTAAGCGGCATCCAGCCCAAATAAGCATCCTTGGAGCTCATGTCTGTTTGATTTGAAATATCCCGGATATTGTAAACTAGATTTTCATGCGTCAGCATGACTCCTTTGGGATCGCCTGTAGAACCTGAGGAGAATTGGATAAAAGCTAGCTCCTCCGGTTTGGATATATGAACTAAACCTTTATTCTGAGTAGAATAATCGAAAGCATAGCTTGAAAAAGTCGCTTTTTTAACCGGCTCAAAGGAATCCAGCAGTTCGTGCTGGTGCGCGTATTTTTCAAGCTGCTCTAATACCTTGTCATCTGCAACCATATATGGGCGGGAGAGTGTGTTCCAGATTTTAAACAATTTCATTTTATGCTCATCATTATTCCCTATGCTTACAGGCACAGGAACGATTCCACCAAGCAGGCAACCCCAAAATACATTCAAAAAGGTATGGTTGTCGTCGATCTGTATGATCAGCTCACCGCCGGGTTTTACTCCTTGTTCCTGTAATTCATAAAGTACCTGTAATGCTTGCTCCAGAAGTTTCCTGTAGGATACGTATTCCTCTTGTTTATCACCGGAAATAAAAATGATTCCGTTCTCATCCCGGCTTGCACGGTCTTGAATGATTTCAACTAAGGTTTGAAACTGCTCCATCCTGATACCTCCTCAATTGCTCTAGCATTGCTTTCTGCTCTCCTTCGGAGACCTGTTTGGTTTGCAACACAAGGCGAATACACTCCAGTATTTCCTGTCTTTGCTCAGAAGCAGGAGGCGAACTGCTGCCTGATTCCAAGTTTCGCAGTAATTTTTCCAGTCTACGCACAGGTAAAATAACACCCTTTCGATACTCATCTTCATTCCAATTGGCGTTGGGGGTAGACACTGCTAGTGACAGGGAGCAGGCAATCCAATCACGGATCGAGAAACGGCGGTGCAGTTCAAGGCGATCCAAGTCTCTGTCCAAGGACAGCACTTCGATATTAGGGCTTATTTCCCTCGCTAAATTTTTCAGCACCGTTCGTGGACCTAACTCAATACCTTGTTTTACGCCATGATTCATCATATATTGCACAGTTTGAATCCATCGAACCGGGTGAGTCATTTGCAAAATCAATCCTTGACGGATGCTGTCAACATCGGGGTATGGCAGAGCGGTCACATTGGAGATCACGGGCCACAGCGCTTCATGGAAAGTGTATTTTTGCAGCTCGATGGTCAGCCTGTCCGCAGCATGCTGCATAAGCGGACTATGAAAAGGACCACTAACCTGCAAGCGAGTAATTTGGGCTCCCCGCTGTTCTAACTTGCCAGCTACCATAGCTACCGACGTATGATGACCAGAGACGACATACTGATTGGGCGAATTGTAACAAGCAATGACAGCAGGCTGATCGACTGTGGAGTGCAGACGACAGAATTCTTCCACGGCGTTCAACTCAGCTCCGCGAATGGCAATCATGCTGCCCAGACCGGCCTCTGCGGCTGCTTCCATGAAGCGTCCCCGCTCTTGTACCAGTCGTAAAGCGTCGCCAAAGGCTAGAACACCGCTACTTACCAGCGCTGAATATTCACCCAGGCTATGACCTGCTGAAAATTCAGGGATCATCCCGATTTCATGCATATAACGCCGAAATGCAATGACGCTGATCGTAAGCAGTGCAGGCTGAGTATAGAATGTTCTGGATAGCTGGGTAATCGGACCTGCCATGCATAAAGCTTTCAGATCATATCCCAAAATATCTGCAGCCTCTTCAAACAAACGATCCGCTTCATTAAAATCGCTATGCCATGCCGCTCCCATTCCTACATACTGAGAACCTTGTCCTGGAAAAACCAAAGCAATGCGATTCATACCAAACCCCTTTCCTCCCCACAAAGATGTGGCAAAACAAAAATGTTTTTACGATTCAGGTGTTAATGTACATATGTATGGAGACATCGAGATGTAGAGATAGATGCAGCAAAAAGAAACAAAACGGATTTCCAAAAAAACAGTAATCGACTTGTAAAAGTGAATTGGTTATGGAGTTTCCATTCGTGGTGTGATTGAGATCAAAAGTCAGGTGTGTGAGTAGACTTGGAAGTGTAAAAAACCTTGGAGTATACTGGAATTTCAGGCTTGGAACCTAAAATTCAGCATCAAAGATGAATGTGGTGAGAAATTGCTGAGGTCATACAGGATGTTTTTCCATAAGTAATTATTAAATGTGAAATATTTTATTTACATAATAAATATGGACTATAAAAATGTCAATATTTTTAAATTCCTTTAATAAGAAAAAAATGTATATGTCATTTTTTATGTTATTATAAACACAAAAAATTAAAGTATGACGTTATAATGTATAAAAATATTATACACACAAACAATACCCTTTTTTGTTTAAAAATCAGGCATTGTTTGTAAATTTTTAATGATTTTTGTGAAAATTTCTGTGTCGTAAGTGCAAGAAACGCATAATGTGTTATATCTGGTGCTTGACAAACCAATTAGTAATACGTTGCAGTCGTTCCACGCGAAGCTGCGGGTGCCCTTTTCGTGAAAGCTCGTGACTTGAAGCTGGAAAACGGACAAATTGCGTAGGTTTCCCCAAGCGACGTAATGCTGTAAACAGCTGCTCTCCCTGCTCAATTGGGCAACGCAGATCCTGCTCCCCGTGCAATATGAGCAGCGGTGTATTGATTTGCTGCACATAAGCCAGCGGAGATTGTCTCCACAGGAGTTCGAAATCTTTCCACGGATTCCCGCCAACTTCGTCTTCTGTAAACGAGTACCCTATGTCACTCACCCCATACATCGATAGCCAGTTGGATATGGAACGCTGGGTTACAGCTGCGCGGAAACGATCGGTATGGCCGACAATCCAGTTTGTCATAAAACCACCATAGCTGCCCCCTGTTACGCCCAGCCTTTCTGGATGAATGAATGGAAATTGACGTATAGCCTCGTCCACTGCGCTCAGCAGATCGGTGTAATCGCGCCCGCCATAATCTCCAAGGACGACATTGGTAAAAGACTGTCCGTACCCTCGGCTTCCTCCCGGATTCGTGTAGATGACTGTATATCCCTGAGCGGCCAGCAACTGAAATTCATGAAAAAAAGAATTGGAATACATGGCATGAGGACCACCGTGAATTTCCAATATGGCAGGATAAGATACGCCCTCCTTAAATCCAACAGGTTTCATCACCCATCCCTGCACCCGTCGTCCATCCTCAACCTCAGTCCAGAAGCTCTCAGGCACACTGATCTCAATCTCATCAAGCAGAGGGTCATTCACTCTGGTCAGCCGTTCCTCAATTCCTGAATGGATCGCAATTCGGAACAAATCGCCTGGTAAAGCCACATCAGTGGAAGCAGCAATGATATGCTGCTCATCTGAAGTAAGCTCAAATTGATAAATTTCCCGATCTCCTTGCGTTAAAATTTTAAAAGTTCCATCAAGCGCAAACTGATATACGTGTACATTCCCTTCAAGAGTTACTAGCGTATACAGGGATTGACCATCCGCACTGAAGCGTGGTGGTCCTATATGAAGATGTGAACGCATGTCGCTCATACCTGCATTACCGATGTGAGCGTCCAGTGTCTCACTAACACATACTACCGTCCCGCCACTGGAGGGAACCGTATACAGTCGAGTCTGAGTAGCGCCTTTGGCATGTCGATCATGACCGTAAAAGGCAATCGTTGAACCGTCGGGAGAATAAGCAGCACTCTCAATGTGCAGTTCGGAATGGGTCAGCTTAAGCGGTGCTACTGCATCACTACTTGAGGTCGCTGGAGCTATCGTAAACAAATCATTTTGCTCACGTAAATCCGTATCCTCTTTCGAATGCTCTGCGATCCTGGCGACGAATAAAATACGACGACCATCCGGTGACCACACAGGCTCTGCCACATCATAGGCGCCGGACGTCAGCTGAACCGTGTGCCCCGAAGTCACATCAGTTACATACAAGTGATCACGAGTATCATCCCACAGTCCATAGCCGTCCGATTTAGCTTTCGTTCGATTAACGACTCGTCCCTTAAGTTGTGCCTCCTGAGTTCCTCCATCGGATGGAGGGCTTGACGGGTTCTCGGCCGTTTTGGCTACAAACGATATGCTGGTCCCATCAGGAGACCAGGCTAATGAACGAACGTTGTTCTCTACGTGTGTAAGCTGTCGTGCCTCCCCCCCGCGTTTCGGAATAATCCATACCTGGCGCTTGCCGTCTGTTGTACGGAGAAAAGCTAGTTGTGTTCCATCTGGTGACCAGACAGGCGTTTCATCTTTGGGTCCATATGTAAAGGGTACTGCGTTAGCGCCTTCAGGCGATAATAGCCAAATTCCTGAGTTATAATCTGTCCGCTCTTTATTAATATGCTGCTCTACGTAAGCGATTTCACTGCTGAGAGGATGAATAGCTGGATCGCTAACCCAGTGAAGTCGATATAAATCCTCGGCTGTTATACAGCGCTTGGTCGTACTAGATTGTGGGTCGCTCAAAAAAATTCCTCCTTTATATCATTAGATTCCACATCTTTAAATTTAATTAATCCGATTAATTTTATGAGATTTAAATAAATATACAATTACGTTACTCTTTTTATGTATCTCTGTCAATTTGTCTAAAACTAAAAAGCCCCTCTCTCAGTCGCTATCGACCCGAAAACACCGCTACTTCGGTTGCTTTCATGAGAGAGGGTAACGTTATTCATCAATCACAACTGAAAAATAGGAGAAATGGAGGGAGCACCTTTAGGAATAGCAGCCAGTGATCCATTTTCTTTGTGTAGGTTCGGCACCTGCTGCCAAATAGTGCTGGGAATCTCTCGCCGCAGCACAGGGATGATATCCTCGGCAAACCGATGCAACTGTTCAAGTTGCTCCTGCTCTCCCAGCCCATCCACGCAAAGAATTAGAGGAAAATAACGGCTCTCCATATTGTGCAGCCAGCTCCGTCGATAATGTACTGGAGGCACTTCCATGCCATATCGGAATTTGCTGTTGATACGGGCGTGGCTGTGTCGTGACCTGATACAGCGGGGGCCGATAGTTGCCCTTCCACGTAACCTCTTCCTCGCTCCATAGCCGTTTGAGCAGACGATAGCGTTCTGCTAGCGACTCCCACTGCTCTTCCTCCGTAATTCCAAACAACGGATAATGGCGTGGATCATTGCCTTTTCCGATAATCAGTTCTAATCTTCCGCCCGATAAATGATCCAATGTCGCATAATCCTCAGCTACGCGTACCGGGTCAAGAATACTAAGCACCGCTACCATCGTCAGCAGACGAATCCGTTCAGTTCTCGCTGCTATAGCGGTCAGAACGAGTGGAGGTGAAGACGACAAAAAAGGCGTACCATGCCGCTCCCCCACACCATACGCATCAAAACCAAGCTCCTCTGCGACCACAGCCTGCTTTATTACATTTTGGAATTTTTGCTGCGAACTCCAGGCTTCTCCGGTAATCGCATTAGGCAGATTAGCCATTAGGCTGAACAATACAAACTTCATAAGTCCTGCCCCCCTTCTGCAAACGAATCGGCTTCGTCCGTTCCCTATGATCGCGTCTAATTTCGATTAACTGTCTCGGCTTCATTTTTTTCACGAATGTAGGTGGAGAATAATTCAGGATTCACCACTTTACGTAGTAAATGCATCGTCCCGTCCCCTGTTCCATGGTCAAAAGCATGGATACGTTCATATCCCCAACGCTCGTACATGGATAGCAAATAGGGATGCTTTTCCGCAGTCGCCAGTGTCACAGCAGGAGCACCGACCTTGTCACGAATAATCGTTTGCTCTACCCAATTCAGCAGTTTTTTCCCATATCCTTTGCCCTGGGCAGCCGGGTCTACAGCGAACCACATCACAAACGGTAGATCGGTTATAAAATTAAGGGCTCTATTTTTGAGATGGCTAACGGTAGCCTGAATAACACCGTCTACTTCCAGCACATAGCAATCATTATTTCTAATGTTTTCTTGAATGAGAGCAACGTCTGCCTGAGCGGCAGGCCATCGAAGCTCCAACTGCCGAATTGTTTCATACGCCTCATACGTCACATACTGCAATCTTTCTGCGTCCTCCTGGAGTGCCAGACGATAGATTTCACTCATACTAACCCGCCTCCTTATAATGTTTTTATAAAACGAGTGAACCACTATATAACTATTCCCATCTATTTAATAAGATATAAAAGTTAACATAACTGTAGCATGCTCACCATTCAGCGACAAATTAATTTTTTCTATAACTCCATTTAAAATAACAATAGCCCCTCGAAAGATGAGAATTCATTAATTAAAGTCAACGCAAAAAAGCCCGAAAATCGGGCTCCTCTACTTTCTAGACGAATAAAATACTGGCCATATCTCCGGCATTCAAAACACACCATGTAAGCTGTATTACTCCGCAGGGGCAGTAAAGCTGCGTTTGGCAAACTCGCTGTCCAGCATATAAAAGGCATTGCTGTCTCTTTCAATGCGTTTAAGCTTCTGGATAACACTGTCGAACAGAGCTTCCTCTTCGACTTGCTCATCAATAAACCATTTCAGGAAATGGATCGTTGCATGCTCGCGTCCATCGAGGGCCAAGTCAGCCAGATGATAAAATTTTTGCGTGTTTTGCTGCTCATGCTTGTAGCCATGCTCAAATACATCCAGCATGGAATCGTAGCTATTTTTCGGCTCCGGCAATGCAGCCAATGTGGCGCGTCCTCTACGGTCATTAATGTATTTATACAGTTTCATGGCATGAAACCGTTCCTCCTCAGCTTGTACCAGGAAGAAGTTTGCAAACCCATCCAGACTTTCACTGGAGCAATAAGCAGCCATCGCCAGATATACGTGAGCGGAGTAAAATTCAAAGTTCATTTGCTCATTCAGAGCCTGTGCCAAATTGTCATTCATGTCTCAGGTCACCTCGGTCATGTATGTAGTGATGTAACGATCATAGTGTACCACGAATCCGATCACAAAAAAATGGACGGAAGTGAATTCAGTGCTCTCACGTTCCGTCCGCAATTTCCACAATCAGTTCACAATCAAGGCTCCAGCCCCCAGACACGTTTGTCGTTTATATACAAAGGTGCTTTGTCCCAATCCGTATAAGATGTCTTGGTTGGATCATAGGAAAAATCATCACTTTCGTTATAGTTGCTCCAATCCGCCTTGTTCATGCGAATCTGAATATCCCCTGTGTTTTCCCCTGCTGTCAGACTTCCCGCACCAGCTCCAAAGGAGATTTCCAGATAATAATCTGCGCCTGTAACGGCCTTATCCAGTTTCACAAAACGTCCCTGAACGTTACTACTGCCCAACTGTGCATAGTCACAATGGAATTCCTGTGGCTTGTCGCCATCTACAGTGTAGTAGTATCGCAGCTTGACATTTTTCAGATCAACTGTCTCTTTGCCCTTGTTTACTACACGGAACAGTGGCCGAATCTGGTTATCTCCCGGGTTGGTGTCACCCACGCGATATTGTGCAATCACATCTCCCGTTACTGGAATGGGTGCTGCCGTAGGCTTGGCACTGACCTCGGCAGAATCCGGGCTGGTTCCTAAAGAATTTGTTGCATTTGCCACATAATAATAAGTGGTTTCATTCACCACTCCTGTATCCTTGTAAGTGCTGTCTGTTACCGTTGCTACTGTGGTATAAGGGCCACCACTGGTTGTCGAGCGCTTGACCGTATAGCTATCGGCACCCGTCGCTTTGCTCCAGGTCAGTGTAACCTGAGCATCCCCAGCATTTGCCTTCACATTTGCCGGAGCTTTGGGAGCTGTCGGCTCGGTTGGTCCACCACCGTTAATGAGACGGTCATACTCGGCATAAGCCGTTGCCATATCCACTTGGGACCAGAAACGATGATACGTAAATTCTGGAGCGCCTTTATCCCATTTTTTGGTCTGATTGTTCCAAGAAGTCATGTATTTATCTTTGAGATAAGACCATTGCGGATCTTTAGTGATATTAGGCCGGATGTCACTATAGCTGGAATACGTACCATTACCGCCTTTGGACGGATCAGACGGTGTAGCACCTGTGCCAGGGATTGTGTTGCCTTGTCCAGTCTTACCGCTCCAGCCGCTCGGAATATACACTTCTTTAGTGAAATAGCGATAATAATCCTCGCGCGCTTCCTTCGTTGTAATGCCTATACCATCATTATAACCCCATGCAGCATCAAGCAAAGCTTTAGACAGATCCTTAGCTTCCTTGCCTAACTCGGAATAGTCTCCTTTTTCAGCTTTCGTTCCAGCAGCAAAAAAAGTAAGTGCTTTAACATAGCTGCCCAGCACTCCGGCATCCTGCCCTGGATTCTTTGTTACCACATGGAGATTGGTATTCCCTTTATGATTGGCAAATCCGCTCCAGGTTTCAGGCTTTCCGCTCCATTCCAGATTGCTCGGCAGCCAGAATTCCCCTTTAGCTGCTGTAGTAGCCACTTTCGGATTCTTGCCACCCAGAATACGCTTACCTTGAGCGTCCAAATAGTATCCCTGTGCATCAGTCACAGGCCGTTCGTTGGCAAATACATAGCTCTTGGACCACGCTATCCAGTTTTCCGTCACTTGTTTAGCCATTTTAAACTGCTCGGATGAAGTATCCCCTTTCTTGGCTAAAATGTAGTACAGCTCGGCAACTCGCTCGACAGGCCAAGCCTGCATCCCGAACCAGTTGTTCGACGGTGGATCGTTATATACAGGAGCCCCTGTATAAGCCATACCATAAAAGGTACTTGTGCCAGATGGATAAGCCTTATAGGCACCATCCCAGCTATTCGTCGCTCCGCCTGCAATGGCCCCCTCATCGGATTGCAGCCAAGTATAAAACTCCAGTTGGCGCTTCAGCGAGGTCGCCCAGTCCTGTCCCGCCGTTGGTGAATTCGGTATTAATCCACCATCTTGATCGGACAACGCATACGCTGCGACGACATTTTGGTAGCCCTGATGTGCATGGCTGGCACCAATACGCCAAGCCCAGTTGCCGCTTTGGCCAAGTCCGCCGCCCCAGGCTGTATACCATGCCATCAGATAAAGACTGGCATCCTTGCCCGTACCAGCAATAGGACTTCCATTGGAAGCGCTTCCGGTTTTTTGGAAGTATTTATCGTACATACCGTAACGCAAAAAGTCTCCCATCTTTTTGGCTTTATTCAAATATACGGAGTTATCATATCCCAATTCCTTAGCCCAGTACATCGCTTGAACTGCCCGTGCATCCGCATCGGTGGCATTCGTGTAGCGCCATTGCTGTGCCGGGGCATTATTTTCCTTAGTGAACAAGCTCATAAAGCCTTCATTAGGCTTGCCAAACTTTTGATTGTCTTGCGATGGATGTGGTACAGCCTCCCAGACCGATTCCTGTTCCCCACGCTGGAAGGTGTTTACATAGGCTGCTGTATGCGACGGATTCAGAAGATTGCCGAAGCCATACCAATTATCCACGTCCAACAACCAGTGCATCAGATAAGTCTGGTTGTTGCCATAGGTTGCCTTCAGCTCAGAGTCCAGCGGATCCTTGCCAGCACCATACTGACCACTTAGGCGGCTTGGGTACTGATCCGGCTGCGAATATTCTGCGGCATAAGTGGCGGGGCTGTTCGGGTTATAGTTACTCATTGTCGGTTGCTCTTCCTTACCGTCGCCTTCATTAACAGGAATGATATATTTCTCCATGTTGTCCCATGCGGATTCCAAATGCCCCCAATCCCCGGTATAATGACCATACAGCACTTCCAGCCACATCCAGTAGCTGTACGCTTCTGAAGTCGTTAAGTGTCCGTAATCCGGAGCCTCGCTCATAAGCGTTTCAACGGAATGATAAGGGATGCCTTCTTTTGAAAAGTATCCGCTAGCCGGATCCTTCAGCTGTTTATACAATTGTAGAAAACGTGTCGATTCCGGTGTTGCGGCTGATGCACGGTCGGGTCCTGCCTGAAATAAGCCCAAGGTTAACGGAAGTACCAAAATGGCTGACATGACCATAGAGATAGATTTTCTGAACACGGATTTTCTGCTGATCACTTTTGCATTCATCCTCTCCATTATCAATTTTGGCTTTACACAAGATTTTATTCCGAAAAACGATAGCACAAAAAGACAGCATCATCACCTCACTTTCCCGTAAAAAAGGTGGAGGACACGCTGTCTATTGCTCCAAATGCTTCGCATTGGCCCTGGAAAAAATATATCATACTAGGCGCCAAATGAGAGTCGAAAAATTCTATAAGTTTAGAGATTCACAAGGAAAATTGACGAAATCGATTGGAATCGGTACTATTTCACAGGGAGGCGTTAAAATATGAAAATTTTGCTATTGCTTGGTTGTATCGTGATGTTTTTAGCCGTAGCTCTGGGAGCGTTCGGCGCGCATGCATTGAAAAAAAGACTTTCCGCAGACATGCTCAGCATATTCCAGACAGGAATTCAATATCAAATCGCTCATGGACTGGGTTTGCTACTGCTTGGAGTTCTTGCTGACAGCCTTGTCCATTCTTCTCTCATCGTAACCGCAGGTTGGGTTATGCTAGTGGGTATTCTCCTGTTTTCCGGCAGTCTGTATGCCCTTAGTATATCCGGTGTGAGAAAGCTTGGGGCAATCACTCCCCTTGGCGGGTTGGCTTTTTTGGCAAGCTGGGTCATTGTAATCGTGGCGGTTGTGCAAGGTTAAAGAAGGATAAAGGAACGGAGACTTGGAAAAGGAGGCGCTTCCAAGTCTCTCAATTATTAACGCAGCATTCCTGATTATATGAAAGAATGCACTATCTCGTCTGCACTTGTTGCACTTGTTGCGCTTTCTGAGCGGCTATCCGATGACCTTCGATATAACGTCTGGATTCAGCCATCTCATGCTCCTGAGCAGCTTCCATAATAATATGAACCCCCGGCTTGTACTGCTCCAGTAGTTCCATGTAGAGGCCATAGTTCATGTCTCCAAAACCCGGCGGCACCGTCTCAATTTCACCTGACGATGACAACCGCCGGTCTTTGGCATGCGCTGCGATAATCCGGGGGCCTAGCAGTTGGAAAGCTTCGCGGATGATCTCATCCTGTTGCGCCAGATTTTCCGTTTTCAGCAGATTACCCGGATCAATCACAACACCGATGTGTGAAGAAGGTACTTCCTCCAGAAAGGTAGCCAACTCTACGGCGGTTCCGACCAAGTGATCGTTTGCAGCTTCCAATCCTACGAATACGCCCCACTTCTCCGCTTCATCTGCTAATTCACGCACTACTTCCCTTACAACTCTCCAGTCACGTTCCGTATAGACAGTACCGCCCTCATTACGTCCGACTTCAGCTGCAACCATTGGTGCTCCTAACAGACCCGCATATCGGATCAGCTCTTTGAAGCGCTCTACATTTTCACGCAGCAATTCCTCATCCTGTATAAAAAAATGTAAATAGCACCCGAGCACCGATATGGATACACCATGCTTACGAAATTCTTCTGCGATAGACAGTGCCAATCCCGGATTGAACTTACCCGGTTTATTAAAATCTACATCACTGATCGCTCTCCAAGGAGCCAGCTGAACATGAGTAAAGCCCGCTGCGCCTACCTTTGCAGCCAATTCACGATAAGGCAACTTGCCAAACAAATGTGCCAATACACCTATTGTCACTAAAAATCACCTCTTATTTTTATTGTTGTATGCTACTTGTTACCGTACTCTGCTCCAAGGTCTCATTGATGATGTGCGTAATCCGTTCCACTTCATCATGAATAAAAAAGTGTCCTCCCTCAAAGGTAAACATACGAAATTGCTGATCCGTATGGTGTGCCCATGCCTCCGCATCTTGTAAGGTCACCGTGTTATCGGTCATTCCCGTCAAAGCGGTGATAGGACAATGTAAAGGTACGGCTTTAGCCATGTACTTATACAACTCGACAGCTTTGAAATCCGCTCTTAACACTGGCATAAAATAGTCGTATAATTCCCGATTGTCAAAAATCGCTTCCGAAAGCTGACCGTACCGCTGCAAATGCGTCCTGAACTGATCTGCGGGCAGATCGTGTAACCACGGGGAATTTCTTGGGACATGCGGTGCCCGTCCACCCGAAACGAACAGATGTGCAGGCTTGCCATATCCAGCGGCCACCAGCTTGTAGTACAGCTCGAATGAGATCATCGTCCCCATACTGTGACCGTATATGGCATAAGGATCGCCGGGGGCTATCTCTTCGCTGATCTTGTGCAACAGATCCTCGCTCATCTCCTCAATGCTTTCCTTTAGCGGTTCCCCAGAACGAATACCTCTGCCCGCTAATTCCAGTGGAACAAGCTTAATCTGCGGAAGCAGCAACTTTTTCCATTTGAAGCTGACCGACGCCGATCCGCCTGCATACGGGATAAAAAATAATGTGATAGGTGCCATTCTTGCAACCTCCTGCCTTGCTAAGTTCTAACTTTTTCATTTTAGCATAAAAAGGTATATTTACCCATTTCAAATATTTTGCAAATTCCAGAAGAATGCTTGAGAAAATCAAGCACATTTTGTATAAGGCAGGAAATGTTTTTCTAAAGAAAGAACGGCTTTATGTTTGAATATAATCATGTGTTGGGCCTTAGGTAATGAACGATTTTTTGGACTAATCTCTAATACAAGTGGTGGCTATGCATTTTACCGGGATGCTCGCTTACGTCGCTTAACACGTTACCGGTACAACAATATTCCTGTCGATAACGGGGGGCGTTATTTTTATATTTATGATGAAGGGGATTATTGGACTCTGGGCTGGATGCCGGTCAAACGGGAGCTGGAGCAGTATGAATGCCGCCATGGACTTGGCTATACCTCAATTATGGGGGAACGCAGCGGTATTCGGGCCACGCAGCTGGCTTTTGTGCCCCTATCCTTTGACGGCGAGGTCCATCAGGTTAAGCTTCATTGCGCAGTTTGCGGATGAAGCTGATGTAGAACGAGCGTTGAGTGAGCTGCGAACCTATTGGAATAATTTGCTGTCCAAGTATACCCTTCAAAGCCACGACGACAAGCTGAACCGAGTGGTAAACATATGGAACCCTTATCAGTGTATGGTTACGTTCAATATGTCGCGTTCCGCTTCGTATTTTGAATCTGGTATCGGGCGTGGAATGGGCTTCCGGGATTCGAATCAGGACTTGCTCGGTTTCGTCCACTAAATACCGGAGCGGGCGCGGGAACGGATTATCGACATTGCCTCTACTCAATTTGAAAACGGGGGGGGGGGGCTTATCATCAGTACCAACCGTTAACCAAAAAAGGAAATCACGAGGTTGGCGGTGGCTTTAACGACGATCCGTTGTGGCTTATTGAGGGTTGAATAGCCGAATCCGTGTTCATCGCTGGATTATTTGTATATACGGGACCGGATTTTATTGAGCTTTGCAAGCGCAGAGGATTGGATGAGGAGGCGGCAACCGCTCAAGCATATGTGGATCGTATGCAAACAGCCACATTGGAGCATGGTTTTGACGGGGAATGGTTCTTACGTGCTTATGACCATTATGGAGACAAAATAGGGAGCAAGGATTGTGAAGAAGGTCAAATTTCATTGAACCTCAAGGTTTCTGTGTCATGGCAGGAATTGGTGTTGAAGAAGGTCTAGCTCAAAAAGCTCTCGATTCTACACGTAATCGGTTAGAAACTCCCTACGGCATCATGTTGCAAAATCCACCGTATTCTCGCTATTACATCAACCTGGGCGAAATCTCATCTTATCCTCCCGGTTATAAGGAAAATGCCGGTATTTTCTGTCACAATAACCCGTGGATTATGATGGCGGAAGCCGTAATAGGACGTGGGGACCGTGCTTTCGAGCTGTATAGCAAAATTGCACCCGCCTATCTGGAGGACATCAGCGACATTCACCGCACCGAGCCGTATGTGTACGCTCAAATGATTGCGGGCAAGGATGCTGTTCGTGAAGGCGAAGCCAAAAATTCCTGGCTGACGGGTACAGCGGCATGGAACTTTATAGCTATTACTCAATTCATTCTCGGTATTCAGCCTGAATGGGATGGTCTGCGTATTGATCCGTGCATTCCTACAGCCTGGGACGAATTCACAGTCACCCGTGTCTTCCGCGGTGATACCTACGTGATTCATATCACGAATCCACAGCATGTCTCCAAGGGTGTAGTTACAGTTACCTTAGATGGCACCGTCCTTACGATAATATTCTGCCGGTTGCAGGGGACGGGGCTATCCACCAAGTAAAAGTGTTGCTAGGCTAGCAAGTTCATGGCCTTCAAAAAAATTAGCTTCAACTTCATCACATAGTATCTTATAATACGAGAATGGCTAAAGATACATTAAGTGTGGTGACATCATGAACAAGACAAAACGGCTTACTCAAACCATGGATTACAAAACAAAGCAAGCCCGCTGGGTACGCAAAATGTTATTACTGTATTGGATGATTATAGCTGTACATTTTATCGTCCAGCTGGGCAGCTACTTATTTCTTGATTACCACGCTTCGCCTTATGAATTTTACGTCGGAACCCTTATTGTTCCCACGCTAATCATGAGTGGTTCCAACTTACTGGCAGAGTTGGCTCATTTTAAATTGAACAGGTATTCTTTTGCGATCCTGTTTATGGCAAGCACCGTCATTTGCTGGATGATTATTCGCCTAAATTATGATATCCGGATTATTCCTGCGCTATGTTTGTTGCCTATTTTCTCTTCTATTCTGTTCTTCAATCGTCGCTTAATATGGCTTTCCTTTGTATTGCAAGTGGTCGTCTTTTTTCTGTTGCTGGCAGCAGATGGATCATTCCGGAGCTATTTGTCAGACTTTGATATCGTGGCGATTCCAACCTTTTTGATTATGTCCACCTTTATTGCTCTCATTATTCAGGCCAGCGGCCGCGATTTGTTAGTGGATTTGTATAAAACAAAACGTGCCCAACAGGAATTAATGATCAGTAACGCGATTATCAGCAAAATGTCAATGACTGATGGTTTGACAAAGTTGTACAATCATTTGTCCTTTCAAAACTTTTATGAAAAAGCACTCGAATATGCCGAACAAGGCGCGATCATCCATCTGGCGTTAGTGGATATTGATAATTTCAAGAAGATCAATGATACTTACGGACACCAGTTCGGAGATAAAATTTTGGAAGGCATCTCGCAAATCATTACAGAGCAGATTACCGCAAATGACATCGCGGCTCGTTATGGCGGTGAGGAATTTGCTATTTTGATGTTCGAGCATACTTTCGAAGAAGCTTATCAGATCGTCGAAAACATCCGGCGTGAAGTGGAGAAAATGACCTTTCAGGAGAAATTGCAAATCGTTTCTGTAACCGTAAGCATTGGACTGAAAAGCTATACAGAGGAAATGAACAAAGATAAAGATGTATTTTTTCAGCAAGCAGATGACTATCTGTATCAAGCTAAGCGCTCCGGGAAAAACAAAATTGTTGCTCTTAATCATATCGCTTAATGTAAAAACACTTCATTTGATGGACTCCGGCATGAGCTTGCCGGAGTCTTTTGAATATAGAGCTTAAAATGTAATAGAGTTGACAATTCCATAAGTTGAAACTAAAATTGTTACATATGTATTAGTTATTTACTTACAATAAATAAGTTCGAAGGAGATGGTTTTTAAATGTCAACCCTCGTTATTGTCGTTCACCCTGATCTTGCGCAATCTCGCATTAACAAAAGATGGGTGCAAGAACTCAAGAAACAATCCGACGTGACCGTTCACAACCTGTATGAGGTATATCCAGATGAGCAAATCAATGTCGCCCAGGAGCAGGAACTGCTAGAGCAGCATGACCGTATCGTTCTGCAATTCCCTTTTTACTGGTACAGCACTCCTTCTCTGCTGAAAAAATGGCTGGATAAGGTTCTAACCTACGGCTGGGCTTATGGAAGCGAAGGTGGCAAGCTACAGGGCAAAGAGTTGTTGATCGCCTTGTCTGCTGCCAGCGTTGAGGAAAATTATCAACATGACGGACGGAACAGGTATACGATCGAAGAACTGTTGAGACCTCTGGAAGCTACAGGCCATATGATTGGTGTCAAATTGCTCCCTTATTTCGTACAATATGGTGCTGCAGTATTGACCGATGAGCAACTAGAACAATCCGCACAAAAATACGCCCAAACGGTTATTTCTTAATTTTTTACTAGAAAGCCCCTTGGACGGCGCCCGCCATACCTGCTTTACAGCAGACGGCAGCTCCAGCCAAGGGGCTTTACTGATCGATTTACATCGTAACCAAGGTACTGGTTACCTGTGCCATACTTTCTTTAATAATTTCGCAGCCCTTACGCAAGTTTTCCAAGCTTATCGTTAACGCTGGCATAATTTTAATTACCGTATCGTTACGCCCAGCACGTTCAATAATGAGTCCCCTACTAAAGCAGAGAGACGCTACCTCCTTGGCGAACACTTCTCCCAGATGAGACACATCAATCCCCCAGATCAATCCCATGCCACGAATTTCAATAAGAGGATCTATCGATTGGATATGTTCACGTAAGAACTGCTGAACAAAAGCCTCTTTTTCCTTCACTTGTGCTTCCAGCTCTACCGTATCTCTGAACTCCAGCGCAGCCTTTGCCCCGACGAAAGCAAGCTGATTTCCACGGAAGGTGCCGTTATGCTCACCCGGACTCCATATATCCAATTCTGGCTTCAGTAGCAACAGAGACATTGGCAATCCGTATCCACTGATCGATTTGGACAAAACAACCATATCAGGAACAATTCCCGCCCGCTCGAATGAGAAGAACGATCCAACCCGGCCGCAACCGACTTGAATATCGTCAACAATGAGCAAAATATCATGATCATCGCACAGCTGTCGCAAATCACGCAGCCATTCGGTCTCTGCAATATGAATACCGCCTTCAGCCTGTACCGTTTCCAAAATGATCGCGGCAGGCTTTTCCACACCCGAATGGGTGTCTGTTAAAAGCTGCTCCATATACAAAATGGTATCCATTCCGTTAAATGTGCTGTTATAAGGTATGAAGGTAACATTGTTCAGGGGGACCCCTGCGCTCTCTCGCATGGAGTTGTTGCTGGTAATAGATAAACTACCCAGCGACATCCCGTGGAACGCACCCATAAAAGCAAAAATACCATTTCTGTTTTTCACCTTGCGTGCAAGTTTCAGTGCTGCTTCCACTGCATTAGTTCCGGTCGGTCCGCAAAATTGCAGCTTATAATTCAAGCCCTTGGGCTGGAGAATACGCTCTGAAAAAGACTCCATAAACTCTTGCTTGGCCGTCGTGTACATATCCAGACCATGCATAATCCGATCGGAAGTTAAATAATCCAATATCCGGTTTTTCATAAAATCATTATTGTGCCCATAGTTCAAAGCCCCTGCACCGGCAAAAAAGTCAATGTAACCCTTGCCTGCCTCCGTGTACAGTACATCGTTTTTAGCTTTGTTGAAAACAACTGGAAAACTTCTGCAATAGGATCTTACATTGGACTCCAGCACTTCGAATGTGTTCATGATCTCTCGTCCTCCCGCTGACCTGATTTTAAAAAATACAAGCATGGAAAGCAAAAAAATGTAAATATGTAATCTAAAAGAGTAGACAGTCTGAATTCACAATGGGATATCCACACCAAAGAATCATAAGTATGATCGCAAGAACAATTAAAGTACGAAAATTAAATACAGAGATAGCACATTGAGAGTAAGTTAGTAGAAGATTAAATAGTGGGTTTTTCTAAGAGGCCTATCAGAGGATGTCAACTCCTATGTAATAAAATACCATAATTTTCATTTAAGTCAATGCATGTTTCTGAGGTGTTTTGTTAAATTTTTGTAATTTATTATCAACGGCTTGTAGTATATTGTTATAAGAAAACGAAAAATGTCGTATTATAGAAATAAATCTCAAAAATAGTACATTTCCATATCAAATAGATATACATCTGGACTATTTGTCCACAGGATTGCCACAACAAACCTGATCTTTTGACAGACTGTCCAAAGGAGTTTACTCTATCAACAGGACCTGCCAAAAACTTGTTGTAAACTATTGCAGCTATCCTAACTATTTGGCTCGAATTTGATAGAAAGATAAGGAAATATGATCATGTCTAATGTTTTAATTATTGAAGATGACAATATGCTGGGAGATACCCTTTCCTTGTATTTAACAGGAGAAGACTACAACGTTACTCGAGTGGAACAAGCGTCTGAGGGTATTGCTAGGCTTGAGATCGTACAGCCCGATATTATTTTGCTGGATCTGTTGCTTCCAGATTTGGATGGAATGAATCCCTGCCCACTGATACGCAAGCATACGGACGTGCCCATCATCGTGATTTCTACAGAAAACAACATATCAGAGCGCATTCGTACACTTACGTTGGGAGCAGATGATTATATTTGCAAGCCTTTTAGTATGCAAGAGCTAAAAGCACGGATAGAGGCTCTTTTCCGTCGTATTGAAATCACACGCTTGCAAGGAAGAGGCAGAGCACCTGAACCTGAAACGGGCATTACTTTGGATCTAGCGAAAAGAATGATTACCGTTAACGGACAGAATGTGGAGACAACATATTCAGAATTTGAGCTCATGAAGCTTTTTTATTTGAACCGGGGAATTGTATTCAGTAGGTATGCTTTGATTCAGGCTCTCCGTGGCACAGACTCCTTTATTAATGAGAGGGCTGTGGACGTACATATTAACCATTTACGCAGAAAAATCGAAAAAGACCCTAAGAAACCGCAATTGATTAAGACCATCTGGGGAATCGGCTACAAATTTATGCAATAATACGGTCAGCTCCAGGGAAGTGATAACTCGATTTGGTTAATATCCTTCTGAACCGCGCTCAGATGCTCTTTCCAGTCCGGATACAGTTCCCCTGTTGAGGTTTCATTACTGCGCTTCAATGCCTTTTCCAACTCTATTACCTTTGCCAGCAACTCAGGCGCGCACAGGTTCCCCGTTCCTCCCTTAAGCGAGTGGATTAATCGAAGAGCAGAAGATAACTGCCCATTGCCCATTTTTTTCAGAACTCTCTTATCAAGATGCTGGTATTCCTGAATCCATTTATAAAGGGCAAATTGAAAAATATACACCTTGCCATCCATAGCGGCTATCGCCTGCTCTGCGTGAATACCATGTAAATCTTGCAGCCACGCTAAATTAATCCAGCTAGTTAACACTCTAGCAGCGGTCAGCTCATGGATAGGCTTGAGAAGCACGGCATTAATACCGGCACGAAGACAAACTTCCTGTTCATGCTGCACAGCATCAGCGGTAAAAGCGATAATGGGAAGCCTGTTAAAAGCTTTGTTTCTCCGAATATGTCTCGCCGTCTCAAAACCATCCATCTCTGGCATATGCAGATCAAGCAACACCATATCCCAGTAACGCAGTTCCAGTAACGCTATTAGTTCTCTTCCGTTCGTGACCATCGTTACCTCAAAGTTACGCTCTGCTAAAAACTCGCTAATCACCACCTGGTTAATTTCGTTATCCTCTGCTATGAGAATTTGATACTTCTGTGTTGTATCCCCCATCTCATTGCGGGAACTCATGATCACATGAGTCTCCAGAGTATTACCATCTGCAGGCACTGACTGTTCCTTCTTCCAGCAGAGAACCTCCAGCAGAGCGTTCCGGGTAACGGGCTTGGACAAAAAGGCATCTATCCTATGATCCATGTCCCCATCAGCTATGGTTCCCATCTGAAACACGGTTGTAAGTCCAATGATCTGAGTTATCTGCCTATCCAGCATTTGAAGCCATTGCCTCCGGGAGTCCAGTTCTCTAAAACCTTCCATCCCCATATCAATGATAACAAAATCAAAATGCTCACCCTTTTGAAAAGCGTCCATACTTTCTTGGAAGGATGAAATAGTGAATGGTTTTAGCCCCAAATCTTGCAGTAATTCGTTCAAACTGTACCTCACCAGTTCATGCTGCGCAACAATTAAGGCTTTGCCTTTGATTTGTTTTTCTATTCGTGTGCTTCCCGCATTCAATTCCCCGGTATCCAACTCGACATTAAAGTAAAATTGACTGTACTCTCCTAATTGGCTTTTCACCTCTACTTTCCCCCCCATAGCTTCAGCCAAATGCTTGCTAATGGCCAAACCCAGCCCAGAGCCCCCATATCTGCGGCTGGTTGAGGTACTCGCCTGGATAAAAGGGACGAATAGCTTGTCCATACACGTCTCGGAAATTCCTATTCCCGTATCTTCTACCATAAAAGAAACGCCTACTCGTCCGCCCTGCTGACTGAGCATTTTCACCTGTAACAATACATGTCCCTGATCCGTAAACTTGATGGCGTTGGTCAGAAGATTTGAAAGCACCTGCTCCATTCGAAGCGGATCACCCTTAAACCTTTTCGGTAACGCCAGGTCCGTTATAAATACGATCTCTATTTCCTTATCTTCCAGCAAAGTTCCAACGGTATCTGCGAGATGCCGAAGCATTTTTTCCGGCTCAAATTCTACCTTTTCCAGTTCCAGACTGCCGGCTTCCATTTTGGAAAAATCCAATACGTTACTGAGCATGGATGAAAGGGTACGCGAGGAGGCAAGAAGCTTGTCGAGGTAATCTCTTTGAACGGCAGTCAGTTCAGTCTTATTCAATAGCTTTGACAGACCGATGATTCCATTCAGCGGGGTGCGGATTTCGTGACTCATATGAGCCAAAAAAATGCTTTTCGCATGGTTAGCCTCGTCCATCTCCATTCTCTTCTGCTCGGAGGCTTTATACTCTGTAATATCCAACACGTGACCGATAACATACCCAGTAATCCCGTCCTCCATAACCGGATGTAAGGTAATGAGAGCCGAATATTCCCAAAACTCCAATTCAAATACGGTTCGATCACCAAACCAAGCTTGCTTGTAGTATTGACTAAGCTGCTCCATCGTTTCAGAGGAAAGCTCCAATATGTCCCCGAGACGCTTCACATGCTCCCTTTTGTTGTAGTTGACTTGCAGATTCAGACCTACGCGCTCCAGCAATTCCCCTTCAAGCAGCCTATAATAAAATTCATTACCGCTTTTCTCCAGCCTGAAGGTAAAGCCAGGTTGAACCCGTAGTAAATTCAGCAGATCACGGTCTTTGTTTAACAAACGTTGTCCATATGTATACTTAGCGGTGGTTAAAGTGTGCACAAGCAGAATCATGAACATTAGACCAATCCCAAGCTCCAGTACGCAGGTCAGCAGTGTTTTATCGCTTATGCCAAAACATAAGAACAACATTCCCGCCACTCCATAAAATACACCTGTGATCGTCTGACGAACAAGTTGACGCTGAAAAACCAAAACAAACAATAATATCACGATAGCACATAGCATTAAATCTCGAACCAAGTGTTCGCCCCCCTTATAATCTTCCATGTTTTGTACAATAAATCGAAAATATAAAAAAACTCAGGACAGATTCCTTATGCCATAAGGCTTAAAGAACTGTCCCGAGCATTCATTGTACTATAGATTCCATAGGGTTCAAGCTCGTTTTAATATTTGAAACGACTGATCATCACCTTCAAATCAGTAGCCATGGTTGAAAGCAACTGTGCAGAAGCTGATATTTCCTCCATGGAAGCCAGCTGCTCTTGTGAGGAGGCGGCAACTTCCTCAGATGTGGCGGCATTACCGGTTGCAATCGTCGCCAGTTCGTTGGCTGTCGCTGCAATCTCTTGTACACTGGCTGATATTTGCTGTGCAATCGCAGCGACCTCCTCTACCTGAGGTGTTGTCTCTCGAATGCCTTCCATCGCATGACCCAACTTGACAATGGTTGCTTTGGAAATCTGCAGTCCATCCTGCACCTCAGTCGTAACCCTGTCCATCGTCTTCACTGTTGTTTCGGTTTCATGCTGAATTTCGGCAATCAAGGTGGCAATCTGTGTGGCGGATGTCTGAGACTGCTCTGCCAGCTTGCGCACCTCATCAGCAACGACGGCAAAGCCTTTTCCATGATCACCCGCTCTGGCTGCCTCAATAGCTGCATTCAAGGCCAGCAGGTTTGTCTGATTGGAGATATCGCCGATAACCTTCGTAATTTCACCGATTTCATGAGAGCGGGCTTGCAAGGTTTGAATCATCTGGTTGGAACGCTCTACTGATTGATGAATGGAATTCATTTGCTCACCTGTCTGCTCAACAGACTTTCGTCCTTCCTCGGCTTGCAAGGCAGATCGTTTGGCCAAATCGGCTACCGAAATCGAGCGTTCAGCGATTTGGGTGATTCCTTGTGCAATTTCATCGAGGGCCACCGAATTATTTTCCAGCCCTGTAGTCTGCTTCTCTGCACCACTGGCTATTTCTTGCACAGCCTGGGACACCTGCTCACTTGCAGCACTGGTTTGTTCCGCGCTTATTGTCAGTTCATTCGAAGAAATTGCGACATGATCTGCACTGTTCCCTACGTTCTGAATGACAGATCGCAAGTTATTCTGCATATTTTGAAAAGCCACTCCTAATTCTCCGATCTCGTCCTCGCTCTTTACTTGAATGTCCTGTGTCAGATCTCCGGCGCTCACATTTACCGCTTGTTCTTTTAACTTTAAAATCGGTTTGATGATGGAACGGATCAGGAAATAAACGATGATAATACCAATCACAAGACAACCGATGATGGTTAGTAAAGTGCTGATCAAAATCGGTCCTGCTGCCTCATCGACTTCAGACAAATATAGCGTTCCGCCTATCTTCCAGCCAGTTAGCTTGTTAGTCGCATAGTTCATATATTTGGGCTGTCCTTCATACTCATACTCGTATTCACCAGCATCGCTCTGAAACATGCGTGATTCAATATCTGTAATTTTGGTGCCCGCTTCCTTCGTCGGATGTACAATGTAAGTATGGTTGCTGTCCAGCAATATAGCATAACCCTCATGACCTACTTTAATATTGTTCAACGTCTCTTTAATACCACTTATTTTCAGGTCAATGCCAATAACACCCGATCCATCTAACGTTGCCTTGGACACCGTAACCGTCATTTGCTTCGAGCTTGCCGAAAGATAGGGAGAACTAATCGCTGTCTTTGCTTGCTCCTTTATCGCTTTATCGTACCAAGGTCTGACTCGTGGATCATAATTATCCGGTAATTGCTTCTGTGGATAGGTTGTAAATTTACCGTCCTTCGTACCATAAGAAATGGATTCTGCTTCAGGATGAAGTGCAGCATATTGCTTAAAAAACTCTTCCAGTTTGGCCGCTTGTTCCTCCGTCTCTACCCGATTGCCTTTTAGTCTTTCTGCAAAATATTCTGCGTCATGTACCTTGGGTTCAATAGTACTATCAATAATAAAATTAGTGCGGATGATAGCCTGCTCGGCACTTTCTTCAATCTGGTTTCGAATCTGCTGACTAGCGCTTATAAACGACAAAGCCCCCACGATCATGGACGGTAAAATCAGAAATGCAATAAAGGCGACCATTAGCTTCGTTTTAAAATTTTTGCTGAGCATCCTTGCGACTAACCACTTTTTCCCCGATAACTTCTTCATTAATAAACATCTCCATTTCATTACCTGGATTTCCTAACCTATGGCGAACCTCTTCGTCTTGCCGATGATGACAATCACCCGACAGACTCTCTTTCACATTTTTCACATCTGCTGCTAAAACGCTTGGACATAAAAGATATAAACACGCTAGTTAAATAGGTATATGTACTTATTTTCGAAAACAGCAAGGCTGGTCGGAACCGGTTCTTTGATATAATATACCTAAAAAATATTAAAAAAAATGCGTAGCATATGTTAAGAAAATATTAGTTTCATCTCACTATACCTACCTCTTAATATGAAAATAATCCCCTTGAGGGTAGCAAACATAGGGTCATTTTCGAAAATCACCTCATGCTTACTACCCCCGAGGGGATTAGGTTTGATCGCTTTATTCAGTTCAATCCAACAACACCTTCAGATCTTCAAGCCTGGTAACAGGTGCCTGACAGGTAAAATGCTCACACACATATACAGCTGGTTTGCCTTCCACAAGATTGTAATCACGGATATAGGAAACTGTCTCTGCAATCTCCGACTGTCCTTCATCCTTCAGAATAACGACCGTATTCGGCCTGAACCCCGCTCGAATCGCCTGAATGAACTGTACGGTCTGTGGATCGTCCCTATGAGCTACAATCACAATCTCTTTTGTCGTTCCTGTTGCATACAACAACGCGCTGAGCAAGGCTGAGCAGCCTGACGGGTAATGAGCAACCATGCCGCCAAAAGCCTTAAACTGCTTGGCTGCATAATTCTCCAATCGGGATTCACCCGTTAGCCGTGCAAGCCGCACAAAATTATGGGCCGCAATGCTGTTACCCGACGGAATCGCACCGTCATAGATTTCTTTAGGCTTGGCAATTAGCTGCTCACTATCTGACCCATAAAAGAATAATCCGTCCCGTTCCTCATCCCAGAATAAGTCGATCATATTTTGATTGAGCGTCAACGCCCGTTGCAGATACTCTATATCGAAGGTCGCCTGGTATAGCTCGATCAAGCCCCACACATAAAAAGCATAATCATCTACATAACCGGGATAAGCTGCTTCTCCGTCCCGATAACGTGCCAACAGCCGTCCGTTCTCCTGTCTCAAATGGTTCCACAAAAACGTCTCAGCTTTCTGAGCTTGCTCTGTATATCTCGTGTCTCCAAAAGCTTGTCCCGCCTTCGCCAGTGCAGCAATCATCAACCCGTTCCACGAGGTCAAAATCTTGTCATCCTTATGAGGATGAACCCGTTGCTCTCTGGCAGCAAACAGCTTGGCGCGTAGCTCACTAACCCGCTGCTCCAGTTCCTGCTCAGTCAAGTCATGTTTGATCCCATAGGCTTCCAGATTGATATCAATCAGGTTTGGAATGTTGTGGCCTTCAAAATTGCCGTAAGGTGTAATCCCATACAAATCGTTGAAAAAGGCGGCATCCTCATCGCCTAGTACAGCCCTTACCTCAGAGTCGTCCCAGACATAGAATCTCCCCTCTTCTCCTTCGGAATCCGCATCCTCCGCCGAATAAAAGGCACCCCCTGCATCCGTCATGTCTCTTGCGATATATGTAAAGATTTGTTCTGTAATCCGTCGGTACAGTTCCTTGCCTGTCACCTGCCAAGCCTCTGTATACGCGATGGCCAACAGAGCATTGTCATACAGCATTTTTTCAAAATGCGGCACCAACCATTTCTCGTCCACGGAGTATCGTGAGAACCCCATGCCTATATGGTCGTAGATTCCGCCCCGGGACATCGCATCCAGCGTCTTCTCTGCCATTTCCAGTGCCTGTTGATTCCCCGTATGCTGTGCATATCGCAGCAAAAAAGACAGGTTATGCGGAGAAGGAAACTTAGGAGCTTCCCCGAAGCCGCCATATTCCTTATCGAAGGTGTGGCTGTATTCATGGAAAGCTTTATTCAAACTCTGTTCATCCAGTTCACCGCGATAACCTGCAAGCAAGTCCTGCCGCTCATGCTCGGTAAGCACCTGCTCACTCAACTCCACCAGCTCTTCAGGCTGTTCTTTCCACCGAGTACCCACCTTGTCCAGCAGCTCTAACAGTCCGACACGGCCAAATTTCTGCTCCTTGGGCAAATACGTCCCCGCAAAAAAAGGCTTCTGATCCGGCGTCATCAATATCGTCAGTGGCCAGCCTCCATGCCCCGTCATCGTCTGGCAGATGGACATATAGATATGATCCACATCCGGACGTTCTTCACGATCCACCTTAATGGATACGTAATCCCTGTTTAATACCTTAGCCACTTCTTCATCCTCGAAAGATTCTCTCCCCATTACATGGCACCAATGGCAAGTGGAATAGCCAACAGATAGGAAAATAGGCTTGTTATCACGTTTAGCAATTTCAAAAGCCTCATCTGACCAAGGGAACCAATTTACCGGATTGTGAGCATGCTGTAGCAAATACGGTGATTTTTCCTTGGATAGTCTATTCGGTTTGCTGCTCGTTGTCATGGGACATCACCACTTCCGTTGTTGGATTTTATGCTTGGTACTATTTTACCCTAAATGGGTGGTAAAAGTCGGAAGAGATGAAAAAAAGATGATATCAGATTAGAATTACTACATTGTTAAGAAGTATCAATGACTCTCAACCGAATCTATCCATAAATTGTTTATTCAGATCATAAGTAGGTATGAAAAAGCACTGATGGATATTCTTCATCAGTGCTTTATTTACTGCAATCGTACCTTATTAGCGTTTAGCATTATACTCATTAGAATTTATATCAAAGATGTCCAGCGCTTTCAGTAAGGCGTATTCACTTGTTCTGGCCCCTTCTTTTGAAAAATGTGCATCCGGAAACGCAGGAGACATATGATGGTACCCGGGATAGACATGTAATTCCACTAAGACTCCATCAAAAGCCAGTTGTTTTGCAAAAACCAAGGCTTCATCAATGAATAAATCAATGGTACCTATATTTATATAAGTCGGTGGTAACCCGGCCAATGACTTAGCACGGGCCGGCGCATAATACTCATTTACCTCCTCTTGACCCGGTTCTTCCCCTAATACAGATTTCCAGCCAAAATAATTACTTTGTTTTGTCCAAATAAACTCTCCTGCGTATGGATGCTCTGGTGCGGTACTTGTCCGATCGTCTAGCATTGGCCTCATCAATCTTAGATGATGGATTTCGAATTCCTTCTGATCACGAATGTACAAGGCTAGGCCAGCCGCCAAACCGCCGCCAGCGCTGCTGCCCCCTACGGCAACTTTCTGAGTATCTATCCCTAACTCTTCCGCATGTTCAATACACCATTTTAGGCCCGAATAACAATCCTGTAACTGACTTGGCTGCACATGCTCTGGTGCTAGGCGATAGTACACGGATACACAACAGAAACCATGTTGTGCAGCAAGAGATGCATTAGCAGGACGATCCACGACTGGACTTCCTAAGACCATCCCGCCTCCGTGTATCGAATAATATAGAGGCATCTTATGATGCTTTGAATGTTTGGGCTTAATAATTTCTATTTGAATATCTGGACCACTTAAATAACTTGGCACAACCTTTTTTTCTAATGTAATAGGGAACATCTGCGTTACATCTATTTGTTGCATCATTTGAGATTGATTTTTACGTGCTTCCATTAGTGTAGATTCGGTAAGATCGGTTGTTGGTATTAAATCAACTGCACTGATAATTTCCGGATCAATCAGATGTCTACTTCTACTTTTTTGCTCTCCCATAGTAATTGTTTCCTCACTTTCTTATTTTAAAGACAATGAATCAATACATTTTTCCCTTTAATTGTTGCTGTTGTTTATATTCATATTTTAAAGATTAAAATAAGCTTAATAAATGAAAACAACGATTTAGAATCATTTTTGGCATAAAAACAATAATGAAAAAATGAAGTACAGCCTTTGAAATAGAATGGGTCTGTTGGATCATCGGGGAGGGTGAACGGAATTTTGGGATCAAGAACGGTATGTAAAAAAGCTCAAGAGAGAAAATGAAATGCGAACACACATCAAACCTTTTGCCAAACAAAAAGACGTGACCGGATTGATTTTTCACCACGATCATCCGGTCACGCCCTAAGCTCACCATGTTATGAGGCCAAAATTAAATTCATTGACGCGAGTATAGCACCACGCCACTTTGCAAACTAGGTATTTTTATGTGAATACACAATTTTCTTAATGGTTTCGGTAGAGAGGAAAAACTCCTTAGCTAATTGCTCGATACTGCTGCTATTTTGAAAAGCATTTCTGATTGCAGCATTTCGCTGTTCAAGCAACCTTCTCCCGCCACTCAAACTTCCCCAATCCATATATTCCGTTTTTGGCTTAGGAATATACAGCGTCTCTCCTTGAACATATTTTTGAATTTCCATGATTAGTTTTTGAGGTAAAACTTTTGTAGCATTCGTATATCTCAATTTTGCTCGCCCCTTATTTTGATTCTTTAAAATAAGGTGCAAAGCCAAAAATATTAAAAAAGCTTGTTCAGCGTTAAAAATGGTTTCGCCCCATACAAAGTAACGCTTTCCTAATAATTGGCTTTGCATGAGTGTAAGAAGTCACAGACAATCCCAATAGATTCTCCATCAGTAGGCACCCCCTTTTACTTCGCAAGTATAGCATAACTACTGCTCACCTGGGACCAGCTAAATGATATCAGTACAATCAAACCATTAAAATTGAGCTGATATATAACTGATCTTCATTCGTTTATGAGGTGTTGCCGGGACTTTTGTTTGCCCGACTCTTGTTATTCGCAAGCCAATGTTTTATATTGACATAAGAGTAGGTCAAAAATAAAAGAGGTGAACGGACGAGATGTCTCCACGTACGAAAGAACAAAACGAAGAGATCCGGCTGCGGCGTCTGGCGCAAATTCGGAAAGCCGCTGCCGATGTGTTTTTGAATAAAGGGCCTTTACTGGAAATCCGCGATGTGGCCGTGCAGGCGGGACTCGGCTATGGCACGGTATACCATTATTACAGCAATAAGGGCAATTTGCTCCACGATCTGCTATGGGACGCGTTGGAGCGGGCCGGGGGATGGCTGGAGGCCCCGCGCGCTTCGGCTTCGGGGGAGGCGCCGGCGGGCGGGCATTTCGGCTTGGCTGCGGCGGCGGACACTGGGAACTCGGCTGCCGCGGATTCCCAAAGCGGAAGCCGCGAAACGGCCGCTGCCGCAGAGCTTGGCCCCGTCGCCGCCGCCGGCATTCGGCTGCTGCAGCTTTGGGCGGAGGACCACGCCTTGTACCTGCTGCATAAGCTGGCCGGTGAGGGCTTTGCCTCGCTGCCTGAAGCGCGCTCTGCCCCGCTCTCAGCCGCCTTTCGCCGGGAGGTGCTCGCGCCGCTTGCCTCGCTGCTGGAAACCGGTCGTGCGGCGGACGGGGCTACCGCTTCCGGCGTAAACGCGGCGGAGCCGCCGTATCGGCTACAGCGCGCGGAAATGCTGCTGGCCGCCTTGGTCGGCTGCGCGTCGCTTTCGCTTCGTCGCGGAAAGCTGCACGAGGAGGCCAAAGATATCGTCCGGTTTTTAAAATTATAGAATTGATAAGGAGCGAATACACAAAAATGATCATTTTAAAATCACCTAGGGAAATCGAAGAGATGAAGCCGGCGAGCCAAATCGTTGCGGACTGCTACCGCGAGGTGGCCAAACTGATCGAGCCTGGGATCACCACCCGGGAAATCAATGACTTTGTTGCCAGACACATCACCAAGCTGGGCGGCAAGCAGTTTACGAAAGGGTACAACGGGTTCCCCGCCGAAACCTGCATTTCGGTCAACGATGTGGTGGCCCACGGCATTCCTTCGAACCAGGCGCTTATGGACGGCGACTTGCTGAAGCTCGACATCGTCGTGGAATACGGCGGATGGTTCGGCGATTCGTGCTGGTGCTATGCGGTGGGCAATATCCGGCCGGAAGCGCAAAAATTAATGAAGGTGACAAAGGAATGCTTGGATCTGGGGATCGCCCGGGCACTCCCGGGGGGCCGGCTCGGCGACATAACGTCGGCGATTCAACAGCATGCGGAATCAAACGGGTTTTCGGTCGTACGCGATCTGCTGGCGCATGGGATCGGGCGGAGCCTGCACGAGGAGCCGAGTTACGAGCATATCGGCGTAGCTGGTAAAGGCATTCGGTTAAAGGAAGGCATGGTGTTTACGATTGAACCGATGATCAACCAAGGTACGTTCCGTATCACGATCGACGACGATCAGTGGACGGCGAGAACGGCCGACGGCAAGTTGTCAGCGCAATATGAGCATACGATCGCAGTTACGTCGGACGGACCACTGATTTTAACGGCCCATTAAGAATAGAGGCGAACGGACGGCAAAGCGTCATTTAAGAAATAAGTCGCCACCCCGGCCTGCTTGGCCTGACGAAAGTTCGTAATCCGAAACGCGAAAAAGCGCTGGTTCCAGCCTGGGAACAGCGCTTTTTTTACATGGTTTGTAACTTTACCGATTTACGAAAAACCACATTGTTATGCGGTTTTTTATTATGACTTTGGTATCGTGTTACGGATTTACACTCTCTCTTGGATAGCCTGTCTTGCGTGTATTTTTTTTCATTGCAAATCTGGCTATTGGCTGAGCAACCAATAGCCCAATCCAAAATGCTACACCAAAATTTCTAAACCAACTGTGAAAGAAGTTCTGAAAAGGTTCTAGGCTTATTTGTTTCGTACCAACCCAAGTTCCTATAATGGTTAGAAGAACAGATAAGACCGTAACATTCAATAAAGTATTCAATAAAACTCTAGCATTAAATCCATCTGTTTGTTCTACGAATTTGGGTATCACTTTACCCACTAACGGTCCCGCAACCAATCTCACTAACAAAACAACGATAATCCACATAAACGGAATAATCTTTAGCGTTTCTAAATAATTTTCTTTACTAAAGCCGCGCTCCAATCCCATAATAATCGGGGCGATCGTGTTTACTGAAATAATTGAAATAATCAATAAAAATAATATACCTTCTTTTGCGTTTTGAGGCAGTCTTTCTTCCTTATACATATTGTTTCCCTCCGAAATAAAAATATTTCAGATGGTAGACGTATCATGCGACATATATTTTTGGTCATTAAAACTATTACCAATATCTCTACACACTGATCTAACAATTATAACAACTTTTTTTAAACAAATGAACGGATTTCTAAAACATTTTTTCTGCCAGTTAGTTGAACAAACTCCAGCTAACTTTAATTAGAGAAATCTGATAATCTAAGTTTATCAAAAGAGACATTAAGGAGTATATGAATCAGATGAGCAATTTTCTAAATGAATTTGAGGAAAGATTTAGGGCAGGATTTTTGGATGATCTTAAAAGCATACTGGAAGAAGTGAAGAATGAGCAGGTTTACGCTTGTGCTTTTGGCACAGACAGCTATTTTGTCACTTTGTTTCTTGCTGTTAATACGGAGGAATCACTTGTTAGACATATCACAAACATGAAAGCCCAAGGCCTGTGCAACAGCAAGGAAGATGAAAATTATTATAGATGGGGATTAAGCGAATATCAATATGGCGATACAACACATCTCAATCATATTAGCAAATTTCTGTATGCAACCGAAAATGTGTTTGACTATAAAGATGAAGTGATAAAAATTATGGCCAAGGTAGTTAAGGAAACAGACGATGTACTTTTTAATCAATTTGGCCAATCCAAAGAAGATATTATTTTTTTCGTGTCCATGACGGATGATGATATGGCCGAGGAACTGGAAAATCAGTCCGTAATTCAGATGACAAACGCCAAATTAGTTGATGGCTTCTTGCATCGTTATCAATAAAAGTGCGTTTGGAATAGTACACTCATTTCGTTTAGGTAGGTTGCTTTGCTAGACAAATTCGCAATGTGCTTGTCCTATGCATCGCTAGTACCCTCTTGATCTACACGGGGTAGTACTAGCGAAGCTGACACTACCCCCGGGGTTCTTATCTTCTAGCAAATTTTCTAATTCACTTATTTGAACATTCCCCTTCCGCTATCTTCTTTAATATACTTCATTTTATTCCCAGCTAAGAGCTGTAAATTGGTATGACCGGGAACTTGTTTCATCAGAAACAACCACTATGATCAGCCCCGCATTTCTCTTCGCAAACTACGCCGCTATCATACTCATGGTATGGGAATCCGTTTGTTTTACTAAAGCGAGACTCCGGTGCAGCTTATGATTGACGATTCCGATCACCACGTCCGGCTCCATTTCATCCTGATGGGAGAGCATAACCATAGCTGCAATATCTCCCTTCTGATATGCCGCCGTCAACGCCCTTAGAAAAGTCTTCGAGTTTTCACTTTCCGGTAAGGATAACTCTCCTTTGAGGAGATCCTTCTTGACTGCTTCAAGCGATTTTCGTGCCCGGTGGAGTGCAACTTTTACCGCTCCCTCCGTTGTTTCGAGCATGTCGGATGTCTCACTAATCGAATATCCAAACACATCTCGCAGCAAAAAAACAGTTCTCTGAAGCGGAGATAAATGTTTCATTAAGGACTGCAACGCTATCTCGATTTCAAAAGATCCATGATCCGGTACAGTTACTTTCGCTTGTTCCCTATTCAATATTCGAGTGTAGACTGCTTTTCTCCGTATATCATCAATCCAGGTGTTCTTAGCAATTCGTAGCAAAAGCGCTTTGGGGTTTGTATGCTCGAAGCTATTTAACTTACCTAATGCTTTTATCCAAGTGTCCTGAGCCAGTTCTTCCGCATCCCAATTTGATTTCGTAAGCGACAGACAGTAACGTTTCAGGACCGCCTGTAATTCCTCCAAGTTCTCGATGTTTATTGTATTATCTGTCATTTGTATAGAATTATCTATGCGCATAGGTCCTCTCCTCCACGGTCTTATTCTGCCCTTTCCTAGAGCAAAGCCATTTGTTACCTCCAATGTAAACGAACAAGTGGTTGTAAAAGTTACACCTTTTACGCAAATCGTTTTCCCCTTTAAACCTCCGTATCTTTTTACGGCCTCGGTTCGTTTACAAGGAGAAATCAACTGAAAACAGGAAATTGGGGGTATCAAAATGAGTGCTTATGTTCCTTATGTTGTTGAGCAAACCGCTCAAGGTGAAAGATCGTACGATATCTATTCCAGACTCTTAAAGGATCGTATTGTGTTTGTTGGGGCAGCCATCGATGATCATTTGGCTAACAGTATTATTGCTCAATTATTGTTCCTGGCGGCAGAAGATCCGGAAAAAGAAATTTACATGTATATCAACAGCCCGGGTGGCTCTACTTCTGCAGGATTTGCCATTTATGATACGATGCAGTACATCAAACCCGATGTACACACGATATGTACGGGATTCGCTGCTTCGTTTGGCGCGATCCTGTTGCTAGCGGGCGCCAGAGGGAAACGTTCGGCGTTGCCGAACAGTGAAATCATGATCCATCAGCCGCACGGGGGCGCACAAGGGCAAGCCAGCGATATTGCGATTAGCGCGAAACGAATTTTATGGACTCGTGAAAAGGCAACTCGTATCACAGCTGAACGAACCGGGCAACCTTTTGAAAAAGTCGAAAAAGATATGGACCGGGATTTTTACATGTCCGCTCAGGAAGCACTGGAATATGGGGTTATTGATCAAGTGATAACTTCTTTGTAGAGTATGCTCAAAACCTAATAATCTGCAAGAAACTTCAAGAAATAATACGAGGTGATATCATGTTAGCAAGCTTACAAGGCAAGGAAGTAACTATTCATTTTATAGATGGGACAAATGTATGCGACGGGGTACTGGATCAGATTGACGACAAGTTCGTTAAATACCTTACGCAATATCAGACGCTTGTTATTCCTATTACATCCATTCGCACCGTATCCATTGACATTAAGGAACGGCAACGCCACAGAGTTGGATTCGCCCCTTGAACCTATTTTAGCATGGGGTGGCAATTACATTGTACGGAGGCCCGATATTATGGAAATTTCACAGGGAGTAGAAATGCTTCAGCTAGATTTTCATGGGAATATAATTCACCCCATTCTTTTGTGGGATCAAGAAATGGCTATATTAATAGATACAGGATTTCCCGGGCAAATTGAAGATTTACGCGTGGCTATGGAAAAGGTAGGCGTGTCGTTTGGCCAACTAAAAGCTGTGATTTTGACGCATCAAGATGTGGATCATATAGGAAGTCTTCCTGAGATTTTGCAGGAGTGTGGCAGTCATATTAAAGTCTATGCACACGAACTGGATAAGCCGTATATTCAGGGAGAACTCCCACTTTTAAAAGACAGTCACCTTGTGCATCCCCCGAAGGGCAAAGTGGACGATACCTTAATAGATGGTCAGGAACTGCCGTTTTGCGGCAGGATTCGCGTCATCCATACGCCTGGGCATACTCCTGGTCATATCAGTCTTTATTTAAGGCAAAGTAAGACTCTTATTGCCGGGGATTCGATGTACAGTGTAAACGGGATTCTGGGGGGAATTCATGTCCCGACCACACCGGATATGGATGCAGCTCGTCTCTCATTGAAAAAGTATTTGGATCTCGACATTGCATCCGTAGTTTGCTACCACGGGGGATTAAGTAATGTACATGTGAATGATCAGATATTAGGACTTAGTGGCGAGTTAATTTATAGCGAATTGAAGCAACCCCGTAAATGACCGGGGTTGCTTTTATAATGTTCATATGAATTGTATCTAATACCCACACTTTATTGATAGACACGCACGTAATCGACTAGCATTTGGGACGGGAACTGCGTCGAGTTATTGGGAGCACCAGGCCAGTTTCCGCCGACCGCTAGGTTCAGGAGAATAAAGAACGGCTGTTGAAATTCTTCGGTGTTCCCGGTTCCGTTCTCTATATAAAATTCATTAAACTGCTGCCCGTCGACAAACCAGCGGATATACTTGGAGTCCCACTCGATGCTGTACACATGGTATTGAGAAAAATCCAGATTGCCCGATACCCGCCCGAAGTCAGCGTGGCCTCCCGCATCCCAATGCACAGTACCGTTCACAGAAGGATTGTTGTTTACACGTTCCATAATGTCGATTTCTCCGCATTTCGGCCAACCTACCGAGCTGATGTTGCTGCCTAACATCCAGAAAGCCGGCCATATCCCTTGACCGGACGGTAACTTGATGCGCGCTTCCACTTTCCCATAAGTAAATTTTTTCAAGTCTTGAGTTTTGATCCGGGCTGAGGTGTAATTCATTCCGCCGTAAGCTTCTTTTTGTGCCGTAATCACCAGATTGCCTCCGGTAACCTGCAAATTCTGCTTACGGTCGGTATAGTACTGCAGTTCATTGTTTCCCCATCCGCCGCTTCCGGTACCGATTTCAGGGGTCCAATTGGACCGGTTTAACGAAGTTCCATTAAATTCGTCGCTCCACACAAGATTCGAGTTCGGTGCTGCGCTTGTATGCATTGCTGGAAGCAGAACGGTTAGGAGACTGAGCAGCGCAACCGCACATAATCCTTTTCTTAGCATTAGTTCCCTCCTCAATAATAATAATCCAAGTTCTTAGACACTTCAGGAAAATAAGCCTTCAAGCGGTATTGACCATTGAAACGGGGATCACCTCTCTTTATATTTTTCTTCTTGGACAGCTCATAAATTAGAATCGTAGATAGACTATTGAAAAAATATACCGCTCAAGCAGGAGTATAATGGAAACAAAATCCATATTCAACCTTTATTTAAGGTTTTTTCTCAAAAATTACTTTCCCATATAGATAAAGCTTCAATGGCATGTAACATGGTTTTCTCCTTAGCTGATCCAGGATTAGACGGTTTGACTTTACTAAAAGAATTTTGAATAAGATCGTCAAATTTCTCAGCTGATACTCTGACAGCTATATCAATGTCAGAGGTGGGCTTAGCTGTACCTTCCGCTCGACTACCTTGAACAACAATATCGCCACTTAAATGACCAACTTTATCTCTTTTCATTGATGAAATCTTCTCAATTGTGCTGAAGTTAGTCCTTATGGTATCTTGAATTCCTTTACGTACTGTCTTTAGTTTCTCATATATACCCATGACTCTAATTTATTCTTGAGGTACACATTTTTACCTATCCACGTTCGGAACGTATTTACCATATATAATTCTACAAAAAATAAGTCAAAGCACATTTCGTTTATGCTTTGACTTCTCTTATTTTAGTTATTGAACTGTGTTCACATCTATTTCATTTGCGTCCACTATCTAAATTATTCAAATTTACATCACTAATATCATTAATAGGAATGTTTAAATTACGCCAGTAATTCAAAGGATAAGCGGACTTACCCACGAGCATTTCACCTTGACGTATATAAAAACTCCCCCCTCTTTCCAAAAATTTAATCATCGGTTCATACAAATCTATATGGTCTAATGCTTCTTTAATCCCTTCATCGGCTAATGTGGAAATTTCCAAGTAACAGTAACTCAAAGCTTTGTTATATATGTTCTCTAGCTTTTCAAGTTTGGGGCACACTTTAGATATATCAAGGTTAACTGTTTTTCCAAACACACTAGCGATACTAAATATGGGATACTTATCGACAGAAACAGATGCAGATTCTATAAATGCATTGACTCTTCTGAAATATTCACTGACCAAAATATGGTGTGAATCACACAGCTGATCCCCTAAACTTTCAAAATGAATTGAAGACAAACGCTCTACAGCTTGATTAAGTATTCTTCCCAATTGGTTTAACCTCGCTTATTTAAACATATTTTTAAAGTAATAATCTTCATAGCCTGGAAAGGATTTATTGGGTTGAGAAGGGGCATTTTCGTGAGCACCAGGCGATAACCTTCGTAGGTTCCCTTTTCTTGATTCCAAGATTCAAGCGTGCGGTACTTCTGCCCTTCTGCCATTAATTTACGTTCTGTTAGCTCATGTTCAGCCAATTGCTTGAACCATGTTTTTTGTTCAGGAGATAACTCTCCTTTTTGGGCTGTTTTCCATGCAAAAGCAATCTCATCATCAGCAGTAAATCGCTCAAGCCTAAATTCTATTCCTCCCGGTTGAGGTACTTCATGCTTACCAAAGAATAAATGCTTTTTCATAGCTCTTATTTCATCCACACTAAGGCCTGTATTCTGAGCAACTTCTTCAATATCCTTCATCTTTATATTTCTTATTGATTGGTACTCTGCTTCTGCAAATGTATCATAATCCTTTGAACCAGCACCAGTAAATCCATTTCTTGTCTCTGTGTTAGTAGCAGGACGCTGTTCGCTTTCTTTTAAAATATTTGTACTTTTAGCACCTTCATACTTAACAGATCCCTCCAAAATATTCTTGGGCTTAATCAGCGCTTTGGTCGTCGTAGAACCTATCATCAAACCAGCTGTACCAATCAAATTTGCCATATGTTCTTTTGACCATGCATTTGTGGGATTAAATGCTCCCTGAATCATGCCCGATACTCCAAATGTACCGAAATTGAGCATGTCATTCCATGAATCGTTTTGTTTAGCTGCCCGTTCCATGTACCCTTGATACATTCCCTTCGGAATGCCGTACGACATATAATCTAGGAAGCTCCAGACTGAATCAAATTTTTTCTCATATCGTTCTGAATTAGCTGCTACAAAATCCTGCCCAAGCTCCGTTAAGCTATCCGCCGATTTCTGGAGCGCATTTCGTGTATTGCAACAGGAACTGCGCAAGTATTCGGTGGAGGTGGCAAGCAACCTGGGTCTAGATTCCCATCCTCCATCATATCTGCTAATCTAAACTTATTTGCATGCTGCCGTAGTTCTCTAGCAATCGAATCTGTTAGTGTAACAAAGTCATTCATATTCTTCTGAGATGTTTGGAATCTATAATAGAATTGCTCCTTTGTTATCCCCTCCCAAAATCGTTCCATAAACGAGATATGCTGCAATAACTGACTGTTCATTTGCATCGCCGTTTGCTGTGCAAGCTCAAATTTCTTAGAGACAGTTATAAGTTGTTCAGGTGTCACTTTAATTGTTGTCATAATTTACCTCGGTTGAGTTCATTAAGACATAATAACATTATTCAAATTTATGGAAACCCATCTTTACTCCTAATTGTTAAAAGAAATGGAAGTGAAGTTGTTTGCTAAGCCAGGAGAAGCAGCGGTTATATCAACACGTACGACGAATAACTAAAAAGGGTGGAGTTGATATAGTTTATCAACTCCACCCTTTTTCTGTGTGTGACGAGTTCAGTCTCTTTTCTTGGTACCGCTTTTTACTGTAAAAAACAACAATGATAAGAAGAATAGAGCCTGTGAAGTTTTAACCATCAACCGGATTCCTTCACCGGAATCTTTTATATCATACAAAATATCAGCTATGGATACCAAACCTGTAGTAATAAGTATAATCAATGCGAGTATGTACACGTTTAGTCCCCCTTTTGTTCGGTTTTACAGCAAGAAGAAGACAATAGCTCTGGATGCGGGTTCGGCCAACCACGCAGGCAACCCAACATATTTTAAGGCGTAAGCAAGACCATCCTCTGCTGTGCCTGAGAAATCTACCATGATATCCAAAGCTTGCATTAATACTTGATAGCCAAGATAATATTTCAAAGTTTCTTTTGCACCTTCGGTCAAAAGTGGTATTTTATCTACATAAATTTTTATCTGTTCATTTCAAGCACGTGATCCAATATTCTTGAGTTTGGAAATTAATTTCAGTGCCACTTCTTTTGCGAGCTTTGTTTTCCAGCCTTGTGTACTTACTTCCCCAGATGACTGCTGAGTATCGACCAGTCCAAGATTACTACCTACAATTTTGAAAAGGTCATCATAATCAACTTGTCTTAATTTTTGCTCTACTCTTTCATCAACAATTCCATTTTCCAAGTCTATCTTAGTCTCAGAAGTTATAGAAGATTATCCTCTCTTCATATATTTGGTATTTTCATCAATATACTAACATGAATTATATATATTTATAAAATAGAGGGATATAGTAGATGATTTTTCCTATAATAATATCTATTCATAGGATTTGGATAATAAATGGTTATTATAACCTGTGAAAAGAGACTGTTTATTGAATGATTTTTGACCGAATGATGGCCGTTCGTTAGACTTTCAGCGTGATATATTTGTATCATAGAAAATCAAATAAGGATCACACCACAGCTTTCGAGCCTCGGTGAACCAGGTCGGCCAATGTGCCGGCCTTTTGATTTTTCAACAAACCATATTAGGAGAACATAAATCATGTCTACAGAAGCAAGCGCAGTAAGAAACGGTGCGTACGCATATTTGGTAAATATATTGAGTCTCAAAATCATATACTTCAAACAATAAATGGATGCGCATACGTCTGTTCCCTTCTTCTCTAAACCTAAATGAAATCCTTCGACTAAATAGCGAAATATTCGCTAAAAATAAATAGCGATTATTTCGCTGGGATATTCTTGGTTTGGAGGTGAGAAGATGTACCAAAGAATCCGAGATTTACGTGAAGATAGAGATTTGACTCAAACCCAAATGGCTGAATATTTGAATTGTAGTCAACGAATTTATAGCAATTACGAACGCGGCGATGTTGATATTCCCACAAGAATTCTAATCAAACTAGCTGATTTCCATAACACAAGCACAGACTACTTGTTAAACAGAACGAAACAAAAAAAACCTTATCCGGCAGGCTAGCTACTTTTAGAAATAAAAAAGGTAACTCCTCATGAAGGAGCTACCTTTCAAAAATTTTAATATCGCCCCCTTCAATCTTCTGAACTACCTATTTTAACCCTTCTTTCCCGTCAAATACTTCAATCATTATTAGTGCCCCCATTTTATAACCCTCAATATAAGCCGAAGCGGACAATAAGGAAATTAAAACATCTTGTAAATCCGAAAGTTCTTCAATTAATTTGTAATCCTGTTCTGGCAATTTTGTTTTGAGGGCTTCCTCAGTATCGGCTATTCTCTGAGAGACCAGTTCAAACTCAGTGTCTTTCGATTTGATTCGTTCACTTGGGTTACATTTTCCGTAATAAAAGTTCTCCAAGATACTCATGATCTACTCCTTCTTAATATGTATTATTAACCCTCTGACTAATTTTAGCGAATTATTCGCTAAAAATCAATAGCGATTATTTCGCTAAGATATTCTTAGTTCGAGGTGAATATGATGTATCAACGGATTCGAGATTTACGTGAAGATAAAGATTTGACTCAAACTCAAATGGCCGATTATCTGAATTGTAGTCAGCGGATATACAGCAATTATGAACGTGGGGAAATAGACATTCCCACGGAGATTTTGATTAGACTGGCAAATTTTCATCACACAAGCACAGACTATTTACTAAATAAAACGAACCAAAAAAAGCCCTACCCCGCAGAATAGTACCCAGGAATACCCAATACTTTCAAGCCTATAAAATCAATGTTTTATAGCCTAACTTACACAAGTTTTCAAACTCAACAACTATATAATCCAAACTCGAAAAATTCACATCAAAACGGATTAGGTGGAATGGTGCTGTACAAGCGAAGCAGTTCGCTTTAAAAGCTTCCCGTAGGAAAGCACGCTTCGGAAGCATCATCCGACTGCGTAGTGGCACGATATATAGGTGAAAAGCTCGTTTGAGCTACCTTCTCCCCCACCCTCATGTTCGAATGCAAACACAAAGAGCATTGCCCTGTCGACAACATCGGCTTGGACAATGCTCTTTATATTATTGAAACTGCCCTTGGAACAGCATCTTCTACTCATTAACGTTAGAAGTCATAACAAGCGAATTTTTCAAACAAATTCTCACTAATTATCAGATTACTGTGGAGGGAACGAATACTTTTTGCCACCCCAAGCCACGAGAAGCGCAAGGAATAAGAGTATGAATAATGCCCATGAAAATGATCCCGCACCAAAAGTTTCAAGTAAAATACCCCCAGTCATCCCGCCGCCAGCGATAGCCAGATTCCATACGGTCGTGTTAATCGGCATGACCATATCCACTTTGCTCTCCCCTGCAGCCTGAGCAAGCGCCGTTTGCAATAGCGTTGCTGCGCCGCCGAAAGTTAAACCCCATACCGTAACAATAATATAGATTATAAGGACATTGGAGTTGCTAAAGCTCATGGAAATAGAAATTAAGACGAAAGAAATAAGACTAATAAGGACAAGCTTACGCAGCCAACGGTCGATGAATACGCCAGTTATCCATATACCTACGAGAGCAGCAATGCCAAAGAAAGCCAGCGCCAGACCCACTCTCTCCCCCATCCCATTGGCCGCAAGAAATGGAGCAATATAAGTGTAAAGAATATTATGTGCTGTCATCCAGGTCAGTACAACCAATAGTATGGGCCGAATCCCCGGTGTAAGGAAGACTGCATAGATCGAAGCTTGCTTATCGGAGGACTGTCCCGGATAGTCCGGCACCTTCCAAAGCACCCACGCGATCAGTATAACAGTCAGTAGCGACATGATTCCAAAAACAGAACGCCAACCCATAAGGTTCCCCAGAAACGTTCCCGCAGGGACACCAATAGCCAAGGCGATAGGCGTTCCAACCATGGCAACCGCCATCCCCCTCCCCTTCAATGTAGCAGAGACCATGCGGAGAGCGTAACCGCCGATCATCCCCCATAGAACTCCAGCCGAAACTCCTGCCAGTAGACGGGCAGCCAGCGTCAGTATGTAGCTGGAAGAAATTGCGGTGACACTGTTAAAAACCAGGAATCCGCAGATAGCCAGAAGTAACAGGGGACGCCTCCGCCATTGGCGGGTAACTATAGCTACAGGGATGGCAGCCACTAAGGAACCAATAGCATACACGGTGACCAGTTGACCGGCCATTGCCTCTGAAATATGAAGTCCCTTACTTATTTGCGGAAGCAAACCAGCCGGAATCGTTTCTGTCATAATACAGATGAATCCTGTCATAGCCAAAGCGAGCAGGCCAAGCCAGGGAAAGGACCTAGAGGAAGCGGAAGACGCGATCTTTGCAGTAGTAGAAGAATTATTGCTGGACATTAGCGCAGCTCCTTAATATCGATTTCAAAACAAGTTCAAGCATAAGACCAAGCAAATGTGCCAGTGATTTGACCTCCTTATATTTATTTATGGATCGATCATTCCATATTTTAAAGAGACCTCCCGCTCTTGTCAATTACTTTTGGATCGATTAGTATATAAGTACAAGGTAAAAGGAGGCTACTCCATGGTTAGAACCGGAAGACCACGTAAATTCTGTCGCGACGAAGCGATCTCCCAAGCTATGATGTTGTTTTGGGAGCATGGATTTGAATCAACCTCTTTGGCTCAACTCAAAAAGGCGATGGGCGGCATCTCCTCAGCCAGCTTTTATGCAGCTTTTGAATCAAAAGACGCATTATTCAAAGAAGCACTGGACCAGTATTTGGCTACATACGGACAAGTATCGACAAGCCTTACAAACTATTCACTTTCATCGCGCACAGCTATTGAATTAGCCTTAAGAAGTTCAGCAATCATGCAGACTGAGCAGACCCATCCCTTGGGTTGTTTAGTCATATTCTCTGCAAATACTTGTTCGCCGGAAAACACTCATATTCGAGAACTATTGATCAGGCAAAGAGCAGTGACTAGGAACAAGTTCTATGCTCGTATTGAGCGAGCTACCAAGAATGGAGAACTTCAAGAATCCACAAATGTTAGCATGTTAACCACACTATTCGTTACCTTTCTGGAAGGTATATCTACGGAAGCCAGAGATGGTGTGTCCCTAGACAACATTGAAGCAGCCATAACTAAATTGATGGAGCTTTGGGATACTTGTGCCTGAGACTTGCCCCAGTCTTCATGAAAATAAGAACCTATAAATAGAAAAAGGCAATCTCTCTAAAAAAGGAGATTGCCTTTTGATTTAGGAAGATTGCTTCTCTCAAAAAACACCATAGCCTCTCTACCCACCTCTTCAACAACGACTAACAAACTGGATCGGCTACACTCTTCTAGACAGAAAAATTGTGGTCTACTATAGTAGACTACAGACCCATTCTAGAAGGAGCAGATCATGACTAAAAAAGAAAGACGTACCTTTAGCGCTGAATTTAAAGCACAGATGGTTCAACTCTATCAAAGTGGTAAACCGCGAAAGGATATCATTCAAGAATATGATTTAAATCCTTCATCGCTGGATAAATGGGTGAAACAAAGTTCCGCATCTGGATCCTTCAAAGAGAAAGACAATCGAACTCCAGAGGAAATAGAACTGATCGAGCTTCGAAAACAGAACAAGCAACTGCTCATGGAGAATGACATTTTAAAGCAAGCCGCGCTGATCATGGGACGAAAGTAAATGTCATTCGCCAGAATAAACATAAATACTCGGTATCAGCAATGTGCGACGTCCTGAACATCCCCAGAAGCACCTATTATTATGAAGAATGCAAAGTCGAAGTTCCATCCGAGGATGAAATTTCCCCTATTATTGTAGACATTTTTCAAAGGAGTCGTCAAAACTATGGTACGCGTAAGATAAAAAAAGAGCTGCACCAACAAGGCTTTACGGTATCCAGGCGGAGAATAGGACGAATCATGAAGGAATTCGGACTGGTTTCCTCGTATACGGTCGCTCAGTACAAGCCTCATCCCACGAAATACAATGAAGCCAAGCAAGCGAATGTATTGGACCGGAAATTTGAGCAAGAGCAGGCGTTATCTGTCGTCGTAAGCGATCTGACGTACGTTAGAGTAGGTTTATATTGGAATTACGTATGCTTCTTTGTGGATCTGTTTAACCGCGAAATTATCGGTTACAGTGCGGGGCCACACAAGGATGCCAAGCTGGTTTACCGTGCTTTGGCTTCGATTGAGAGCAACCTGAATGACATTCAGCTCTTCCACACCGACCGAGGCAATGAATTCAAGAATAAGCTCATTGACGATGCGCTGGAGGCTTTTCAGATTGAGCGTTCCTTAAGCATGAAAGGCTGCCCCTATGACAACGCCGTTGCGGAAGCCACGTTTAAAATTTTCAAAACGGAGTTTGTGAAGAAACGTCATTTTGAAAGTCTAGCTGAGCTAACCACAGAATTACATGACTATGTGCACTGGTTTAACCATATTCGGATTCATGGTTCTCTAGAATACTTGAGTCCGGTTGAATTCAAACAGAGACACCACAAAAAGGTTGTCTAGTTTAGTGTTGACAATCCAAACCTGTATCTATTTTTATGCAGAATTCCGTCTGTACCGGAAAATGTTTTATTGGGATGCATGGATGTTTAACCAGCAGGAAAGTTTGATTTGCCGTGAGTATTATATACAGTAAAGTAGAGAAATGGGTTCTCTTTGTTGTCTAATCTACATCTTTAAGATTTGAACAGAGATCTTAATTAAATACTCTTCATAACCTCTAACTGAAAGATCATCTAACAAAACATCCTCATAAAAAAATCCCTGTAATTCTATGCTCTTATCTTTAGCATAATTTATTATTCGATCATAAGTGTCACATACGCTTGAGTATCCCTCTGTATGGTACGCGATTAAATATGTTCCTTTTTCTCGCTTGAAATTTAAATAATTTGATTTTTTACTAACTCTAGTAAAAAGATAATCATAATTGAATGTTTCATTTGCTAAGACTCTTTTAGTATCTCTCATCCAGCCTACTGTATGGGAAGCATCAATACTATAAATGTTCAAGTACTTTTCGTGTTTTATCATAGAATCGTAAATGCTTTTATCATTTGTGTAAGGATCAGCCTCTGTTACTACCAAAAACTCCTCCTTTTTTTCCTCAATAATAATATCAGTTGAAATGATCTCAGTTGCTGCTTGGGTAATTCGTTTCTTCTCTGATATTATACTTTTCATTTTTTGCAGTTGTTTAATTTTTGAATTCAGCATTGCCTCTTCTTTCCCCAGTAGGACAATGAGCTCCTGAGGTGACCTTTTATTTAAATACTCTTTTATCTCTTTTAATGGCATTTCTAATTCTTTAAGTATTGAAATCACTTTAAAAACATCCATTTGATTAATTGAATAATATCTATACCCATTTTCAGCTTTAAATTCAGGAGAAAGAATTCCAAGTCGATCATAGTGAAATAAAGTATCCTTGCTAATACCCATTACTTTTGCAAATTGTCCTGACGTTAAATGAGTTTGAACATTATTCTCCATGAAATCCCTCCTTGACTATAGTGTTACACCACACTTTATTATAACCAAGTAACCTTCAAATAGCAGTAGACCATGAGGAGTATCTAATCGAAAGTAATACCTAAATAATTAATCTTGGGAGGATATAAGAAATGAAAGTTCTAGTTACAGGAGCAACAGGAAGTGTGGGAAGTCATATTGTTGAACAACTACTTGCAAAAGATATAGAAGTAAAGGCATTATCAAGGAAGGAAAGCAACTTGCCTAAAGGAGCACAAGTAGTTCTAGGTGATCTTGATATTCCCGAAACTATAAAAGCACATCTCCATACTATAGATAGCTTGTTTCTGATCACTCAGAGTGAACAAACGGACGAAAAATTTATGAAAAACAAAAGAATTATTCAGATGGCAAAACAAGCTAATGTTGCAAGAATTGTAGCCCTGATAGATTTTGAAGGGAACCCAATTGAGGATGTTATTAAAAATAGCGGAATGGAATGGACTTTATTAAAGCCAGTGGAATTTATGAAAAATGCACTTTACAGTGGTTGGACAGAATCAATCCAAAAAGAAGGACTTATTCGTACGGCTTTCCCCGATAGTTTAAGCGCTAGAATTCATGAAGCTGATATCGCTGATGTCGCAGTAAAGGCACTAACAGAAGAAGGCCATGATAAGCGGACATATGATTTGACAGGACCAGAAGCATTGTCTCCAAGAAGTATGGTTAAACAAATTTCTGTAGTTATAGATAAATACATTGATCTTGTTGAAATTACAGAAGAACAAGTAAAACAAGATTGGAAAAGCAAAGGCTATGACAATGAATTTATTGAATACTTTATTATAGAGATGGGGAAAAACCCTCCTAAAGGAGCCTATACCGTTCTACCGACAGTAGAACAAGTTACAGGCAAGCCAGCCAGAACATTTACTCAATGGGTTAATGAAAACAAGCATTATTTTGTATAACCCCTTATGTACTTTTACTAATTACCTAACGGAAAACGTTAGTTGAACGATGAATGGCAAAGATTAAAACGATACTACATTAGACTGATCCAAGTAATAGAAACAGCGGCAGCCATGGACGAAAAATAAAGTCTTAGACTGCCACTGTTTTATTCAACTATCCTACACATCAGTTTGACTTAATTGGATATCGAAATGTGATTTGAAATAGAATCGATTATTAAATCCCAATCGTCGTAGTGAAGTTCATGTCCAGTTCCTTCCAATGTAAGTAAAACCGCACCCGGAATTTCGTTAGCAAGATTTATTCCGTGTTCATAAGGGATAATCGGATCTTCAGTACCGTGTATAACCAGAGCAGGGACGGTTATTTCCCTTGTCCTAGCCAGATAGGATTCTCCACCTGACAGCATTGCGTGATTGTTCATGCTGGCTATATTGTTGCTTCTTTTCCATTCTTCTTTTGCTAATTTATAAACTTTTTTTTCATCGAAAGCGTGTTTTGAACCTACTAGAATTCTTGATCTACCTATCACAAAATCGACCACCGATTGTTCGTTCGTCCAATCTATTGCTCCCATATTCGAGAAATAGTCCATAACCTTTTCCTCCATCGGTGGAAGATCGGGAGCAAAATTGGATGTTGATACGAGGGTAACGGTTAGAACTCTGCCTGGATGTCGCAGAGCTATCATTTGAGTCAGCATTCCGCCCATGGACATCCCTACGATATGCACTTGCTCAATCTTATACGCTTCCAATACTCGAATAGCATCATCTGCCATGTCTTCGAAAGTATAGTCTGGTTGCCCAGGTTCATAGGTTGTAGAACATCCAACATCTCGGTTATCATAGCGAACAACAAAGCGACCTGTCTCAGCTAAACGCTGGCAGAATTCTTCCTCCCACCAGATCAGTGAGGATTGAGCCCCCATAATCAGTAATATTGCCGGGTTAACTCGCTTTCCAAAACTGTCAGTACAAATTTCTATTCCATCGCTTTTTATGAGTTGTTCGTTCATGTAGGATTCCTCCCCTCAATGATATAGATATTGTACCCTTCGTAGTCACCCTTCTGCTAGTCCTGATTAGGCCCAGCTATGGATTTTAGTGTTTTCCGTAGTCAAACGGATGTTTTAAGCACACAATTGGTTTCTTTCACGCTGTTTGCTATATCAAAATTTCCCTTATCCAAGAGTTTCTTGTTGTCCGCAGCTGTCTTCAAAAATTACTTAGCCCGAATCCTCCACCGTTAAGATGTCATTGACCTTACCGACAACAAACGCAATTATGGATTATTGTGGTATTATTTCGGATTATTGTTAATACTACGTATCTGAGGAGGGTGAAAATGAAGTTACATACCAAATTTTCAAGACAATTATGCCGGAATATCGATCTCATTTGTGACTTCATGGGAAACAGTTCGGATTTTATTGTTCGTGAAATCACAGTTGGCCATAAACACGCCGCACTTTTTTATTTGGACGGAATGACTGACATGCAAAAGGTACAGGACAACGCGATCCGTCCGTTGCATGATCGTGTTTCCTCTGACGAGATCACTTTACCGTTATTGAAAAACGCAATTTTGGACATTGGTGAAGCAAGCTTTACTCAAAACTTTGAAGATGCCTTGGAACAGATCCTCTCAGGTGGTCTTCTCCTACTACTGAACGATACGGATGAAGGATTGGTCATTTCTTTGCCTGGATGGGAAGAACGCAGCATTACGGACTCGAAGACGCAGCCTGTGGTCAGAGGTCCGCAAGAAGCGTTTACAGAAACTTTACGTACGAATACGACTATGGTTCGTCGAAGGGTGAAGGATACAAGAGTACGTCTAACTACGGTAAAAGTTGGCGAAAAAACCAAGACCGATGTATCTGTCATGTATTTACATGGGGTCGCTGACCCAAAAAAGGTGCAGGACATGATATCCAAGTTAAAGAACATGCATGTAGAAGGCGTGCTTGAAAGCGAATATTTGGAAGAATGTCTCCATGAAGATAAGCAACTCACGATATTTCCGCTCTTTTATAATTCTGATCGCCCAGACTCTATTGCAGCAGGAATTATGGAGGGGAAAATTGCGATATTTGTGGATGGATCTCCCTTCGCCATCCTTGCACCTGCGGTGTTTGCAGATTTCCTTCAATCCGCAGAAGATTATTATCAATCCTTTATTTACAGCAGTATCATTCGAATATTAAGGTACATCTGTCTAGCAATCTGTATGTTGGCTCCGGCCATTTATGTCGCATTAACGACATTCCATCAGGATATGATTCCAACAGTTTTGTTATTAAGCTTATCCGCGCAACGTGAAGGAGTACCGTTTCCAGCATTTATTGAGGCAATGATCATGGAAGTGGTTTTTGAAATTCTGAGGGAGGCAGGTCTTCGTATGCCACGGACGGTCGGTCAAGCCGTTTCAATTGTTGGGTCAATAGTGATCGGCCAGGCAGCTGTAGAAGCAAACATCGTTTCGGCTGTTATGGTCATTGTTGTTGCAATAACTGCCATTTCGAGCTTTGTCATTCCCTCGTACACCTTTGCTATTCCAATCCGGATATTACGTTTCGCTTTCATAGGCATAGCCGCTATGTTTGGTGTGTACGGATTGACTGTTGGTATCCTCATGCTCTTTGTGCATCTGAATGGGCTTCATTCGTTCGGTGTACCGTATTTGAGCCCCTTTGCCAATTACAAATCGTCGGAGCAGAGGGACGCCATATTGCGTTTTCCATATAGAACTAAAAAAAAACATCGCAAAAACTAAAGGAGTAGACCATCATGAACTCGTATCGATCCACCATTTTATTACTGTTTATGTGCATCTGGCTAATGGTGTTTCTTACGGGTTGCTGGAACAGTAAGGAATTGAGCGCAATTTCCGTCGTGATGGCTCTGGGCATTGATGCAGTTGATGACCAATATGAAGTCAGTTTACAAGTGGTTGACCCATCGAAAATGTCTCATAATTCCCCCATGGAACGGACGCCAACGATCGTTTTTTCCAAACGCGCCGATACCATATTTGAAGCTATTCGAAAATTAACAACGGAATCGTCCCGAAAAATGTATATGTCTCACTTAAAGTTTGTCATTTTTGATGAAAAAACGGCAAAAAAAGGAATCAAGGAGCCGCTGGACTTTCTGTTCCGTGATCATGAAGTTCGGCCTGATTTCTATTTGGCCGTTGTCAGAGGAAACTCGGCAAAGGAGGCCGTTACTTTTGTAGCTCCAACCGAGGTCTTGCCTGCAATGGATATGTATAAGGCATTAAGGCTTTCTGAAAAAGCATGGGCTCCTACTTCCGCGGTCAATGTGAAAGACATTTTACAAAAATTTACAGAGGATGGCATTGAACCGGTTCTCACTGGTATTCGACTGACAAACCTAGAAAAAGGTCTAACTATTGATAATGTGACAAAGTCGCCCCAACATGTTAAATATTTTTTCACTGGAATTGGTGTTTTCAAGGGCGACCGACTTATCGATTGGATGGATGATTCACAAAGTAAAGCCTTTACCTATATATCCAACCGTGTTTCCAGCACCGTAGCTTCCATCGATTGTCCGAATTCCAAAGGAAAATTTGTTGTTGAAGTAATCCGTTCCAAAGTAAAGATGCGTCCAGAAATAATAGACCATGAGCCGTACATTTCTCTTATTGTGGATACAGAATCCAATATCGGAACGGTCTCGTGCAATGCCAACCTTAAGAATGAAGAGACATTTAGAGATCTTCAAGAATCAGCTAAAGAGCATCTGGAACAGTCTTTGAAGGAAGGCATTTCGTACGCACAACAAATCGGTTCCGATATATTCGGGTTTGGAGAAGCTTTTCACCGCAAGTACCCACGTGAATGGCATAAATGGAAAGAGGATTGGCCACAAAAATTTCAAACGCTTAAAGTGGATATTCAGCTCAATTATCGTTTAGTCCGGTTCGGAGACATTACCAGTCCAATCGATATGGGAATACACAATCAGGAGTGAGTGCAATGCTTTATGTGATTCTCGTAACTTCCATTTTAACATCGTTGTATGAGTTTAAAAAATTTAAGGAGAAACAATATTTGCGTGAAATTGTATTCAGCTCGATATTGTTGATTATAGGCGTTATATTGATTATCCTACGGATCGCCAACATTAAACTGCCGACTCCACTGACGGGTGTTCAAATCCTATTTCAACCGATAAGTCGGTTACTTACAGAAATGTTATCTTAAGGGGGCATTCGAATGAATTCCAATTTGACAGTTCGACAAGCTATTTTGTGGTTTGCATTGTATCAAATAGGAAGCGCATATCTGGTGCTCCCAGCGGTAATTACCGCTGTCGCTAAACAAGATGCCTGGCTCTCCATCCCAGTCTCCTTAGGTTTCCATCTGTTATTGATACCTTTATATGCCTCCATCGCTAGGCAAATGCAGGGGAAATCTTTCGTAGAGCATCTCCGTTGCCTCTTCGGTCCCTTGGGCGGGACGATCAGCATCGTTTTCATTTTTTTCTTTCCCTTTCTTGTGTTCATTATGACACTTCGAAATCTGGGCGACTTTATCACGACAGCTATTATGCCGGAAACTCCCTCCGACTCGATATATTTCATCATGCTTATAGTCATTTATTTTGCCGTTCGATCAGGCCCTGCTGTAATTGGCCGTTGTGCGGAAATCCTATTTTTTTTCCTTCTGGTTCTGTATCTGTTGGTCAGGATTACCCTTCTTTCTGATACCACCATAGATAATGTGCTCCCTATTTTTGAGTATGGTTTCAATCCTATCGTTCTCGCTTCGTTCAATTTGTTTGCCTTTCCCTACCTTGAGGCAATTCTGTATCTTTTTTTTGCACAGCACATCCCCGATCCAAAAAAGTGGAGAAAGACAGTGATAACTTGTGCTTTGATTAGTGGCGGCATGTATTTTTTCATGGTTCTACAAATAATCGCCGTGATGAGTGAAGGTGTTGTATCTAATTTGACATTTCCTACTTTTTTTATTAACCGAACAATCAGTAACGGAGAGTTTCTTCAACGGTTTGAAATTTTCGTTGCAGTGTTTTGGTTTGTCACCATTTTTTTCCGACTCGCACTGCTTTTATATGTTTCAGCGCAAGGGCTTGCAGATGCTTTTCGTCTTCGAAGCGCTAACTCTCTCTTAGTTCCTCTGATCCTAATCGCATTGGCAATGGTTCATTCTATTTGGCCAAATATGCAATTTTTAATCAAGTTTTTTTCAGTATGGCCTTTTTACGCCATGATTTTCGGTATCGTGTTTCCTATTGTGCTATGGCTGGTGGGTAAGGTATCGTTGAAATTAAGTAAAAAGTATCACTAAAGTTGCGTTGGCTGTATGAACATACTGTTCTCAAATAAACTTTTGTTGTACTCATTATTGCAATTTAGCAAGAAGCAACTCCAGTTCCTCCCTCTCAAGATGTCTCCATTGTCCACGTTCCAGATGATCCAAGTTAATATTCATAATTCGAACACGTTCCAGCTTTAGCACCCTGTACCCCAAGGCCTTGCACATTCTGCGAATTTGCAAGTTCAGACCCTGCGTCAAAATAATGCGGAACTCGTATTCGCTTGTACGATCAACCTTGCACGGTTTGGTAATGACGTTCAATATTTCAACGCCACGAGACATGGCTTGCGTAAACTCGTTTGTAACAGGTTTGTCTACAGTCACTATATATTCCTTCTCATGACCATTCTCGGAACGCATCATTTGATTGACAATGCTTCCATCGTTGGTTAATAGAATGAGTCCCTCTGACGCTTTGTCCAGCCTGCCGATGGCAAAAATCCGCGAAGGATAGTTAACATAACTAATAATATTGCCAGCCACTTGCTCCGCTGCGGTACAAACAATGCCTATAGGCTTATTCAGAGCCAAATATACAGGTTCATTACAGTTGGCTGGAATAACTTCCCCATCAACCAGCACGAGATCCTGTGGCTCTACTTCTGCGCCCGCTTCACAAACATTGCCATTAATCGTAATTCGTCCTGCTGCAATCAGCCTGTTGGTTTCCCGACGTGAGCAAAATCCTGTCTCACTGATGTACTTGTTAATTCTCACGATTCACCTGCTTCTGATTATAATATGCGAGTTTAAGTAAAATAATTAAAAAACACCTGATTGTTCTTGCTTAATCAGATGTTCGACGTTTACGACAACTTATACTTTCCCGGCTTATTTGCTACTGTTGCCGCCGCTTTTATTCCTTGTTGGTTTGGCTGTGCCGCCTTTTGTGCCACCTGCCGCTTTGCTTCCCGGTGCGCTTGTAGAAGCGCTTTTTGTCCTTACTGGCTTCGCAGTTTTGTTCCAGCGTGTCCAGCCCTTACTACCTGTACCTCTGCCGGTTCCGCCGCCCTTGCTTTTTCCACCCATATGATCACTCCATTACTAGTCGTTCAGATTTAACTAAGCTATCATACCATTACTTTGATCATAATGCCCATTTGTTTTAAAAATTGAAGTATAAACTGTGCCAAATAAAGGAGCACATAATCATGTGAAAGCTCACACATGTTATTGTAGGCCGCGAAAAAAGCTTTCTTTTTCCCCATTAAACGGCTAAATCCCTCTAGAAAAGAAGGATACAGGATGAATAATGAAGTAAGGCTGTTTGTGGTCCGTCACGGTATTGGGACTGGTAATGAGCCGGATGCTACGCTCAGAGTTCCAGAGGGCTTCGAGCAAGCCGAGCAGTTGGCTGATTTTCTACTGCATATGGATGGCTTGCATGTAGACCGTTTGATTTCCAGTCCGTATAAACGAGCTTGGCAGACAGCGGAAATCATTGAAGAACGATTAAACATCAGACTTGATCCACCTGAAGATCGTCTTAGAGAACGAGGGGTGCCCGAAGTTACGGATGAAGAGTCTGAAGAAATGGTTAACAACCGGGTCACTGCCTTAACGGAAGAATTGCTGGAGAGCGGTCGACACACTTTTCTGTTAGTCACCCATCGCTTGATCATAACACTCATGCTGCATCATTATGCTCCAGATTTTATTCTAGAGGAAATCACGAATCCGGATCTTTATCTTTTAACGTTTAGTGATGGAAAATGTCAGGCAAAGCATTTGTGGAGTACAGAGTAGACTGTTGTATTTTAATTCAAAAAAACTGGGGGTCATCTAATTATGCAAGGAATGCTGGAAAGAAATCGCATCACCGCTGTTACCAAACCCGATGTATCCAACATGTCTGCTTGTATTGAAAATGTGAAAAAGGCTGTGCTCTCCAATCTTCAGGGGCCGCCAGCCCCTACGGATTATCACCAATTGATGGGAAGACTCCATGCGGCAAAAGCCAAACTGCCGAAAATATATCAGGAAACGGTCGCAATTCCGTTTATTAAGGAATTGGACAAGCTTGGGCAACAGGGCTTCACTGAAATTTTGATTCAGGACCCAAGCAGAACTAGAGCTGCCGGACTCATGCTGGATATCGCTCAGAGCATTTTGCAAAACGGAGAAGGCTACAATGCACTTGCGACCGATGCTTTTCAGGAGATTGTGAGTGACCTGTATGACGGTTTTCTTAGCGCAGAAGATCGTGAAGGAATAAAAGAACCGGATCTCAGTATTATTCCAGCACTTGTTAAATGGGGAGAGCCGGAAAATGGCCCGTATACATGGCCCGCTGATGCCACAACCGTATTTAAAGTGCAAGCAGCGATTGTCAGTCTTCCTCCTGCGCATGCGACAAATGGACTGCTGGCTTGGTCCAGTATCCCGCATGAAGTATGTGGTCATGACATTTTGCATGCTGATCTGGGTCTACTTCAAGAGTTGGCCAATGTCGTTAGAAACAGATTAAACAGCGAAAACATCGGACAAGGACTACCGGACTACTGGGCTTCCCGCATCGATGAAACTGCGTCGGATGTATTGGGTGTCCTTAATCTGGGACCGGCAGCTGCCATTGGCTTAATCGGTTATTTCCGGGGTATGAATGCCGCCTTTTCGGGAAGAGCTCAACTTCGAAATGAAGGACCTACCCGTGATCCACATGCCGCAGATATTTTACGGGGATATTTGGGTGCCTACGCCACTGCACTTTTGGAATTCGACCAAGCTGGAGCATGGGCAGAAGTCATTGAATCGGAAACCGACAAGGATCTGACAAATATTAAGCTTAACGGCAGAGCCATCGACGCTAATACAGCAAAACGTTCTGCACGAATTGTAGCTGAAGCCATTATGAAGACTAAACTTGCAAGCCTTGAAAATCACAGTCTGGATGAAATCCAAAACTGGAGAAATGAGGATGAGAGCGTCGCCGCACTTTTACGTACCTTGCTGCAAACCACCGGTTCCCTTACCGACGAACACCGCTCTGGCTTCTACGCAGCGCATGTGGTAGCTGCCGCTGTTACTGAGGGACTTTCCCGCGAAGCGGATCTGCAGGTTATATTTAATCGGATGCTGTCGCTGTTAAAGCTGATGCACGATACCAATCCTGCTTGGGGACCACTTTTCGTACAGCATCCCGGCGATATTTCACGTCATCTGCTCTATCACCCTGCCACTTCAAACCTGATTTCACTCTAAGCAAGCCATAATCAGAACCCGCAAAATAGTTTGCTTAAGGACAAGCAGCCTTTTTGCGGGTTAGTTTAATTCTAATCCCTTAAAAAGACGCTAACATCCCCCTCAACGGCTACACGTTAGAAAGTCCATGAACACTTGGTATTTTTGCTTCTGCACAGGCTAATAATGATAGGTGAGAATTTGCAAGTAAAAAAATCAGCCATAAGGGAGTGAAACACATGTCTGTTGATGTTTATCTTAACTTTAATGGAAATTGTCGTGAAGCAGCGGAGTTTTACGCAGAGGCATTTGGGACTGAGAAACCACAAATCATGACGTTCGGTGAAGCACCACCCAACCCCGATTATCCTCTCCCTGAAGAAGCCAAAAATTTGGTCATGCATACACGGCTTCAAATTGATGGTAGTAATGTCATGTTCTCAGACGTTTTTCCTGGTATGCCTTTCGTAGCCGGAAACAACATCAGCCTCGCCATCGTCAATAAGGACGAAGAGAAAATTCGATCGTACTTTCATAAATTAAAAGAAGGAGGAACCGTAAGCATGGAACTTCAAGAAACATTCTGGAGCAAATGTTACGGTAGCCTTAAAGATAAGTTCGGAATTGAATGGCAATTAAGTTATGATAACGGAATGACCGACAGTTAGTCTGTTATATTACCCTGCGATAGTTAAGCTCTCGCAAGCTATTCTGATTGAATACTTTGTGAGGGCTTAATATCAGCTTAAAGTTACTCTATACAGCAGCCTTAGAATTCTTCCAAAACCTTGAATTTGTCTCCATGAATCTTATCCAGGTGATCCTCTCCCCAGTAGCATAAATGGTCTAGCGCGGGTTTTAATCCCCAGCCGTAGTCCGTTAACTCATACTCTACTTTAGGAGGGATTTCATTATAAACCTTTCGTGTAACGATCTCATCCTTTTCTAGGCTTCTGAGCTGAGTGGTCAGCATTTTTTGTGTAATGCCGGGTATTAACCGACGAAACTCAGACGTTCGTTTCCGTCCTGTCATCAGATGGTAGATAATTAAAGGCTTCCATTTCCCTCCCATCACCTCTAAAGCCGCTTCCACTCCAACTTGATACTTCTTTTGAACCCTATTTTTTGTCTGTTCAGTCATTTCTTAATCCTCCTTTAGAAGGCTTCGTTTGCTCAGAACAACCCATCACTTCAATTCATTACTCAGATCAGTTTCTAGGGAATCTACCTAGGGCACTTCCATGTTCCTATGGCACCTGTATCATCCTATAGAACTTAGAAGTGCGTACTTCCAGATTATTTTCCTACTGTATATAATAGCATCAAGCATTGAGCATTCCTAGAAGTAAGCTATTGAGAAAGGTAGTGAAGAAGCATGAAAGTATTAACCGTTGTTTCACACCCGAGAAAAGATTCCTTGACCTTTAAGGTTGCTGATCGTTTCGTACAGGGTCTTGCCGATGCAGGCCACGATTATGAGATATTGGATTTGCATGGGATTGGTTTTGATCCTATTTTAAAAGGAGTAGATGAACCGGATTTGACAGTTGCGGAACAGTCCTTTTCCCCTGAAGTAGAAATGGAAATAAGGCGGATGAAGGAGCATGATGCATTGGCATTTATTTTTCCTCTTTGGTGGTGGAATTTGCCAGCTATGCTGAAGGGTTATATTGACCGTGTATGGAACAATGGGTTTGCGTACGGTTCGAATTACCTGCATCATCAGCATGTCTTGTGGATTGGCTTGGCCGGAGTTTCGAAGGAACAGATGAAAAAGCGTAAGTATGATGAAATGATTACTCATTTGCTGAATGTGGGAATTGCAGATTATTGCGGGGTTTCCAATTCCAAGGTTGAATTCTTATATGAGACCCTGAGTTCAAATTCCGGTCATTTTGAAATGCTGCTGGACCAAGCTTATCACTTGGGTTTGAATTATGCCAAGGATTAGGCTTTAAGTAGGCTGAGTTTGAACAATCGTGACAACTTATTGGCCCAACGTATCAAAACTCCTACAATGATAATGTGTTTCCTACAATAATTGTTCAGCTTTATAGCAAATCAATTTTTTACAATCCCCACCCTTCAACACGAAGGCCGGAAATCCTAACAGAATGTGAGAAAGAATTGTTTTTCCGCAAGGAGACCTAAGTAGTAACAAAAAAAGATACTAACCTAGCCATTTTTTCCATGGACATGGTTAGCGTCTTTTTACTTATCGTACATTTAACTGGCTTTTGACAGCAAGTAAAGGAAATAAGGGGTGACCAGTATGGTGATAATAATTCCGGTTGGAATATCTGCCCCAAAACTAATCGTCCGAGTAAGTGTGTCAGCAATCAAAATGACGAGTGCACCAACTAATGCCGTCGTAGGTAGCAATAGCTTATGATTGGGCCCTACTAGCTTGCGCGCTAGATGGGGGCTGACCATGCCTACAAAAAAGAAATTTCCGCCAAGTGCCACGCTACCAGAAGCAAGCGCAACGGCAGCAATCGTCAAGCCGATAAACTCCCTTTTAATTGCTACGCCGAGGCCCGATGCTGTCTGATTCCCCAAATTCAACGTATTGAGTGTGTTCGACCTGTAAAAAACGTAAAAATAGATGATAAGCACCCATGGGAGCAGCACCATAATATAGCTCCAGTCGTCCCCCCACAGGTCTCCAGCCTGCCATCTCAAAGCAAAGTCATACTGTTGCTTGTCTAGCCGGAGTGTCAACATCAGAGATAATGCGCTGTAGCCACTGCCCATAGCGACACCAGTTAAAATTAAGCCTGTAGGCGAGATGTCTCTTCCCCGCCTGAAAGCAAACATAAAAATCAAAAATGCTGCCGTAAGGCCGCCTGCAAAAGCCAGCCCAGGAAGAAGAATAGGCGATAGCAATCCTTCACTAGCGAACAACGTAATATACATAAGTACAAATAACCCTGAGCCTGAGCTGATGCCGAGTGTTCCCGGACTGGCCATGTCGTTTTTGAGCAAGCTTTGCATAATACAGCCTGATATCCCCATGCCAATACCTACCAATATAGAAAGCACAATACGTGGCAGTCGAAAGTCAAACACGATCAGGTTCTGTTTGCTCGTTCCTTCGCCAATGATAACCTTGAAAACTTCGAGTGGAGAAAGGTTCATTTTCCCAACATTCATACTAAGTACAGCCACTAGCAGCGTCAGCACTACTAACAGTAAAATAATGCTAATCCCCCTGGTATTACGGGACGGTTTCAACTAAACTCCCTCCTCTGCTTGCGCACAAGGTAGAGAAAATAGGGTACGCCCACCAAGGCAAAAATAATGCCAAGGGGTGTTTCGTGGGGACGATTGATTAGACGTCCGAGTAAATCCGCCGCCAACAGAAAGACTGCTCCATACAAAGCTGAGGCCGGGATAATATACCGATAATCCGTTCCGACCAGATGGCGCATAATGTGTGGCACGATCAAACCAACGAAGCCAACAGGGCCGACCACAATAACCGATAACCCCGTTAGAATTAATACAATTAAGGTTGAAAATAGCTTAATCCTGTTCGCACGAATACCCAAGCCTGATGCCACATCCTCCCCGAAGCTCAAAATCGTAATCGAGGGAGAAAGCACGATGGCACAGATCAAACCCACTACAAACAGTGGCGCAATGAAAGCTAATTCACCCCACTTGGCACTAGCTGTACCACCAGCAGACCAGTAATCAAGGGCTTGGCCAATCTCATACTTAATAGCGATAAACGTACTAAACGCACCAAAAAGCATGGAGATGGACATTCCTGCCAGCACCAGTCGCTGAGGCGTCATTCCTCGCTTGCCTATAGATGCGATGTAATACGTAATGCCTGTAGTGATTGCTGCACCTAGAAAAGAATACAGCATAGTTTCTCCGTAGGTGCGACCAGGCAAAAAGGCCATACATAACGCAATTGCAAATGTCGACCCAGAACTTATGCCAATGAGTCCCGAATCCGCTAGTGGATTACGAGTGGTTCCCTGCATAATTGCCCCACACACAGCCAAGCTGCACCCTACAATGATATCTGCCACGGTTCGTGGAAAACGCAAGGTGTGAATAATCTGATGTTCTGTAATGTTGGGATCAAACTGAAATATAGCACCCCATGCCAGCTTCAGGCTCATTTCCGCAGCACCAAAGGTAATAGATGCTGCGGTAACCAGCAGGAGCAGGAACACGCCCACGATCATGTAGCTTACAAAATGAAATATTCCTTTTTTATTTGGTTCTTTGTGAGTAGACATCGATTACACCCTTAGTTGGTCAATTATGCATCGTTACTTAGTCTGTTCCAGCAATTTGCTAATAATATAATCTAGCTGTCCCGTCATACTAGCAACGTCCGAATAATAGAACAGTCCTGCATATTTCGCTGGAATTTCGATGATATGTCCGTTTTTAACGGCTGGAATACTGCTCCAGATTTTTGTCTTCGCATATTCAGATTCCTTGCCTTCCTGCTTAAACCAAAGGACATAATCTCCAAAGTATTCAGCAGCTACCTCGTAGGATAAAGAACCCCGACTCTCTCCGGAATTTTTAACCAATGTGTTGAGCTTTTCCGGTTTGTGAAGTCCCAGATAATTGTAAAGCAACGTTCCTCCACGTGAGCCTGTTTCATAATATATTCCGTAAGAACCACTGCCCCAATCCTCGAAAATGCTAAACGTTTTGTCCTTGAATATGTCGGAATTTAGTTTTTCTTTGGCCTGACTCAGCTTGCTTTCAAACAGTGAAATCACTTTGTCTGCTTCTGCTTCATGTCCTGTGGCCTGACCAAGGAATTTCAGACGTTCTATAGAAGTCATTTTATCCTCAGGTATCACAAGAACAGGCGCAATTTTAGACAGCTTATCATAATCCTTTGTATCATATGTAATGATGAGATCAGGATCATACTTCATAATTTCCTCAGTTTCCCACTTTTCAATATTAGGGATGTCGTTAAACTTATCGTAAAAAGGCATCGTTTCTTGTTTCCACCCCATGACTGCGGCTGGCTTAATCCCTAGTGTAAATACATCGCCAACATACCAGTTCACGACTACCCGTTGAGGATTAGCGGGCACCTTCACGTCTCCTTTTATCGTAGAGACTGTACGCGTATCAGAATCACTGCTTGTCTCTTCCTTCACGGACGACGCGGGTTTAGCAGATGAATCAGAGGAACTGCCAGCATTCCCGCAACCTGAAATAACGAAAATCACTACGAATAGTGCACATAAAATCATGTGAAACTTCTTATTCATCATACGATGCATGTTGTAAATCTCCTTTGAAATATAGTAAGTGCAAAACATACTTAAAATTAGTGATATTGATAATCATTATCACTAATTTCAAATTGTAAATTTTACCTCACTGATTGTCAACTGTTTCTTTAAGTTTTATGTTTTACTTTAATGGGTTCTCCAGCTCCCCTCTTCTATTTGCTTCATGCCATTCCTGATAGATTCCTCCAATTTCATAAAAGGCTTTGTTCATTACAGTTGTCAGCTCCTTCATGATCTCCTTGGTATATTTTAAATGAGTATTTATGTTATCCACTTTATATTTGCGAAGCAGATTTAGATGAGCAATGATGTGAATCGTATCTTCGATAATCCAATAAATCACATCCTCTACATCTTTCGTAAGCTTGTTCAGCATCTGTATGCCTCTTTCATACATCTGGAGCGTATAACCCCGCTTGCCTACTTGAACATACGGACTAAGATCATCATAAAAATCCGTACGGAAAGGTCGTCTTACATATTGCTCATACTGCTCTTCATATATTGAAGTTTGTTCAAGCAGCTTAATAGTCATATCTATGATTTCTTGTTCACTGTATATTTTTTTCATCAGATTTTCCCTTGCCTTTCTCTGCTAAATAAATTCAAGTCATAGTTAAATTAGATCACAAGTGATGCAATAAGAAGTCAAACTCTTTTTTTACCAACCATTAACAATTTTGTTTGATGCAAACGATAATTAGAATAGAGGGATTTCCCTCAATATATCCAACTGAAGGAGACAGGCGAATGAATAGAGTATGGACGAAAGCATCGGCTATTCTATTGGTAGTAATATCCCTGTTGTTCAATGGAACGTACGCGCTCGCAGCTTCAGCAACATCAACGTATATCGTTACGTTTCAACAAGCAACCTTGGTATCCAACGATCACGTAGGCAACGAATGGGCCATTGCTGCCCAGGTGGCGGGCCAATCCATTAGTGAAGGCAACAGCGAAAAGGTAAAGGTCAAATCAGGGGGCAGCATTAAGCTGTATGCGTATGCCGAGGAACAAGACAAAATTCCTGATGAAGGCGAAGCCACCAAGAATGTAAAGGTCTCCTCTGTTTCTGCCAAAGGTTCTACCGTTAAGCTAAGAGTGACGGTTACTGAAAACCGTGGGCGTTACTCAGGTCATCAAGCCGTTTGGGAATTTACGTATAAGATTAAGAAACAATAATAGAAAAAATAGACCGTCACTCCCAGGAGGGGCGGTCTTCGCTTTTACAAGTCGCGGTAACCGGGCACATACCATTTCGGTATATAGGTTTGAAAGTAATCATACGCTTCCAAAACCTCTTCAGCTCGTTGCACCATATCGTCCACCTCTTTATTGCCAAATGGAATGGCCCAGTGAACCGATGAAAGCTGATTGCTTGCAATATACAGAGCCATTAATCTAAAAAATAAATCAGGTACATGGTTATTAAAATAACCGTGGATACGGCCCGAAGCGAATAAAGGACTTAACGCTGCACACCAGGTAATTCTATTGAATTCCTCCCAAGGATCACCATAATCCATTCTATTAAAATCGATGATACCCAGTTCACCGGATGGGGTAACCAACATATTGCCCACATGATAATCCCCATGCTGAAAAGTCTGGGGACGATTTTCTAATAGCTGACGATTTTGCTCAATAAAGCTTATGGCTTGATCTGCTCCCTTTAGGGGAATACCGCATGACTTATAGTTTGTAATATATCTGTTTATTTTGCCATTATAATGTTCAGCCCATGGGACTCGATCTTGCTCCGCATGAATCTCATGCATTTTTTTCAATGCATCTCCTGCTTGAACCCCGAGTTGATACTGTTGTGCTGCGGTCAACGTAGGGATAATCTCTTCAGCATCTTTCCCTTCGATCCAGGTGAACAGGGAATATACATATTGACCATCATGACAAATCCCAAATTCAAGCGGCCGGGACATGAACAGATTCTCCACGTGGTTCAGCTTTGTTACAGCTTCAAACTCGCGCTTCTTTTTATCATAATGAACCATATCCGCCATTCTTAGCAGCAAGTCCCTACCGTCAGTGGTTTGAATATAATATTTCTTGTCACTGGACCAGCCTCTATGAATTTCTTCCACGTGTCTCCACCTGCTGGCACCCGGTATTTCACTAAAGAGTTGATTCACGCTCATCCCCCCAAGTTAAGATAGCCTTACTTACTATATATGCTTTCCATAGTTTACCTTCGTAATGACAGAGGAATCAATCCTCTTCCCGGAAAAACTCAAATAAAAAAGGCTGAAAAGACAAGCCGTCTCTTCAACCTCAACATTCACTGAGTTGCCATCGTGAACACCCATCACTTGTATTTTCAAATCAGTAAGAATAAGAAAACTCATGTTTAAATTCGTCTACCCGTTGAATGGTTTTCAGAATATTGCGACCTTCACGTGTGCCATCAATAATACGACGAGCTTGTTTACTATCCCCGATATTAATAACTTCTACTTGATGTTCTTTACCATATTCGAGCAAGCTGTCCATCAGCGGACTGTGTGAACGCATACCCAAGCATACGAATCCAAGATCAAAAGGAATCTCAAACTCCTGTTCTCCATGCTTTACTTTGAAGCGGTCGCTACACACTTCTGTCAAAGCTGTTTCCATATGGACGTTCACTTCCCGCTCCTCTACCATTTTCATCATGGAAATCCGAGTAATCATATCCAGATCTTTACCCAGTAACGGCATCATCTCAATAATAGAAACCTCTTGTGCTCCACGCTCTGCATAATATTCGACGACATCCAGTCCCACGGCTCCGCCGCCAACTACAGCAATGCGTTTACCTTCAAATTCCTGGAATTTCTCCATGTTGTGCAAAAGATCAAAGATGGAGAACACTTTTGTACCTGGTTTACCCAATTGCTCATGTAAACCTGCAATGGGCGGAAGAAGTGGTGTGGCCCCCGTTGCATTGACAATAATATCAGGATTCAGGGCACTAATCATAGCCAAATCGGCTCGGGTCCCTGTTACAATGTTCAGATTGGTTAACTGTTTGGTGCGTTGAATCAGATAATCAGGGAAATCATTGATGCGTGTTTTGTCTGGCAGGCGGGCAATATCACGAGCCAAGCCGCCCAACTCTGGTTTTTCCTCAAAGAGGGTTACTTTGCAGCCTACTTCGGCTGCCGTACATGCAGCTTCCATACCAGCGGTCCCACCACCAATAACCACAACCTGAATATTGTTCTTAACTCGTTGTTTCCTGTATTCAGCTTCTTTGAACAGATCCGGATTTACCGTACAGCAAATCGGTTTACTTTTGGAGATACGGTGATCCGCACAACCAATGTTGCAAGAGATACATTTTCTAAGCAAATGTTCGTAGCCGTTTTGCACTTTAAGCACCCAGTTCGGTTCTGCAATCAAGCCTCTACCCATAGCCAGAAGATCAGCGTCACCTCTCTCCAAAATATTCTGCGCAACCTGTGGGTTCCGAATATTACCAGAGGTCATCGTGACCTTCCCGAATTTTTCTTTTACTGCTTTGGCCATATATGAGCGCCAACCATCCGGCAAGTTCATCCCGTCAATCTGGAACTGGATGGAATCATTCAGAGCAGCAGAAACGTTCAGAATATCTACCTCATCATTAAGATACTCCAATAACTCGAGTGTATCTTCCAGTGTGTTCCCACCTTCTGTGAACTCTTCCGCGCTAAACCGTAAGCAAATAGGGAAAAATGGACCCACCACTGAACGAATTTCATCAATGACTAATCTGGCAAAACGGGTACGGTTTTCTGCGCTTCCGCCAAATTCATCCGTGCGTTTATTATACATCGGCGAAAGAAACTGACTCAGCAAGTAGGAGTGTCCCGCATGAATTTCAACACAGTCAAATCCTGCTCGTTGCGCTCTTCCCGCTGCTTCTCCGTATTTGCGCACAATGGAGTAAATTTCTTCTTTTTGCAGAGGTCTTGGAATCACTCCGCCCTTTTTGGAAGGAATATTCGAAGAAGATACAGGCTGAACTCCGTTCAGTCGTCCCACATAAGCCGAAGCACCCGCATGGTTAATTTGTACAGAAACACAAGCTCCATAAGAGTGCAGGGCTTCTGTTAATCTAAATAGTCCGGGAATAAACTGATCGTTATCCATACGCAACTGGGTTGTTCCGTTCGTACCCATTGGGAAATCCAGACAAACATTTTCTACTGTTATCAAGCCGGTACCACCTTTGGCCCGTTGCACGTAATAGTCAATATGATCCTGAACAAAGCTTCCGTCCATGGCAGCAAAGTTAGTTCCCATCGGGGGCATAACAATCCGATTTTTCAAGGTCATGCGTCGTATGGTTAGAGGTTCAAAGATAGCAGGATAGTGGTTCATTGTTCTTCCTCCTTGCGAGTTTACAAATTTCATGTTAAAGCTTCCATTAAAGCATTCTCATATGTGATTTTTTTCACTTTTAGGAATATCGAGATGTTATTGAGTACGATCATTCCTTATGGTTTGATTTTATATCATCTAATTCATAAATTCTAATGCTATTTTATGTAGTGAATCATAGTTTCAGTCTATAGATTAACTGGATTAAGACATAAAAAAGGAACAAACCTGTGAGGAATGTCCCTTTTGTGTGAAAAAATCATGCTTATATTCCGGACCACCTACCGATCCGTTCTTTTGAAACCGTTGGGTACACGCTCCAAAATCCCCTGCCCGAAAAGCCGGGTGAATCCAATGAAAGGAAACACCCCAGCTTGACGTCAAGGGAGACTTGTCTATCCGTATACAGATTATACTTTTAAATCACCATCATAGGTGGCAATCATATTGTACAGTTCAGGACGACGGTCACGGAAAATGCCCCATTCAATCCGTCCTACTTCCAGCTCATCCAGATCAAATTCAGCAGTAAGCACTTCCTCATCGGTACGACCCGCTTCTGCGATCTTGTTACCTTGATGTCCGGCAATAAAGGAAGAACCGTAGAATGTAATACTGGAGTCCTCGTCCGTTTCAGTTCCAATCCGATTGGAAGCAATGACTGGAATCAGATTGGAAGCCGCATGACCCAGCATGCAGGTCTGCCAGTGATCTTTGGAATCAATGGCAGAATCCTGTGGTTCTGAGCCAATAGCTGTCGGATAGAACAAAAGTTCTGCGCCCATGAGCGCCATACAGCGGGCCGCCTCTGGGTACCATTGATCCCAGCACACGCCTACCCCAATTTTGGCATAACGTGTATTCCATACTTTAAAACCGGTATCGCCCGGATTAAAATAAAATTTTTCCTCATACCCAGGACCGTCAGGGATATGGCTTTTGCGGTATTTACCCAACACTTCACCGTCTGCGTCAATGACAGCAAGACTGTTGTAGCGCGCGTAGTTTTTCTTTTCATAAAAACTGATGGGCAGCACAACCTGTAATTCTTTGGCGATCTTCTTAAAATGGTTAACCGCCTTGTTGTGCTCCAGCTCAGTTGCATATGAATAATAATCAGACTTTTCCTTCTGACAGAAATATGGAGTCTCGAACAACTCCTGCAGCAAAATAATTTGTGCGCCCTGCGCAGCCGCTTCACGTACTAACTTCTCTGCTTTACTAATATTTTCTTCGATATTGGTAGAGCAGCTCATTTGAGTTGCTGCCACTTTTACTTTTCTCACGTTAGTCCTCCTTTTAATTGTATCGTTCAACGATTTACAGCAGGCATCTGCTGGGTCGTACAGTGTACGTTACCGCCTTCACGGATGACCGCCATACCGTCTACAGTACGAATGATGCGATCTGGAAATACATTTGCCAACACTTGCTCAGCTGCAAGATCGCTCTCAGCGGCAGTGCCGCCAAACACCGGCAAAATAATGCCGCCATTCACAAAGTAGAAGTTAATATAGCTCAGTGTCAATCGGCTATCTTCATAATCCACGCGCGGTGGCTGGCCGATCCGAATCACTTCCAGCTTACGGCCTTGGGCATCCGTTGCTTGCTCCAAAATACGCAGATTTTCCTGCGTGATTTCGTAATTTTCATCCTCAGGATCATCACATACTTGCATAATGACCTTGCCAGGAGCTGCAAAGCAAGCAATATTGTCCACATGGCCATCTGTTTCGTCGCCACTAAGACCACGTTTTAGCCATATTATTTTCTCGACACCTGTATACTCACATACATACCGTTCAATTTCTTCTCTGCTTAATTCCGGATTTCGGTTGGAATTGAGCAAACACTCTTCGGTTGTAATCAGTGTGCCTTCGCCGTCTACGTGCAGTGAGCCGCCTTCCATCACAAGCGGTGCATCAAACCGTGGAACTCCAAGTTGGTCCAAAATTTGCGGCGCAACCTGGTCATCTAGATCCCATGGAGCGTATTTGCCGCCCCAGGCGTTAAACTTCCAGTTTACACCTGCCAATTGACCATGCTCGTCTGTGAGAAAAGTAGGGCCGTTGTCACGCAGCCACGCATCACTGTGCTCAATCGGCAGCAGTTCTACCCGTTCCCCAAGTTCAAGCGCCTTAACGTTCTCCAGATCATCCGGATTTACGACCACAGTAACTGGTTCAAATTCCGCCATGGCGCGTACAATTCCGGCATAGCCCTTGCATACATCAGCATGCATATCTGGGTAAACCATTGAAGATTTTACAGGCCAAGAAATATACGTGCGTTCATGTGGCGCCCATTCAGGCGGCATCTTATAATGTGAATCCTTAATTTGCATGTATTGAAGCTCTCTTTCTTTTTCATAATGTAGACTCCGCTCCTATCATACAATAATATGATCTTTGTCTCAATCGAAGCGGAAAAGTTTTAATAATTTACATTCACATTGGAATAAATTACTTTGAAAACGTGATTGCTTTCACCGTATTCCCATCAAAATCCTTCACAGTGAATTGTGCTCCGTCCAGCACACCGTAAGAGGATGGGTAGTTTCCTTTTGGCAGCGAGATCGAACCGGGATTCAGTATAAAGACCCCATTTTCCACATCCGCTACCGGAATATGAATATGTCCCTGGATGAACACATCTCCCGCTTCCAGTGGTGGTAAATTTCCGATACTAAAGCCATGTCCGTGCGTGACATAGATTCTCCGTCCTTCATGGTGCAACAAAGCATAATCACCCATCATAGGAAACTCCAGTAGCATCTGGTCCACCTCTGCATCACAATTTCCGCGCACAGAAACCGCAATATGGGACTTGTACTTATTCAGCAGAGCTGCCACTTCTGCCGGATTATACCCTTCTGGTAACGGATTACGTGGTCCGTGGTACATATAGTCTCCGAGCAGAACAAGACGATCGGCTTTCTCCTCCCTGTACTTTTCCAGTGCCAATTGCAACCAGTGTAATGAGCCGTGAATATCTGATATAAACATCAATTTCATGATTGTTCTTTCCTTTCTGAATAGGCTAAAAAATATTCCACTTAAGTACATTATTGCATTATTCCCTGAACAAATCTGTGCAAAATTGTTCTTTTGTTTGGTAACACTCTTATAAGACAATAAACTACAGCTCCGAGTGAACTGTAGTTTATTCTTAGTTCCTTTTGTACTTGGTCTTATCATCTTCGGTGATTTTACGGATTACCTTACATGGGTTTCCAGCAGCGATCACACCTTTTGCCCCATCAAGCATGATCGTATTATGGTTACTATAGAAATTTTCACCGATTTCAATGTTATAGCCATAGTCACAACAAAAGGTTGCTCAATCAAGAATCTATCAGTTGTCTTCCCAAGTAAAGTTTTGATGAGTGTTTCTCGTTCTTTGATATTTCTAGGATGAAGCTGATTATATTCGTGGCAGAGACTTTTGGCGTATAAACGTTCTTCAATCAACTCTTCAGAACTGGAAAGCTACTCACATTGAAATTTCCACCAAATTACCTTCTGGATCTTTAATTACGCTTTCATAATAGCCGTCACCTGTCAATCTTGGCTGACCCACAACTTCATATCCTGCATGCATGAGCTGCTCTGTCTTTTCATTCACCCGTGCTTTACTTCCAACGGAAAATGCCACATGAGCCCAGCCCGTAATATTTATCTGTGGTGAATGATCTACTCCCGTTTTACGCATAACCTCTAACCTTGCTCCATCCTCAAAGGTGATAAAATAGGACTCAAATCCTTTTGTAGCGTTATAATATTTATCGTTAGATTTTCCATCAAAATATTGCTCGTAAAAGCTTTTCATCTTTTCTAAGTCTCTCACCCAGATCGCTACATGCTCAATCTTCATTATTTTCCTCCTTCTGCAGCCCTCATCATTAAAAAATCATTAATTTATACTGGACTCAATTTTTAGCACAGTTATTATTAACGTTTTAATAAGTCTCAATATATCTCAGTAATTCATTTTTGTCCAATCTATTTATCATCAATTATCAATAAATAACGCTTACGAATCATTCATGAAAGCTCTTTCGTCCTCAGTTTGTAATTCGGTTGCTAATACCCCTTAAAAAATTAGCGACCGCTTCGTAAAAGAGAAGAAGCGGTCGCTATCTATAAGCCTTCATTGTATATTTAATACTTAATCACTGGTTTATTTATAAATTAACGTTTCAAGCTTTCACCGTTCGTAGCAATAACTTCTTTGTACCAATGGAACGATTTCTTCGGATATCTTTCAAGTGTACCGCTACCATCATCATGACGGTCTACGTAAATGTAGCCATAACGTTTTTTAAGCTGAGCGGTCGAAGCGCTGACAAGGTCAATACATCCCCAAGACGTATAGCCCAAAACCTCTACTCCGTCCTCAATAGCTTCTCCAACTTGAACCAAATGATCATTCAGGTAGTTGATTCGGTAGTCATCCTCAACCGTTTTTTCGCCTTTTTCATTCGTGATCAGTTCATCAACGGCGCCCAGGCCATTTTCAACGATGAACAGTGGTTTTTGGAAGCGATCATAGAACGTATTCAGTACATAACGCAGACCTTGCGGATCAATTTGCCAGCCCCACTCACTTGCCTCGAGATGCGGATTGCTGACACCACCAAGGATGTTACCTTCACCTTTGACTTTTTTAGCTTCGTCAGCTGTCTCACAAGTACTCATATAATAGCTGAACGAGATAAAATCAACGGTATGCTTCAAATCTTCGGCATCACCTGGTTCAAAGTGAATAGAAATTCCGTTTTCTTTAAAGAAACGTTTCATGTAACCTGGGTATTGACCTCTTGCGTGAATATCGGCAAATGCCATGTTTCTGTGATCAAATTCCATCGCAGCAATCACATCGTCCGGATTAGGTGTCAGCGGATAAGTAGGCATGCTCAGCACCATACAGCCAATTTTGAAATCAGGGTTGATCTGATGACCGATTTTTACCGCTCTTGCACTCGCTACAAGCTCATGGTGAATAGCTTGATAAAGATCTTGCTCACTAAGTTGATCTTTTGGTGTGCTAATTCCTCCACTCATGAATGGTGCTTCAAGAATGGAGTTGATTTCATTGAAAGTCAACCAGTATTTAACTTTATTTTTGTAGCGATTAAATACAGTTGTAGCATAGCGCTCATAAAAATCAACAAGCTTACGGTTTACCCAACCATCGTATTCTCTGGACAAATGTAAAGGTGTTTCATAGTGAGATAATGTAACGAGTGGCTCAATTCCATATTTGTGAAGTTCATCAAACAAATCATCATAAAATTGCAAGCCTTTTTCGTTAGGCTCCAGTTCGTCACCTTTAGGGAAGATACGTGACCATGCAATAGAAGTACGGAATACTTTGAAGCCCATTTCCGCAAAAAGTTTGATATCTTCTTTATAATGATGATAAAAATCAATACCGATCAACTTCATGTTATCTTCTGTTGGTACATCCGTAACGGGCCCCCAGCCACCACGAGGAGTTACATCCTGAATGGACCAGCCTTTTCCATCTTCTTGATAAGCGCCTTCGAGCTGATTAGCAGCAACTGCTCCGCCCCACAGGAAATCTTTTGGAAACTGTGTACTCATATTTTCTCCGCCTTTGCTGATGTTTTTCATTAACTAGATAGAAATACGTTACCTCTATGCTAATGTTGTTATAAGTACTTCTAAATGAATCTTAAGGTTTGTAACGCGTTTCATGTCAAGTATTATTTTAAAAACTTCTAGAGCTTATAACTGTATTACCTCCAATAAGTACTCCCATATTTATAACCCCTTCTATTATTGAGTAAAATGACTATTCTTTAATTGGCGGATCTACATGAATATCTCTATCTGGTTCCGTGCTTACCCAACGTGTAAAGATAACCTGAAAGCCGGCTCGAGTCGGCGCGCAGGCAAAAGGACCCGCCTGTTGTCCCGTTTCATAAGGAAAACGTGCTACACGTACGGTGCGCCAGCTTTGATTTTCGGTTCGAGCTCTAATGATAACTGCATCCTGTAGCTGTGAAGCACGAATCGTGACATTTTTCCCAACCCACTCAGGTACAGGAGCTAATGACCAATCGGAATAGCCATCTGTAACTACGACAGCTAATTGAGGAATTCCGTCATTTAATTCAATCCCAGCTTTAATCCACTTTTGCTGTCCTTGATACAACATAATACCGGCTTGGTCGTAAAGCTCCGTAAATGAGCCTAATTGAAACGTGACTTCGATGGCAGAGCCTTCTTCCCAGTCTGTAAGCAGGGAATGTCCGCTACTGCGTTCAAATCCATACAAAGTTTTTTCCCAGTAGTCGCTTCCTTCTCTGGTTTCAACTTTAAGAAACTGGTCTTCTTCTATGGATGATACAGGGTGATTAGTCCATGTTCCTGTAGTCCATGCAATTGATTTTTGAGTCATTGATCTCATCCTCTCATGCTTTATTGAACGATGTCCTATTTCCTTTTCTCCACCAATTGCAAATTGTACGTCAGACTTTCAAGGGTCACCGAAATCAAGCCATACATATATTCATCATGCGTATCGTTTTTCACAAAAATCTCGGGCATATGTTCTTTGGGTACATCTTTTAGACAGCCGTTATAAATATCGTCCAACAGAGTCGGCTTGGATAACTCTCCAGTCAAAGCGATAGATACAGGGTCTATAATTGCAATAATGGAAGTAATCGTTTGGATCGCCAGAGGAACAAATCCCTCTGTGCTATTTAACTGTTTAAGCTGTTCCTCTCTTGTTAAATCAAAGGGTAAGAAGGACACCTCCCCCGCAAACTTGGTATTTCCTTTTAACAAATGTCCGTCGACAATAAAACCCGCTCCGGGGAAATTGTCTTTGGGAAACGAAACAATAGCAAAGGTTTTATCCTCATCATAATTCTGCATGTTATAAAATCCGTAGACTGTCAAATGCATATCATTTTCAATGGTAACTTCCAATCCGTATTTATCTTGAAGCCGTGGACCTACAGGGACTCCTATGAGCAGGTCGAGATCGCAAACATCGATAATCCCTTGATGAACAACCCCAGGGATGCCAATCCCAATGGCTTTGACGTTTCCATAGTTAATAATCAGCTCTCCAATTTGGGTTTCTATGACCTCATAATCAATATGGGGCACTATGGAAGTATTCTCGATGATGATATCACCAAGCAAATTGGCTACAGCATAAGTAAGAGAATGTATACCGCCTTCCGTTTTCACATTTAAACAGATAATATATGAATAATCAGCGTTATATTTGTACCGTCTAGCCGGACGTCCGCCGTTCGATTCTTCCAATTCCGTCTCTAATACTTCCCCGGTTTGAAGAAGCTCATTCAGAATATTTCCGCAGGTTGCCACACTAAGACCTGTGATACTGGCTATGGATGACTTGGTTGCATATTCTTTGGATTTCAGTGTGTTTTTAACTAACTCTACATTAATTTGTTTAACCCGAATGGTATTATTGGAGACTGGTTGTATTTGAATACACTCCTTTTCCAGTATTTATTAAAAGGTTTATAATAAGTTGTAATATACCGCTCTGCCTGCAAAAAGTCAATTTGAACGCGTCTTCCTCTTCTCCTCCATCATCATGCTATACTATAAATAAGAAACAAATTCTTAATACGGCATCTTTACGATGAAACTAAGTGAAATAGGAGGGATTCTGTTGTCAGCTATTGAGTATATAGCAATAATCGCGTTGCTCCTCTCCGTCATACTTTTAATTAAGGTCTATAGCCTTCAATCGCGTCTTAATGACCTGAAATCCGACGTGGAGCGTCTTGAAAATCGTTCAGGAATACAAGGAACATCGCTGTCGGGTACTATTGCTGCCACTCCTTCACATGTTCTAGATGCAGGAGCTTCAGAAGATATCAATGAAAAGTTGCTCCTGCTAATTAGGGAAGGAAAAAAGATTCAAGCCATAAAAGAGCTGAGAACCGCTAAGGATCTTTCCCTTAAGGATGCAAAGGATTATGTCGATCAATTGGAAAAACTCTAAAGAAAGGAAGAAATAAGATGAGTGCCAGCAAAACAAACGCCATGCGCATATTAGATAGGCAACACATACAATACAATATTTTGAGTTATGATCATCAAGACGGAAAAATAGACGGGATGAATGTGGCTGAGAAAATAGAGAGAGCCCCAGAAATGGTTTTCAAAACTTTGATTGCACACAGCAAACAAAATCTGTTTGTTTTTGTAATCCCTGTACATAAAGAGCTTGATCTCAAAAAAGCAGCCAAATGCGCGGGAGAGAAAAAAATTGAAATGCTTCCAGTTAAGGATTTGCAAAAGTATACGGGATATATTCGCGGTGGCTGCTCCCCCATAGGAATGAAAAAGCTCTACCCCACTTTTATCGACCAGCCTGCATTGGAACTGGAAGCCATCGTTGTGAGCGGTGGGAAAATTGGGACCCAACTGGAGTTGAGTCCACACGATTTAGCTCAAATCATTCAAGCACAGTTTGCAGATCTGACGCATACAGCATAAAACTCACCACATGATCATAAAATCTTTATGCATATTTTCTCTAATTCCTTGCTTCATCAAGCTTCAACCTGGAAAGGAAGATCTAATGATGCATAATGATTGCCCGAAAAATGTAAGAATCCCCCAACCCATCAGAAGCGATGGTGCTGGGGGCATCGACAAGGGCCCACGTGATGTGATGAGGGATCTACAAAATCCCGATATGCTGGTTCCCCCCGTAACGGACAATGGTCTCATTCCGAATATGAGATTTTCTTTTTCTGACGCCCATATGCAGCTTAATCATGGTGGGTGGTCAAGAGAAGTAACGGTAAGAGAATTACCTATTGCCACAACCCTTGCCGGGGTGAATATGAGTTTGACGCCGGGAGGTGTACGTGAGCTTCACTGGCATCAGCAGGCGGAATGGTCTTATATGCTGTTGGGAAGTGCTCGTATTACGGCAGTTGACCAAAATGGACGTAATTTTATTGCTGATGTGGGTCCCGGGGATCTCTGGTATTTTCCTCCTGGCATTCCCCACTCTATAGAGGGGCTTGAGGATGGCTGTGAATTTCTGCTGGTTTTTGATGATGGCAGCTTTTCCGATCTGAACACCCTATCCATCTCGGATTGGTTCGCACATACTCCCAAAGACGTACTTTCTGCAAATTTTGGTGTACCAGAAGCTGATTTTGCAGCAATTCCTCAAGACCAAGTATACATCTATCAGGATTCAATTCCCGGTTCAATTCAAAGCCAAGCGGTTCCCTCTCCTTACGGGACGTTGCCCCAATCCTTCAAGCATGAATTACTAGCCCAGCCCCCAATCAAAACACCGGGCGGAAGCGTACGCATCGTTGACTCCTCCAATTTTCCGATTTCCAAAACCATCGCAGCCGCCCTTGTTGAGATTGAGCCCGGAGCCATGCGAGAAATGCACTGGCACCCCAATAATGACGAATGGCAATACTATCTTACAGGGCAAGGACGGATGACTGTCTTTGGTGGTAATGGCGCTGCCCGCACATTTGATTTTAGAGCCGGAGATGTCGGATATGTGCCTTTTGCTTATGGTCATTACATTCAAAATACTGGCTCTAGCTCATTATGGTTTCTTGAAATGTTTAAAAGTGACCGTTTTGCGGATGTTTCCCTGAATCAATGGATGGCTCTTACGCCCACAGAACTGATTCAGAGTAATTTACATGTAGGTGTTGATGTAATCTCTAATTTACGAAAGGTAAAATGGCCCGTCGTCAAATATCCTGGTTATTCTTATGACCCTAATAAGAAGTAACCGGGAACGGTATCACGCTCGCCACTAGATCAATGAATCCTCTTCTTGAATATGATGGGTTATTCATTTGCCCCTTTCATGATTATTTCCAGATGTCTACGTGTGTTTGCACAAACTGCTCGAATGATATCGGACGGCGCCCAGTGACACGCTCTACGGTATGAGTAACTTGATCTTCACTTCCATTTTCACGTATCCTTCTATCCAATCCCGCCAGCATATCTGCATATTCTTCAGACATTCCAGCGTGAACCATGCCCGCTTTTAGCTCTTCATCAGGCAACGAGATATGCTGGATCGCTTGGCCTGTTAACTTCCCAATAATCTTACCGACTTCGCCATAGGTTAGTGACTGAGGTCCAGTGATGACATGAGCTGTGTTATGTGGTTTATCGTCAATCAGAGCTCGTACTCCCACTTCTGTAATGTCATCTGCACTGACAAAACCTACTCTCCCATCTCCTGTCGCACTATAAATCGTGCTGGTGTTTTTGATGGTACTTACATGCTGACCTTCTGTAAAATTCTCCATAAAGTAGGATGGCTGCAATACAGCCCACTCTGGAGCTAATCTACGTAGTGCTTGATGCACAGGTCCAAATACTGGTCCGTCCTCAGGCACAGATGCGCTCCCTAACAGCACAAACCTTTGCACTCCTTCTCTCAAGGCCCTCTCAATAAAAGGAATCATCACTTTGGCGGGATTGACATCCAGCACAGGTACTACCAAATAAATTTTATCTACATTCATCAGCGCCTGTGCATGTGTTGATTCATCATACCAATCAAAATATACATAATCTTTCCCTTCCCATTCGGCAGGATGAGCACGTCCTGCCAAACGTACCGGATGCTGAAGTTGCGTAAGTCTGGCGGCTACACGGCTACCTGTTTTGCCGTTTGCTCCTGTAATCAACGCTATATTTCTGTCTTTCATGAAATTCAACTCCTATTTAAATTTTTTGTTTTCGCCTAGATATCCATATCCCCATGAGGCTTGAACTCTTTCATTCATGATTCCAGGGCTTCAAGAGCTACTAAAGGGTTCCAGTAATCTTTGTAGTGAATAATTTTTCCGTTCTTCAGCTTAATAACAGAAATGTAGGTTTGATTATACGGTTTACCTGTGCTCACAGCCTGCGCCTCACAGGCGAACTCGGCCACGAATAAATCCGGGTCCGTTGTCGTATGGATAATTGGTGAAGAGAAATGCTGAATCCGAAGTATATTAGGAAACTCCTTAATGTACTCGTAAATTGCTGCTTTGCCTTGAAGCATTTGTGCAAAATGCTTAGGTGCATAAGGGAACTCGAAAACAGCGTTATCATCAAATAATGAAATCCATTGCTCCATATTTTCTTCTAACAGGTTGCTCGTAAATTTATGCATGACTGCTTGCGCTTACTGTTTTACTTCGTCAATATTCGGATTGATTGTCATGGTAGACACCTCGCAAATATATTTTTAGTTCCTGCTTAAAAAACGAATTCAAGACGCTAAAATAAACATAAGCATTCTAGATTGAACAGTCTATAATACTCAAAAAAATTTGACCAATCAGTCTGGAATGTTCAAAAAATAAACGCTATTAAGCGTTCATAAAGATCAATCTAAAATCGACAGCGTTGTACGCACAATATCTCTAAGCACCTCAGTGCTCGCGCCTGTCTTGGCGGTAAATGTCAACGATAGTCGGGCATGATTTAGAAATCTGGCGATTGACAATAGCTCAGATTCCGTAGCATGAATCTCCCCCTCTTTTTGGGCGCGGACTAGGGCGTCGTAAAAAGCAAGTTCAAGCTTTTCAGTGTTTTCAGAAATAAAAGCTTTGATCTCATGATGATGCGGAGCCTGTTCAATAGCACTGTTCATAATAAAGCATTCCTTGGACAGCCTCTTATCCGTCAACACTCTAACAGATTCATTAAAAATCATCGCTATTGCATCCTTAATGCTCCCAGGTTGACTGAGCAGATGAACTACGGCTTCGGTCTTGTCACGTATATAAAGCTGAATAGCCGAAAAAAACAAATCATATTTCGTTCCGTAGGTATCATAAAGACTCTGCCGCGCTATACCCAACTGATTCAGTAAAATTGTCAGAGAAGTTCCCTCATAGCCATGCTCTCCAAATACAGCCATAGCTTTTCGTAGAACACTTTCAGTATCAAATTCTTTTGCTCTTCCCAAACCTTATGTTCACCTCCTTGCCTATGATTATAATTTTTACAGACTGATCAGTCAAGAAAATAAAATGATTTTTTATAAGTTTATTTACAAAAAAACCATCGTACCGAAATACGATGGTTTAGGAATGTTTATTTTATACAAACGCTCAGATGTAAATGATGCAATCCGACTATTCGTCAGAGTCTACATTATGGTAAACCTGCTGAACATCCTCCAAATCTTCTAATGCATCAATCAATTTATCGAATTGAACTTGTGCATCTTCTGGAAGAGAAATATCATTTTGAGCAAGCATGGTGAGCTCCGCAACGGTAAACTCAGTAACTCCTGCTTGTTTGAAAGCTTCCTGCACAGCATGGAATTGATCAGGCTCTGCATATACGATGACGGCTTCATCTTCTTCAATGATGTCACGCACCTCTACATCTGCCTCCATCAGCAGCTCCAGCACTTCATCTGCGGTTTTACCCACCAGACCAATAACTGCTGTTGAATCAAACATGTAGGCTACAGATCCGCTCACACCCAGGCTACCGCCATTTTTAGTAAAAGCAGAACGCACATCCGATGCTGTACGATTAACGTTATTGGTCAGTGCATCTACAATGACAATGGAACCGTTCGGTCCGAAACCTTCATAACGAAGCTCTACGTAGTTTTCATCGCCAGCACCTTTTGCTTTTTCAATAGCACGGTCAATGATTGCTTTGGGTACATTGTACGTTTTTGCACGTTCTAAAACGACTCTTAATACCCGATTGGATTCAGGATCAGGTTCGCCCTGTTTGGCTGCCACATAAATTTCCACGCCAAATTTAGCATATATACGACTCGTATTAGCATCCTTGGATGCCTTCTTTTCTTTAATGTTATTCCACTTACGTCCCATAATATCCCGCTCTCTTCCTGTATGAATATACACAACGAACTTCATTATATCCTCGTATATTATATCTCCTAAAGGACATACGAACAAGTTCAAACAACTCCGTTATGGAAAAATAAACAATTCTACCTAATTAGGGATGCTTGAAAATATGAACTTTCAATTCTCCTCATCTATGGACAATCCCCCTATCCATGTCTAAGATGAGGAGGAAGTCTGACTTGAAGGAGATCATTTAATTGGATGTCTTGTACAAAAAGTTGAGCCATAATCATGAAATCACAGTATACGAAACCACCGAGCTGTACGGTGAAAAGGGATTATTTCGGGTGATGCAGTTTTCAAATACAGCCATCCAAGGCGCGGTGGACTTGAATCATCCGCAACGCATTTTGTTCGAATATCCTAGAGCAATCATCCATCTCATGGAACTGAACGATCCGTCATTTGAAGATGTATTTGTTATTGGGCACGGTATAGGTACAATAGCGGGTCATTTTACAGATAAACGCTTTAAGATTGCCGAGCTGGATGCACAAGTCGTAGAGTTCAGCCGAACATTCTTTGGATACGATCAGGATAATGTAACTGTTGGCGATGGACGACGCATTCTGGAGAAGGAAGCGTCTGATGCTTATGACTATATTATTCTGGACGCCTTCACAGAGCAGGGTACACCCTTGCATTTAGTATCCTGGGAATTTTTCAAGATGGCCAAAGAAAAGCTGGATTCCGAAGGCTCCCTGATCATGAATTTAATGGGCAAAAGTGAACACGACCATCTGATTAATGCCATTCACACAACGTTGCGTGAAGAATTCGCCTATGTCACAACTTTCTCGCTCCCCTCGGAAGGCGCTGCCGACATTCAAAATATCATTATGGTAGGTCGGGACAAGCCAATCCGGTTTCAGGCACGTCAGATGGCGGACTTTCATGAGATTACACTTGGAGAAGGCCATATTCTACGGGATACAGATGCTTAGCGTAGTTCCAATATCCGTCTCTCTACATCTTCGATATGAATCGTCTCTTTGTTGCAGCTTTTTCGTTCCACTAACTCTACTTTCCCGTGTTCGGCATCTTTACCAACGACGATGCGCACGGGAATGCCTACTAAATCAGAGTCTTTGAATTTAACCCCGGGCCGTTCCTCCCGATCGTCCAGCAGCACCTCCACACCGTGATCCTGCAGTTGGTTGTATAATTTCTCGGCTAATTGCATCTGAAGCCTGTCTTTCACAGAAATCGGAATGATATGAACTTGAAACGGGGCCAGCGCATGAGGCCATATCATTCCGTTCTGATCATGATTTTGCTCTACAATGGCAGAAAGGATTCGGGAAACCCCAATACCGTAGCAGCCCATAATCATCGTTTGCTCCGTTCCAGATGCATCCAGAAAAGTCGCACCCAGCTTCTCACTATATTTGGTGCCCAGCTTAAACACGTGTCCGATCTCAATCCCACGATAAAGTTTCAATTCCCCTTCGTCACATCGAGGACATCTATCCCCTTCTATTACATTCCGCAAGTCAGCCACATGCCGAAGATCTATATCGCGCCTTGGATTCACATGTCGATAATGATAATCCAGCTCATTCGCGCCTGCGATACCGCTGGACATTTGGACAACGGCGTAATCTACCCACACAGGGATCGTCAATCCGCATGGGCCTATGAACCCCGAGGGGGTTCCAGTCGCCTTTGACACGGTGTCTGTACTTGCTATTTCGAATTTTTCACTACCTAAAATATGTTTAACTTTCACTTCGTTAACCTCATGATCACCCCTGACAACTACAGCAACAGGTTGATCGTCAGCCATATAAATCAGTGTTTTGATGATTTCTTCAGGTTCTATGTGAAGCGATTCAACCAGTTGATCTATTGTACGTAGGCCTGGAGTATGGAATTTTTCCATTTTAGCTGTATCAAAAGAAGGATGGCTGACAAGTTCATTTTCATCTGAGACTGGAGCTATTTCTATTTTCTCCGTCGACCGCGCGACGGCTTTTTCAAGATTAGCTGCATATTCACAGCAGGTGCATGCTACAATGGTGTCCTCTCCAATATCAGCTAGAGCCATAAATTCATGGGTTTCACCTTCGCCACCAATGGCACCCGCATCTGCTTCTACTGCACGAAAATACAGACCGCAGCGGGTAAAAATGCGCTGATATGCCTGGAACATAGTCCAATAGGTATGATCTAGTCCTTCCCAATGTGCATCAAACGAATAGGCATCCTTCATCAAGAATTCTCTGCTGCGAAGCAGGCCAAATCGAGGACGTCGTTCATCCCGAAATTTGGTTTGAATTTGATACAGGGTTACAGGCAATTTGCGATAAGAATTCACTTCATTTCGTATTAAAGACGTAATGACCTCTTCATGTGTAGGCCCCAATGCAAACTCTCGATCATGTCGATCTTGCAGACGCATCAGCTCAGGACCGTAAACATCGTATCTCCCTGATTCTTGCCATAGCTCCATTGGCTGCAATACAGGCATCAGCAGCTCCCCAGCTCCGGCGCGATCCATTTCATCTCGTATGATTTGCTCTACTTTTCTGAGCACCCGTCTGCCCAATGGCATGTAGGTGTACATTCCAGCCGCCAGTTGGCGGATAAATCCTCCCCGCAACATAAGCTGATGACTGATCACTTCGGCCTCTGCGGGTGCTTCACGCAAGGTTGTCAGTAATAATTGGCTTTGGCGCATGTGTAGCTACCTCCTTGTATGGACGATAAAATGTACGCAAAAAGACACATCCGTCAGGGACGAATGTGTCGTGGTACCACCCTAATTTGACCGTAGCCATACACGGAACGGTCCTTCATCAGATAACGGCGTCTAGCCGGTAACGGTTTATCTTACAAACCGCTACAGCTCGCAAGGCAGGGAAACGTTCATTCGCGGCGAGAAACCTTTCAGCCCATGAGTTTCTTCTCTGTACAGCGGGTATTGAACCTTTGATCCTTGGTCTACACTATTCCTATATATTACAATTTTCACCACTTTACACGAAATGTAATTTCTAGTCAAGGAGATAATCGTCTATCTGAGATCAGCCAGGGACATGAACGATATTTAATTTTCAAGATAATTAAATTCCGTTGGTTACCCTATTGCATAATGAGTGGCCAGACTTTAGAACGGATACACCTGCGAAAACCCAGAACAAAGCGGACTCTACCAAAGAACCTCCCTTTAAAAGCAAATAAAGGAGGCACTGTGGCAGAAAAACAATTACGTATTTCACGCTGTCCATCAGACAACATGCTCCTTTTACCAATTAATTGGTTGAGGCCATTACGTACGTGTAGCTCCCAGTACGAGCTGTTGTAGGGTAGAGTTCTCTTAATTACTTATGTATCTTCCTTTTTAAAATACACGCCCTTGAAAAACACAAAATTTTGCGAATGTGTGCCATACAGCTCCTGAAACCTAGAATGGAGTTTATTCATAGAAAGGGTCTCTGAAACCGTCCGATCCGTTTGCAGGGTCAAGTCGACACAGCTAATTCCAAATTGGCACACTTGCTCCATAGGATAACCTTGGGTGATTCCATAAATCATCCCGGCAATAAAAGCATCATCTGCGCCTGTGACATCAATGACCTCTTGAACGGGATGCATAGGAATTTGTCCATGAGTTCCATCCTGAGAGGCGTACAAAACTCGATCAGCACCACAGATAAAAATGACATTTTGAACCCCAAGTTTGTGAAAAATCCGGGTGGCATCCAACATATGCTGATCATCTGTAAGTTCTAGCCCCAAATAAGCTTCAGCCTCCACCGGTTTACATACCAGCCATTCCACTCCATGCAAATTTCGGGGAAGCTTTCTCATCTTGGAGGCCGATACCGAAGAAACGACAATCGGAACCCGATGTTCATGGCAGACATGTATGGTGGCTGCAATTACGTTCATAGAGAAATTAGTGTCCAGCAGAACGAGTCGGGACGAGGCGATTAAAGGAGTATTTTCATAAATTACTGAAGGACGAATCTGATCATAAATCTCCATTTCTGCTGTCGCTACAATCAGTTCACCACGCTCATTCAGCAAGGCAGTATAAACCCCAGTTGACGGTTCACCTTTGACTTGCAGAGGAACCACGTGCATGTAACGGCTGGACTGTTCAATAATAAATTCACCTTCCGCATCGTCCCCAACCGCAGTTAGCAGGCTGACCCGTTGGCTCAACCTCCCTAAATTTTCGGCTACATTTCGTGCTACCCCACCGCAAGATTGCAGCCTTGTACTGCTTGGATTGGAGGTATGAAGCTGAAATGTACCTTTAATCATGATTTTACGATCCAGATTGGCCCCCCCGATACATAATATTGGTTTGCTAGAGGGCCAAGGCTCGTCCTGTTCATTTTTGTGGATTTTTTTTAATTTCATCATTTGACTCCTTTCTCGAGTCTATTCGTTAGAATGATTTAAATTTGTACAGAAATAGGCACTATATAAAATTAACACGTTCCAAATGTCATATTCCCAAGAATAATGTCGAGTTCGTTAAAATATCCTAAAGTTACACATGCAAAAAAATCACCCTATTGTAAAGTTTACCTTCCACTTTTACGATAGGGTGATTGGGTTGGAACTGCGCATAGTTCTTCCTTACATTATTTCAAAATAAATAGAGCTGCTCCGTGAGGAGGTAAATCTGCGGACAGTTCTTGTGTTAAAACACCTAAATTCACATGGTTCCACAAATCTCTGGCATTTGCCTTTCCTTCAATACCAAGGTCTTTTAAGGATACACGCACCTTTGAAGCTTCATCTCCAGCATTAAACAAAGCTGCGTATACATGACCTTCCCCGTTATGTGAAGTCCAAACGATATGTTCATCCTTTCTGTACACCTGCCGCGCATTCAAACCGTTGCGATGAGCATTTAACACTTCTTCATTCGTTAGCAAGGAAAGGGTCCATGCATCATTATCCCGCAGTTCTCCCCCGAACATCAGTGGAGACCGGAAAATGCTCCACAAGGTCATCATCGTTAGCTGCTCATCCTTCGTAAAGCGTGTCCATCGGTCATGGCTGCCGGAATCCACCGAATCTACCGAACGAATACCCAGATGACCTAGTGGCAGCATGTCGCAATCCGGCCAGTGACCCGGACCTACATGTTCCGCCCACTTCTCGCAGCGCTCAAACATACCATACAGTAAAGGCCATACATCCCAGAAGTCATCAGTCATACGCCACATATTCGCGTTTGCAATTAAATCAGATGCATGCTCCAGCGGTGCAGGACCAGGTGATAGACTCAGCACCATCGGACGTCCGCATTGGGCGATAGCCCGCCTAATCAATTCAATTTCCGCCAAATGAATACCATAGAGACGTGATGCAGCAATGTCATCTACTTTGACAAAATCCACACCCCATTCCGCATACAGGTCAAACAACGAATTATAGTACTCCTGTGCGCCTTCCTTGGATGCATCTACCCCATACATATCTGTGTTCCAGGGACAAATAGAGTTGGGATGCGCAATTTGTCTCGCCGTGGATGTGGTTCCCAAAATTGGGGTATCCCGGTGCACCGCCTGACGGGAGATGCCTCTCATAATATGTATACCAAATTTCAATCCCAGACTGTGTACATATTCCGCAAGAGCTTGGAAGCCTCGTCCATCTGCTGCCGAAGGAAAACGATTCACCGCTGGAATAAGACGTGAAAATGAATCCATTTCCAATGGGACGAACGGGCGATACTGTGAAGAAACTGCTCCTGACTCATACCACTGAATATCCACCACGACATATTCCCAACCATATTCCTTCAGGTGCTCCGCCATATATTGAGCATTTCCCCGTACTTCCTCTTCCCGTACTGCTGCACCGTAGCAATCCCAGCTATTCCACCCCATAGGTGGTGTATGCGCTGTCAAATGATGTTTCATTTCATTCATCCTTTCACCTTGTAAAACTCATCCTGCTACCAGAAATCCCCTCATTACTACGTTACTATTATAATGTAAACCCTTACTTTTGTCGCTCGTCATCTTTTCCATTTCCACTTTTTATACATTTAAGTTGACTAACTTAAAGAATGTGGTACATTTAAAATTGCTTGTTAAAAAACTTTGACTTGAATCAGAGGGTGATTTTACGTGTGTAAACATGCTTATCGAATTTTGTTGTTTTACAAATATGTCAACATAGAAGACCCTGCCACCTTTACGGCAGAGCATCTGGCTTACTGCAAGGAGCTGGGTATCAAGGGAAGAATCTTGATTGCTGCAGAAGGAATCAACGGAACACTGTCTGGTACAGTAGAGCAAACGGAGCAATATATGCGTGATTTGCGCGCCAATCCGAAATTCCACGATATTGTTATTAAAATAGATGAGTCTGACGGTCATGCGTTCAAGAAAATATTTGTACGCCATCGTCAGGAGCTAGTTACGCTGCGTCATGAGGATGAACTGGACCCTAATGTAATTAGCGGTAAGCGGCTGTCACCAAAGGAGTTTTATGAACAGCTTCAAGCTGAAGATGTAGTTGTTCTGGACGGACGTAATGACTATGAATATGACATCGGTCATTTCCGCGGGGCTATTCGCCCTGAAGTCGAATCGTTCCGTGAATTTCCACAATGGATTCGCGACAATATGACTCAGTTCAAAGACAAGAAAATCCTGACGTACTGCACCGGAGGTATCCGTTGCGAAAAGTTGTCCGGTCTTCTGATCAAAGAAGGGTTTAACGATGTAGGCCAGTTGGATGGCGGCATTGTGACTTACAGCAAGGACCCGGAAGTACAAGGACGTTTGTTTGACGGTAAATGCTACGTATTTGACGAACGAATCTCCATTCCGATCAATCATACGGATGAAGACGTCATTGTCGGCAAGTGCTTCCATTGTGAAACGCCAAGCGATCATTATATCAACTGCCCGGTGTGCAATCTCCAGCATATCGTGTGTCCGGATTGCGAAGAACAGCATCAGCACTATTGCTCTGATGATTGCCGAACCAAAGCGGAAACCGTCGCTACTGCATAAATCGGCAGTATCATTGGTTCATTATAATAAAAGGGATGCCCACAGCCATGATAAACGGCTAATAGGGCATCCCTTTTATTGTTTTCACAATAAGTGTCGAAGGCTTCATAGTATATACCTATGACCTTGATTGTGTTTTCATCTTGGACGGGCTCGAAAGTAGCGCCTTATAATGGAAAATGTCATTACAGAAAGGATGGGTGGAATTCATGATACAAATCGTACTTTCAACTCTATTATCCGTTATCGTTCCGCTGTCCATTCCAGTGATCGCCGGATTTTTACTCGGAAAATTCATGAAGCTGGAAACGAAACCGCTCTCGACTTTGTATTTATATTTTTTAAGCCCCGCCATGATTCTGGACACGCTACTCAAAGCACAGCTTTCTTGGCATGATGTAGCGCAGACTGCCGCTTTTTCAATACTGAACCTGCTGCTGTTGTGGGGAATTGCACAATTAGCGGGGAAAATCTTTAGACTGAGCACTCCGGAAACGGCTGGACTTACCTTAATCTCCACGCTGACCAATAGTGCAAATTATGGCCTGCCCCTTATTTTACTTGCCTTTGGGCAGCTCGGTTTGGATAAAGCCTCCGTGTATGTCGTCATCCAGATGATTATGGTCAATACCATTGGCGTTTACTTTGCAGCCCGCTCTGAATTTTCTGTTCAAAGTGCTGTTAAGTCGGTATTTTCACTTCCTGCGATCTATGCAGCTCTACTCGCCATGGGACTGCGGCTGCTGGACTGGCATCTTCCCTCTGGCATTCAGTCGGGCGTCTCGATGATTGCTGCCGCCTATTCTCCAGTCGTGCTGGCGATCCTTGGTACCCAGATGGCTTATGTAAAAATATTCAAACTGGAGTCGTCTATTAAAAAAGCCAGCTACGCCGGACTAACAATTCGGCTACTTCTCTCTCCGCTTGCGGCTTGTCTTGCTATGCTGATACTCGGAATTTCAGGCCTTTTGTTCTCCGTTCTCTTCATTCTGGCCTCGATGCCAGTTGCTGTGAATGCTGTCATTTTAGCAGAAAAATTTAATGCATCGCCAAAACTGGTTTCCACCTGCATCCTGTGGAGTACGCTTGCCTCATTCCTGATATTGCCTATTATGTTGGTAGCAGGTTAGCGAGAAAAAAAGACTCTCTACACCATAGAGAGCCATGCACGATCCTGTCTCCATTCTACTTGTACAGGCGTTTCAAAAAAAGCACTAAGCGTGTCACTGCTCAGAATATCAGTCGTTTTACCTTTGGCAAATACCGTGCCCCGGCGGATTAGAATCGTATGCGTGTACATCGGTAGAATTTCTTCGATATGATGTGTAACATACAGTAAATTCGGCGAAGTCGGCGTCTCGGACAGCTGACGAATGCTATCCAGCAATGCTTCCCGGGAGAAAAAGTCCAAACCATTACACGCCTCGTCCAAAATAAGTAGCTTGGGCGAGGCCATTAATGCGCGGGCGATAAGCACTTTTTGCTTTTCTCCCTGTGAGCATCCCTGATACAACCGATCCACGAGATGAGCACACCCCAGTTGCGTCATAAGCTGAACGGCCTGTTCATACTCTGTATCCGTCGTCTGATCATAAAGTCCAATGGAGGCAAATTTGCCGCTAATGACAACATCCTGCGTACGCTGACTCCCATTAATTCTTTCCTGTAAAGAGGAACTGACCCAACCAATAGATTTGCGCAGCTCCCTCAGATCCACATCCCCAAAGGTATGGCCCAATACACCGACACTACCTGTGGTTGGCCATATGTAACCGTTAATCATATTGAGCATCGTTGTTTTACCTGACCCATTCAAGCCGAGTACAGCCCAGTGCTCTCCCTCAGCTACCTGCCAATTGATTTGGTCCAATATGGTGCGGTTATCTCTCTTCCAGCTTACATTATTAAGTTCAATGACAGAATTCATGGCTGTACATCCTTTCTATTCGTCGTATCATCAGATGTTTATACGCATAGTAAAGATCATCGTTAGTACGTCTAGCTTCTCTTTCATGTAAGCATAGCACAGGGTCACAGGTTGTTCAATTTTAAATAGCCCACTCCATTGTTCATGTAGGAGTGGGCTCAACATGTACTGCTCATGTAAATTCTCTCGCTTCATCTACTTTTTCTTACGCTCGCGAAAACGGCGTACCTTCATCAAATTCCCGCACATCTTATCGTCGCAAAATCGCTTTGACCGATTTCGGGTATCATCGTAAAATACCCATCGGCAATCGGTATTATCGCAAATACGAATTCTAGAGCCGCCGCTATTGACAAGTGCCTGGGCAAAATCGGCTACAACCTCTGCCAGCACTTTTTTCCAACCATTTGCCACGGGTTCCAGCACAATGCTGAAATGCTCATCCTGTTGCTTTAATAAGCGAGTGACCGGCCCCCCTTCCATCATCTTTCGGTTAATCATATCCACCAGATCAGTTGTCATTTGTCCGCCAGAAGTCAGGTGCTCAGCGAGGCTACGTAATTCCCGCCGGAGAATTTGCATTTCTTCGATATCTTCCGCACTGGCTGGGACCGAAGCGGTAAATTGCCACCGCATAAGAAATTCATTTTGCCATTCGGGCTTCAACAAACGATCTTCTGAACGTCCGCTCCCCCTCCAATCGTGCCATTCGCTGTTTACAAAATCAGTCCAAAGTGTATTCAAAAGAGTTCCTCCACCATCTGTAACCACTAAAATAACTTTAACTGGTTGCAAATCTTAATTTGTCATGCTACATTGTTAATTGTAACGATTTATCCTATGTTTAGCTAGTTACATCCCTACAAAAGGAGTTGGGTTAGGTGAGCCGAGATCGAGTAAATATGCTGGTATTGCAACGAGAAAATTCATGGGATAAGGAAGAATGGATTGTTCCTCTTGCCGCAGCACTTCACGGTGTGAATACACAGGAGGCCACTTGGACACCACCAGGTGGAGGAAACACGATTTGGCAAACGGTTCGTCACATTAATTATTACAATGAGCGTATTTTGAGACGTTTAACTGACCGACCTATAAGTTCAACTGGAATAAGCAACGATGAGACATTCGGTCCGCCAGGGGATGCTGAAGACCATAAAGGATGGCACGAGACGCTGAAAGAAGCGGAGGCTCTTGTAAACCAACTGCTTGTCGCCATTACTGCTCTGAATGATGCTGATCTAGATAAGCCTCTCGGCTCCGACACTCTCGGTGCTGAATTATCGCGGTGGACGCTGCACGATGCATATCATAGCGGACAAATCGTACTTATACGCAAACAATTGGGGACTTGGCGAGCTTAAAAATGTAATCTTAAATAAAAAGGATGAATTATGAAAAATTCATCCTTTTTTCTGTATGAACTGCTGGCAATGAAGCAATCCACTAGTCAAGATATTTTTTCTTTTTTTGAATCTTTAATTACATTCTTATTTTTATCTTTACTCTTGTCTTTATTCTTATCTTTATTTGTATCTTTGCTTGGGACGGAGACCTTCCTTTTTTCATTAGCTAGTCGCCAATAGCTTAACACTTTACGGTACATGGACTTATCTGTTAATTGGTTAAAAATATATGGGTCCGGCTTCGTATTCACCTCAATAATCCACGGGATAAAGCGATGATCCAGTCCAATGTCCACACCAATTTGCCGGAATTTCGGATATGTTTTTTGTAGTTGTTTGGCGATGGTAAGACCCAGTTCATTTAGTTTCTTAACCAGCTCCCCCTGCTTGCCTTGCGATAAATGGGATTTTAGTAACTGCTCCAAGGCCATCGGCTTACCACCACTATGATAGTTGGTCACGATTTTACGGGGATGACCAAGACGTCCAATAATTCCGGTAGACTCCCATAGCCCTTTTTCATTACGCTGCACCATGACCCGGATATCAAAATAACGCATTTGATGGCGTAGCAAATGGATTCCCTTTTGAATGAGATAGCTCTTCTTTCCTGTATGCTTCGATATGCTGGTATATAGTGCATCCAAATGTTTAAATTCCTGACGCGTTTCCTCATATTGATAGGCGAAACGCTGGCCGGCCTCCTGCTCTACTCTCATTACACCTTTGCCAAAGGTACCTCGCTCGGGTTTTACATAGACCATACCGTACTTCTCCAGCATTGACTTCAAATTTGCTTTGTTATATTTGCGAGTTTCAGGTATATAAGGTTTGATGCTGCCATGCTGGAGCAACAATTGGGTTTTATGCCATTTGCTGCGCAACGCCTGCGCTTGTGAAGAATTCACTTACCCCTCTCCTCTCTACTCTCAGGTAGAACGCTCCTGTTAAAAAAGATCAATCTATCGTATGCGCTAACTCCTCATTCGAAGCTTCATCAGCCCTGTCCTGCATAGAAATGGACGTTTGACCTTGCCCGGTCGAAAGCGCCTGTCCAAGCATAAGATATTGGGAGACGCTGGGAGCGTATATTGCACATATAGGGAGTGAATAACATGTCAGCGCAATCGGATGGGCCACGGAAGGGTTCCCTTACAATCGATGTTCTGATTCCAGCAATTGATAAAGATATTGCCACACTACCGCTGGTGATTGACAGTCTGCGCCGTCACGTGCAGCACCGAATTGGAACTATTTATATCGTTTCACCACAAAGCACCGGGATTCGCCGTCTGTGCGCAAACAAGAAATGTACATTTATAGACGAAAAAACGGTGCTGCCCATCACCAAAAAACATATTCATTACGGGACAACGCGCTGGGACCGTTCAGGCTGGCTGTATCAACAATTACTCAAAATGAATGGCGACAAAATCAGTAAAGCCTCTTTTTTTCTCGTCATTGACGCAGACACGATTTTGATTCGTCCACATACGTTCCGTAAAGACGGAAAAACAATTTTTTACTACCGCAGCTGGAGCCAGCCTGAGTATTTTCGCACCTATCACAATTTGATGGGCGTTAAAGCGCCCTCACCAAAGTCCTTTGTTACTCACTATATGCTTTTTGAAAAAGCTCGGCTTACCCAGCTCAAGCAAGTTATCGAGGCACGACATAGGAAACCTTGGTACAACGCAATTATCCACAGTATAGACCGGACAAAACAGTTTGGGTTTTCCGAATATGAAACGTATGCCAATTATTTATACAGCAATCAACCCTCTCGGATGATTTTGCGCAAGTCATTGAATAAAGCGCTTCATCGTCGGGCTTCTTCCCTGTCGCAAAAACAATTGGATGTCTTGGCCAAGAGCTATCGCTCCTTATCTTTTCATCAACGCAAGGTGTATCAGCTTGCTCCAAAAACAAAGATTGAATCATCGCTAAAATAGTTCTTAAAATCCTGCAAAATGATGCAGTCCAAAATGGATCTGCATTGAAGGAGGAAACGTCCGTGCGCATCGTATTGTTATGCGGTGGTGCCGGAAAACGGCTATGGCCACTATCCAACGAAATCCGGTCGAAGCTGTTTCTCCGGTTGTTGTCCGCTCCTGACGGGCGAAAGGAATCTATGCTCGGCCGGGTGTACCGTCAGCTTACCTTAGCCGGGCTAGATTCCTCTGCCCTGCTTCTGGCTCATCGGAGTCAGGTAAATCTAGCCTTTCGCCATACAGAAGGTCGTCTGCCCGTTCTAGGCGAACCTGCCAAACGGGGAACCTTCACCGCTGCTGCACTGGCGGCTGCTTATTTTCACACCAGAGGCATGGGGCTGGATGAAGTTCTCTGCATCGCTCCAGCGGACATGTTTGCAGGAGAGGATTTCTTCCATAGCATAGCAGCGCTCTCCGACTTATTGCTTGAGAGTGGAGCCGATCTGGCTATGCTTGGGACAAGGCCCACTCATCCCTCCGATCAATACGGCTATGTCGTTCCGGGTCTGCAAATGATACGGGAAGGGAAACCTTCTTATGCGCAAGTTGCTCGCTTCACAGAAAAGCCGGATCATTCCGGGGCACAGCAGCTTATTCATCAGGGTGCGCTGTGGAACTGTGGTATTTACGCTTTTACATTACGGTATATGCTGTCCTGTATGGAGCGAAGTTATTTGCCGCTGAACGATAAAGCATTATGCGCAATGTATGATAGCCTCCCCGTTCGCAGTTTCGACGAGGAGATTGCAGAGCGTGCCGAACATGCCATCGTCCTGCCCTACGATGGCGAATGGCACGACATCGGCAACTGGCAGGCCCTAACAGAGCAGCTAAGCAGCCAAGTGATCGGGCGTGGAAAGATTAGTGGGCAGACTCATGGCACGCACATCGTTAATGAGCTGCCCTATCCACTTCATGTCATTGGCGTGGAAGATATTATTGCAGCTGCGAGTCCCGACGGCATTCTCATTGCGTCCAAGAGCCATGCCCACGTAATCAAGGAGCAGCTAGGCAAACTTCAACTACATCCCAAGCATGGCGAAACTTCTTGGGGCAGTTACCGGGTGCTGGACGAATTTGATCATCGAAGTCTGAATGATATACTGGCCATACGGCTGACGGTACTGCCAGATCACCGCTTGAATGGCCGTCTTCACGGCAGTGGACTTAAAGTATGGACGATCGTGTCCGGCCGGGGAGAGGTCATGCTGAACGGAGAACGTTTTGCTGCGGCAAGCGGTTCTGTATTTAGCATTCCGGTCGATACGTATCACACGATCCGTGCCGATCTGGATACACCACTGGAGCTGATTGAGGTACGTCTGGGGAACAGCTTGGTGAACGCCTTCTATAAATCCGAGGCCTGACAACACATAGATATAATATCAGCACGCCACGGATTCTGAACGAAGGTCGCACATAAAAATCGCTCCTGAGCAAGGTGAAAAATCCTTGCTCCAGAAGCGATTTTATTTTGTAATGCAATATTTTCTTGAGGTAACCGTTCTAACCTTAGCAGATAAATAAACCTCGTTGCCTTTGACTATTCCGGCTTCTTTTAAAAAATGCTGGACGATCTCCAACTGATAGTGTATGCGTACTTTCTTGGGCAGGCTCCAACCCGTTTCCACCGTAACCGCACGTGCACCTAAAATACGGGCTGCAGCAGTGCGGGAGGAACCTGGAAGCTCATGCAGCCGAATATTGAAATGTCGGTCGCTCACCTGGATGGAGCGATTCATTCGCTTAATAATCCGACGAACCGTAGGAACCACCAGATTGGCCTTGTTGGTGATTAGCGTTTGACCAAGCACCTTGGCATCCTTCTGTGACAATCCATTGGCCTCATGCAAGTCGAGATACCATTCTGGTTGATGCTTTTGTGTTAATTTGAATAGATCAGCGGAAAGTGGTTGTGTTGCCAGCTGCTTTTTTTTGCGCGGAAAGGTTCGATTAAGATCAGGTATTCCTCTAATCCGTTTGCGGTAAGCCTCTTGATTTACAATCGGTACAATTATAAGCTTACCCTGGCTAAATCGCAGTTTTTGCTGATTCAAAAGCTTCACCAGTTTCTCGGCAGCGCGTATGCTTGCTATTTCTTTACCATGTATCCCCGCCACCACCATCACACACGGACCTTTCTGTCCCCCTGTGGCTATATAATAAGGAGTTGCCCAAGAGCCCTTTCCGAGCATATAACGTTTGACCTGCATCCCCTTCACCTCCGTATAGGCTGCCGTTGTCCTCTCTTTTGTTCTCGCCGACGGATGATTTCACGGTATAGTCTTAAGTAGTTACTGGTCATCTGTTTATTGGTAAATCTTTGAGTCACATACAAACGCAGCTTCGCTGGTGACGGGTAGTTTTTTTGCTGTGCTTTTCGTGCCATTTGGCTAACCGATTTGCAAATCAACTGCGGAAAGCCCGAGAGCACCTCGGGAACGGAGCCATTTTTTAATGCCAGCACCGGTGTTCCACAAGCCATGGCCTCAACCATAACGAGTCCAAATGGCTCTTCCCACAGTGTCGGAAACAACAGACACTCTGCATGTTTCAGCAATTTCTGTTTCTGATCGCCTCCAACTGCCCCTACATAGCGTATATTCGGATTGCGCTGAATTCGTTTCTGAATTTCTTTACGGAAAAATTCTGGTGCTTTGATAGGACCTGCAATAAGCAGTTTTTTTCCAGTTCGTTCTGCAACCTGAATGGCCTGCAATACACCTTTATTTCGTATAATTCTGCCCATGAACAGCAAGTAGCCGCGCTTCTCACTGCTGAACTCGTATTCATGTGTGTTGATACCGTTATAGATATAAAACCCTTTACCTCCGCCCATCAGCTGACGTGCTCGTTTACTGACATATACAGGGTTTTTACCGTGTCTCTTCACTGGAAGATGAACGGTGCATACTGATGGACAAGGCAGCTTCCTACGCCCTACAGCAGAACGAAAGGTATGGTCATGAATGATATGTGTGTCGGAAGGCATATGCCGGAGTACATATTGGGGGATCTGACTATGTTTCAAACCCTTGGGATAGGAAATCAACCGCGCACTGCTCCTGCTCCCAAGGGCGGCAAAAAGAGATACATGATGCCCTCGTCTCACCAATTCCTCCGTTAATTCATGCACGACCTTTTCTGTTCCGCCCTTGTTGGAGGGTACCGGCTGTGCATCGGGATAGTTGGAAATGACCTGAACAATGGTTAGACGCCGTTTTTTGAGTGCTTTATTCTGCTTTGAAGCCATACGAATTCCCCTTCCTGACCGGAAATACGGTGTGATCCTTACAATGTCAACGGGAATCAGAGCATACTCCCGTACAGGTTATAAATTGTAGTATATAGGTATGTATATTTTGCGTGATTGCTTGTGCCAATCGTCTGCAAGTGGATTTTTGTCATACGAGCCTATCTATAAGTGGAGTCTATACAATTTGTCAAGCCAAAATTAAGGAGAAAATTCTCATCGTTTTCTAATAATTGAGAACAAAGCGTTGGGGTAACAGGTTTGTAACCATGTGTGGTAAATTCCGGGCATTTTATTTGTGTTATTGTCATTTCAGGACATCAACACAATACGAATAACGGAGGAATTTATATATGAAACGTACTTCTAAAAAATTGTGGATGGGTATTTGCTTTACTATGACTTTGGCATTGAGCGCAGGGAGCTTCGTCGTTGGACCAGCCACTACTCATGCTGCTTCGTCAAGTAAAGCTGATCAGATTATTTCTACAGGCTCCCAGTTTATGGGCGTGCGTTATGAGCATGGAGCCCCAGCTGGCAATACAAGCTCTTTTGACTGCTCTTCATTCACTCAATATGTATTTGGACAAAATGGTATCAAGCTTCCACGTTCGTCCAGACAGCAATCAACCGTTGGCACTTTCGTACCACGTAGTCAGCTGAAAAAAGGCGATTTGGTCTTTTTCTATGCACCAATTCATCATGTAGCCATTTACATGGGAAACGGCAAAATTCTGCATACGTATGGTAAAGGCGGCGTAACGGTTACAGATCTAAATTCGGGATGGTGGAGTCGCAATTACACAACAGCACGTCGTGTCCTTTAGCATAAATTTTAGATGATTTCCATCCACCGAATGCTTAACTTACAAGTAACAATAAAAAGGCTGTTCCGCGAGTAGATATTTCTACTGGAGGGACAGCCTTTCCTGTTGTCTTTGAGGCAGCGTGACGATGACTACCGTTCCTTCTCCTTCTACGCTCTCCATGCGTATCGTACCCTGATGGGCATCTGTAATTGCCTTGGCAATTGGCAACCCTAGCCCGGTTCCTCCGGTTTTACGATGCCTGGAGCTATCTACCCGATAAAATCGTTCAAAGACCCGCTTGATCTCGCCCTCAGGTATTCCGATCCCATAATCCTTAACTTGGATATAGACATCCTTTTCATCTGTAGATAACCCTATTTCGATCTCATCCGAGCTGTATTTTAATGCATTATCCAGCAGGATCACTAGCAACTGCTTCATTTTTGTCAGGTTGGCATCCAACCAAATTTCTTTCTCTTCTGTTAAAATGGAAATTTGACGATCATGTACAGGCTTGAGATGCGCTACTACCTGTTGACAACAACCGATCATTTCGATCCGCTCATGCGGCTCAGGGTCTTTCTGCTGTGAGGAGGCAAGAGTCAGCAACTGCTGTGTCATCGTACGCATTCGCTGAGTTTCTTCATAGATCGATTCAATGGATTCCTTACGAATGTCCTCATCGCGCGTGCCCCACCGCCGCAGCATGTTGGCGTAGCCCTCAATAATCATAAGTGTCGTATTCAGCTCATGTGAGGCATCTGAAACAAACTGCTGCTGACTCTGAAAGCTTTCTTCTAATCTCTCCATCATTCGGTTAAAAGTAGCGGTCATTTGAGATAATTCATCTTGATTGTGACTGCCAGCGGGGATTTTTTTGAATTTCAAGCTTCTTTCAATTTCCTGCATCGTTTGAATACTACTTGAAATCGGCAGCAATATCGCATTCGCCAAAATCGTGCTCCCTACCAAACTTAGCAACATAGCCCCTACAGTGGATGTGATTAGGATCGTATTTAAAATATCGAGATTGGTTTCGAGTGCATCCCATTTTTCTACAATCTCCAGGGTCCCCTTCTGATGACCCTCTGGAGAAAGCACAGGGAGATGGATTACCAGAATTTTATGACCCTGTACATCTGTCAGTTGAGAACTTTGTGAAGTGTTAAAACGTATATCGCCCAGCTTAAATCGGGACTGGCGACTTACTTCATACAGAAGTCGGGATTGCTGATCAAACACTCTCAGAGTGGTGTCTCCAGAAAGCTCATCTTTCAGTTTGGGGCCCCATGCATTCTTTAGAATCATCGTGGGTCCTGTTTCGGCAATGATTTCAGTCCATTTATTTTGCAGCACTTCTCTTTCATTTCGCGTAGCGATTTTGACGAACAATAGGTGAACTGTAACATCCACAAACAGGAGTATCGACATCACTAAAATAGAACTGAGCAGGGTTATTTTGGTCCGAAGCTTCAATAGTCTTCCTCCCGAATGCAGTACCCAACGCCGCGCACGGTTTTTATCAATTTCTTTTTGTATCCATGATCAATTTTTTTACGAACATACCGGATATACACATCTACGACATTCGTATCACCGACAAAATCAAATCCCCATACGTCCTGAATCATTTGATCCCGCTGCAATACCTGATTTTTGTGCTCCATCAGATAGAGAAGCAGATCATACTCTTTTGGCGTCAGTTCGATTCGATTACCCTCCCGCACCACTGACCTAGTCTTGCGTTCCAACACCAAGCTATCCACTTGGAGCCTAGACGGCGGCTTGTCCTCTTCTTGTGAAGCGGTAGCTGTTGGCTCCATTTGATGCCTCATGCTGGCCCGCATCCGCGCTAATAACTCCTCGATCTCAAAAGGCTTCGTAATGTAATCATTGGCGCCTTCATCCAGACCTGAAACCTTATCAGGAGTCGAGTTACGTGCAGTGACCATAATTACTGGTGTATGATTGTCCTCTTTTCGAATCTGCTTTAGTACCTCGACCCCATTCATCTCCGGCAGCATTACATCCAGTATGATGATATCCCATGTACCTGCTAGGGCTTTTTCCAATCCTTCTCTGCCCGTCTGTGCGATTTCAACTGCATATCCTTCATGGGATAACTCCAACTGAAGCAATCTGGATATCTTCTCTTCATCATCAATGACCAGCACCGATTTTTCCATCGCAAAACCACCTATTTTCTAAAGAAAAAACAAATGAGTAATGGGAATGACATTCATTTTTTATTTGATTTTAAGCTTTTATCCGTGTAGTCGCTCTATAATATAACTTTGTTATTCAATTTTTTGATGTTAAGGAGTAATTTATTCATGTTAATTAATGTAGACTATGCTTTATTTCACTGGATCAATGAACTGGCTAATTCCCTCGCCTTTTTGAATGGAACCATGCTTTTCTTGGCGCAATATGCACCATATTTATTCGGAGTGGCTTTGCTGATTTACTGGTTCACCTTTAAAATGCCGCATCGGATGATAGTTTTAGAAGCCGTTATAACGGTTTGTATCGGCTTTGTAATTAGTTGGGGCCTTGGACATTTGTTTTACAGAGATCGGCCTTTTGTCGGACATTCAGTCATTCAGCTTATTCATCATGATCCCAATGCTTCTTTCCCGAGTAACCATGCACTTGGAGCGTTTGCTCTGGCTGCCATTTTATGGCTTCATCATCAAAAATTTCGTGTCCTCTGGGTTATCTTGGCTGTACTCATCGCAGTATCCCGCGTGTGGACCGGAGTGCATTATCCCTCGGATATTTTGGCAGGTGCGCTTATTGGTGCAGGTTGTGCCGTCGGCGTTCATCAATTCATTCGAAGCCGGAAGCTTCCTGGCATCTTCATGCAGGCGGCTATTATATTTTATGAAAAATGGGAGCAGAAGCTGGGGCTCATGCCTGGTAACCAGGCCAGAACTAAGATGACTGAACACACTTCCTCTGTCCAAATGAAAAGCAGACGCTAAAGCGTCTGCTTTTTTATAAGCTTTTATTATTTATGCTACCCGTTATGCTGTCGATTTGGATCGAAGTGGCAGCATTCGTCGTTTTTCGTACCGCTGATAAAACCAAATACAAGCCGCCATCCAGCAGCCACTCATAAAATAGCCACCCACAACGTCGCTCGGATAATGTACGCCCAAATAAATGCGGCTCGTCCCGATTGCTACAATCAGCAGGCTGCTGAGTACAATAAGAAGGATACGCCCCATCCTAGAAGGAACATGCTTCCACACTAAGAATGTCAGCGCTGCGTACATGCTGAAAGCGGTCATGGAATGTCCGCTCGGAAAGCTGTATCCATTCTCTTCAATAATACGGTTAATCTCCGGTCTCGCACGCTGAAAAAGCAATTTTAGTATCGTGTTCAGCATTACCGATCCCAATACACCCGCCGCCAAAAAAAGCAGTTCTCTGCGGTGTCCCAATACTCTATAGAGCACGAACATGGCAATTAAAATGATGATCACAACTGGAATCCCACTGCCGATCATGGTAAAAAATTTCATTAGACGGGTCATGTCGGGCGACTCCAGTTGTCCAATAGCCGAAATAATTTCCTGGTCAAAACGCCGAACTTGATGGTCACTCACCCATAATGCGACTAAGCCAAAACCGAATGCACATACTATACATGTGAGCAGAGCCAAGGAAATAGGCAGCTTTGTTGATGTTTGCTTCATATTCTGTAGTTCCTCCATAATATTCATTACGTGATAAAACAAAGTCCAGCATTAGCTTAGATATAGGTCTTACTTTGCCCACTTTTCTCTTATCATTTCATTCAAAGACTAGGTGCATCCCTGTTGGTAATCACTTCCACTCCCTTTTACCCAACGTAACAGCGTCTTCGATGCAACGTTGAATGAGTTGAGAGCCTAATCTTCTCATGCAATAGCATCCGTCTCCCTTATTTGATTATCATTCCATTCTATGGATGTGGTTGGACTTCTCATACTAGCCTCTCCCAACTTTAGTATCACTTTATAATATAAGGATTTCATATTGACTACAAAATCGCAAGCGGAATGTAGCGAAAAAGCAACAAAAAAGGACGCCATTCAAGCCTTATAAACGGCTCGAATGACATCCTATGATTACACGTGGCATACTACAAGTGCAATTCCCAAGTTAAACAAACATCATCTTCTATTAGGTTGGTGTGACTTCTCCAAGTTTAACCTTACTCTCTGCTTCCTCTATTGGATAGCGTCTACGGAACCACAGCGACTGAAGCAACAAAAAGGTGCCGCTTACTGTCCAATATAATGGCATGGCAGAAGGGGCATTAAAGGAAAATACCGCCATCATAATCGGTGAAAGATAGCCCATGATCGCAAATTGCTTGCGCTGGTCAGGCGTCATCTGAAGCTGAGAAAGCTTGGCCTGTGCCAAGTATACAACTGCGACGACGATTGCCAAAATCCAGTCTGGCTGTCCGAGCCGGAACCATAGGAAGGAGTGAGACGCCAGCTCCGGGGTTAAGCGGATTGCAGTGTACATACCGCTCAAGATCGGGAGCTGAATGAGAATAGGCAGACAACCGATATTAAACGGATTGAATTGATGCTCTTTGTAAAGCGACATCATTTCCTGCTGCATACTCTGCTGGCTGATGGTATCTTTCTTGTTTTCATACTTCTTCTTAATTCGGTCCAAGTCGGGCTGCATGGCGCTCATCTTACGCTTCATCCCCTGCTGGGCACGCGTTTGACGCATCATAAGCGGCAGTAAGGCCAGACGGACAATGAATGTCAAAGACATAATCGCCAGACCAAAGCTTCCACCAAACCATTGCGCCAATTGCTGAATAAGCCAAGAAAGCGGGAACACCACGTAATGATTAAAAAATCCGGGTGTCTGTGCATTTATCTCCGCAGCATTAGCACCACAACCAGACAGCAGCATGACCACCGCCAATACTACCATTAATCCAAATATCCGTTCTTTTTTACCCCAAAAGGTGAATCCCTTGAATCGTTTCATATGTTCCTCCTCGTTGATTGGCTGTGCCATCGTTCAACGAGGGAGAACAATCGGATGCATCTTCATCCGGCGCTTCCTTACGCCGGATATGTCGGGCCAACCGGACAGGCATGTCCTGTCCACGGGCAGACATTGGCATCTGTGGAGAAGCATGAGACCGCACGGGCCCGCCTTCTACCCAGCATTCGGGTACATTGCCGTGCAAATGAGCGAGATACGTATAAGTCACTGTGCACAGCAAGCCGATTGTAAATAAATAAGGGAGTAGGTCCTGAAGCTCAAACAAGGGATTCACCTCCTTCGGTTTGTTGCCACAATTATATCACGAAAACTAGACAAGAGACTAATCTTTAATTAGAGATACAGGTTCGACACAAGCAACTGAATTTAAGGATTTATGCTCAAAACAACCAAAATGCAAATACAACATGAAACTTTTGGTTTTTTTTACAGTCTAATCAAAGGTGACTTTCTGAAATCCTTACTCCCCTATTAACCATTAAAGGAGCCAGCGCGTATGAGAAAAACGATACATAGCACATTGTTTACAGGATTGGCGGTAGCCAGCATTGGGCTGCCCTTGATCAGCGGTGGATTCGCTGAAAAGGCAAGTGCAGAGCCGTCTGCGGTCTCCATGAGTAACGGCGCTTATAGCACCTCAATCCAAGTACCTGTGATCAAACCTTCCTGGTCTTTTCCCGTTATCCCAATCGATAGAAACCGATATCCAGATCAGGCGGTAACAATAGCGGAAAACGGTAAGGTATTCGCGGTTGACTCGAACCATAGACTGGTTGCCCTTGAGGCCAGTTCGGGTCGGAAATTGTGGCAATATGGTGATCAGCTTACCCCTGTTTTAACGTACAACAAAGGTATCATCTACGGAATGACACGAAGCGGTTCTATCTATGCCGTTACAGAAGCTGGCAAGAAAGTGTGGTCCACTCCGCTGGGATTTACTGAAGCATATCGTATTCAGCGCATTGGTCCAACTATATATATTATGCAATCGGTGCAAACGGCTGCCATTGATGCTGTCAGTGGCAAGGTGAAGTGGAAAATCAGTGAGGATAAGAACTCATACAGTGGTTTGGGCGAAATAATGGAAACTGACGGTGTGCTTATCCGCAACTATAATGTACAGGGCAGCCTGACCTTTGAACAGATTAATGCCTATGACGCTAAAACCGGCAAAAAGCTTTGGGACAGCTTTAGAACTTCCTTTCCACTGGCGGTTAAAGACGGAATCGTATACTCTGTAGCCAACACGTTTATGATTGATGATGACCCGGTAAACCATAAAGTTACGATCGCACAGTACGACCTCAAGACAGGTAAATCCAAAGGAGATCGTCAGTATCGCTGGACCGAGCCTGAAAATAAAGACGGTGTCTACCGATCTGGAGGTGTATATGGTTCTGCTTTTTTGTACGGCAAAGATCTTTATGTCTTTCAGGGAGAGACACTAGCTTCCTATGATTTTTGGAACTACAAGCCAGACAGCAAACCTGCTCGCAAGTGGGCGCAAAATGGCTATGATCAACTTGTTCCTTTATTGGCTATTCATGAAGGTCGCATGTTCTACCAAGATTTTAGTACATCCAGACTGACTGCTATGAAGCTGTCCTCAGGTCAATTCATTCATTACGACGGCGATAATCCGACCGTTCAAGCTGACGTATTCGGTAAAGGAGTCTATGTCGGTCAATCAGATGGCGTATTTCATGGCTATGATTTGATGAGCTTAAAGCCCGTGTTTACTGTCAACACAGGCTCACGCTCCTTCGGTCCAACGCTCAAATCCGGTGGAATGATATTTATTCAAAGCGGAAACCGTCTGCTTGGCGTCAAGCTCCCTGCTTCTTTAAAATAAGGCCAAAGATTTCAAGCAGCATTCTCGTTGGAACAGCAAAAGGTTAACGGATAGCAAGCATACGATTCAATGCTAGTACAGCATCCTGTCTGATCTGAGCATCCACACGAATCACACCCACAGGCTCACCCCGATCAAACTGCTCCATTGCCCACAGCAAATGGGGAAGATCGATCCGGTTCATGGTCAGACAGGGACACATATCGGGATTGAGCGATTCAATCTGCTGTTCAGGGTACTGCTGCTTGATTCGTTGCACGAGATTCATTTCTGTGCCAACAGCCCATTGGGTTCCCGGCTCTGCCGCGCGAATGGTATCGATGATGAATTTTGTGGAGCCCGCGCAATCTGCGAGCTGTACGACCTCATAAGAGCATTCGGGGTGAACGATGACCCGGATGTTCTTATCACGCTCGCGGACATTGCGAATATAATCTACTGTAAACTTTTCATGAACAGAGCAATGTCCTTTCCATAAAATAATTTTTACAGTTGCCGGGTCCTGTTCAGTCTCAAGCTGATCGGTCATTGGATTCCACACGGCCATTTCATTTAGCGGAATTCCAAGATCGTAAGCTGTATTGCGACCTAAATGCTGATCCGGCAGAAACAAAATACGTTCCTTTTGCTTCAGCGCCCACTCCAGCACTTGCTTAGCATTCGAAGAAGTCACGGTAGCCCCGCCATGCCGTCCTACAAAGGCTTTGATCTCTGCTGTGGAATTTACATACGTTAACGGAATGATCGTATCTCCTACCAACTCCTGTAAATGCTTCCATGCTCGTTCTGTCTGCTCCACATTCGCCATATCTGCCATCGAGCAGCCTGCACGCATATCCGGCAGGACAACAGTCTGTCGATCAGTAGTCAGCATATCCGCTGTCTCCGCCATAAAATGTACCCCACAAAATACAATAAACTCCGCTTCCTGATTTTGTGCAGCCAATTGAGCAAGCTGTAGAGAGTCTCCTGTTATATCAGCAAATTGAATAACCTCGTCCTTCTGATAGTGATGGCCCGGTATGAGCAGCTTGGGTCCCCATTTTTGTTTCAGCTCGGCCACTCGCTGCTCCATGTCAGCAACCGTCAGTGTCTTATAATGCTCTGGCATAAGCCCTCGATTTCCTTGTAAAACGTCAAGCATAGACATTAGAATCCCTCCATATCGATGCGGCTGATCGTTCCCGCTCTCACGAACAGATAACCGCTCTGTGTACATACATATTTACAAGTGTCTTGACACTTATATTTACACATGCCTACAATAATCTCAAGAGTTTTTGAATGGAATTATTTTAAGCAGGGAGGATTTGGTGTGATTTATCTGGACTATGCCGCTTCCACACCTATGTGTGGCGAAGCTTTAAATATGTATAACGTATTAAATAAGGAAATGTTCGGAAATTCCAGCAGTCTCCATGATGCGGGCGGTCAAGCAGCCTATACGCTAGATTACAGCAGGCAACGAATAGCAAATATGATTGGCGGGCAAAAGGAAGGCATCTATTTTACAACCGGGGGAACAGAATCCAATATGTTGATTGTGCAATCGATCCTGAACGGGTTGCCTCAGCATAAAAAGCATTGGATCATGAGCGCTTTGGAACACCACTCGATGTACAACCTTGCTACTTTGCTGGAACGTCAGGGCTATGAACTGACCATTGTGCGACCGGATCGGGAAGGACGAATGACTCGCGAAACTCTTTTACCTCACCTGAGAGAAGACACCGGACTTGTCTCCGTACAACACGCTAATTCGGAAACGGGACTGGTTCAGGACCTTGCTGCCTTATCTCCCCTGCTACGCGAACGGGGTATTTTGTTGCATAGTGATGCGGTACAGACATTTGGGAATATTCGCGTAGATGTAGAATCCATGGGAGTAGATGCACTCTCTGTATCAAGCCATAAAGTGTATGGCCCCAAAGGTGTCGGTGCTGCATATCTCAAACCCGGAACCCCATGGCGTCCCGTGTACCCTGATACACTACATGAAAACGGATTTCGTCCTGGAACGGTTAATGTTCCCGGGATTGCAGCCTTTGTCGCGGCGGCAGAAATGATGACCGAACAGATGGAGTCGCATCGGGAGCGATATACTACCCTGAGAAGACACTTTATTACGAAAATCCAGGAAAGATCCATTCCGTTACGTTGGGCCGTACAGGAAAGCGAGAATAAAGCAGTGCTTCATCATATAGTAGGATGTTTTTTTCACGGTTACGAGGGACAATATGTTATGCTGGAATGTAATCGCAGAGGTGTCTGTATATCAACTGGAAGCGCATGTGCTGCCGGACACCACGATCCTTCGCCTGCTTTACAGGCGCTTGGAGCATCCGGCCGTGAAGCGTTACAATTTATCCGTGTTTCTTTCGGAAGAACGACCACCATCGAGGAATTGAATGTATTGGTAGATATTTTGACAGACCTGACGCATCGAAAAGAAAGGAGCTTATCCCGTTGACTGAATCTTTAAAACGGTCAGGTACGGATCGCCGCGAACAGCTACTATTGTGGCTCAAGAGCGAATCACCACTGACCGGGAGCGAACTGGCACGCAGATCCTCCGTCTCCCGACAAGTAATTGTACAGGATATTTCCCTGTTAAAAGCAAGCCAAGAGCCTATCCTTGCAACAAGTCAAGGATACATTTATATGGAGCCTGCGAGTCAGGCAACTCCCTTAGCCTCACGTATTATTGTGTGTAAACATCGACCTGAACAGACAGAAGAGGAACTAAAGCTGATTGTGGACTACGGTGTAAGTGTGCAGGATGTTATTGTTGAGCATCCGGTATACGGGGATCTGACTGCTCCGATACGGGTTGGAACTCGCAAGGAAGTGGACGATTTTATCCGTAAAATCAGCTCCACCCAGGCCACTTATTTGTCCCAGCTGACGGGAGGCATCCACCTGCACACCTTGAATGCCTCGGACGAAGATAAAATTAATGATGCCTGCGCTGCATTGGAGCAAGCGGGCTTCCTGATGACGGACTAACTTAGTGCGCTATAGCGGAGTAAAGAAAATCCTGTCCTGTATGTGGAGTGCAACTGTGCTCCACATGGACGGTATGTAAGCAGCGAGAAATAAAAATCCCGGCCCCCTCATATAAGGGAATCGGGAATGAACTATGTGAGCTTAATTTCAAGCAGCTCATATTTAATTACAGCCATGGGTGCATCCACATGAATGATACTGCCCACTTCTTTTCCCAAAAGTGCCTTGCCTAAAGGACTCTCATAGGAAATTTTGTTATCAAGAACATCCGCCTCAGCAGGACTTACAATTTTGTATTCCATCTTCTCCGAAAATTCGATGTCATTCAGAATGACAGTCGATCCGATACTAACGGTTCTAAGGTCTAAATTACTCTCGTCCACGACCCGGGCTTTGGTCAGCATCTTCTCCAATATGAGAATGCGGGTTTCCATAAACGCTTGGTCGTCCTTGGCTGAGTGATACTCACTATTTTCTTTCAAATCGCCGTAGCTGATAGCCAACTTAAGGCGTTCGGCTAGCTCCTTGCGTTTTACCGTCTTCAGTTCCTTGAGCTCATCCTCCAGCTTGGCCAATCCCTCTTTAGTTAACAATACTTCTTCATTCGACATATTTTATCTACAACTCCTATTTCAGCATTTTGCTTAATTCCAATTCAACGCTCAAAAATACAATAAACGAACTAAACCGTTTCAGTCTAAACATTGCTGATTGAAAACGCTCCTGGGATTTATGCAAGTGCTCATTTGGCTTGCTTTATTGTAGTTTACTCTAAATCGGACCAACATGCGAAATAAATTACTGGATAACAGTAGCCAACTGCCTTCAGCCAGGGTGATTCTTATAGTAACCAATGCTCTCTTATTCGCATATCGTATGATCATAACGTATATTGATGAGCACATGGAGTGCCGCTGTCCTTGTCTCGAATTTTGTGAAAGTCAGGCAGGAGCAGTATATGGCGGGAGGAAGATTCAATGGCTTCCTTAGGAAAGAATGGTAATGGGAACGGGAATCGTAAATCCAAATCCCCCCTCAACGGTCAAAAGAAAAATGGATTAAACAGTAATTCGGCTATCTTTTCTGCGCTTCAAGGAAAAAATGTGGAGGTCCTCGTGGCAGCCCTCCTACTAACAGGAAAACTAAACGTCGATTCCGTGACTTTATACAGACAAGCAACATTGTTTTTAGGACTCACAGGAAAATACAAAACACTAGCATCCACTCCATCCAATGTCGATAATATGGTGAAATTTTTAAATGATAACGGGAATATGACACTGGACCAGGTGATACAAGCCTTTTCACAGAAAATAAATAATTAACAAGTGGCGAAAGGAGACTTATGCGGTGAGTGAGTTTGATGGAGAATATTTTGCAGAGGTTGTCATTATTGTGATTCTAGTTGCCATGTTCTTCTATGGCTCCTCAGATATAGAGGGACTTTCCGCTTCGCCAACCCAATCCTAAAATGATAATTCCCGCTTCGAAAAAAAATAAAAAAGCATCTATAGACTCTCACGAGGTCAATAGATGCTCTTACTTTTTAACGGCCCATCGTTTCTACTTAATGCCCCTTTACTTCTACACTTATCGTTTGACTAGAAACTTCTCCTGAAGCATTGACTAACTCGGCCCGATACTCATATGTACCCGGCTTTTGATTTTGGATGTTGGTGACTGCACTTTGGGCCTGCGGGCTTTGGCTTGGCAGATCCTGGGCATCGATCAGTTCTCCATTTTCATATAAGTTGTATTTTGTCGCATTCGTGCCCCACCACATGTTCATTGTAAGGGTGTAGGTGCCGTCACCGTCCCAATTGTCATGAGACAGCACTGGAATGCCAGGGGAAGCATCGGTCACTTCGACAGTTAATGGGTCGCTGGTCGTTTTACCAGAAGCGTTAATCAATTCTACAGTATACGTGTAGGTACCGTTGGTCTTACCTGTAACAGGAATGACTGCATGCTGTGCTCCAGGGGAAGCGGCTTGCAACGATTGGGTGCCAATCAGCTTGTCGTTTTCGTACAACTTGAGTTCATCACCATTCGTACCCCACCACAGATTCATGGTGATGTTGTAGTTGCCATCCTTCAGCCCGGTGTCCTGCCCGTTATCATGCGACAGCACAGGTTTACCCGGCACTTCACCTACAGCAGTCTTTTCGACTCTAACGGTTACAGGATTGGACACCACTGTTTGACCGCCCAAAGTAACGCTGGCTGTAATCTCCGCGGTCCCTTCTTTTAGGGCCTTAAGTTCTCCATACGTATCCAGCGAAACGGATTCATGACTGCTGATATACTGAACAGAAGCGCGGCTTAAATCAGCTTCGCTGCCATCTGTCAGCGTACCCTTGAGATGTGTCGCTGCCGTATCCCCAATATTGAGGGTCGTTTGATCCAGTGAAAGCTCTACTTCCTGCAAAGCTGCGCCTGCCTGAGCTGAAAAATCATCCAGTCCACGCGGTTTTAACTGATAATTCCCTTTGAAAATCGCCGAAATTCCCTTCAGCTTCACTTGCTGTCCTTCTTGATATGGAAAAGATGTCCGAGTTAAGCCTGTCCGTGCATCGACGCGCACATGGTGACTTACTTCACCAGATACTGCATCAAATTCAAACGAACCTACGGGAGTGGCGTCTATCACATTACGAATCATTGTCGTAGGAAGCTCAACCAACTGCCCTTGGTTCGCATCACTGAGTTCGGTGACTTGTACAGCTTCCGGAAGTTGTCCTTCTCCCGTTTTTTCAATTGCCACTGGATCGGTTAACTCTAGCTCACTATTATACAGTGCCAAGCTTGCTGTAAGCTTTACTCGATCCCCTTGGTGAAAGCCGCTTTGGTTCTGATATACATAAATACCGCCACTTTCATCCTGCATGTAAAAGGCTTGACCACCAAATGCACCTGGTTCTGTCGTCACAACACCCTCTAAGGTCACGACTTTGCCAGCCGGGAAACTCCGTGCTTCTGCGACACTGATACGAGCTGGAACCGTATTGCCTTCCTCGGGCAACGGCTGGGCCGGAACATCAGCCAGCACGACGGATTGGGTCAGCAGATTGCTGCCGTTTTGCCTCAGTCTAAGATTAGCTGAACCACTGGTTCCCGGCTTGATTCGCACCGTCAAGTCCTTATAGGCGTGGCCTTTGCCGTTGGACTCCAGGCTAAATGTTCCGCTATAGCCGTAAGAGGTTGGCCAGCTTCCATCCGGATTTTGAATTTGGGCTACTTGATTGCCGCCTGCAACATAAATACCTGTGCTGAATCCGCTAATCGTGCTGTTAGGAGCCAGTTGGTCGGCAGTAACCCGAATTTGAAAAGGCTGTGCATTGGGCAGCTGCTCTTGACGAACAATGCTGTACACTGGTTGCGCACTGGCTGTAGATCCGCCATAGGACCCTGCTTTGAATGTTCGCTGATCCCACCATTTGTAGCCGGCTGCGGGAGCGGACCAAGGCTCGGCTTGTGGTTCCGTGGAAGTCTGCGGCTCTTCAAAAGGCAGTAATGCCGTCGGCTGGTCCAGCTGTAAGCTTTTCACTTCCGTCAGGCTGGTATACTCCTCCTTCTTGGACAACCAGTCTACGATATTGACCAGTAACACAGCGTCATCCTGCTCCTTAAAGCCGTCATACGTTGTCTTCTTGGTTCCTGTCTCTTCGCGCAAATATTTTGGCGTTGCATCTTCGACAGGAGACGAGTCCCCAATGAAAGCAGCTTTGCCTAGCCCTAATTTCGATACAGCTGCATAAGGTCCTTCCGGAATGCCGCCTCCGTTATAAACGCCCTGATCTACCGCGTTGCCCCAAGCCTGATTGGTTTTAGGAAGATATACGATTCCCTTGGCTTTCGCTGGGTCGATAATCGCGAGTGTTGATCCTGCATGCATTGCGACATTACTCACTCCAGCTGTAATGCCGAACGCCTGCGCTGGCTCAACAATCTGATTGGCCGTGATATCGCCTAATGCATTGTAGCGAAAGCGCACACCAAACTGGCTGCCCAGCCAATCTGAGCTGACTACGCCCTGCATTGCTGCCGAGCTTTTTTCTTCCGCACTCATTCCCTTCGCAGGGTCTTCCCATGCACCACGACGATAGCCATTAATGCTCTCCGATCCGTCCCAGCGATTCTTGTTGCGGTCCGCGTTATAATGATCTCCAATGAAAAAAATACTATTGCCTGCTTTTACATACTGCTCCATTGCAGCCTGTTCGCTCTGTTTAAAAGGAATATTCGGCTCTGCCGTAACAAATACATCATAATTCTTTAGATCATTGTAAGTAATAGGCGTAGATTGGCGAAGCTCGTGTACATCATAGCCATTACTCGCGAGGGCTTGGCCGAAGTCTGAAAATCCACCATCAATCACCCAATCTGCTGCGCCAGCTGTCTGTCCATGTGTATTATCAAACAGCACTTTTTTACCAGCGTTCTCATTGACCACTTTCGCTGCAATGAAGGGGGCTGGGTCCGCCGGACCTTCTGCCCGTGCCGGTTGCATGCTGCCCGCAACACCAGCGTACAACGATAAAGTGAAAACCATAGCAGTTGCGTATTTGAAGCTACGGGATGTAAAACGACGAAAGATTCCCATTCTTTCCCTCCTGTTTGTTGGTTTAAAGCCCCTCTGGGGGGCATCAGATACAAATTTTAGCATTCATTTATGTTCGAATATGCATGGTTTTGTAAATCTTTAGGAATAATGAATAGGAAGGAAATTCCAATAAAAAAGATACACCGTATGCAGCAATGTGAGTACCGCAAATAGGATTTTCCCGGCAGCCCGGGTTCTTCTTTCCCCTGTAATCAGCTTTGCGCCATTCACGATTAATACCCACACGGCAATGAGTGCTGAAATGAGTGGCAGCGTGCAAATTCCCCAGATATACCATGCGGAATAGCCATACACGATCTGATTGTTACCATAGATGACCTGCACCCCGAGAAAAATCGTATTTAGTGACGCAATGAATGCAAGGTTGGACGAAATGTGATTATTCGTTTTACGGATATCTCTGATCACATATCTTACGATCCAAATCAGCAAGGTCGTGATGAAAAATAAGGAGGCGGCAGCGTAGCTGACAAGCAGAGTCCAGGTACGGTGCCAAAGTGTCGTCTGCTTCATGGTCTTACTATCCGGGGCAACCATCATCCACGTACCGTTTTCCAGATACAGCAAAATTTTAAGCTGGCCCCCCTTTTCCACAAACAATCCATCGCCTGCTGCTTGAAAAACTTTGTCTGTTGCTTCATTCTCATTTGGGTATTTTCCTTTAACAATTAACGTATGATCATCTTGAATTCGCACGGTGTATGTAATGTTTCCCAGTATCCGAATCCATTTTCCCCACCCATGAACAGGATTAGAATCCACCTGATATACGCCCTCAATCTCTGGCGAAAGCTTCACTTGGGTGGAAGAACGAGCTAGTGACTGCGAAACGGCCTGCGGCTCTGAGGGCAGCATTTGGGCTATCGCATGGATGACTTTTCCATGAAGCAGGGTGTCCGTGTCAGCTGAATTAATGATCACAAAAATACCGATCTTTTGCGACGGAATCAGTACCATTTCCGAAATAAAATCATCAATTTCCCCGGTAGCCCACAGCATAGGTACTCCCGTCTCCAAATGACCACGGAAAAATCCGTAGCCTACGCCATCCAGGCGTGCATCGACTGCAAATTGCTGCGCATGCATCACTTTTACCGTATGTGGCTGGAGCGCCACTTTGCCCTCATACTTGCCCTGGTTTAAATGAGTGATCAGATAATGGGAAAACTCGTTGGGTGTGACGTTCAACGCTCCTGCTCCCGGCAGATTGATATATGACAAAGGCTGTTTCAAATACGCTCCATCCTTCCACTGATACGATTGGGCCAATGCCGGATGATTTAACGGCAATTCCAGCGTCGCGCTGGGCATATTCATCGGCTGGAACAGATGTGTACGGAGGTAATCGTTCAGTCCCTGACCGCTTACTTGCTCCACGATATTACCGATCAGACCGTAGGCGACATTGCTGTAATCATACTGAATTCCAGGTTTGCGGATGGGAGGCTGATTTTGAAAATACGCGCTGAGATACTGCTCTGTGGGCAAAACGCCTGCCCGATTCGAGCTGTTAATGTCGTACAGCGCTTCATCCAATCCTGAGGTATGTGTCAAAAGCTGATGCAAATTGAAAGGCTGATTTTGGTATTGCGTAGTTTTATAGCTGTGGAGATAGCTGTTCACGTCTTCATTCAAATCAAGCTTGTTTTGCTCAACCAGCTGCATCGTGGCGCTTGCACTAAATGATTTGGTTAGAGAGCCGACACGAACAATGGTCTTCGCTGGATCGAATGCCACTTTCCGCTCCAGATCTGCATATCCATAGCCTTTACTAAAAAGGATTTGGTTTTCTTGGGTCACGACGACCGCAGCCCCCGGAATATGCAATTTTTCCAATTCTGTATTCATGATATCGTCCACTGTTTTTTCCAATGAATCAGGTGTTATGCTGTCTGTTGCCCATGCTGAAGCAATGAGCAGGTTCCAGAGAAACAACGCTGCTAAAAATGCGGATAGGTAGCAAATGCCTTTATTCTTCATATTGAAGTACCATCCTTACGTATGAAGTTGATTTAATGATTTGAACCGTGCGGTGATTGCATAGCGAGCAGATATTTATACTCCGTATGGAAGCCATCAGCATGGCGCTATGGAATCATCGCACTTCCCATCGCGGGAGTGCACAAATAAAGCGAATCCTGATCGAGTCGCGTAAGCAGAAGGCTTCTTACCTGTCGATCAGGATTCATGTGTTACAGATTAAAAATTAGTGATTCAGTTCGTTACATCATCGACCATAGATTTTCAAGATTTATGATGTGCCAAATCTTGTGTCATGTCTTTGTCCGTGTTCCGAGTTATCTTTTGTATGGTGGAACGGATACTTTTTACATTTTCCTCGATAAATCCGGGTTCCAGTAGTTCATAATGATTACCAATCAAGCTATGCTCTTCATAGCTACCTTGTGTAGCGTCTTTCCATAAAAGTCGATTATCTCCTGTACCCCTCACCGTTTCCGATCCAACGGCGACAAAGCCGTGAATATTCGCCTGAACGCTCTCTGTATTCACAAGCTGGTTGCCATACACCGCGTAAGCGATCATTTTACGTTGGTACGTTTCATTCAACAGCTCACGGTAGGAGTCGGGAACCTGTTCCAGCATGTCATGAATTTCATGCTCTGTTTCTTCAGCTGTGAAGGGCAGGGCTTGCGCCCTTTTGACCGAATCGAGCATAAAAATGTCGGATACAGTATGGCCTTGACGTTCCAGTGTGTCAGCAACCTTATGCGCCAGATTACCACCTATGGAATAACCAAGCAGCACATACGGACCTTGCGCTTGCGTGCTGACGATCAAATCAACGTAACGTGCCAGCATGGCCTGCTCATCCGCAGCATCATCCACGAACTCCAATCCATACACGACTGCGTCCTGATCCAGTTGTTTCGCCAGCTCCGCGAACGACAGCCCGTATCCAAGCATAGGAGGAAAGCAGAAGATGGAGATCGGACCGTGTTCATTCAACCGAATGATTGGACTATCGGCCTTGTATTCCAGATCGGCTTTCAATAATGTGAGCGCCTGCTCTTCTATAGTCGGGAAGTCCATTACACTACGGATGGGAAGCTCAATGTCTGTGGCAAGGTGAACTTTGCGTATAAGCTCCAGTACTTTCAAGGAATGTCCACCCAACGTGAAAAAGTCATCATGGATACCCACTTGTGGAATTTCAAGCACTTCCTGCCAAATGGATGCCAGCAACTGCTCCACATCGGTTCGCGGTGCGACATATTCTATACCCGTGTGCAGCCCTTTGTCCGGCACAGGTAAAGCTTTGCGGTCGATTTTGCCGTTTGTCGTCAGCGGAAACCGATCCAGCTGTACAAATGCGGATGGAATCATATAGCTCGGCAGACTGGCCGACATCGCAGCTCGAATCTCACGGATGGTCAGCTGTTCATCGGCAGTAAAGTAAGCACATAATTGCTGCTGACCTGCTCCATCCCGCAAAGCAATAACCACGCTATCCCGCACGGACGGTACACTTGCCAGCCTCGCCTCCACCTCACCCAGCTCAATCCGGTAACCGCGAATTTTAACCTGTTGATCAATCCGTCCAGCGTATTCCAGTATGCCGTCTTCACGCCAGCGAACAAGGTCTCCCGTACAGTACAGGCGATCTCCGTCCACCCACGGGTTAGCAAGAAATCTCTCAGCCGTCAGCTCAGGACGATTTAGATAACCACGTGCAACTCCGTCTCCGCCGACAACCAGCTCACCCCAAGCTCCGACCGGTTGCAGGTTAAATGACGAATCCACAACATACGCCGTCGAATTGCGGATAGGGCGTCCGATCGGTACAGAATCCAGCTGTTCTTCCGTAATGTGATACGTCGTCGAAAAAGTTGTATTTTCCGTTGGTCCATAGCCGTTAATGATGTTCATGTCCGGATTATCACGCAGGACCCGGTTAATATGGGGTGCAGACAAAACATCACCACCAACCAGCAAATACTTCACATCGCCGAAAAGTTTACTATCCTGCTGTGAAAGCTGATTAAATAACGGTGTGGTCAGCCACATCATGGTGACGCGATGATCCCGTATCGTCTCTTTAAGTTTGACCGCATCCAATAGATCATCCTTATGCACAAGAACAAGCTGACCGCCGTTCAGCAACGCGCCCCAAATTTCAAACGTAGATACATCAAATACAAACGCGCAAGTCTGCAGCATTCGGGTCGATTCATCAAATGGCACATAATCCGTATTGCGGACAAGTCGCACGACACTTTGATGCTCAACAACGACACCCTTAGGCTTACCTGTTGAACCTGAGGTATAAATGACATAAGCAGCATGATTACCCGCTCCATCTATACCCAGATTGGAAGCATCTGCACTGTAGGACGTATCCTCACTCAGATTGACAATCTGTCCGTCAAAATAGCAACGATCCAGTAAATCCCGCTGAGCCAGCAGCAGCCTAGCTCCCGAGTCCTCCAGCATATAACGGATACGGTCCTCCGGATATTGAGGGTCTACCGGCACATACGCGCCTCCAGCCTTCAAAATAGCGAGTGTTCCCGTAATCATGTCCAGTGAGCGCTCCGTCAAAATGCCAACAGGTTCATCGGATTTCACCCCTGCATCACGTAGCGTATGCGCTAAACGGTTGGCTGTCTCATTGAGTTCCCGATAGGTCAATGATTGATGACCCAAAGCTACAGCAATATGATCCGGCGTGCGCTCTGCCTGCTCCTCAAACAGTTTTTGGATCGTGTGATTGCTTGGATATGCAGAGGCAGTGTCATTAAACTCTCCTGTAATTTGTTGTTTTTCCGCCGCTGTAACGAGTTCCAGCTCTTCTACGCAAACATTCGGGTTAAGCAAAACTTGCTCCAACAGATTCACAAAATGCCCATGCAGACGCTCAATGCCTGTTTGATCATAACTTAACGCATTATACATAAAACGAATCTTGATGCATTCTCCCGGCATAACGACTAAGCTCAGATCATAGTTAGTCTGCTCTGCAGCCACCACGTTGGAAATCGGGAATGTATCCTGCCCGTCACTTCCCAGTTCTTCGACCTGCTCATCTACCGGATAATTTTCAAACACCATAATATGGTTAACTAAATCCTGTTTCTGGTCGGTCAATGCCTGAATCTCAAACAGTGGATACGTATCATACGCATGAGAAGCCAGCGCCTGCTCCTGTGTTTTCTTCATAACTTCTGCAAAAGATTCCCCTGCCTCACTAAGAATGCGAACGGGAATGGTATTAATGAACAAGCCGATAATATCCTCTACCCCGATAATATCCGATGGACGGCCTGAGACGACACTACCAAATACGACATCACTGTGGTTGTTATATTTTTGCAGCACAATCCCCCAGACGGTTTGTAATAACGTATTCATGGTCACCTGATATCGCTTAGCCGTCTCCTCCACCCGGAGGGTCAACTCACGTTCCAAAACCGTCACCCAATCACTTGCCGTGTTGCCTCCACTCTTGCGACCGGATTTTACAGCTGGTAATGCTGTTTGCTGCTCATATCCGGATAAATAGCTGCTCCAGTAGTCGGTTGCCGCCTTGGCATCCTGTGCTTCCAGCCATTCAATAAAGCGGCTGTACGGCACTGCCGGTGCCAGCTCTGGTACTCTGCCCTCCTGAAGTGCTGCATAGCTTTCAAACACTTCTTTATTTATAAGGGACAGGCACCAGCCGTCCATGACGATATGATGGAAGCTCCATACAAAATGATAGCTGTCTTCTCGGGTACGTAAAATCGCTACACGCAGCAGGACATCCCGACGCAGATCAAAGCCTCGTGCTTTATCTTGTAGCTTGAAATTTTTCACCCAGGTATCTATTTCATCCTCATCCAGATGGTGTAAATCTTCATATTGAAAGCCGCAATCCCGATTTCGATACACCACCTGCAACGGTTCCGTATCTCTGCCAAAATAAAAATGTGTACGCAACGCCTCATGTCGCCGAACCAGAATATTCAGGCTTTCTGCAAAAGCCCGAATGTCCATCTGACCTCGCATATCATAAGAAACCTGCTCAAAATACGCGTCATTCGCAGCTGCTTGACTATCTAGCTGACTGTGAAACAGCATCCCTTTCTGCATGGGGGTCAGTGCATATACATTGTCGATCTCACCCGCAGCACCCATTTCAGATAACAGGCTGTCCAAGCCCTCCACACTCATTCCTTTATAAGAAATATCACTTGGGGTAAGCTCCGGGTGTTCTTTATGGATGCAATGCGCCAAAATTTCACGCAGGCTCGATTCCAGGAATTTCGCCAATCGCTCGATGGTCTCCGGTCTATAGCTGGTACGACTATAGCTAATCGTCAGACCCAGTTGGCCCCCCGAAATAATGCCGCCAAAATCCAGCGTATACGTTCGAGCCATGGTCGGGCTCAACGGCATCCCACCCTCATATGAGGATGATTGCAAGTCGTTCCCTTTCATATCCTGATCGAACTGTCCCAAATAGTTAAAGCTGATTTCGGGATCTGTCGTAAATATGGCTGGAGATGCCTCCGGTGCCTGTGTCTGACGGTCGGCTAAATATTTCAGTACACCGTAGCCAATCCCTTTTTGCGGAATGCCGCGCAGTCCTTCCTTCACACGCTTAATCCGTTGCGAAAGTGCCAGTTCTTCCGGCATATCGAGCAAAACAGGATATTGGCTTGTAAACCACCCTATCGTTCGAGTAATGTCCACCTCTGGTAAAATGGCTTCACGTCCATGTCCCTCTAGATTTATCAGGAAACGATCATTTCCACTCCATGCTTGCAATGCCATTCCTACCGCCGTCAACAACAGGTCATTAATTTCTGTACGGTAGGCACGATTGGCCTGCTTGAGCAGTTGCTCTGTCTCTGCATGTGTCCACAAAGCAGTAACCGACTCACTATCGCCAATCAATGGCTTTTCGTGCTCGTTATGCCCGTAATCCTGCGGCAAAGTAGCCGGATCCGCTTGTGCAAGTTTCCCCCAATACGCTCGCTCACGTTCCATAGCTGGACTGTTGGCATAAGCGTGCAGCTGCTCGGCCCATGTTTGGAACGAATCTGTTTTATGAGGCAGCTGAATCACCTGTTCACCCTTGGAGGCTTGATCATAGGCAGTCGCCAAATCCTCGAATAAAATGCGCCAGGATACTCCGTCCACCGCCAAATGATGAATCACGACCAGCAGATGATCTCCATCCGGGCAACGGAACAGCCCCAGTCTCATCAGCGGACCTTCGCTTAGGGAAATACCAGATTGAATTTCATTACATTTCGCTTCAATTATCTTCGCCAAATCTTGCTTGTTTACATCGCTGTCATTATAGTCAAAGCACTCCAGATGGTACGGTTCGCCTTCCTCTACACTGCGGTTCCATGCTGTACATCCGTTCTCCGACAAACTAAAAACCATACGCAATGCATCATGGTGCGAAGTAATCTGATGGAGCGCCCGCCGTAGTGCCTGTTCGTCATAGCCTTCCTGACGATAGAGCATGACAGATTGGTTAAAATAGTGTGGTTCTTCCGTTGGCTGTTCAAAAAACCAGCGCTGAATCGGTGTAAGCACTACATTTCCTGTAACCTCGCCCTGCTCGGCTATTCGGTTAACAGGCTGAATATATGTGCTTAGTCCCGCAATTGTCGGGTATTTGAACAAATCCTTCATTTCCAGCTTGTATCCAGCCTGAAACAAGCGGGACGATACTTGGATGGCCTTGATGGAGTCACCACCCAAATGGAAAAAGTTATCCTGTATTCCGACTTTCGGGATACCAAGAATGGCTCCCCAAGCCGTAGCCAGTGCCTGTTGGACATCCGTCTCGGGTGCCACATAATCCATACCTGTATCGAAATTGTGCTCAGGTGCGGGCAGTGCCCTACGGTCTACTTTGCCATTCAGCGTCAAAGGCAGTCTGGAGAGCTGCACAAAGTAGGACGGCACCATATAGCCAGGCAGATCCTGCGACAAAATGTTACGTAAGTCGCTGGCGCTCAATTCACTGTCTGTTGCAAAATAGGCACACAGCTGTTTTTGTCCGTGATCATCCTGCCGCACGGTAACAACCGATTCCTTCACACCTGGAATTGTGGACAATCGGGTTTCAATTTCACCCAGTTCAATGCGGTAGCCGCGAATTTTGACCTGTTCATCCATTCTTCCCTTGTACTCCAGTACACCATCAGCACGCCAACGCACTAAGTCTCCTGTACGATAGCAATATTCTCCAGACCGGAATGGACTTTCAATAAATTTTTCCGCCGTAAGCTCGGGCCGATTCAGATATCCTCGCCCAACACCGTCGCCACCGACGATCAACTCTCCCCAGGCTCCGATAGGTTGCAGCTTCAACGAACGATTGACCACATAAGCGGTCGAGTGATCAATTGGACGTCCAATGGGAATAGCCTGGGTTTGCGGTTCTGTAATGTCATAGATGGTGGAAAAGGTGGTGTTCTCCGTCGGCCCATAAATATTGGCCAGGCGAAGCTGCGGGTACTCCTTCAACACACGATTGACGTGTGGTACAGACAACACATCACCACCCACGAGCAACTCCTTCAAGGACGCAAACACTCCGATTTCTTGCTGCGAATACTGATTGAATAAAGCCGTGGTCATGAACATCGTGTTAACACGATACTTGTCAATCGCCTGCTTGAGCTTGGAGGCATCCAGAATAGTGTCATGGCTTACCACATACAGTTGTCCCCCGTTCAGCAGCGTTCCCCAGATTTCAAATGTGGAGGCATCGAACACAACTGCGCCCAATTGCAGCATACGTGTATTTTCATCAAGCATGGCATAGCTTTTGTTTTTCACTAGCCGCACGACATTACGGTGCTCAATCATCACGCCCTTCGGCTTGCCTGTCGTACCAGAGGTGTAGATCACATACGCAAGATCGGAGGAAGATCCCCCTGTTGTAATCGCAATGGTTCCATCCGTCTGAGCATCACATTCAGATTTGCTATTGCATCGCTGTTCATCACTCAAATCGATGACCGGAATGCCGGGTTCAAAAGGAATCTGCTCACGTCGCTGTAACAGTAACAGCCCCGCACTGGAATCCTCCAGTAAATAACGGATACGCTCTTCAGGATAATCAGGATCAATGGGAACGTAAGCCCCTCCGACCTTCAAAATCGCCAGCATACCGACGACCATTTCAATGGAGCGTTCAGCCATAATCCCTACTCGCTGTGTCTCTGGCTCGGACCCGCGCTGTATCCCATGGGAAGCGAGTATGCGTGCCAGACGGTCGGCACGTTCATTCAGCTCGCGGTAGGTAAGCTGCATGTCCGCAAAGGTGATGGCCAGCCGATCTGGTGATTGCGCTACCTGTTCCTCGAACAGCACATGCAGTGCTTGATCTCGTGGATACGGATAGTCTGCTACCGTATCATTGAATCTCTGCACAAGCAGCTCTTTTTCTTGGGCCGAAACCATTTCTATAGCCGAAAGAGCGATATCCGGCTGATTTATAACCGCATTGATAAGCTGCTGCAAATGTTCAGTCAGTCGTTCAATGGTTTCCCGTTTGTACAGCCGAGTTCCGTATTGAAGAGCACAGGAAATTTGTTCTCCATCCTCCACTGCGAACAGACTCAAATCAAATTTGGCCGTCGTTTGTTCACTTGGATAAGATGCCAATTGCAACCCCGCCAGCTGCTGCTCTTTTTGCTCTATGTTTTGTAGTGCAAACATGGTATCAAATAACGGATTACGGCTTAAATCTCGATCTACGTCCAGCTTCTCCACCAGCTCTTCAAACGGATAATCCTGATGTTCAAAAGCCTTTAACGCGTTTTCCTTGACCTCCAACACATAATCACGGAACGTTTTCCCGCCTTCTGGATAATTACGGATTGCCAGTGTATTCACGAACATCCCGATCAGACTGCCAAGATCCGCATGGGGCCGCCCTGCAATTGGCGAACCGACAATAATATCCTCTTGCCCGCTATAGTGGCTAAGCAAAGCCGAATAGGCAGCCAACAGAACCATATATAATGTCGATTCCGTCTGCACCGCAATGCTTTTTAAGCCTTCGCTTTGTCGTTGGTCAAGCGTAAATTCCAGCACATCTCCTTCAAAGCTTCTCACCGCTGGGCGTGGATAATCAGTCGGTAGATCAAGCACAGGTAGCTCTCCTGCGAAGGTATTGAGCCAGTAGTTTTCCTGTTCCCGGTAGCGTTCACTTTGCTGCTGCTTCTGTTGCCAAGCGGCGTAGTCTTTATATTGAATGCGTAGCGATGGCAGCGTGTCGCCTGCGTATAAATGAATGAAGTCCTGAATTAGTACATTTATAGAGGTGCCGTCCGAAATGATATGATGCATATCCATGAGCAAAATATGATGCTCTGGGTCTGTTTCAATCAAACCAACTCGGAATAACGGGGCCTGCCCCAGATCGAATGGTTGGACAAAGTTACGTACCAGCTCATCCGTTTCCTTTGGGGCAGCTCCGTGAGCATAGGTCAATTCCATGCAAAAAGGAACCTCGTCATGTACTCGCTGGACAGGTTCACCGTTCATGGTCTCAAAACTTGTGCGCAATGTTTCATGGCGGTCAATAAGCTGACGGAACGCGTTATCCAGTGCCTTGTGATCAAGTGAACCGGTCAGAGTCAGGGCACCAGGTATGTTATAGCTAATTCCCGCTCCATCAAGCTGATTGAGGATATACATCCGTTTCTGAGCTGAAGAAACCGCATAAAATGGCTTATTCTCCGTAACAGGGATGGATTCATAGGTGGTTTGCTCCAGTGCTTCAATAACCTGCGCCAGCTGTTCAATTGTCGGATGCTGGAACAGATCCTTTAGCTGCACATTTTTATGCAATTTCTTATAGATGAGTGATATGACATGTGTCGCCCGCAGGGAATGTCCTCCTGCCTCAAAAAAGTTATCCTTAATCCCAATGCGCTCAAGCTCCAGCACATCTTTCCAGATGCTAGCCAGTTGTGCTTGTAATTGATTTTGAGGAGGTACATATTCTGCGCCTGAGCTTACACCTCCCTCTGGTTGTGGCAACGCTCGGCGATCCACCTTGCCATTGGGCGTCAGTGGCAATTGCTCCAGGCGCACAAAATACGACGGTACCATGTAGCCCGGTAGCTCCTGGCTCAAAGCACTACGCAGCTCACTTGTCGCTACTTCCGCATGGGTGACCACATATGCGCAGAGCAGCTTTTGCCCCTGCTCATCTTCATGTGCAATTACAACAGCTTCTCGGACTGCCTCCAGCTTCAACAGCTGTGCTTCCACCTCGCCCAGCTCAATCCGGTAGCCTCGAATTTTCACCTGCGCGTCGATTCGTCCCTTATATTCCAGCGTCCCGTCCGCATTCCAACGCACCAGGTCCCCTGTTCGATAGCAGCGTTCGCCGCCACGGAACGGACTGTCAATGAACTTTTCGGTCGTCAGTTCTGGGCGGTTGCGGTATCCGCGAGCCACCCCGTCACCGCCGACGATCAGTTCTCCCCACGCTCCAACAGGCTGGAGCTGCATCGAACCGTCCACGACATATGCCGTCGAGTTATGGATCGGGCTACCAATGGGCACAGATGCCGATTGAACGCCGGTAATGGCATGTGTGGTGGAAAAGGTCGTATTTTCCGTCGGACCGTAGCCGTTAATGATATGTAGATTCGGATGGGCCTCCAATACCCGGTTAATATGCGGTACGGACAGCACATCACCACCAACTAATAGCTCCCGCATCCCCTCAAATAGTTCCAAGTCCTGCTGGGATAGCTGATTAAAGAGTGGTGCGGTCAGCCACATCGTGGTAATGCCGTGATTGCGGACAACTTCCTTGAGCTTGGGCGCGTCCAAAATAACATCCTGACTCACCAGCACCAGCTGTCCACCGTTCAATAGCGCACCCCAAATTTCGAAGGTGGACGCGTCAAAGACAACAGACCCGGTCTGCAAAATGCGCGTGTCGGCATTCAAGCGTGCATAATTTGTATTTTTCACCAAACGCACGACATTACGGTGCTCCACCATAACCCCTTTGGGCTGGCCTGTAGTCCCTGAGGTGTACATAATATAGGCCAAGCGACCAGCTGCGCTCGCTTTCGGTTGTTCTTCAGCTGCATAAGCCTGCTGTATTTGTTTTGCTTGTTCTGATTGCGTAGCTTTTGGTTGCATGTTTTCTGGTTGCATGGTTGTCGTAGAAGCAAGTTCGAGACTGGTAGAAATGGAGTAGAACGGATCTAAGCAGTCCACGTATCCCGGATCAGTATTCGTCCCGTGATCATTCGGCAAACTGGGATCGTAACGATCAGCATCATCCAGTCCATAAATTGCAGCATCGCTAAGGTCAAGCACCATTCCCTTAAAATCAGTGGGCCGATGTTCCATTCGCTGCACGAGCAGTATGTCCGCACCGGAATCCTTCAGCAAATAGCGTACACGCTCATCCGGGTAATCAGAATCAATAGGTACATACGCTCCACCTGCTTTGAGAATTCCGAGCATACCGACAATCATCTCAATCGAGCGTTCAGCTACAATGCCGACCGTCTGCTCAGTGTGTATTCCCTGCTTACGTAAAGAATGAGCCAGTCGGTTGGCCTTTTCATTCAATTCTGCATAGGTTAGGCTATCTTGCCCACACACTACCGCCACCTGCTGTGGTGCCTGCTTCGCCTGTTTCTCGAACAATTCATGAATAGACGCATGATGTGGATAATCCACCGTTGTATCGTTGAAGGTATGGACCAGTTGCTCTACTTCTTGCTCTGACAGTACTTGTGCTGTGGAAATCGCCAACTCTGGCTGCTGCAAAACAATAGTGTACAGCCGCAGCAGCTGCTCAACAAAGTGCTCAATCGTCGTTTCGCTATAACGGTCGCTACTATACTTTACGTTCAGGGAGACCGCTTCATTTTCCCATTGAAACTGGAAATCTAGTTCAGATTGTATGTGATTCAAAAAATCAGAAATATGAATATTTTGCAAGGATACTGTGGTGTGAATAAGAGGCTTCCCATCCTCATTACGTTGAATGTCAAGTAATTCAGAATAGTTCCAAAAAGGAATGTTTTGATGTTCAATAGCTTCGCCGACAGAGGTTTTGATTTGAGACAGCAAGGCTTTGAAGGTTGTGCTGGAATCCAGCGCATTTTTCAATAAAAGCAGATGGTTGATTGGCTTTGTAGCACCGTTGCTAGACTTGGCTACCGGAATGCCCAGCAGCACACATTCCTCACCTGTGTATTTATGCAATAAGCTCTCTACTCCAGCAAGCAGGACCATAAACACGGCCCATGGAGCACCACCTGTTATAGATGATATTCTTTGGGAAATTTCAGTTGGAAATGTGAGCGTATACGTATGGGAATTTAAACTCGTTACAGTTGTACTTTTGGACACCTGGTTGGTGTATGGTAGGCAGATGATATGATCCTCGGATTCCAGTTTATGACTCCAGTAATTTTTTTCCTTCTCAAATAAGGCTTTCAATGACATCCCTCCTGCTTCATGGGGCCTGTTACCCCGGTTGGAATGGTGCGTTATTACGTACATGAGTGTTGTATCGGAAAAATAATACTTTGCAGGCAAGGGCAGTCGGACAAGCCGCCGCCCTCTGCACACGCAAAGTGAAATCATTGCATTTTAGAAAACGGATTTAGAAAACAAAGTCGATGGAATCCGGCGAGAAGCCTTCCGGTTGCTCGTACGAGTTCACCTGAATATCGCTTAACAGCAAATCTGGATGGATTCCAATCTGGGACAGGATCGCTATCAAATCTCTGGTTAATCTCTCAATAGCGTCGGCCCCAAATAGCTTCGTGCAATATTCAAACGAACCCTTGATTTCCCCTTCTTCATCACTCATGGACAAGGTCAAATCGAATTTGGAAATACGATGCTCCTGAGCATACGGACTGAAGGACAGCGTCTCCAGCTTCGCTTCCGGCGACTCTGTATTTTCCAGTACAAACATGGTGTCAAACAACGGGTTACGGCTTGCATCCCGTGCTACATCCAGCTTTTCCACCAATTCTTCCAGTGGATAATCCTGATGCTCGAAGGCTTGCAGCGTACGATCTCTGGCTTCCTGCAAGTAGCTGTGGAACGCTTGGTTGCCCCTCGGCTGATGCCGGATGGCTAGCGTGTTGACGAACATTCCGATTAGTGGCTCCAGTTCAGGCAACAAGCGGCCTGCTACCGGCGTACCGATGATCAAATCGTCCTGACCGCTGTATTTGGACAGCAGAACGGTGTAGGCGCTCAACAGCACCATGTACAGCGTGCTTCCGGTCTGTGCCGCAATTCGGTGCAGTTGCTCGGATACATTTGCGTCCACTGTAAATTCATACATCGCACCCTCGAAGCTGCGAACAGCAGGTCTAGGATAAGCAATTGGCAAATCCAGTACCGGCAATTCTCCGGCTAAATGCTCCAGCCAGAAGTGTTCCCGGCGTTGGTATGACTCACGCTGCATCTCCTGTTGCTGCCACACGGCGTAGTCCTTGTACTGAATTTGCAACGGCTCCAATTCCTGCCCTTCGTACAGTTGTACCAGCTCCTGCACGATATTGTTAGACGATACACCGTCTGAAATAATATGGTGCATGTCGTACATCAGGAGGTGGCGCTCTGGTCCGGTTTGAATGAGACGGACACGCAGCAGGGGTGCCTGGCGAAGATCAAAGCTGCGTACAAAGGACTCGATATAAGCTTCGGCTTCGGATTCCCTGGCCTGCAGGTGCTCTACTGCAAACTCCACTTGATCGTAAACCCGCTGAACGACCTCGCCTTCCACCATTTCAAAGGAAGTCCGCAGCGTTTCATGGCGAGCTATTAACTGACGGAACGCATCCTCCAGCCGATCGGCCTGAAGCGGTCCCTCCACGGTTAATACACCCGGCATATTGTAGCTGAGATCCCCACCTTCCAGATGGCTCAAAATGTACAGTCGTTTTTGAGCCGAGGAAACCGGGTAGTACGCCTGTTGCGCCGCCGCAGGGATCACCGTATAGGTGTCTGTGCCGTGCGTAGCTATGAGCTGAGCTTGCTGCTCAATCGTAAAGTGTTGGAACACCTCACGCAGCGTAATCCGGCTGTCCAGCTCCTGATGGATTTTGGCCACTAGCGTCGTTGCCCGCAGGGAGTGCCCACCCACGTCAAAGAATGAGTCGGTGACTCCTACGCTGGACAGTTTCAAGACATCCTGCCAGATTTGGGCTAGCTTGGCTTCCAGCGGCGTCCGCGGTGCAACGTACTCCTGGCCTCCTTCGAGACGTGCTTCCGGTGCCGGCAATGCCTTGCGATCGATTTTCCCATTCGGTGTCAGCGGGAAACGATCCAGTTGTACCACATACGTCGGGATCATGTAATCCGGCAGCTTCGGCTGCAGCGCATTCCGCAGCTCCGGCAAACTCAGGGACGCTGAAGCTATGATGTAGGCACACAGGTCCTTGTGTCCGTCTTCGTTTTCCCATGCTGTGACCACGGCTTTCTGAATG
>NZ_JAAMNR010000095.1:0-205 GCF_011066115.1 Paenibacillus sp. EKM212P
CCCGAACAGGACTCGAACCTGTGACAACTCGATTAACAGTCGAGTGCTCTACCAACTGAGCTATCAGGGAATATTAAACATTTATATCAAGGTTACACCCTGAAAACTGGATCCGAAACTCATTTGCGTTTTTTTAGGATAAGCCCTCGACCGATTAGTATTGGTCAGCTCCATGCATTACTGCACTTCCACCCCCAACCTATCT
>NZ_JAAMNR010000096.1:0-205 GCF_011066115.1 Paenibacillus sp. EKM212P
AGGTAGATAGGTTGGGGGTGGAAGTGCAGTAATGCATGGAGCTGACCAATACTAATCGGTCGAGGGCTTATCCTAAGCATAAAACGCAAATAAGTTTCGGATCCAGTTTTCAGGGTGTAACCTTGAATGTAGAATTTGCACAGCAAATTCATGTTTGGTGGCGATAGCGGAGGGGTTCCACACGTACCCATCCCGAACACGACCG
>NZ_JAAMNR010000097.1:0-203 GCF_011066115.1 Paenibacillus sp. EKM212P
GGCTGGGGATATAGGATTTGAACCTATGCATGACGGAGTCAAAGTCCGTTGCCTTACCGCTTGGCTAATCCCCAATATGCATATGATTCACAATTCCCCAAGATTTCATCCAGGTAAGAGGATGAAAAATGGTGGAGGCTGAGGGGCTCGAACCCCCGACCCTCTGCTTGTAAGGCAGATGCTCTCCCAGCTGAGCTAAGCCT
>NZ_JAAMNR010000011.1:0-70817 GCF_011066115.1 Paenibacillus sp. EKM212P
CGTTAAGCCCTCCAGCGCCGATGGTACTTGGACCGCAGGGTCCTGGGAGAGTAGGACGTCGCCAAGCAACAAGTAAAGAGAATCATGATCTCGTTGAGATTATGATTCTTTTTTTGCATATACGTATATTTTAGAAATATCCTTACAAAAGGAAGGTAACATTTTTGTTACGGAATGTAGGAGTAAACCCTGTATAATATAGGTATTGAATCCCATACACACACGCTGCATTATTGCAGAATTATGCAAACTCCATCATAGGATTTTGTATAGTCAATCAGGCTGGTAAGGAGGGAAGATCATGCGGCGAAATAAATGGCTTGCTCTATTGGTGCTATTCAGTGTCGCTGTCGCGATTCTTACCGGGTGCGTGGAAGAGGAGCCTTCTTGGACATCGTTTGAGGGTGCTGCCAACGAGAAGACGTTTCCGGTTCCTAAAGAAGCTAGTAAAACCGATCGGGCCAGCAGTAATTCGGACATGGACTATGTTCGCTATGCACTGCCAGCGTTGAAGGAAAGTGATAGTCTACCTGCTCCTTATTTAGAAGAGATTGCAGCTTGGGGCTGGACTGAGGAACCGAATTTATCCACCTCGAATCAGAAGGTGTTTCAGAAAAATAAGCATATGGTGCATTTATCTGTGCATGATGGTTCTTTTACTGTATTGGTTCCAAAAGACAGAAAGGCTGTTGTGAAGAGCAAAAGCGTGGATCTTAATTAGGGACACGGTTTTCAACCGAGTAAGTAGCATAGGATTTATTGTAGATTATATTTATAGTAAACTCAGCATATTGTATGCTGTGTATCATGATGAATGAAGAGATCGGATATGGGGAAGCACTCAGAACTGCCGTTGAGTAGGGAGTGGCTTCCTTTTATATATTTGCATGTTGATCAAATGCTCTACATGAATAACGAGGATAACGATGAGGAAAAGTTTACTTGATAAGAGAATAAAGCGATTTTAATTGTTAAGTCACAAAAAAAAGGAGTAACCGTTTGAGGTTGCTCCTTTTTTATTGCTTCAGTCTAGATCGTTGGTAGGTTAGTTCAGACCTGAGTTTTCTATCTGTACGGATAATGAGTGGTTAAATTTACTGTTGATAATATGAGGCATCTTCATCGGTAAACTTCAACATGCCATCTTTTCTCTCGCCGGTAAGCCGACTGAGGATGTATAGACGCGGTGCAATAAGCCAAAGATGCCAGAAGAGTAAGGATACAGTAAAGGCTGGTGGAGACCAGAGAATGAATACGGCTGATAAGCAGATACCGATCCAGAGGGTATGTATGTGTACACGACGAAAGATGCTATAGCCTATGTACTGGTCTGTCATATAGCCTAGCCAAGGTAATTTACGGTGGAATGCCCAGCGTTTGCGGAAGGATGTTCCGCCACCGATGTATAGGACAGATCGTGAGATTACGAAGTGTACCCATAAGGTCAGGAAAAAGGCAAGAGCAAACAAAAACACGCTAGTCCAGGAAAAGGCAAGAAGCAGAAAGAGAAGCATAATAACAGGCAGTGTGATATGACTCCATATTAGTTGACGCGGTATACTGATTTTTTTAATGAGCTTGTAGTGATAGTAGGTAGCTTTGGTTCCGGTTTCCTCTGTCATGCGAACAGTCCTTTCATTAATCTACTGCATCACAAGTGGCTTCCCGTCCACAGCCGGAAAAAGGGACGGTACTTCGCTCATGCCGCTTTAAATAAGCATTTAATCGTTTTTGTAGAAATACAGAATGATCGACATCCGGTGTTAGCTAGCCTACTCTATAATTACTGGAAAAGCTATCACTGATGAAGTGTTCAAGGGCTCCGATAAAAGGGTATCCATACATAAGAGCTTTTCTTATTATATCGGCATAGACGGCTGTTTTTTAAACATACGGGGTACAAACACCATAATGGCCCAGATGGAATATATATAGAGTATATCGTCGAACTGGGCTATGAAAAGGTTTAAAATAGTAGAAAGTGCCCCATACTAATAGTAAAAGAAACAAGGTGGGATGGATATGCATGATCAAGGCGGCCACCGCTGTATTATATGCGGGCAGCACAAGCATGAAGGCATTTTTATCGTTTCCGAGTTTATCTGTGATACGTGTGAAGCTGAAATGGTGCACACGGATGCAACTGATGCCAAATATCATTTTTTTATTGATCAACTAAAGCAAATCTGGGTACAGAAAAATGCATAATATCCTTTGCTAATTAGTCTTTGAAGGATTGGCATTCCAAGGTCTGTCGATACGGGCCTTTTTTTCTGTGAGTAAAAGTAGGATTCCGCTTGATTTTACGATAAAATAAGGTAGATATAAAGCTTTGTTTGGAAGGATTGCAGAATGATGGGGAAAAAGGCGGTACATGCACCATTAATGGAAGCTCTAATACGTTACCGGACTCAGGGCAATGCTTCTTTCCATGTACCCGGTCATAAAAATGGACAAGTATATGAGCATGAAAATATTGCATCTCTGTTGCAAGAAGTGATGTCTATTGATGCGACAGAAATTACTGGACTGGATGATTTGCATCACCCAGAAGATGTGATTCGTGAAGGGCAAGAGCTGGCTGCAAAGTGCTTTGGTGCTGAAGAGAGCTTTTGGCTAATTGGAGGAAGCACGGTCGGTAATTTGGCTATGATTTTAACTGTATGTACGGAGCCGGGAGATCTACTGCTGGTACAGAGAAATGTACACAAATCTGTCCTGAACGGTCTCATGCTGTCAGGGGCTAATGCGGTATTCCTAGATCCGGAAATAGATACACTAAGCGGGCTAGCGGTTGCCCCAACGACGGATACAATAAAAGCTGCACTGAAGGCCTATCCTTCGGCTAAAGGGGTGTTACTTACACTACCTAATTACTATGGGATGGGGCATGACCTGAAGGCAACGGCTAAGGCCTGTCATGCAGCCCATGTGCCGCTATTGATAGATGAGGCACACGGTGCCCATTATGGGCTGCATCCTCGTTTGCCAGCCTCGGCGCTATCCTGCGGGGCTGATGTAGTCGTCCAGTCGACACATAAAATGCTTCCAGCCATGACCATGGGGGCTATGTTACATGTGCAGGGAGAGAGAATCCGTCGGGAACTGCTTCGTCAGCGTTTGGCGATGGTGCAGAGCTCTAGCCCTTCTTATCCGTTAATGGCTTCACTGGATTTGGCAAGATGGTATATAGAGGCGTATGGAACAGATGCTTTTACAGTGGGCTTAGCGGCGGCAGATGCTTTTAGAAAGGGCCTGGAGCAGCTCCCACGCTTTCGCTTGCTAGAACCTACACAGCAGGCACTAGAAGGAGAATACGCTCACAGGGGAATCTCTGAGGTCCTAGAAAGGGCTGATGAGGGAATAAGCGGATATTCAACCCAGGATCCTTTTAAATTGGTGCTGTATGATACATGGGGTATACTGGATGGATTTGGACTCAAGCATGAGTTGGAGACTTACGGATGTGTTCCAGAGATGAGCGACGAAAAACATGTTGTTTTATTGTTTACGTTAGGCTCTACGGCTAAGGATGCGAGTCACCTGTTGCAGGCTCTTGTGCATATAAATAATGATATAAGATTTAAGGAGACGGCTGGTGAGCCGGGGGCAACGGAAAAAGAGCAGCAAAGATTCGAATTAGATTTTTCCACGTGGAACAATGATAGAATGAAGGGATACTCTAGTCCGGTGTCGTTTGGGCTTCGACCGATTAGCCCGGATCAGATGGAGACCGTGCCTGTAGACGAATCCGCTGGCAGGGTAGCGGCTGAAATGATTATCCCGTATCCTCCAGGTATTCCACTGCTATATGCAGGAGAAACGATTACAGAAGCGATTGCATTGCGGATGAGTCGTCTACGTGAGCTGGGAGCCAAGTGGCACGGGGTAGCAGATGAAAGTATGCTTACAATTCGGGTATTCCGTTTACAATAAAGATTAGATACTAGAGACTTAACAAATACAGAAGACTGAATAAAAGAAGCATACGTAGCCTATGGGTGACTTTTATTTTTCAGGCAGGAAAGCAGGGAATAACATGAATCGCAAAGGCATTTTTATCACACTGGAGGGGGGAGACGGCTCCGGTAAAACAACTATGATTCAACGGCTGGCGAAGTTTATGGAGGAAGAAGGCTATCCATTCATCACGACGAGGGAGCCGGGTGGCATCGAAATTTCCGAAAAGATTCGTTCTATCATTTTGGACCCTGCTCATACCAGTATGGATGCTCGAACAGAAGCACTTTTATACGCGGCGGCGCGGCGTCAGCATTTGGTGGAGAAGGTAAAGCCGGCTATTGAACAGGGAGCTATCGTATTATGTGATCGTTTTGTGGATAGTAGCTTGGTCTATCAAGGATTTGCAAGAGGGATCGGAATTGAAGAGGTGGCTTCAATTAATCGCTTCGCGGTGGATGATTGGGAGCCGGATGCCACATTTTATCTGGATATTGAGCCCGAATTGGGATTGGCAAGAATTAATGCGTCACGAGGACCAGAAATGGACCGCCTCGACATGGAGAGTATATCGTTTCACCATAAGGTGCGAGAGGCATATTTGGAGTTGGCTCGCAAATTTCCAGAGCGAATTACAATTGTTGATGCATCTCCGGCGCCAGAGCAGGTGGAGCAAGTATTGAAGGATTTGCTGAAAAAGCGGTTTGTTCAGAATTTTAGCATATAATTGTCGAAGGATATACGGTAAAATTGAGCTAGGGACAAGGTTGTCTCTAATATGACTTGAAGGAGGAATACAGGATGAAGCTGATTATTGCGATTGTACAGGATAAGGACAGTAACAGATTATCCAGCGGACTGGTGAAAGCTAATTTCCGTGCTACTAAATTGGCGAGCACAGGAGGATTTCTGCGTGCTGGTAATACGACATTTATGATCGGTGTTGATGACAATCAGGTGGACTCATTAATGAACGTCATTCGCAGCAGTTGCAAGGTTCGTGAACAGCTGGTCACACCCGTTACCCCTATGAGCGGGACGACGGATTCCTATTTACCGTTGCCTGTTGAAGTCCAGGTGGGTGGAGCGACGGTATTCGTGATGCCTGTAGACCGTTTCGAGCATTTCTGAATCTACACAATAGGGCCTATTCTGCCGATATGATAGGGGAATCGCCTGTATCTTCTCACATGATGAGAGTGAGGGCAGATCCACTAAAACGGCAGCGCTACAGCGCAGTCCCCGGAAAGCCGAAGAAACCCTGAGTTCTAGATTGAACTGTTCATGAAGGGGGAAAGTGGAAGCATCCGGGGAGAAAGCAGGTTTATATGAAAATAAATCCGGGCTATCGCCCTTTACAAAGTACATTGTCTACAAATGAAATGAGTGCAAAGCCAATTCAGCCCAAGAGCTTCTCCGACGTTATGCAGCAAAATGGGGAGCAAGCTTCGCAGGAGGAATTGAGTCGGCGCTTTAAGGAAATACAAATGCAGGGAGATCGTCTTGCACGTTCAATGACGATTCGTGAGCTGAAGGCCTATAAGATGCTGGTTAAACGGTTTTTGGAAGATACCGTTCGGCGAGGCGTGTCCATGAAGGACACGAAGGGCTGGGATCGCCGGGGACGCAGCAAACGTTATAAGCTGATAGATGAAGTGGATGAGCTGTTGCTCAAAATGGCGGATGAGCTGCTCGAAACCGAGCAAGGCAAGATTGAGCTTTTGCAAGGGGTCGGTGAGATCAGAGGATTGCTAATTAATCTCTCATTTTAATGCAGACTTATGTTATAAATGAATACAGACGGGCTGTTGCCACGAAGAAATAATCTGCTTGCTGATCATGCTGGCAGATTATTTTTGACTATGTACATGCCCGGAAGAACAACGATTTGCCGATGGATCACAGTTGTTTTCAGTGGAGAAAGTGAGGAAAAATGTCTTTTCAACATATAATGGGCCAGGATGTAGCCAAAAAAATGCTGCAAAGTGCACTACGGAATCATACGGTCAACCATGCCTATGTTTTTAGCGGGCCGCCGGGAAGCGGGCAGATGAACATGGCGCAGATCTTTGCTAAGGCTTTATTTTGTGAGCGACAGACGGATGATGCATGCGGGGAGTGTTTGTCATGCCGCAAGGTAGAGCACGGGAATCATCCAGATTTGCATATTGTAGAGCCGGATGGAGCTACGATTAAAATTGATCAGATTCGTGGGCTTCAACGTATATTTTCTTACAAATCTGAAAGCTCCAATCCGAAGGTATATATCATTCGGCAGGCGGATACCATGACAGTGCAAGCTGCTAATAGCCTACTTAAATTTCTGGAGGAGCCCCAGATTCCAGTGGTCGGCATACTCATTTCTGAAAATGGACAGGCGTTGCTGCCTACGATTCAATCACGGACGCAGCAGGTTCCTTTCCACGCTTTACAGCCGGAGGTGATGATGCAGGCATTAATTGGGGAAGGCTATACGGCAGGGCTTGTCCGGTCGGTCGTTCATATTGCTTCAGGACTGGAATCATGTAGAGAAATTCTCCAGCAGAATTGGTTTGCAGAAATTAGAAACGTAGTGTTACAATTAGTGAAGGAGTCCATGAGTCGGGGGAGCTCGTCTATTATTCTGGCTCAACAGAAGATTTTTAAAACTGGACTTTCTGAACACCTGGATATTCTGTTTCATCTGTTTCATTTGTGGTTTAAGGATATGCTTCATTTCCGTTACGGAAGGCACGAAAGCATTGTTTTCATAGATCATTTGGAGTCCGTCTCCAAATTGGCAATCACCCGCAGCACGGAACAATGGGTCTCTTATATGGATTTGGCCGCGAATTGCAGGAAGAAGCTCCGGTTTCACGTCAACGGGCAATTATGCGTGGAGCAGCTTCTGATTGGGTTGTCCGATACAAGCGGTTTTATCACCGGCTAACAGGAAGGCGCGCTTGTTCCACTCTGCACAATCCGCGACGCCAGGTTCCCGGTTTGTGCGACAGTGAGACTTCAATTGCGGCCATTCGTACAATGTCGGCTTCAAATGAGGTTTAGTGGCATACAAGGGGGTTAATTTTTGTATAGTGTAGTGGGTGTCCGTTTCAAGAAGGCGGGCAAGACTTATTATTTTGATCCGCTGGACCTTCCAGTGGAGAAAGAAAACTGCGTCATTGTAGAGACCGCGCGCGGTATTGAATATGGCAAGGTTGTAGTGGGCAAAAAAGAGGTAAATGATTCGGATGTTGTCCTGCCCTTAAAAAAAGTCATTCGCATTGCTGGGGATGATGACGCTCTTGTTGTAGAAGAGAATAAATTGGCGGCAAAGGATGCATTCGGCACGTGTTTAAATAAAATTAAAGACCATGGCCTTAAAATGAAGCTGGTAGATGTAGAATTTACATTTGACCGAAATAAGATCATTTTTTATTTTACGGCAGAGGGTCGGGTAGATTTTCGAGAGCTTGTAAAGGACTTGGCCAGTATTTTTCGTACACGGATCGAGCTGCGGCAGATCGGCGTACGGGATGAGGCTAAAATGCTTGGCGGAATCGGACCTTGTGGACGTATTCTGTGTTGCTCCTCATGGCTGGGGGATTTTGAGCCGGTATCTATTAAGATGGCGAAGGATCAGAGTTTGTCGCTGAATCCGACGAAGATTTCCGGGTTGTGCGGGAGATTGATGTGCTGTCTCAAGTTTGAACATGATAACTACGAAAGCATGCGAGAAGAGCTACCTCAGGTGGGTAAGATGGTTATCACCTCTTTGGGAGAAGGTAAAGTCGTAGGTGTGAATGCAGGTCATCGCACGGTGCATGTTCAACTGTTTGAGATCAGTAAGGTCAAGGAACTTCCAATGGACGATGTAGTCGTCAAGTAAACCATTAGGTTGCTTCGGGGTGGAAACTTGGATAAATTAAATGTTTTTGCGCGTATTCACGAAATGGAAACCCAAATGGGACAGTTGCATAGCGATCTGGGTGAATTGAAACTGGCAGTAAAAGAGCTGCTGGAGGAAAATCAACGACTAACGATTGAAAACGAACAGGTGCGCAAGATGCTCAAACGTGAAACCTCTGGAGAAGAAAAAACGGCAAACAAGCCGAAGCTTCCTCCTCCGATCGTCATTAAAGATGAAGGGCAAACGGGTGAGGTCGTGGGCGAAGGCTACGACAATCTAGCGAGGCTGTATCATGAAGGATTTCATATATGCAACGTGTATTACGGACATTTGCGAACGGAAGGCGATTGCCTCTTCTGTCTGTCATTTTTGAATAAATAAAAACAAGCCGTAGGAGCAAGATGCCTACGGCTTTTTTGTAAGGAAGTATGAGTGAAAAGCGATTTTGGTTATAAAAGATGGGAGAGCACTATGTACGAAAATGAAAAGAAGTCGGAACGAATTGATGATCTGCTTTCACATAATTTGCGCATTATCCAAAGTGATGAAGTATTCAGCTTCTCGATGGACGCGGTCTTGCTGGCACGTTTTGCCGGTATTCCGCAGCGCGGGAAGATTCTGGATTTGTGTACTGGCAATGGGGTTGTCCCGCTGTTGCTAACGACACGAACAAAAGCGTCTATTGAAGGAATTGAGATTCAACCACGTTTGGCAGATATGGCTAGACGTAGTGTCAGCTTGAATGGATTAGAAGCAGCAATTCAGATTCGGGAAGGGGACCTACGTGAGCTGGTTCACATCACGGGACATGGTGTTTATGATGCGATTACCGTGAATCCCCCCTATATGCCGCTAAATGGTAGCGATATCAAGCTGAATCCTCACCAGGCAATTGCCCGTCATGAAGTGAACTGCACACTGGAAGAAGTCATTCAGGCATCCACCCGGCTTGTACGTAATGGGGGAAAGGTATCTATGGTTCATCGCCCGCAGCGGCTGTGTGAGATTATAACCTTGATGCGTAAACATAGTTTGGAACCCAAACGAATACGTTTTGTTCACCCACGAGTTCATATGGAAGCCAATATGGTCTTGGTTGAAGCATTACGTGACGGTAAACCGGAGGTTCGTTTGTTGCCTCCGCTCATTGTATATCAGGAAAATGGGAATTATACTCAGGAAATAAGAGATATCTATGGAGAAGTAAGCAAGGGGGATTCTGTGTGAAAGCAGCTGTACAAAAAAGCTTCAGTACCAGCGAAGAAGAACGGGGAAAGTTGTATCTTGTTGCAACACCCATTGGGAATCTGGACGATATGACCTTTAGGGCGATTAACACCTTAAAGTCATGTAGTATTATCGCTGCCGAAGATACACGGCAGACACGCAAACTGCTCACCCATTTCGAAATTACACCGGATATGCTCTTCAGTTATCATGAACATAATAAGGCTGCCAGTGGGCCTGAACTGATACGATATATAATAGAAGGAAAAAATTTGGCACTGGTTAGCGATGCAGGTCTACCAGCCATTTCTGACCCTGGTTCGGATCTGGTCAAACTGGCACTGGAAGCGGAAATTAGCGTCATTCCTATCCCAGGAGCAAATGCGGCACTATCGGCTTTAATTGCCTCAGGACTGGATACAGAAAGGTTCACCTTCGCTGGCTTTCCACCACGGGAGAAAAAGGACCTAGAGAAGCTGTTGCTATCGTTTCAGGTATCTCACGGCACAATTATTTTTTATGAATCGCCTCATCGTATTGTGAAGACATTGATGGTGTTGAAGGAAACATTAGGTTCACGCAAAGTGGTGCTTGCGCGTGAGCTGACCAAGCTGCATGAGGAATGGGTGCGGGGAACCGTGGAGCAATGCCTTGCTAAACTAGAGGAGAATCCGCCGATTGGTGAATATTGTCTGGTGGTTGAAGGGAAAGACAAAGAGGAAGAGGAACAGGAACGTCAGGCATGGTGGCAGTCTTTATCTTTGGAGTCCCACGTCGCACATTATGAGGCAGAGGGACTCACACGCAAGGATGCAATGAAGCGTACAGCCACAGATCGTTCAATCTCCAAGAGAGATGTTTACAACGCACTCTTATGAATATCTGCCTAAACAAAAAAGGGCCTTCCAACGGTTGGGTTGAAACCGTGGAAGGCAACAAGGAGTATATATGAAAAAGGTTAGAATTAACAATATCTGATAAGTCTATTATATACTAAAATTCTCAGTTTGTCACAGGTGTTGGGATTTCAGAAATGCAATCTTGGCAAACAATTTTTCCTTTGAAGTAAATTACGTTCTCAGCATTGCCGCAGAAGATACAAGCTGGCTCGTATTTTTTAAGCATGATGCGTTCGCCATCAACATAAATTTCCAAAGCGTCTTTCTCTCCGATTCCCAGGGTACGGCGCAATTCGATTGGAATAACAACACGTCCGAGCTCGTCAACTTTTCTTACAATACCAGTGGATTTCATCATAATAAATCAGGCTCCTCTCGCCGTTTAAAATAATATAAGTGTCATGATTCGACAAAATTTTCTCTTTTCTGATATTTACTATACCAACGATTCCCAAAACAGTCAACCTTAAAAATGTAGTAACAGTCTGATTATGCAAAAGTATTTAGATTAAAGAGCTTTACTTGTGTGTATTGCCTTATCTTATTGATGATTTATTCAGTTTGTCGATTTGGAAATGTCGAAAAACTATAATTCGACATATTACGACAAATAATGTCGAATGAGGGAAACCATTTAGGATTTTATTGTATTTTAATCCATTATTCCGAATATTAAAGGAGCTGATATCTTGCACCAGCCACTCAGTGAAGAAAAAGTTTTTAAAGACCCGGTACATAATTACATCCATGTTCAGGATACTGTGATATGGCGGTTGATCAACACGCCGGAGTTCCAACGTTTACGGCGCATACGGCAGTTAGGCACGTCGTATCTTACGTTTCATGGAGCCGAGCATAGCCGGTTTTCACACTCATTGGGCGTATATGAGATTACGAGAAGTATTATTTCTCAATTTGAACGTGGAGATTTCCCGGATTGGCCGAAGGAGGAAAGGCTGGTTGCTCTGTGTGCAGCTCTATTGCATGATGTGGGGCATGGCCCATTTTCTCATTCAATTGAGGAAGCCTTTCATATGAACCATGAGGATTGGACATGCCGCATTGTACTGGGAGACACGAAGATCAACGCCGTGCTACGGCAAGTCGACGAGAAGCTTCCACAAAAGGTGGCTGCGGTTATAGCCAAAACGTATGATAAACCGATTGTTGTCAACCTGGTAACCAGTCCGCTAGATGCCGATCGTATGGATTATTTGTTGCGGGATGCTCACTCGACAGGCGTCAACTATGGCACGATTGATTTGGATCGTATTTTACGACTGCTGCGTCCTCATAATGGGAGAATTGTTGTGAAGGAATCAGGTATGCATGCAGTAGAAGATTATTTAATGTCACGCTACCAGATGTATTGGCAAATTTATTTTCATCCTGTAACACGCAGCTCGGAAATCCTTTTACGTAAAATTTTCAAGCGAGCAAAGGAATTGTTTAAAAACGGATATGAGTTTGGATTTCTGCTGGACCCGTTGCCGGATCTGTTGAAAGGAGATCTTACAGTAGAGCAATATCTGATGCTCGACGAGTCATTAATCCAGACCGTATTTAGCCAGTGGAAACGAGAAAAGGACGAGATTTTAAGTGATTTGAGCAGCCGGTTTATGGACCGTAGATTGTATAAATATGTAGAGATTGAAAATATGGATACAGATACCATTGACAGTATTCGAGAAGCTTTGAAAGAGGCTGGTTTGCACCCTGAATATGATTTTGAAATTGATTTTCCGACAGATCTTCCTTATGATGTGTTTCGGCAGGGTGGCTCGACGGACAACCAGATTTTACTGCTTGGACGTCAGGGCGAGGTGAGTGAAATATCCGAAGTTTCGGAAATTGTGCGCTCAATAAGTGGTATTCACCGAGGGAAATATCATATGTATTTTCCCCAGAATAAATTGAACGCGGTAAAAGACAGGCTTCCTGCCGAAATAAGGAATTATTTTGTCAAAGAATAGACAACTATATAGAAATGTAAGTAAAAAAAGGAGATGTAAACCTTGGATTTATTCGACACTCATACTCACTTGGATGCGCCACAATTTGACGAAGATCGTGAAGAAGTTATAGCACGTGCTGTCGAATCAGGAGTAACGCGGATGATCAATATCGGATTTAATCGTGAGACCATTCCATCCACCATGAAATTGGCCGAGACGTATGATTTTATTTATGCGGCAGTTGGATGGCACCCACAGGATGCTATTACAATGCAGGAGGGCGATCTAGAATGGATTGCATCGTTATGCAGTCATAAAAAGGTTGTAGCCATCGGAGAGATCGGTCTGGATTATTATTGGGATACATCACCGAAGGATGTGCAGCATCGGGTGTTTCGAAATCAAATTGGTCTGGCTCGTGAGCTCAAGATGCCTATTGTTATTCATAACCGGGATGCCCATGAAGATATTGTTAAGATTTTGCGCGAGGAAAAAGCGAGTGAGATTGGTGGAGTCATGCACTCCTTTTCGGGTAGCTGGGAGACAGCCAAAATGGTGCTGGATATGGGATTTCACCTTTCCTTCGGTGGTCCAATAACGTTCAAAAATGCCAAGCAGCCAAAAGAGGTGCTCGCACAGGTGCCGCTGGACCGTCTGCTCATTGAAACTGATGCTCCCTATCTGACGCCTCATCCGTTTCGTGGGAAGCGAAATGAGTCTGCACATGTGAGACTGGTAGCAGAGGCTGCAGCCCAAATCAAAGGGATTACAGTGGAGGAATTAGTGTCAATAACGACCCGAAATGCCCTGGAACGATTTGACATTCAGTGAAAAAGTGAAGAAATCGATCAAAATAAAGAGATAGACGAAGCTAATCATGAATTTGTTGCAGGAAACTCGAGAATATTACAATATTTTAACCGAATATTTTAAAAAATGTACTTGAAACCTGCTTTACAACATGCATAGAAACAGGATATCATCTTTTCAGTGAATTGTTGTTTGAATGTAAACATCAACAAGTCATTTCATGAACCAGTCTCGCTGAGTCCCTTTTACAGGGAACGGGGGAACCGATATGGCTTACAGTACGTCCGGCGTATGTGCAAGAAGGGAACGTCTCTTCCGCCAGCCGGCTCGACCTAAATTCTTTTCCCGGATGGGATTGAACAGGTGGAGGAGCCGTATTTCGATTTCTTTCTGGGTCTTTGGGGTGAATGTGAAGGCGACCGCCATGAGCGGTTGACCCAAGCTAGGGCGACTCTCTACGTCCGAACCCGACAGCTAACCCCGTAAGCGTAACAAGAGAGAAGCCATCTCGTGCATGAGTTTTCCCGCATATTCACACATGCCGGAAGCCACGAAAGAGCTCTCTAGTCTCTTTCTCTGGCTTTTTTTGTTGTGAATAAAAGAAAATCTGTCATCATACTGTGGTTAAACAGGGGAGGACAGCATGCCGCGAAGACGGGTACATGGTGCAGGACAGTCGTAGTTTGGGCTTGTCTTGTAGAAAATCTGTTATAGTCACGTCAAATCTCAACTATGTCTTACTCCAGACGGCGGGCTATGTAAGGAGGACGGAGGAAATGGGCATTTTCCAAAAAAAGGATACCCATGAGTCGCGCTCATCCAGCATGTCTTACGTATTGCGTTGGAAGCAAGAGAATGTGCGCCAGGCTGCTTTGGTTGCTATTTTTCTAATCGCGCTAACGATTATGATTTCAATTCTGATGTACACGCAATCTAAAAAACAAGTCTTTTTTGTCATCGATGGCAAGGCGTCTGCGGTAGAAACCCGGGAATCCAAGCTTCAAGATTTGCTGAGCGAGCATTCCATTTCACTTCAGCCGCATGATACAGTTTCCATGCCGCTAAATGGAGCAATACAGGATGGCGATCGCGTAGTCATTAAACGTGCCAATCAAGTCAAAGTATCTTCAGGCAATGAGACGAAAAAGCTGTACACAACAGAAAATACAGTAGAAGGTGCCATTCGTACCTCGGGCTATAAATTATCATCAACGGATAAAGTTTATCCTGCGTTGGATGCCTCTGTTTCGTCTAACATGGACATAAAAATCGTCCGTGTGAAGAAACAGCAGGTCGAACAGAAAAAACAGGTGCCTTATCAGGTCATCAAAACGGCCGATCCGAGTCTTTATAAAGGCGATAATCGGGTCATTCAAAGCGGCAAATCGGGTGTGGTCGTCCAGCACGTTCAAAAGGTATATCATGATGGAAAGTTGGTATCCAAACAGCTGGTTAACAAGGAAGTTGCACAGAACCGTGTGGATAAGGTCATTGCGGTAGGAACGAAGAAAAAACCGGTCGTTCTTGCTGCTTCCGTCGGTCCCAATGATGCGGTTAAGGCAACAACGGTTAGTTCGGGCAGTGCTGTCCGTAAAGCAGGCGTAAATTTTAAATATAGCAAAGTTTTACAAAATGTCTCCATGACGGCGTATTCCTCACAGGAGCCAGGTATCGGTACACGTACTGCATCCGGCGCACGTGTCACGGAAGGACGCACCATCGCGGTCGATCCGAGTGTAATTCCAATCGGCTGGTGGGTGTATATCGAAGGGGTGGGCTTCCGTCGTGCGGAGGATACCGGTGGCGCGATTAAAGGCCACAAAATCGATGTGTATTATGAGAGTTTGAGCCGAGCCAACCAATTTGGTCGTAAGCACGGTAAAACCGTATATGTTATCGGACCGGTAAAGCCTGAAATCAACTAAAACAGGTTGTGTATGTTGAGGGCAATGCGATAGTATTAACAACATAGTTATGCCATGCTAAGAAGAGGATATCCTCTTCTTATTTTGTTTTCAAAAGCAGGGAAAGATAAATATAGCTTGCTGTGTAGCAGTGGAGGGAAACGCAAATGATCAAGGAAGTGATCGTGGTAGAGGGCCGGGATGATACGGTGGCCATTCGCCGCGCTGTTGAAGCGGATACGATAGAAACTGGCGGCTCCGCTATTAATAAAATGACGCTGCGTAAAATTGCATTGGCGCAGGAGCGGCGGGGGGTCATCATTTTAACCGATCCCGATCATGCAGGGGAGCGCATCCGTAAGATTATCGCTTCCAAGGTACCCGGCTGCAAGCAGGCCTTTATACCCGAGGCAGAAGCGACGCGTAAAGGAGATATTGGCGTGGAGAATGCCTCACCAGAAGCGATCAGACACGCTCTTGCACGGGTCCATACGACAGTGGAAGGCGCCGACCCGCTGATTGAGTGGGCGGACCTGATTGATGCTGGACTCATCACCCATCCCAATGCTGCTGCACGCCGTATGGCCTTAGGGAATGTGCTGGGTATTGGTTATTGTAACGGAAAGCAGCTACATAAACGGCTCTCTGTATTTCAGATCAGCCGCGAGGAATTTGCCGGGGCGCTGGCACAAATTGAAAGTGAAGGATTGTGATGTCCGTATGACAGGGATTCAAGATATAGCAACACCGCGGCGTACGAAGGAAATTATTCAACGGCACGGTTTTTCGTTCAAAAAGAGTTTGGGACAAAATTTCCTGATTGATCAAAATATTCTCAATAAGATTGTAAATGCTGCTGGATTGGATGAGACGAAGGGTGCACTTGAGATCGGTCCTGGGATTGGCGCTTTGACCGAGAAGCTGGCTCAATCGGCCAAGGCAGTTACCGCTGTCGAGATTGACCAGCGGCTGCTGCCAATTCTCGAAGAGGTGTTGGCCCCTTACGAGCATGTGAAGGTACGTCATGGAGACGTGCTGAAGCTGGATTTGCGAGAGGTGTTCGCAGCCGATTTTGCAGACGTGAGTAAAGTAAGTGTCGTGGCTAATCTGCCGTACTATGTTACCACACCGATTCTGATGAGGCTGCTGGAGGACAAGCTCCCTCTGGAGAATATCGTCGTTATGATCCAAAAAGAAGTGGCTGAGCGCATGGCTGCGTCTCCTGGAACGAAGGATTACGGCAGTCTGAGCATTGCAGTGCAATATTACAGCGAACCTGAATTAGTCTGCACTGTGCCGAATACAGTATTTATTCCCCAGCCAAATGTGGAGTCTGCAGTCATCCGGCTGCGTGTACGGGAAGCCCCTCCGGTGGAAGTGGTGGATGAGAAGCACTTCTTTGAAGTGGTTCATGCTGCTTTTGCCCAGCGTCGTAAAACCATTTCCAATAACTTAAAAAGCCGTTTCTTCACCAAAGAGAACAGGGACACGCTGGAGCCGCTGTTGCAACAAGCTGGTATTGAACCCTCCCGTCGAGGAGAAACGCTAAGTATTGAGGAATTTGCGCGTCTCAGCGCTGTGCTGTTGGAGGCAGGTATATCCTAAGCTGGAACCAAACTGTGCATTCACCCATACGATATAGGAGGGGTGATACAGTGTGATGAGTTTAGGAGACTTGGTCGTTCGGAAATCGTACGGCGGAGATGTCACGTTTCGTGTTGAGGACATCCAGCGGGATAAAGCGATCATTAAGGGAATAGAATTTCGGCTGCTGGCCGATTCCCCGGTGAACGATCTGGTCAGAGTGCCTGCAGACCAGATTAGTGGTAAGACTCAGCAGGCCCACATTAAGGCTGGTGAGTCTCTTAATCTGTTGCAACGGGCACGCCAGCAGCAAGCTGCTCGTAGTCAGGCAGCTCTGGTAGGGGACTGGAGTGATCCGGTTGAGTCAACGTATTTTGAAATGCCGGGAAAGGTTCTTCACCTGGATGGAGATCCCAGCTATCTGAAAAAATGTCTCAGTTTATATGAACAGCTCCGTGTTCCTGCAGAGGGACATCACGTTCACGAATCGGCAATGGCAGACACGTTGTACCGACTGCTTCCTCGTATCCGTCCGGATATCGTAGTCATTACTGGACATGACGGTGTGCTGAAGCAGCCACAGCCTTACGATTTGTACAGCTTGAAAAGTTATAAAAATTCGCAAAATTTTGTGGCGGCAATTCAGGTAGCAAGACAATATGAACGTCATCTGGATTCGCTGACGATTGTAGCGGGAGCGTGCCAGTCCCATTTTGAGGCGCTGCTACGTGCGGGAGCGAACTTCGCCAGCTCACCAGGGCGTATCCTGATTCACGCGCTGGACCCCGTATACGTGGCTGCCAAGGCGGCCTTTACTTCGATCCGTGATACGGTCAACATGGGGGACCTGTTTCACCAGACAATCAGTGGCAGTCGTGGAGTGGGTGGAATTGAAACTAGGGGAAGCTATCGCATCGGCCTGCCGAAGCTTGAAAATTTATCAACGCTTAAAGTAACGCCTTCCGCAATCTAGGATTCAAATGTGCCAATAGGATTAACCTGAGCAAAAAGCCTCTGCTTTCAGAGGCTTTTTGTCATTTTTTATATAAATTATTCCTGTTCGCAAAAAATTAAATTGACAACTTATTTTTCGTGTTGTTATAATATTTAGCTTGATTTGACAATCCCTCTAAAATTCGTTATAATGGACAAGGAAAGAGGTGGTCGTTAGGCAATGGCTAAAAATACGCTGTTGGAAATCAAACGCAGTCTCGACGCACATGTAGGGCAAAAAATTTTGCTGCGGGCTAACGGCGGACGCCGTAAGACCGTCGAACGAACTGGTGTCTTGGAAGAAACGTACCCTTCTGTTTTTATCGTCAAGCTGGATCAGGAGCAACAGACGTTTAAACGTGTCTCCTACAGCTATGCTGACATTCTTACCGAGTCGGTAGAAGTCAGCGTATATGATCCCGACTCCCATACAAGTGTAGTCGAATATTTTGAAACACCTTAATTGATTTCGTGATTTATACCAGCTTTGCAGGTTTAACGACGGCTTCGTCATTTCAAATGACGGGGCCGTTTTGTATATACAGAGCAGGATGAAGCATGACATCTCTGCACATACTAAGCCGGGAATGATCTTCCTTATTCCATTGCCGAAGGAGGCGTATGTATGAGCCGAAGAAGACGGAGTGTCATGTCGGAGGAGCTAAAGTACGAGTTGGCCAAAGATCTTGGATTTTACGACACGGTCAAGGAAGAAGGCTGGGGAGGCATTAAAGCCAAGGATGCGGGCAATATGGTCAAGCGGGCTATCCAACTTGCCGAGCAGGCAGCTTCCCGCAAATCGTAGCTATCGGTGGTGCTGATGAAAAGCGGGGATATCCGGGATTAGACCGGGTCATCTCCGCTTTTTTGAACCTCATGACTTGACACGCTGAGTCTGATATAATATGTTAAGCTGTCTTGAGGGAAAAGTTGAAGGTGGGTGAACGCCTTGAAAATATATGAAAAAGCACCGGCGAAAATCAATTTAATGCTTGATGTTCTACGTAAGCGGGACGATGGTTATCACGAGGTCGAAATGATTATGACCATGGTCGATCTGTCTGACCGATTGACGATGTCTGAGTTACCGCGTGATACCATTATTATTTCAAGTCAAGCTGGGTACATACCATTGGATGAAAAGAACTTGGCTTTTCAGGCTGCTCGTCTGATCAAAGAACGTTATAACGTGTCTACGGGCGTCCACATTCATCTGGATAAGCATATCCCGGTGGCGGCAGGGTTGGCAGGTGGAAGTAGTGATGCTGCCGCAGCGCTGCGTGGATTGAACAAGCTATGGAAGCTTGGTATCTCGGATGCCGAATTAAGGGTGCTGGGTGCGGAACTGGGCTCAGATGTACCTTTCTGTATTACAGGGGGTACAGCTTTAGCAAGTGGACGCGGAGAACTGCTCAAGCCACTTCCGAATCCGCCACAATGCTGGGTGATCCTTGCGAAGCCGCCGATTAATGTATCGACGGCTGAAGTGTATGGTCGTGTCAAAGCAGATCAGATTGCGCACCACCCGTCTGCCCGCCAGATGGAGCATGCGATCCATAACGCTTCTTTTACCGATGTATGCGACGCGCTGGGGAATGTACTTGAGGATGTAACACTAAAGCTGTATCCAGAGGTAGAGCATCTTAAAAACTCCATGATCCGCTTAGGAGCAGACGGTGTGCTGATGTCAGGTAGCGGACCTACAGTGTTCGGACTGGTATCGAAGGAAGCCAAAGTGCCACGGATTTACAATGGACTAAGAGGGTTTTGTAAAGATGTGTATGCAGTACGACTTTTGACCTGATTTTAGATATTTCTTTCATATTATAGTGGTAATTGTTGTACAAATACGTACGAAGATGATATATTTACTATTAAATATTCGGATTTTACTATATCACTTACATTCCGCCAGCAACCGGCCAGTCCGCCGGTGCTTTTACTGTACAAAGCGGGCGGCAGGAGAATAGATCGCGAGGAATTGTTGTGAAAAAACTTAAAAGAAGCTCACGTTTGGTGGAAATGACGCAATTTTTGTTGTCACGGCCGCATACGCTGGTGCCTCTTACTCATTTTGCGGATCGCTACGGGGCAGCTAAGTCCTCCATAAGCGAGGATCTGGCCATCATCAAGGAAGTTTTTGAGGATGAGGGCACTGGCGAGCTTCTGACACTGGCGGGAGCGGCAGGGGGCGTGAAACTGATCCCGAGGCTTTCCAAGCAACATGCGCTTGCGTTTGCGAACGACCTGTGTGCGCAACTGGAGCAGCCTGACCGCATATTACCGGGAGGATACCTGTATTTGTCCGATTTGCTGGGCCAACCTGCGATGATGAACGAAGCTGGTAAAATATTCGCGACCGCTTTTGCCAATCGTCAGATTGATGTGGTTATGACGGTGGAGACCAAGGGTATTCCACTTGCCTATGCAACCGGAGCACAGCTGAATTTGCCAGTCGTCCTCGTACGGCGTGATCATCAGGTGACAGAAGGCTCGGCTGTAAGTATTAATTATGTTTCAGGATCACAAAAGAGCCTGCATACAATGTCTTTATCCAGACGTGCGATGCGTGAGAAATCGCGTGTGCTCATCGTAGATGATTTTATGAAGGCCGGTGGCACGATTCAGGGGATGGTCGACTTGCTGGCTGAGTTTGATGCTGAGGTGGCCGGTGTAGGTGTGCTGGTAGAATCGGGCGAGGTGGAGAACGAAGAGCGCCTGCTGCACGATTATATTTCACTGGCGAATCTGACCGCAGTCGATTCTCGAAGCAAGCAAATTACGGTCAAGCTGGGCAATTATTTTGATGAGTGAACAGGGCAGTAAATTGTCACAATCCATCATAAAATACCTAAATATGTCGAAAAGAAATCTTTTCAAAAAAATTACCTGAATTTAGGATACGAATTACCGAAAAAAAGAAGGATTTCGAACTGCTGTGTGGAATGTATACACCAAGTCCTATTTGGAAAAAGGTGGTGAAACACACATGCAGATTACGGATGTTAGACTCCGCCGAGTGAACTCAGAAGGAAGAATGAAGGCGATTGCATCCATTACGATTGATAACGAGTTTGTTGTTCATGACATCCGAGTTATCGACGGTAATAACGGGATGTTCGTAGCTATGCCAAGCAAACGAACTCCAGACGGAGAGTTTCGCGATATCGCTCACCCGATATCTTCAGGAACCCGTGAGAAGATCCAAGCTGCTGTATTAACTGAGTACGAACGTGCAGCTGTGGATGAAGAAGTTGCTATTGAAGAAGGCGCTTAATTCGCCTAAAGCAGGATTGGGGAACAAAAGAAAAAGAGAGCCACTAACTGTGGCTCTCTTTTCTTTTTGTCTGGAATGAGATATATTCTTTAGTGAGTTAACAGTCAGTTTTAAGGCAACTTGGAGCCATCCGGGCTGCCGAAGCGGCTTTTTCATAAGACAGGGACTAGGCAGCGATGCGTCCCGGGGATGAATGTCCAGCACAAGCTGGCCTGAAAAAATAGCCATTAACCAAAGGTTCGCCGTTATTTTTCAGGAGGATTGTGAAAAGTTAAGCAAAATCTGATCTGGGAATTAACGTTTTAGCCAAGGGGTAACTGTTATTTTCAGGATAGGAGGTTGGACTTGTTGGAAAGGTTGGCAGTCATTCTTGCCGCAGGGCAGGGAAAACGTATGAAATCCAAATTATATAAAGTTCTGCATCCGGTGTGCGGAAAACCGATGGTCGGGCATGTGCTCGACACGGTTCGGGAAATCGGTGTGTCCCGAAGTGTAGTCGTCGTGGGTCATGGAGCAGAGGCGGTACAGTCTTATTTGGGACCGTCAGCAGAATATGCGCTTCAGGCTGAGCAGTTGGGAACGGGCCATGCTGTCAAGCAAGCCAAGGACTTGCTCGGTCAGGAAAAAGGTACAACCATTGTCATTTGTGGGGATACTCCTTTGATCACAGCGGAAACGCTGGAGGGCTTGGTGCAACTGCACGAGAGCCGTGGGGCGGCTGCGACGATTCTGACCGCTGAGTTGGACGACCCGAAAGGATATGGACGAGTTATTCGTGATGCTTCCGGGGCCGTGCTCAAGATCGTGGAACAGAAAGATTGTTCACCTGAGGAAGATGCTGTCCGGGAGATCAATACGGGAACGTACTGCTTTGACAATGCCAAGCTGTTTGCAGCGCTGGACAAGGTAACGAACACCAATGCACAGCAGGAATATTACCTGACAGATGTCATTGGTATTTTGCATGGTGAAGGTGAGCAGGTTGAGGCGTATTTGACAGATGATGTGTCTGAATCCATCGGTGTTAACGACAGAGTGGCTTTGTCGATAGCTGAGGGCTATATGCGTGAGCGCATTGTTCGCAAGCATATGCTGAATGGTGTCACTGTCATTGATCCGTCTTCTACCTATATCGGGAGCGAGGTTGTTATTGGTTCCGATACGGTACTGTACCCGAACACATGGCTGCATGGTCAAACACAAATCGGAGAAGATTGTGTGATTGGTCCACAGGCTGAGATTCAGAATACGATTATCCATTCAGGCGCAACGGTAAAACATTCGGTGTTGAACGAAGCGGAAGTGGGAAGCAGTACATCTGTGGGGCCGTTTGCTTATCTGCGTCCAGGCGCGAAGCTTGGCGAACATGTGAAAATTGGTGATTTTGTTGAGGTGAAAAATGCGACCATTGGAGATCATTCCAAGGTGTCTCATTTGAGCTATGTCGGTGATGCCAAGGTGGGTACAAACGTAAATATTGGCTGCGGGGCAATAACGGTCAATTATGATGGATATAATAAATCCATTACAGAAATTGAAGACGATGCCTTTATTGGCAGCAACGTGAATCTGATCGCCCCGATTAAGATTGGAAAAGGTGCTTATGTTGTAGCAGGCTCCACTGTAACACATGCTGTCCCTGATAACGATCTGGCCATTGCCAGACCACGTCAAGAGAACAAAGCCGGATATGCGGACAAAATCCGCGCACGTGCCAAAGCGAAGAAGAAAAGATCGGAATGACCTAATCAGCAAGCTGTTGAATCTGTAATGAATGAACCAGCACGGAGGGTTTCTATTAATGACTTATTGCGATTCCAAACTCAAAATATTTACTTGTAACTCCAATCCGAAGTTAGCCCACCAGATTGCGGACTACATCGGCATCCCAATGGGGGAATCCCATACCACATCGTTTAGTGACGGTGAAATCCAGGTTAAGCTGTCGGAAAGCGTACGCGGCTGCCATGTGTATATTGTGCAGTCAACTTGTCTGCCGGTTAACGACAACTTGATGGAGTTATTGGTTATGATTGATGCACTTAAACGCGCTTCTGCCAAAAGTATCAATGTCGTTATGCCATATTACGGTTACGCTCGTCAGGATCGTAAAGCTCGTTCACGCGATCCGATTACAGCGAAACTTGTCGCTAACTTGATTGAAAAAGCGGGAGCTCACCGCGTAATCAGCATGGATTTGCATGCGATGCAGATTCAGGGATTCTTTGATATTCCAGTAGATCATATGTTGGGAGCGCCAATTCTGGCCCAATATTTCCGTTCCAAGCAAATTGAGAACCCGATTGTCGTTTCACCCGATCATGGCGGGGTTGTTCGTGCGCGTAAGCTGGCAGACTTCCTGAGTGCGCCGCTCGCTATTATTGATAAGCGTCGTCCAGAGCCAAATGTCAGTGAAGTGATGAACATCATCGGGAACATTGAGGGTAAAACGGCTATTTTAATTGATGATATCATTGATACAGCCGGAACGATTGTATTAGGTGCAAATGCGCTTAAAGAAGGCGGCGTAAAAGATGTGTATGCGTGTTGTACACATGCTGTGCTGTCCGGTCCTGCTATGGAAAGACTGGAGAATTCGCCATTAAAAGAGGTGGTTGTGACGGATACGATCCCGATCGTTCACCCGAATCCGACAAGCAAGCTGAAGGTATTGTCTGTGGCTCCATTAATGGGAGAAGCTATCATCCGTGTGCATGAAGAATTGTCGATCAGCAAACTGTTTGAAATCGAATAAGCGCTGGCTCATTAAAAAAGGGGTTGCCTTTTCCATATGGAAAAGGTAACCCCTATCAGCATGTCAGGCTAAAAGCCTGGGCGAGATATGAATGTGAAACGTTGACGATTGTATAGTGTGTCCTCTATTTCGACGAAATGCTCATTAAAACGCGCAACGATGCCAATCTGAATATGTACATTCCCGTCATATATCTGGACAGGAACGGAATGTTTTAAATGATATAGAAAATGGCTGTCATATAAGAGGATATCACCTTGATTGAGCATACCGGCACGCACCTTCCTATTCAATACAACTATTTTACCAAAAAATCAAGACTGCGAAAGAGGGTGTCAAAGTTATGAAGTGGATTGTAGGATTGGGCAACCCCGGTCCCCAATACGAGAAAACGAGACATAATGTCGGATTTATGGCATTGGATGCTCTTGCCTTGCGTCATAACATCCAGATTAACCAAAGCAAATGCAAGGCGTTAATTGGAGAGGGTCACATTGGTGGCGTAAAAACCGTACTGATTAAGCCAATGACCTATATGAATCTATCAGGCGAGTCTTTACGTGCTTATATGGACTATTATAAGGCCGATATGGAAGATCTGATTGTCGTGTACGATGATCTGGATACAGAAGTCGGTAAAATAAGATTGCGTTATCAAGGTAGCGCAGGCGGTCATAACGGCATTAAATCGATCATTCAGCATACCGGCACGCAGTCCTTCAATCGGATTCGTATGGGCATTTCCCGCCCGGAGCCTGGACATGCTATTGTCGATTATGTTCTGGGTACCTTTCCAAAGAAGGAAAAAGAATTACTGGCCGGAATGATCGAGGACACGTGCAACGCCTTAGAACACAGCTTGAGTCATCCGTTTGAACGGACGATGGCTGAATTCAACAAGTAAGTTCAGACGTAGGCAGACGGGCTTAAATGGAAGATTGTTGGACATACTGAAAGGTATAGAAAACTTTCAGGAGGCATATACATTACATGATTGTTAATTATGTATGCAGACATTGTCGAACTTTCTTGGGACGAATTGATTCCGCGGCAATAACCGAAGAAAGGTTGGGCTTCCATTCCTTGACCCCTGCCGAACGTAGAGATATAATAGCGTATAATTCGGGTGGTGAAGTGACTGTCAAAGTCATTTGCGAGCATTGCAGTCAGGCATTGGAGAATAATCCAGAGCTGAGTCTGCTCGTTAATCCGCTCCAATAACAGGTATTCAACTGGTAGGATGTACCAGCTTGAGAGGTGAAGCGGCAATTCCGCTTATGGAGCCTTGGCAGCATTGCTGAGGCTTCTTTTTCGGTTTACATGTAACTATTTATAAGCATAAAGGGGTGCCTTTTTTGTTACAAGCACTTATTCAGGCTTTTACGAAGGATGCTGATTATGCATCCATTGCAGCAGGTATTTCATCAGGGATGAAGGAACAACTGATATCAGGTTTATCAGGCTCTTCCCGACAGGTACTGATGGCCGCGCTTGCCGAAGATACCGGACGACCGTTAATGGTCATGACGCACAATATGTTTGCCGCTCAAAAAATAGCAGATGACTTACAGGAAGCGCTTTCTCCTGATCAGGTTTTATTGTATCCTGCTAATGAGCTGGTAGCTGCTGAAGCTGCAATATCCAGTCCAGAGACATTGTCCCAACGAATTGATGTATTGATACGCTGCGCCCAGGGTTTTCGTGGGATTGTTGTCGTGCCGTTTTCTGGTGTCCGACGTTTACTGCCAATCCCGGAAACATGGCGTGAGGCTCGTATTGAGCTGAAAGAAGGCGAGACGCTTCAGCTGGAAGCGTTTTTGCTACATATGGTCGAGATGGGCTACCAGCGTGTAGAGCGTGTGGAATCACGTGGAGAGATGAGCGTACGCGGAGGAATTATTGATTTTTATCCAATGACAACCCGTTGGGGTTATCGTGTGGAGCTGTTTGACGATGAAATTGATTCGATCCGTAAGTTTGATCCGCAAGATCAGCGTTCGGTGGAAAAGGTTCAGAACGTTACCGTAACACCGTGTAAGGAAGTTATTGCGAATAACCAGCGTATGGACCAGGCGGCGGATGCCGCTGCGATTTTGTTGGAGGAGCAGCTGGGCAAAATGACGGATCGTCAAGCTAAGCAGCACCTGAAAGAAGAGATCCATCGTGAAATTGAGTTGCTGCGAGAGCATGTGTATTTTGACGAAATCTATAAATATATCTCCCTGCTGTATCCTGAACGTAAAACCCTAGCAGACTATATGCCGGAAGATACGATTCTGATTATTGACGAACCGGCACGTATGCTGGAAACAGCCAAGCAACTGGAACGGGATGAGTCAGAATGGAATCTGCATTTGCTTCAAAACAGTAAAACGTTACCGCAGCTAGAACTGTCAGATGACGCGGACAATCTCCTGTACAACCGGAGATTTCAGACGTTGTTCCTGTCGATTTTTCTTCGTCAGGTTCCTCATACCCAGCCACAAAATATTTTGAATTTCATCTGCCGAGGAATGCAGGATTTCCATGGCCAAATGAATGTGCTCAAGGCGGAGATGGATCGTTGGCGCAAAGCCGGCACACAGGTTATGATGCTGGCAAGTGGAGATGAACGTCTGGACCGGATGCGCCGAGTGCTTGAAGATTACGGTATTGATGAACCGACGATGGCTATCGGCAATCTGCAAAGTGGTTTTGAAATGCCGTCTATTCATCTGGCAGTCATTACCGAGGGCGAGATGTTTTCCCAGAAGCAGCGGAAAGCTCGTAAGCAGGGCCGGCATGTGGACAATGCAGAACGGATTAAGAGCTATAGCGAGCTGAAGGTGGGCGACTACGTCGTACACCAAAATCACGGGATCGGGAAGTACATGGGGATCGGCACGCTGGAGGTTGGCGGTATCCATAAGGATTACATGCATGTCCTCTACGCGGGTGGAGATAAGCTGTCTGTGCCGATTGAACAAATTGATCTGATTCAGAAATATGTCGGCTCAGAGGACAAGGAACCCAAGATTTATAAACTGGGTGGCAATGAGTGGACACGGGTTAAAAGTAAGGTGCGCAGCTCGGTTCAGGATATTGCGGATGACTTGATCAAGCTATATGCAGAACGACAGTCGGCACCAGGGTTTGCTTTTGAAAAGGATTCACCGGAGCAACAAGAGTTTGAAGATATGTTCCCGTATGATGAGACACGTGACCAGATCCGGGCCATTGAAGAGATTAAGAAAGACATGGAGCAGAGTCGCCCGATGGATCGTTTGCTATGTGGTGATGTAGGTTACGGCAAAACTGAAGTTGCCATTCGTGCTGCTTTTAAGTCTGCTATTGAAGGTAAACAAGTAGCGGTGCTGGTACCGACGACGATTTTGGCGCAGCAACACTATGAGACGTTCCGTGAACGTTTTTCAGGGTATCCGTTCAATATTCAGGTATTGAGCCGTTTCCGCTCGCGCAAAGAGCAGAATGAGACGATTAAAGGAGTTCGGCAAGGCACGGTCGATATTGTCATTGGTACCCATCGTCTGTTGTCGCAGGATCTGGTGTTTAAGGACCTCGGAATGCTGATTGTCGATGAAGAACAGCGATTTGGCGTAACTCACAAGGAAAAGCTGAAGAAGCTGAAAACGAACGTAGATGTGCTGACGTTAACGGCAACACCTATTCCGCGTACGTTGCATATGTCCATGCTGGGTGTACGTGACTTGTCAGTCATTGAGACGCCACCGGAAAACCGTTTTCCAGTGCAAACCTATGTGGTTGAGCACAGCCAAACTCTAGTTCGTGAGGCCATTGAACGCGAGATGGCACGCGGTGGACAGGTGTACTACCTGTATAATCGCGTGCAGGGCATTCAGGAGATGGCTGCAGAGATCAATGCGCTCGTACCGGAGGCCAAGGTGGGCGTGGGTCACGGACAGATGTCCGAAACCGAACTGGAGAAAACGATTTTGGATTTCCTGGATGGCGAATATGATGTGCTGGTCAGCACCAGCATTATTGAAACCGGCGTGGATATTCCAAATGTGAATACACTCATTGTGCATGATGCCGATAAAATGGGGCTATCCCAGCTTTATCAGCTGCGTGGGCGTGTAGGTCGTTCCAATCGGATTGCCTATGCTTATTTCACGTACCAGCGGGATAAGGTGCTCACGGAAGTGGCGGAGAAGCGCCTTCAGTCGATTAAAGAATTTACGGAGCTGGGGTCCGGGTTCAAGATTGCAATGCGCGATTTGTCCATCCGCGGAGCGGGTAACTTGCTTGGCGCTGAGCAGCATGGATTCATCGCATCCGTCGGTTTTGATCTCTACTCGCAGATGCTGGCTGAGGAAATTAATAAACGTAAAGTCAGCGTACTTGGAGAAGAGGATCAGTCCAATCGGAATTGGAGTACGTCGATTGATTTAGGCGTCGATGCTTACTTGCCGGGAGACTATATTTATGACAGTATCCAGAAGATTGAGATTTATAAAAAGGTTGCAGCGGTCAGCACCTTTGACGAGGCTTCCGAACTGGAGGATGAACTGGTCGACCGATTTGGTGATCTGCCAGAGGCTGTGCGTCATTTGCTAGCCGTGGCTCGCCTCAAGGTATATGGGCGCATGTATGGCATCGAGTCCATGGTGCAACGGGATGACAATATAGTGCTGAAATTCCATGAAGGGCGCCAGCAGGCGGTACAGACCGCCAAACTTGCCGAGATTGGTAATCGCTTTGAAAGACGTGTACAATTTGAACAGGGCACTTCTATGAGCGCACGCATAAAGGGCAAAGGTCTAAGTGATCCACAGTTGCTAGAACTGCTGGAACAATTTTTGAGTGCATTGAAAGAAGCATTCACATTGAAGGAGGAACTGCAAAATGCCACAACTAAATAAAAGAAAACCTTGGAGAATGCTCTCCTTGGGAATGGCAGCGCTGCTAGCTATATCCGTGCTGGCAGCATGTACGAAGCAAGCGGATGAGAACAAGGTCAAGGATGAACCGAAGGACAACAGCAAGGTTGTCGTGACCTATAAGGGTGGAACGATTACCGAAAATGAGTTCAACCAAGAAATCAGCATGATGAAATTCCTTTACCCGGAATATGAGGCTGCGTTAGCTTCGGATCAGGTACGGGAGCAAATTGTAAAGCAGGAAGTGGTGTACAAGCTTCTGGCGGCCAAAGCGGACGACAAAGCCAAGGAGCAGGGTGCCAAAGAAGGGAACGAACAGCTGGAGCAGTATAAAAAGTCAGTCGGAGAAGATAAGTTCAAGACATTTCTGAGTGATAAAAAACTGACCGAACAAGGTGTGAAAGATTACTTCACGCGTGTAATGACGGTAATCAACAGCGAAACCAACAAAGTAACAGATGATCAGCTAAAACAGGAATTTGAGAAAAATAAAGATCAATTCACGACAGCAACCGTGCGCCATGTATTGATTAACTTCGAAGATCCTAAAACGAAGAAACAGCGCAAAAAAGAGGATACCCTCAAGCTGGCCAAAGAAGTGAAGGCGAAGCTGGACGGAGGAGCCGATTTTGCGACGATTGCCAAGAAATATTCAGAAGACCCAGGTTCAGCGTCTAACGGAGGTCTGTATGAGAATGCATCCGTAGCGCAATGGGTACCTGCTTTTAAAGAGGCCGCTGAGACTCAACCGATTAACAAAATTGGTGAGCCAGTGGAAACGGAATACGGATATCACGTGATCAAAGTGGAGTCCCGCAATGAGCCAACGTTTGATAAATTGAAAGACAACGAAAAGGCAGCCCTGAAAAATAAATTGGCCGGGGAAAGTATCCAAAACTTTACCGAAAATGATTTGACGAAGCTTGATTTGAAAATCAATCTGCCGAAGGTACCAGCTACGCAAGAGAAAAGTGGTGCAACTTCCGGTGCCGGTAGCACAACTACACCGGGCGCAACAACAAACGGTACGGGCGATACCAACGCAGGAACAGCCAAAGATGGAGCTACAAACGAAGGTAAATAACTGAACATGCATAAGGAATTGGGAACAGATGAATACTATGGTCAGATATCACCATAAACACCATGACCGTGACGTTCTTCGTGACCGCTTCTGGGGGAGTGGAAGCGTCTTTCGATACCGTCAGTAGTTTACTAAATTCTTCTTGAGAAAGTGGGGCAACATGTGAAATGAAAGCTACTGGTATAGTTCGCCGTATTGATGACCTTGGGCGGGTAGTTATTCCAAAGGAAATTCGCCGCACCTTGAGAATTCGTGAAGGAGATCCGCTTGAGATTTTTGTGGATCGTGACGGAGAAGTCATTTTGAAAAAGTATTCACCTATTGGTGAACTTGGTGATTTCGCCAAAGAATATGCTGAGTCCCTGTTTGAAAGCACGGGCCATATTACAATGATTACCGATCGGGACACCATTATTACGGTGGCTGGAGGCTCTAAAAAAGAGTTTCTGGACAAGCCAATCGGTAGCATTATCGAAGGTAGTATGGATAATCGCAAAACTGTGCTGGAGACAGCCAGCGGCTCCTATGAGCTAACGCGAGACCACGAAGAAACACTCTCGTCCTTTGTGGCGGCTCCCATTGTTTCCGGTGGTGATCCCATTGGTTCCGTTGTATTGTTGAACAAGGACGAAAATGTAAAAATGTCCGAAATGGAGATCAAAATGGCTGAAACAGCCGCTGGCTTCCTGGGCAAACAAATGGAACAGTAACATCCCGTTTCACCCCTGTATGACGTACAGAATGGCGAAAGCCGTCCTACGTTGTACAGGGTTTTTTTCTTTCCGGGAGAAGAGGCGGTATAATAGGACTCGTGAAAGATGCATATTTCAGGTGGGAGTGAAGACGGAGAATGCAGGAAAATCGCGCCGCTTCGCGGCTGCTACGGGGTGCTGTCATTTTGACACTGGCAGCGGTAGTGAGCAAGCTGATCGGCACAGTGCAAAAAATCCCGCTGCAGAATATCGGCGGCGACGGCGTGTTTGGCATTTATAATACGGTTTATCCTTTTTATACGCTGTTCATTACCATTGCAGCTGCTGGATTTCCGGCTGCAATATCCAAATTTGTAGCTGAATTTGAGGCAGTGGGAAACCGGGCAGCGGGGCAACGTGTTGCTCGGCTATCTTCGCTTGTCTTGGGAGTGTTTGGATTGATCCTGGGCGTGCTGATGTATACGTGTGCGCCGCTCATTGGTCAATGGATCGACAATGCTCACGTCATTCCGTCGGTGAGGGCGGCGGCGTTTGCCTTTTTGTTCGTGCCGGTTATGGCGGGATTGAGAGGATATTTTCAAGGTTTGCAAAATATGCTTCCGACTGCTATCTCCCAAGTGACGGAGCAGGCGATACGGGTAAGCGTGATGATTATGCTGTTGCTGCTCATGCTGTCACAAGGAGCGGGGGCGGATATGATTGCCTCCGGAGCAGTGTTTGGTTCAGCAGCAGGCGGAGCAGCGGGCTTGGTCGTCATGTTGCTATATTGGCGAAATCACAGGAAGAGGCTTAGAAGGCAAGGGACGGTCATGGCGACAGTGCAAGCACAAACTGGAGAGCTACACCCGGCGGAAAGCAACGGTACCTTGCTAAAGGCGCTGCTGCGTTATGCCTTGCCTGTTTGCCTTGGAGCGCTAGCTGTTCCGTTAATTAGCCTGGTAGACACATTTACCGTACCTCGCTTGTTAAAGCAGGAGGGTTTGGACGATACTGCGGTTATGGTGGCCTTTGGCGTGTATAACCGAGGTCTGCCGCTGGTACAGCTAGTCATGATGTTTGCCACTACACTGTCGGCATTATTCATTCCATCGCTGGCCGAGGCGCGGGTGACCGGCGGTACGGAGCTGGCACGTCGCCAGTGCGAGCAATCGCTGCGCTGGTTTTGGTTGCTGGGACTAGCCGCTGCGACAGGCTTGATCGTGCTGGCTGTGCCCGTCAATGTGATGCTGTATGCGGACGACACCGGCAGCGGGGTTATGCGCTGGATGGCGCTAACCGCCGTAGGCGGCACGCTCAGCATCATCTCGGCTGCGCTGCTGCAAGGGCTTGGCGCGGTTCGCGCGCCGGCTCTGGCGATGCTCGCGGCCGCAGTAGCCAAGGCGCTGCTAAACTGGCTGCTCGTGCCGCAGCTAGGCACGGCTGGAGCCGCCATTGCGGGGGCTGTCGCCTATCTGCTGGCGGCGGTGATCAACATCGTGCTGCTGGCTCGCTTGGTAGGCCTGCGTGGGAGCTGGTCCGCCAGCGTGCTCAAGCCGGCGGCACTGCTTATCGCCCTGGCTGGTGCGGCCGGGGCGGCGATGTGGGGCACCAGCGCTGTGCTGGGTGCCTTGGGGTGGGCTGCCGGAGGTCGTGCCACGGCAGCCGCGGAGAGCCTGCTGGGCGTAGCCGCAGGCGCCGTAGTGTTCGTGATCGGCCTCGCACGCTTGAGGCTGATCACGGAAGCCGAGCTTGTGGCGGTGCCCAAGCTCGGACGCCCGCTGGCAGCCGTGCTGCGCAGGCTGCGTGTACTGACTTAGCCCAGGCATAGGGCTTAGGGCATGAAAGCGGCACAGCCATTTTATGAGCGTATACAACTTTGTGGTATAGTAAATGCCAAAGCAAAGGAAGCGGAAGCGGGTTAGGCCGTGTATTTTTTCGAGCATGAACCTTGTTTCTGCGAAACGGAGGATTGAATATGAGCGTAACATTAACGGTCGTAGGTCTGGGCTCGGGAGATCCGGATCAGCTTACGATAGGGATATTGAACAAAATGCGGGGCGCTTCAGCGCTCTATCTGCGGACCAAGGAGCATCCTGCGGTTCAAGTGCTGAATGAGTTTGAAGTGGCTTTTGAGTCGTTTGACAAGGTATATGAGACAAAGGAGTCCTTTCCAGAGGTATACGAGGAAATTACCAGCCAATTAATTACGACGGCTGCTAAGGCGGCAGACGGAAGCGAAATCGTCTATGCGGTTCCCGGTCACCCGATGGTGGCAGAAGCAGCGGTGCAGTTGCTTAAGGAGCGTTGTCCTGCGCAAGGGATTGAACTGAACATTCTGGGCGGCGAAAGTTTCCTGGATGAAGCTTTTGTGCGTCTTGGTTTTGATCCGATTGAGGGTTTCCAGCTGTTGGACGCAGGTACACTGGATGCCAGCTGGCTCCAGCCTCAGCTGCATACGCTGATCGGACAGGTGTATGACACCTTCACGGCATCTGATGTGAAGCTGTGCCTGATGGAGCGATATCCTGACGATTATGAGGTGTATGTCGGTCACGCTCTTGGGGTGGAAGGTGAGGAAGCGGTGCACAAGGTGCCGCTGTACGAGCTGGATCGAGTAGAGGGCTACGGGAACCTATCCTTGGTATACATACCTCGCAGTGAGGATGAGGCGCTGAAACGGCGTTCTTTTGACCGTCTACACGAGATTGTCGATATTTTGCGCAGCCCGGAGGGCTGTCCATGGGATCGTGAACAGACACATCAGTCGATTCGCAAAAATCTGATCGAAGAAACGTATGAAGTCATCGAAACGATAGATGAGGACGACCCTGAGCATATGAAGGAAGAGCTGGGTGATCTGTTGTTGCAAATTTTGCTGCATGCCCAAATGGAAGAGGAAGTCGGAACCTTCAATGTGTATGATGTAATCCAAGGGCTGAATGATAAGCTTATTTTCCGTCATCCACATGTATTTGGTGACAACCAAGCGAATGATGCGGAAGAGGCATTGCAAAACTGGGAACAAATGAAGGCCGAGGAAAAACGGCTTAAAGGTACAGCAGAAGCATACCCTTCCGTACTGGATGGAGTTCCGCGTGATCTGCCTGCTCTTATGAAATCGTACAAGCTCCAGAAGAAAGCAGCTAAAGTAGGCTTTAACTGGGATAGCATTGAGGGCGTATTCGATAAATTGGACGAAGAAGTGGCTGAGCTGAAGGAAGCGGTTCGTGAAGGGCATGCTGTGGAAGCCCAGTTGCTGGAGTTAGGCGATGTGTTATTTGTTGCCGTGAATGCAGCCCGATTCATGGGAGTAGATCCGGAAGAGGCATTGTCCGCCACCAATCGCAAATTTGTAGACCGTTTCCAGTATATTGAGCAGAAATTACGCGAGCAGGGGCGTCGTCCCGAAGAAAGCAGCGTAGATGAAATGGAGACTTACTGGCAGGAAGCGAAAAAGCTCCTTGGCAAAGCGTGATTCCACATATTCGCTTTTGGCTGCACAGAACAGTAAAATGAGATATATGCAGGGTTGAAAGAAGGCCCAGTTTGAGAAGACTTGCCAATGGACAGAGTTTTGTAGTAGGATGTTGGCTTAACTGGGGTCGAATAAAAAAACGCCTGTCATTGCAGGATTTTTATGGACAAGCCAGAATAACTTGTAGTAATTCTGAAAATAACCGTAGCTTATAGTTAAGCGTGTTACAGTGACATTCAGGAGGGCTTCGGCCACAGTTGGACCTCACGTCTGCTCCATAAATGGACATGCAGCGTGATGATTATTTTTTGACATTTGGGAGGCTTTTATCTTATGAACAAGACAGATCTGATCAACAATATTTCCAGCAAAAGCGGTTTGAGCAAACGTGACGTTGAAGCTGTATTGAATGGCGTTCTTGGTGAAATTACAGATGCACTCGCTAGCGGCGACAAAGTGCAACTGATCGGCTTTGGTACTTTCGAAACACGCAAGCGTTCCAGCCGTACAGGCCGCAATCCACAAACCGGTAACACGATTGAAATTCCAGAATCGACCGTTCCTGCTTTTAAAGCCGGTAATAAGCTTAAAGAAGCCGTTAACTAATGCGTCTTGATAAATTCTTGAAAGTCTCGCGGCTGATTAAGCGGCGTACGGTAGCCAAGGACGTCTCCGAACAAGGGAGAGTGCTGGTGAACGGACGCGAAGCCAAGCCGAGCAGTGCGGTCAAAGTAGGCGATGAAATTACCGTCCAGTTTGGCCAGAAGCTGGTGACCGTGCGAGTGGAACGGCTCGCCGACACTACACGCAAGGACGAGGCTGCAAGTATGTACACTTTGGTAAAGGAAGAGCCTATTGCCAGGGAAAATGGTTTGAACTGGTAAGCAGACATCTGATTTTCTCACAACTGTACATGAAAGCATTCCTTCATTAACTTTATGAAGGAATGCTTTTTTTCTTTAGATGGCGAGTTTTCATTCATCATATGCTGATTAACAGCAAAAACGGTTCTAAATCATACGGCCCCCTTCATAAGCTAAGAACAGAAGGAGGGGTACATGCCATGATTGAACAAGGGAAGTCCAAGCACCATGATCTGCGCATGCAAAGCCGCAAGCAACTCGATATTTCAGGCGTCAGCAATGTGGAGAGCTTTGACAGTGAAGAATTTTTGCTTCAGACCGAGCTGGGCCATCTCACCATTCGCGGACAACATTTACATATCAAAAACCTCAGTCTAGAAGAGGGGCTGTTGTCCATTGAAGGTCTGATTACTTCCCTCGTCTACCTGGAGCCCGGGGCCCCGGCCAAAAACGGAAAAAGCCTATTCGGCAAGATCTTCAAATGAACCCTTACACGCAATGGCTGACGTTGACGTGGATGCTGTTGTCGGGCATAGCCATGGGAGTGGTGTTTGACAGTTACCGGGTGCTGTCCATCCGCTTTCATTTTGCCCGCTGGAGCGTTCATATGATGGACGTGCTGTATTGGGTGGCCTCGGCTTTGTTTATTTTCCGTGTGCTATACGCGAGTAATCGCGGTGAGCTGCGGTTTTATGTCTTTTTAGGACTACTTTTGGGGGTTTGGCTCTATTTTTGGGCCTTTAGTGTTACAACCCAACGTTTTGTGGTAATGTTATTAGAGATAGTTCGCAGACTGACGTTGATCGTGAACAGCATACTGCGCATCCTGATTGTTCTTCCGGTGTTAGCGCTGTATCGGCTGTTACGCAAGCTGGTCGGATGGACATGGGCACTTATTGTGTTCCTGGGAAGGATGCTGATATACATCTTGATGCCGGTTTGGAAGCCGATCCTATGGCTGATCGGTCCGCTTAAAGTGCGCTGGAAGACTCCAGAGTCGCTCGTAAAGCTGGGTATCAGACTGAAAAACACAGCGAAAAGATGGTTTGGAGGGAGGTAGTATCATGCGTAATTCGTCTGTAGATCGCCATTCATCTTCTACGTCCAAGTCCAACGCGGGCGGGCGCAGGCGAATCATGATTTGGTTGCTATCGCTTGCCGCCTTTGGTAGTTGGGCAATTTTCACCTTTTTTTCTCAAGGTATGATTATGGCCGATCGAAATGAACAGCTCACCCAGAAGGAAAAGCAGAAGCAAGCTGCTACACAAACGGAACAACAGCTTCAAACCGAAGTGAATCGTCTCAAGGACCCTGAGTACATTGGCGAGATTGCCAGAAGCAAGTACGGTCTTTACAAACCGGAAGAGACGCCGATCATCGGAGATCAGAAATAGGAGCATTAGGGCCAATGCTTAGTTGACCTTGGTTCCGCCATTTTGTATAATCAAATCACCACAGCGGGATTTTTTTGCAAAAAAATCGGTTGTATATTTTAAGGGAGGATCATTTTATTCTATGGCAATTGAAGTGGGCACCAAGTTAGAGGGCAAAGTGACAGGCATCACGCATTTTGGAGCATTTGTGGATTTGTCTGGAGGTGTCACGGGTCTCGTTCACATCTCGGAAATCGCCGATAACTATGTTAAGGATGTTAACGACCACCTGAAGATTAATGATGTTGTGACGGTGAAAGTCATTAATGTTGACAAAGATGGCAAAATCGGACTTTCCATTAAGCAAACGATTGACAAGCCGGCAAGTGAAGCCCGTCCCCCAAGAGCTCCAAGACCGGAGCGTACAGGAGGACCAGGCGGAGGCGACCGTTTCGGCGGTGGAGGTTCAGGTCCAAGTCAAGGACGCGGTGGTGGTGGCGGTGGTTTCAACCGCGATCGTGGAGGCCGTTCTTTCAAGCCTGCACCGGGTAAACCTTCATTTGAGGATAAAATGTCACGCTTCCTGAAAGATAGTGAGGAACGCATTTCGTCGCTGAAAAAGAACACCGAAGGTAAACGCGGAGGACGCGGCGCGAAGCGTGTTTAATTCACTTTGACAACCGTATCAATCATACACGGAAAACCGTACAGTCGAGAGACTGCTACGGTTTTTTTTGCGTTCTACCGACAACGGATGCGATAAGCAGCGATTGTTGGCGCTGAATCCAGTGGTTAGTCGTACGGGCATTTATGAGATTCGCAATTTTGATGAAGAAGAAAAGAGCTTCGATGCTGGAAAGCGGATGTTTTTTTTGTCGTGAGGACATAATCGTCCGACAAACTCCAACGGTTTTCCGTCTATCTTCTGTGCAAATCGCTAGATTGGACATCAGGATGAACGACATCGAGAGGTCATATAAGGAGTAGCGGGACGTTTCTTCCATCGGCTTCCATACGGGCGTAGCTTGATGTTCAGAGTGATGCTCTGTCCTTTCGCGCAGAACGTTTTTTTGTCGGAAATTTCTTGGAATAAGACGTGGGGTTCTGACAAACTTTCTCAGTCGTTCCGGTTTAAGATAGGAACATCAAATTGATGAATGGGGTGCCTGACGCATGATGGAGAAATGGAACGTGGTACATTTTCCGGGGTTAAAATCTAGAAAGTCCAAATCCAAAGAGCGTACGGAAGGGTGGTCTTCCAGACTCAAGAAACGGCTGGATTCACATAAAGTGGTGCAATGGGTAACGGCGCAAAGATGGATGCTGCTATTGTCAGCTATGGGAGTTCTACTGGGACGCGCCACTATTTTGGACGAGCTTTCTCCGTTTGCCCTCGCTTATTTTGCGGTCATAACGTTTCTTCGGCGTGATCTGATGCTGCCTGTAGCTGTATCCGTTGTGTTAGGCAGCCTGTTAGCTCCTTACCCATCGTTATTTATGATTGGTGGCGAGCTACTGGTATTTTATCTCCTGTATCGCGGACTACGAACCTTCGACCGTCTGGAATTATCCTATGCCCCGCTTATGGTTTTCTTGTCGGTGTTTATGGTCAATTTATTTAACGCCGTGATGGCTCCAACTTTTACATGGTATGAGCTTATCGTTGTGGGAACGGATGCGGTTCTCAGTTTTATGCTCACGCTGGTGTTCACGCAGGCCATACCGTTGTTTACGTACCGCAAGAAGACAAGCCAGCTCAAGAATGAGGAAATTTTATGTCTTATTATTTTATTAGCCTCTGTGATGACGGGAGCAGTAGGCTGGACTGTTCATTCATTGTCTGTCGATCATGTACTATCGCGATATTTGGTCTTGGTGTTTGCTCTGGTGGGAGGTGCCTCGCTGGGCGCATCGGTCGGTGTAATTACCGGTTTAATTTTAAGCTTGGCCAATATGTCTGCAATTGTGCAGATGAGTTTACTCGCTTTTGCAGGTTTGCTGGCAGGGATGCTGCGTGAAGGGAAAAAGGGTGCTGTTGCGCTTGGGATGCTGCTAGGCTCCTCAATTCTGACGATCTATTTGGACGGAACCGGAGACGTGCTGACGTCAACTTGGGAGAGTTGTGCGGCGATTCTATTATTCTTAATGACCCCAAAAAGTTTCTTTAAAGCGGTTTCTACCTATGTTCCCGGTACGCAGGACCACGCCAAATCTCAGCATGAATATGCCAAAAGGGTCCGCGATCTCACCGCAGAGCGGGTAACGAAGTTTTCCCGTGTATTCAGTCAGCTATCCCGCAGCTTTCACCAGATATCTGCGAGTGAGAGCACGAAGTCGGACGGAGAAATCGAACACTTTATGAATGCGGTGGCAGAAGGGACATGTGCCTCCTGCTTCAAGTGTGAGCAGTGCTGGGACGGCAAGTTTATGCAAACCCATCAGTATATGACGGAAATGATGAGCGCCATTGAGGATAACCCGGATTTGGAGCCGGAGCAGATCCCCCCGCAATGGAGCAAGGCATGTGCTAAAACGGGCGCTGTCCTGCAAGTGATGAAGCAGCAGTATAGCCTCTACCAACATAATATGCAGTGGAAGCGCCAAGTATACGATAGTCGTCAGCTTGTTGCTGACCAGCTATCGGGTGTATCACAAATTATGGAGGATTTAGCGCGAGAAATTCAGCGGGAAGGGCAGACCATGCATCGGCAGGAGGAGCAAATACGAGAGGCTCTTGATAGACTGGGCTTGTCCATCCAATCCATCGAGATTATTAACCTGGATGCAGGTCAGGTAGAAATTGAGATTGTCCATGCCTATACAAGGGGATTTGATGAATGTCGGAAAATCATTGCTCCACTTCTGTCGGACATACTGGACGAGCATATAGCTGTGATGCGCGAAACGGAGGCAGATCGCCGCCAAGGCTTGGCTACAGTCATGTTCGGCTCCGCTAAAACGTATGAGATTGCTACAGGGGTAGCTAGTGCCGCCAAAGGAGGCGATTTTTTCTCAGGAGACAGCTACAGCATGATGGAGCTAGGGAACGGGACTTTTGCAGTCTCATTAAGTGATGGTATGGGGAACGGAGAGCGCGCGCAGCAAGAAAGCAGTGCAGCACTTAACATTTTGGAGGAATTACTACAATCGGGTATGGACGAAAAGTTGGCGATCAAGTCGGTTAACTCTGTCCTGATGCTGCGATCACCTGAAGAAATGTATGCTACGGTCGATATGGCGCTGATTGATCAGTACACGGCCCAGACAACTTTTATGAAGATTGGGTCTACGCCGAGCTTTATTAAAAGAGGGGAGGAGGTCATCCCTGTATCTGCCAGCAACTTGCCGATTGGCATTATACAGGATATTGAAATTGATTTGGTATCATTGCAGCTCCAGCCGGGCGATATTCTCATTATGATTACAGACGGTATATACGACTCACCGGGTTACGCGGTTAATAAGGAAATATGGATGAAACGCATGATTCAGGAAATTGAAAGCGAAGATCCTCAGCAGTTGGCCGACTGTTTGCTAGAACGGGTTATTCGATACCAGCAAAATCAAATCTATGATGATATGACTGTAGTTGTTAGTAAAATCGACCACTTCCGCCCAGAGTGGGCAACTCTCCATGTACCTGGCATGAGGTGGTTGGAACGTCCACGGACGGTGAGCTAAGCCGACATTGCCCGGGAAATTCCTTACCCATTTTTAAAAATCCGCATCCTTCGTTTGAATCGTTCCGGATTAGGCAAAGATAGAATCTATCGGGATAGATTAAGAGGAAGCGGAGGTCAAAAAACGATGAAGCAAATTTTGATCATTACAGACGGATGCTCAAATGTAGGTGTTAGTCCAGTCATGGCGGCTGCCCAGGCTTTACGGGAAGGTATTACAGTGAACGTCGCCGGAGTCATAGATTATGGAACTATTGGCGAGCTTGGCAGTGCGGAGATTCAAGAAATTGCTAAAGCAGGGGGAGGGTTTAGCCAAATCGTAGGGACGAAGCAGTTGGCGCAGACCATGCAGATGATGACGCGCAAGACGGTGGTTCAAACCATTCAGCAGGCGGTTAATAGAGAGTTAACGCACATTCTGGGTGAGGGTGGCGCCAAACATATCGGTGAACTTCCTCCGGCCAAACGAGCCCAAGTGGTTGAGGTGATGGATGAACTGACAGAAACAAGCACCCTGGAGATTGCTTTGCTCATTGATGCAAGTGCGAGCATGAAGCCCAAGCTGCCTGCTGTAGAGGACAGCATCCGTGATTTGCTGCTCAGTTTACAGTCCAGAAGCGGACACAGCCGTATATCTGTATTTCATTTTCCGGGCGGTAAAATGGGAGAAGACGCAGTCATGGATATCGGTTGGACCTCTGAGCTCAACCAGATCAAATCGATATTTGGACGCTTGCGGATGAAAGGGGCAACACCGACAGGTCCTGCCATTTTACAAGTGATTGATTATTACCGATATGTTACACTAGGAGAACAGAAAGATATGGAAGAATCCTATGGCAAAGGAGAAGGGATGCTCGGTGACTACGTCGTCTGATCCCGTTCTTGCACCCGGAACGGTCATCAAGGGCAAGTGGAAGCGGAGCAGCTATGTCATCCAGCGCTTGCTGGGCCGGGGAGCAAACGGAACTGTATATTTGGTAAAAGAAGCACAGGCCGATCGGCAATTTGCTCTGAAAATGGGGAAGAACACGCTTGATCTGCAATCGGAGATTAATGTGCTGACCACATTGCAGTCTCAGGGGACTCAGGCCGCCCTTCAGCGAAATGGAAATCCTTCCTTTTTGTTTGAGGTGGATGATGTAGTGTTACGCAGCGGAGAAATCCCCTTTTATGTTATGCGATATGTTAAGGGTGATCCGCTTCATCGCTTTGTGGCAGCCAAAGGGCCGGAATGGTATGGTGTGGCTGGAACTGGTATACTGAATCGTCTGGCGGATCTCCATCAGGCAGGATGGGTGTTTGGCGACCTGAAGCCGCAGAATATTTTGGTCAATGCCTATGGAGAGGCTGAATTAATTGACTATGGTGGAGTGTCCCTTGCTGGTCGGAGTGTTAAACAATTCACAGAGTGGTATGACAGGGGATTCTGGAATGCTGGCAGCCGAAATGCCGATTCCCAGTATGACCTGTTTGCCTTCGCTCTTCTAACGATTCATATATTGGAGAGCGAATCATTAAAGACCGCTGCGAGTAGGCTGCCACAACTGCGGAATACGGCAGAATTGACGGTCATCATTCGCCGTAGCCGTGTATTGCGCCCCTATGCCGAATGGCTGCTGGGTGCAGTGCGTGGAGAATATTCCGATACTCGTGCAGCGGCCCGATCTTGGTCACGTTTGGCTTCCGCACATGTCAGGCAATCGTCGGTCAAAAAAGGGAACCCACGCTGGCTGGGATATGCTTTCACGGTATCGCTTTTGCTGCTTGCCGGAGCGCTCTGGATTGCGTTAAGGTAGCAGCATGACTTACATAAGATAACAGATGATCATCATTTTTACGGTCGGGAGAAAAGAGGGTCGTAAATGGGAACAACAAAACCGACCGGTGTTGTACAGGAAGTGCTCGCCTTGGCGCGAGATCATTCACTGTGGAGCCCCGGAGACCGCATTGTGGTTGCTGTATCCGGTGGGCCGGATTCGGTGGCCCTTTTGCACATTTTACATGAAATATCCGTTATACATATGCCTTTACAACTCGTCTGCGCTCACGTTCATCATGGCTTCAGACCAGAGGAATCGGATGCGGAGGCTGAAGAGGTACGCAATATTGCCCGAAAGCTCGAACTACCATTTGAAATGACTCGGGTGGATGTACCCGCTTATATGAAGGAGAGCGGGAAGGGACCACAGGAAGCAGCTCGCGAGCTGCGCTACAGCTTTTTACATGATATGGCTACAAAGTGGGAAGCACAGCATATTGCAATGGCTCACCACGGCGACGATCAAGCCGAGACGGTTCTCTTGCACTTGCTGCGGGGTAGCGGCCCAGCAGGTTTGGCGGGTATGCGTTTGGCGCGCAGGGAAAAAAATGTGCAACTCATTCGCCCGCTGCTACGTATGTACAAGGCTGACCTGATTGAGTTTTGTAACTTTTATGGTCTTTCCTATGTGATAGACAGCACTAATTTATCATCCAAATACCGTCGTAACGCCATTCGCATGGATGTGCTTCCTTTTTTGGGGCAATATAATGAGCGACTGACACCGTCCCTAAACCGGCTGGCCGAAACGATGGCTGACGAAAATGACTTTATGGAGGCATCCACGCTGTCGGCATACGAGAAAATGGTACGCTTGGATAATGGCAGGTACATGTTTCCCATCGCTTCATACCGTAAGCTATCCGTTGCTTTACAACGGAGGTTGATTAAACTAATATTAAATTATCTGCCTTCGGACAGTGAAAATTTTGATTTTCGTAAAATTGAGACCGTTCGACTAAGACTTCTCCAAGAGGCATCGTCTACATGGAGTTTGGATTTGGGAGGCGGTGCGGTTGGAGTCCGCGAATATGACCAGGCGGTTTTGTTTGACCGTACGCAAGTCGTTATGGGCGAATGGTGCTATGGACTAAGTGTATTGCCTATTTCCGGTGAGCTAGAGTTGCCTGAGGCAGGAGGTATACTGCGGTGGCGAAGGGCTTCCTATTCGGATGCGGACCATCCGGCGAATAAGGAGGAAGCGTGGTTCGACGCAGATCAATTGAGTCTGCCTTTGACTGTACGCTCGCGATTACCTGGAGATACCATGTATGTAATGGGATTAAACGGAAGAAAAAAGGTTAAAGATATTTTTATTGATGAAAAAATACCTCCTTCAATGCGTTCCGTTACTCCCATCGTTTGCGACCACTCTGGGGCTATTCTCTGGATTCCGGGCGTACGACGTTCTGTACATGCCGCGGTGCAAAAGCACACGTCTTCGGTTATATATATGTCATGGCAAAGACGAGAGAGTCCGGGGCACCGGTAATTGCGCAGGAACGGCTTTCATAGTATAAACTTAGGAGGTTTACACCGTTGCAAAATGATATTCAGGAAATATTGATCAGCGAAGAAGAAATTCAGAGTAAAATTAAGGAATTGGGTGCACAGCTCAGCGTGAAATATGAAGGTAAAAATCCATTGGTGATTTGCGTACTGAAAGGTGCGTTTATCTTTATGGCTGATTTGGTTAAAACCATTACAGTGCCGTTGGAGCTTGATTTCATGGCTGTATCAAGTTATGGAGCATCCACAAAATCCTCAGGTATCATCAAAATCATTAAGGATTTGGACGCATCTGTGGAAGGACGCGACGTTCTGATTGTCGAAGATATTATCGACAGCGGCCTGACGCTGACGCATTTGATTGAATTGCTTAAAAACCGTAATGCCAATTCGGTATGTGTCGTAACCTTGTTCGACAAGCCTGCACGCCGGACAGTTAATCTTGAAGCAGATTATACTGGATTTACGCTTCCAGATGCGTTTGTTGTCGGCTATGGTCTGGACTATGCCGAGCACTACCGGAACCTCCCATACATAGGGATTTTGAAGCCGGAAATCTACACCAGCTAATCTCAGCCTCCAGTCCTAGGACTAAATAAGGCCCTTTGTTGAGAAGGACTTACAGGCTATGGTAAAATAACTTAAGTGTCTCGAGAGGAGGTAGGGGATGAATCGGTTCATCCGGAATTCTGGTTTTTATTTGATTCTTTTTTTAGTTGTGGTGGGTATCGTTCAGTTTGTTAGCAACAGTAACGAAGCCTCCGATCTCCCTAGATATGACCAATTACGGCAAGAGGTTAAAGCTAATAACATCTCTAAAGTAACGGTCCAATTTGACGGTTACGCCTATCTTGTAACCGGTGCATATAAGAAGCAGCCGGCTAATGCTAAATCGACCAATTTTTCCGTATATGTTCCACCAACGGATCAAGCACTAAGTGAACTGGTGAATGCCAGCGAAACGAACGGGTTTGAATACGTGCAGAAGAAAATGGAAGGCGAAAGCATTTGGCTGACGTTTTTGACTTCTATTATTCCTTTGGTGATCATGTTCCTGTTGTTCTTCTTCCTGTTTAATCAGGCACAGGGCGGTGGCGGCAAAGTTATGAACTTCGGCAAGAGCAAAGCCCGTCTGTATAACGAAGAGAAGAAGAAGGTTACATTCGAGGACGTGGCAGGGGCTGACGAAGAGAAGCAAGAGCTTGTCGAAGTCGTAGAATTCTTGAAGGACCCACGCAAGTTTGCAGCTGTGGGTGCTCGTATTCCAAAAGGTGTTCTGTTAGTGGGCCCTCCAGGTACGGGTAAAACACTCTTGGCGAGAGCTGTTGCAGGCGAGGCCGGAGTACCGTTTTTCAGCATCTCGGGTTCTGATTTTGTAGAAATGTTCGTCGGGGTCGGAGCTTCCCGTGTTCGCGATTTGTTCGAGAATGCGAAGAAGAACGCACCTTGTATCATTTTCATTGATGAAATTGATGCCGTTGGACGTCAACGTGGCGCTGGATTGGGTGGCGGACATGATGAACGTGAGCAGACGCTCAATCAATTGCTCGTAGAGATGGATGGATTCGGCGCAAACGAAGGTATCATCATCGTAGCCGCTACAAACCGTCCGGATATTCTAGACCCTGCGTTGCTACGTCCAGGACGTTTTGACCGTCAAATTACGGTTGACCGTCCAGATGTTAAAGGCCGCGAAGCAGTATTGTATGTACATGCACGCAACAAGCCATTAACAAAGGATGTTAAAATGGACGTAATTGCGAAACGTACAACAGGCTTTACGGGCGCTGATTTGGAAAACCTGCTGAACGAAGCTGCCTTGTTAGCAGCTCGTCGTAACCGCAGAGATATTTCGATGCGGGAAGTAGATGAAGCCATCGACCGTGTTATCGTAGGTACCGAAAAACGCAGCCGCGTAATCAGTGACCGCGAGAAACGAATTGTTGCTTATCATGAAGCAGGGCATACGATTATTGGTTTCTTCTTGGAAAATGCCGACATGGTTCACAAGGTAACGATTATCCCACGTGGACGTGCAGGCGGATATGTCATCATGCTTCCGAAGGAAGACCGCATGCTGACAACCAAGCAGGAATTGCTGGACAAAATCACTGGATTGTTGGGTGGACGCGTATCCGAGGAACTGTTTATTGGTGAGATCGGAACGGGGGCCTATAGCGACTTCCAGCAAGCAACAAGCATTGCACGTAGCATGATCGTAGAATACGGTATGAGTGAGAGGCTCGGTCCGATGCAGTTCGGTACTTCACAAGGCCAAGTATTCCTTGGACGCGATATCGGTCATGAGCAGAACTACAGTGATCAGATCGCTTATCAGATTGACCAGGAGATGAATCGCTTCATCACTGAGTCTTATGAGCGTGCTAGAGAACTCCTGACCAAGTATTCCAAAGAGGTTCATCTGATTGCTCAAACCTTGCTGGTAGAGGAAACTCTGGAACTTGAACAAATCAAACGTTTGATCGAGACAGGTTCTTTGGATGGTGGCACGACTGAGGGAGAAGGAACACCGGAAAAGGGTGAGCCTGTGATCGACAACATTGGCGATGTCCGTGTACGTATTCAAGGTAAGGATGACGAGCCTAAGAATACAACGGATCAACCCAATGATATCCCTAATCTGAAAAAGCCAGAGGATGATAACAATTCGGGCAACTCCGGTGGTACTCCACCGACAACAACCTAATCATCCGATGGATAGTTGAATAAACGTATAGGTAAGCTCCGGGGAACCAGGTATTATTGGTTTTCCGGAGTTTTTTAAATGGAAGATTATTGCTAACGTGATTTGACAGACATCGGAACGTTGTGTACATTTATTGTTAAATAAACGGCTGTCGTCTTCTTAGCTTATAAAAGCCAACAGTCGCTGCAATCGACTCTCTATCATTTTGAACATATACGTGAGCGCATACTGTAGAGCCTATGGTGTGCGCTATTCTTCTGTGAAATCAGGTGAAGGCATGATTCCAAGATATCTAGTTGATTTTGATGTAGCGGAATTGACCCGATTGGAGGCCGACGTATTAATTATCGGCTCAGGCATTGCGGGCTTATATACGGCGATTAAGGCTGCGGAGAATCGGAAAGTGTTGCTGATTACCAAGAAGACTTTGATGGAAAGCAACACGCGTTATGCTCAAGGCGGCATTGCTGCTGTCACATCGGACGAGGATACACCAGCTTATCATATGGAAGATACTCTGATTGCTGGTGCAGGTCTGTGTGAATCTGAGGCAGTCAGTACCCTTGTTCATGAAGGTCCAGTTGGTATTCAAGAGTTAATACGTATGGGAACGGCCTTTGATCGTGTGGATGGTAAACTAGCGTTGACACGGGAAGGAGCGCATAGTCATCGGCGTATTTTGCATGCAAATGGAGATGCTACGGGTTATGAAATTGTTCGTGCGTTGTCAAAGCAGGTTGCTGCCCATCCCAGTATCGAAGTGTGGGAAGAGTGCATGGTAATTGATCTGCTGACGGAGCATGGTGAGTGTATTGGAGCCCTCGTCCAAAAGCCAGGTGGGGAAAGGTCGTATATCACTGCTAATGCAACGATTTTGTGCTCAGGAGGTAGCGGGCAATTATACCGTTATACGACCAACCCAGATATTGCAACCGGGGATGGTATCGCTATGGCATATCGTGCGGGGGCGATTGTACGGGATATGGAATTCATACAGTTTCATCCTACGGCGTTGTGCCATCCGGGCGCTCCAAGGTTTCTAATTTCCGAAGCTGTACGGGGAGAAGGAGCCGTATTACGCAATATTCACGGAGAACGCTTCATGGACAAGTATGATTCCCGGCAGGAGCTTGCACCCAGAGATATCGTAGCTCGTGCTATCATTCATGAGATGGAACGCACCCAAGCTGCGTTTGTATACCTGGATATTACGCATGAGCCACCTGAGCGGGTGAAGCAACGTTTTCCAACCATTTATCGGACATGTCTGTCATTTGGTTTGGATATGACGACAGACTCGATCCCCATTGCGCCTGCTGCCCATTATATGATGGGTGGTGTTCAGACTAATCTACACGGGGAAAGCTCCATTGCGCGTTTGTTCGCCTGCGGGGAAACCTCTTCTACAGGTGTTCACGGAGCTAATCGTCTGGCGAGCAATTCGTTATCTGAAGCTATTGTATTCGCCAGCAGGATTATTGAGCGACTGCATTCATTGCCACCGCTAGTCGGCCATACGTTGATATCTTATAGCGATAACCGTACAGAGTTCCCGGCTTCATCCGTCGCGGAGCAGCGGCATAGGCTGCAAGAAGCAATGGTTCGTTATGCTGGAGTTCGTCGGCACGGCGAAGGGCTGCAAGCAGCATTAGATGAGTTGCAAGGGCTAATGCCTATTTTTGAGGCTGTGATCGCTAGCCGGGAAGAGATCGAATTTGCCAATTTGCTCACCTGTGCTTTATTAGTAACAGATGGTGCGCTGCTACGTGAGGAGAGCCGGGGAGCGCATTATCGCGAGGATTTTCCTGAGACAGATGATAGCGTCTGGCGAAAGCATGTTCAGCAACGACGTGAGCAAGGGATAACGGAGGAGTACGTTCATGACATCTAACAGCGAGCTTTATGGAGAGTTTAGTGGATATCAGGAAGAACTGACGGCACAAATTCGCAGCTGGCTGCGAGAAGATACGGGTTCTGGCGATGTGACTACGCGCTGGACAATTGAGCAGGGCCACCAATCCAAGGCTGTCATTCATGCCAAGGAGAGCGGCGTGGTTGCGGGGTTACCCGTGGCTGCCCTTGTATTTCAGGTAGTGGACCCTTCCTTGTCGTTCACTCCGCTGGTAGTCGATGGACAGTGGATTGAAAAGGGGAGCGTTTTGGCAGAAGTAACGGGGAGTACCCATGCAATCCTGACCGGGGAGCGATTGGCGTTAAATCTGCTCCAACGGATGTCTGGTATTGCCACGCGGACTCGGGCTTTTATAGATCAATTGCATGGTCTGTCCACTCGCTTGGTGGATACACGTAAAACAACACCGGGACATCGACTGCTGGAGAAGTATGCTGTTCGTGTAGGCGGTGGCTCGAATCATCGCTTTGGCCTGTACGATGCTGTTATGATTAAGGATAATCATATTAAGGGCGCAGGTGGGATTGAACAAGCTGTGAGTCGAGCGCGCGCTAATATACCGCATACGATGACGATTGAAGTAGAGACGGAAAACATGAAACAAGTTCAGGAAGCCCTGGAAGCTGGGGCGGATATCATTATGCTGGATAACATGTCTGCCCCAGATATGAAGGAAGCCGTTCGGTTCATTCGGGAACGGGCACCACATGTCAAAACAGAAGCCTCGGGCAATGTATCGCTGGATACAGTGCGTGAGATGGCTGAGAGTGGCGTAGATGTGATTTCTGTAGGCAGGCTGACATACTCTTTTCATAACCTGGATATCAGCCTTGACCTTAACGCAAAGAAAGATAGGTGACACCCATTGATTCTTGTAGTGGATGTAGGTAATACCAATATTGTTCTGGGGATATACGAAGGGCGGGAGCTGCTGCACCATTACCGGATCAGTACCTCCAGACAGGCAACCGCAGATGAATACGGCGTACTCATACATAATCTTTTTAGTATGGGGGGCGTATTAAAGGATGACATCCAGGGAGTGATTATTTCCTCTGTCGTTCCGCCATTGGTCCGTGTATTAGAAGAAATGTGCGATAAATACATAGGCAAAACGCCGTTAATCGTCGGGCCGGGGATCAAGACTGGTCTTAACCTGCGTTATGAGAATCCTCGTGAAGTAGGTGCGGATCGGATCGTGAACGCTGTTGCGGCTGTCGAACGGTTCGGCGGGCCGCTGGTTGTGGTGGACTTTGGAACAGCGACGACGTTTGATTGTATTGACGATAAGGGAAACTACTTGGGCGGTGTCATTGTGCCGGGGATCGGGATTTCGACGGAGGCACTGTATCAACGGGCTTCCAAGCTGCCCCGCATCGAGTTGGAGAAACCCAAAAAGGTTATTGGTCGTAATACGGTCCATGCCATGCAAGCTGGGATTATCTTCGGTTATGCTGGGCAAGTGGATGGCATTGTGAGGCGCATTAAGGAAGAAATGCAGGCTGAGCCTACGGTTATTGCTACCGGAGGTCTTGCAGAGCTAATCGCATCAGAGACAGAGAGCATTCAGAAGGTGTTGCCGATGTTGACGCTCGAAGGATTACGCATCATTTACCAACGTAACGCCGAATAAAAAAGTGGATATAAGCTGCCGCTGAGTCCAACCGAATGATCTTATCGGTTTGGATTAGCGGCGTTTTTCGTCTATACTGAAATATGTTACGTTTTTGAACAATTCGCGTGATCTGTAGATGCAGGTTGTTTATATAGTAGGAAATTATGCTTCAATGATGAGCAATACTAACGAAAATAAGCAGCATAGCTGTCCTGGTGAATAGGGGAGGATATCAATATGGAAAATAAGCAGGATCGACTTATTCGTGGCACAGCCATGGATGGAAGGGTTAGAGCTTTTGCTGTTCGGACAACTCAATTGGTAGAGGAATTGCGGAGAAGGCATGATACTCATCCTACGGCAACCGCTGCTTTGGGGCGAACCCTCACAGCAGGTGCTATTATGGGTTCTATGCTAAAAGGCAAAGAGCGATTGACCATCCAAGTTAAAGGTGATGGACCGATTGGGCAAATCGTCGTTGATGCCAATGCTTTAGGGGAAGTGCGAGGTTATGTTACTGAACCGCATGTGCATTTGCCGAGCAATAGTATGGGCAAACTGGATGTAGCGGGTGCCGTAGGTACAGAGGGGTTCATTCATATCATCAAGGATTTGGGGTTAAAAGAACCGTATCGCGGCAGTACTCCGATTATTTCCGGTGAACTGGGTGAGGACTTTACCTATTATTTTGCCAAATCGGAACAGACCCCGTCAGCGGTGGGCTTGGGTGTGCTGGTAGATACTGATAACTCGGTTATTGTGGCCGGTGGATTTATTATTCAGTTGCTTCCAGGCTTGAATGATGATGAGATTACTGCGATCGAAAATGCAGTCAGCTCCATTCCACCCGTTACTGCTTTGCTGGATCAAGGGTTGGAACTTGATGAAATGCTGCGCTGGATGCTGCCGGACGTTCGGATTCTCGATGAATTGGATATTCATTTTCAATGTGAGTGTTCACGTGAGCGCGTGGAAAAAACATTGATCAGTTTGGGAGAAAGCGAATTAGAACAGTTAATTGAGGAAGAAGGACAGGCTGAGGTCGTATGCCACTTTTGTAATGAGGCTTATCAATTTAATAAAGATGAATTGCAAAATCTGTTAGATCAAGCCAAAGCCTAACCGGATGGGCGGTGCAAGCGATGACTACACGGGAAAAAGGATTATGGACAGCTGTCATTATTCTGACCGTTAGCGTCGTCGCCTTGGGTGGTCTTATCATGCTTCGGGGGCTGTCAAAGCCGGGTGATGTAAGCAAGGATGACGGCGATCATACTGTGGCGGAGATGGGTCAGGAAGGCATATCGGAGGAACAGTGGGTAGCGGAACTGAAAAAGCGATATGGAACCAATACGCTGTTGCAAATGTTGAATCGTAAAGCCGTGCAGGCTGAAACCAAGCGTCTCGGTATCAAGGTCACCCAAGAGGATCTACAGCAGGTGCTGGAGCAGGATAGTAAAGGGTATGACTCAGATCATGCCTATTTTGATGAAATGCAGCGACAGTTTGGCTTAGGTCCGGTTGATTTGCGGAATGAAGCGGAATACCGGATTGGTTTGGAGAAAATAGCCACGCAGGGTATTCAGGTTCAGGAAGCGGAGATTGACGAGTATTGGGAGCAGCATCCTGAGGAATTTGCCGTCGATAAGCAGATCCAATTGGCAGCTCTTTATGTAGATAATGCGGAGGAAGCAGAAGCGTTGCTAGATCGGGTTAAGCAGGGGGAGAGCTTCGATGTGCTGATTCAAGAGCATGCGGGTAAGCCTTTCGACAAAGGTAGCAGTGGACAGCTGGGATGGGTGGATGAATATGATCCATTGCAACCGGAGGCGATCATGAAGGCGGCGAGAGAGCTAAGCTCTGGGGATGTTGCAGGTCCGATCTCTGTTAACGATGGCTATGCTGTCATTTATGTACAGGATGTCCGGTTCAAGAATTCTCCGGATAAGCAGCAGATCCGACAGCAAATTCGCCGATCTCTTGCGCTTGCACAAGCCGCTCCTTTGGAAGAGGTCGAGAAGGGTCTGCGTGATAAATATGGAGCGCGTATTTTATCTGGAAAGAATGCATCCTAAGCTTCTCTGTAACGTAGTGAAAGAATATTGGTTTGAAGGAAGCCCGATGCTGATAACGCGAGTTGACAGCATCGCGGCTTATTCACTCGTATTGACATTGGAATTGAAGATTGTTATGATTAGCGTATAAAACCAACTATTTTTATCGGAAATTAATGAACGGCACTAAATTAAAGTAATTGACTAAGAATCATCTACAATATGATTTCGCAATTTTTAATATATCATCTACAGTCAGGGAGGAATTATCATGGCTAAAGTTGTTAATAACATTACCGAACTTATCGGAGAAACACCCCTCGTTCGCCTCAACCGGATCGTACCGGAAGATAGCGCCGAAATCTATTTGAAACTGGAATATCAGAACCCAGGCTCCAGTGTAAAAGATCGTATTGCGATTAGCATGGTAGAAGAAGCTGAACGTGAAGGTCTGCTTAAGCCAGGCGGTACCATTATTGAAGCAACAAGCGGTAATACAGGAATCGGCTTGGCTATGGTAGCTGCTGCGAAGGGCTATAAGGCAGTCATCGTTATGCCAGAAACGATGAGCATAGAGCGTCGTAATTTGTTGCGTGCTTATGGAGCCGAGCTTGTGTTAACACCAGGATCAGAAGGCATGAATGGGTCCGTTAAGAAAATGGAAGAATTGCTGAGTGAAAATCCGGATTATTTTGCTGCTGAGCAGTTCAAGAACAAAGCTAATATCAAAATTCACCGTGAAACGACCGGTCCTGAGATTGTGGAAGCCATTCGTTCCATTGGCGGAACTCTGGATGCTTTTATAGCGGGAATAGGCACTGGCGGAACCATTTCTGGTGCTGGAGAAGTGCTTAAGAAAGAATTCCCTGATATCAAAGTGGTGGCTGTAGAGCCCGCCTCTTCCCCGCTGTTAGCAGGCGGTAAGCCAGGACCCCACAAGATCCAAGGGCTAGGTGCCAACTTTATTCCTGAAATTTTAAACCGTGATATCTATGATGAAATTATTCATGTAGAAAACGATGAAGCTTTCGAGGTAGCACGTAGAGTGGCCAAGGAAGAGGGCATTTTGTCCGGTATTTCATCTGGCGCGGCTGTTCATGCGGCTTTGAAACTTGCTAAGCAATTGGGCAAGGGTAAACGGATCGTTGTCATTGTTCCAAGTAATGGAGAACGTTACCTGAGTACGCCACTATACAATTTCGAGCTGTAATTATGTCGTAATTGTGTATACTATACGTAAGGATTCCCTCATTTCCCTGTTGCAGGGGGGTGGGGGTTTCTTTTTAAGGAGAGAATGTAGACTTTTTGAAAAGTAGGGAAGGGGAAGCACACACGGATGAAATCGACAGCTAGAGTGACGGAGGCGCAGTGGCAGGTTTGGCAGGAGGAAGGCTGGAGCATACTTCCCTATATCGCTGAGTACCCATTACCCGTGGGAGGGCTACCGTCATCGTGGCGGAAGGCTTGGGAGGATTCGTCGCCATATGCCTTTTTGCTGGAGAGCGCTAAAGGTGGGCGGTACACCTATCTGGCCTTAAATCCGGTTGCTATATTGGAAGGCAAGGGAGAACATGCAGTTTGGACTGATTTGCAGAGTGGGAAACATGGAGATATACATGGTCAACCTTTGAACGTCATGAACAACTGGATCGCTCCTTACCGTGCACCGCGTGTACCTGGCATGCCTTTTTTCTCTGGGGGATTTGCGGGTTATCTTGGCTACGATGTAGCTCGCTCGTTGGAGCGTTTGCCATCTCAAGCTGCAGACGATACGGGCATACCTGATTATGTATGGATGAGGGTGAATGAGTTATGGATTTATGATCACGAAAAATCCTGCATATATTGTGCTGTTCATATTCCTGTTCCTGCGCATTCCGATAAAGTCAGCCGTGATACCGATTTGACCAATCCCGTTATACTGGATGGGCCCAATCCCATACTTTGCGAGCATTATGCGGAAGCTGCCCAACGTGCAGAACGTATGCTGACTCAGTGGAATAACATCATAAATGCAGGAGAGATTGATCCTGCGTACCCTCGTCGTTGTGCTAGGCTTGCCGAAGAGGGGTTAGAGGCTGCTCAACAAGAATCTGATGGTTGGACAGCGGCATTCAACCAACAAGATTTTGAACATGCCGTAAGACGTGTGCAGGAATACATTGCCCAAGGGGATGTATTCCAGGTTAACTTGTCGATTCGTCAGCAACGTGCGCTTACAGCCCTCCCTGAAAATATATATGAATGGCTTCGTCTGCTGAATCCTTCCCCTTATATGGGTATGCTGCGTATGCCAGGTTTACGGATCGTCAGTGGCTCGCCAGAATTGTTGGTGAAGCTGGAGGATGGACGTGTGAGCGCCCGACCTATTGCAGGTACGAGAAGAAGGGGGCTAACACCGGATGAAGATGCTGCTATGGCAGCAGAGCTTCTATCAAGCGAAAAAGAACGCGCCGAGCATATTATGCTCGTCGATCTGGAGCGTAACGATATCGGACGGATTGCTGAATACGGATCGGTGCATGTGCCTGAACTGCTGACTGTCGAATACTATTCGCACGTTATGCATCTGGTATCTCAGGTCGAGGGAAAATTAGCCCAGGGTCGTACAGCTATAGATGTAATTGCTGCTACCTTTCCAGGCGGAACCATTACCGGGGCACCCAAGGTGCGTACCATGGAAATTATTGAAGAATTAGAGCCCGTTCGTCGGGGTCCTTATACAGGGTCACTTGGATGGATTGACTATAACGGCAATATGGAATTAAATATTATAATAAGAACACTAGCTGTTAAAGGCAGCACTGCCTATTTACAGACAGGTGCGGGGATCGTCATTGATTCAGACCCGTACAGGGAATATCGGGAATGTCGGAACAAGGCCAGAGCTGTCATGAAGGCGGTACAATGTGGTGAAGAAGAAGCTGCTTTGAGCAGAAGCGGTATCACAGGAGGGTGAGTCGTATGATTTTGGTGATTGATAATTATGATTCGTTTACGTACAATCTTGTTCAATATTTGGGTGAACTTGGCGAAGAAGTAACCGTAAAACGGAACGATGAGATTGATGTGAAAGGCATAGAAGAGCTGGCACCAGAGCATATTTTGATCTCGCCGGGTCCATGCACGCCGAATGAGGCGGGGATATCACTGGATGTGATCAGCCATTTTAAAGGTCGCATTCCGATTTTTGGCGTTTGCCTCGGCCACCAGGCCATCGGACAGGCTTTTGGCGGTAAAGTTATCCGGGCTGAACGACTCATGCACGGTAAAACATCACCGATTCTTCATCACAATACATCGGTATTTGAAGGCTTGCCTTCTCCGTTCACAGCAACCCGGTATCACTCATTGCTGGTGGAGCGCGAGAGTCTGCCTGAGTGTCTAGAGATTACCGCAGAAACCGCGGAAGGTGAAATTATGGGTTTGCGGCATAAAGAATTTGCCGTAGAAGGAGTTCAGTTCCATCCAGAATCCATTATTACGGATTACGGGCATCAACTATTACGTAATTTCCTAAAACGCAAGGTAGGCGTCTGATTCATGAAATATATTGGAGTCAACGGCGTCCTCACGGAAGCCGCAAAAGCCGTGATTCACGTAAGTGATCACGGCTTTTTATACGGAATGGGCTTGTTTGAAACATTCCGCACCTACAAGGGTGTCCCATTCTTGCTGGATCGGCATCTGCATCGACTGCAGGAAGGTTGCCGAATGCTCGGCATTCCTTTTCAACCGGATGAGGAGCAGCTTACGAGACACATCCAACATCTGATGGTGGGGAATGGACTGGATGAAGCCTATGTTCGTTACACCGTATCAGCGGGCGAAGAGGTGCTAGGATTGCCGACGGGGGACTATACGCGCCCCAACCATATTTTGTTTGCGAAACCGTTGCCCTCTACCAATACACAAACCGGGCAATCCATTTCCCCATCGGCGCTTCAGTTGTTGCGAACCCGCAGAAACACTCCAGAGGGTGAGGTTCGTTTAAAGTCGCTCCATTATATGAATAATATTCTTGCGAAGCGGGAACTTCAGCAGTATGCCGAGGCTGTCCGTTATAAGGCTGAAGGAATGATGCTTACGGCGGATGGTTTTCTGGCGGAGGGAATGGTCAGCAATCTGTTTTTTGTGCGGAATAATACGCTGTATACCCCTGACTTGTCTACAGGAATTCTGCCAGGCATTACGCGTGAATTCATTTTGGAGCTGGCGCATCTGCGAGACATTCCTTGTGAGCAAGGTTTGTACCGCTGGGACGAGCTGAAACAGGCTGATGAAATTTTTATGACCAACTCTATACAAGAAATACGGCCCGTGGATTTGTTGTTGGAGCCGGGTGGAGCAACGAACCATGTATCGGTTCCCTTGACGCAACCCAGGTCCATAACAGCTTTGCTGTTGCACGATTATAGACAGAAAGCAGGGATCAAGTGAACATACCGACCCTTTATCAACGTAGTTACCGAATGGGGGATGCCGAGCTTACGCTCGGACATTCCACACAGATCATGGGTATACTGAATGTGACCCCGGATTCATTTTCCGATGGAGGATTACATTATAGTCCCGAGATTGCTGTTTTACATGCATTGAAGCTGGTGGAAGATGGAGCCGATATCATTGACATTGGTGGGGAGTCTACCCGTCCGGGTCATGATCCGGTAGGTGTGGAAGAGGAGCTGGCACGGGTCATTCCGGTCATCCAGGCCATTCATCGTATCGCACCGCACATTCCGTTATCTATAGATACTTACAAAGCCGAAGTAGCCAGGCAGGCGCTTGAAGCTGGTGCACATATCATTAATGATGTGTGGGGGTTTAAGGCAGACCCCGATATGGCACGTGTAGCTGCGGAATTCGATTGTCCGGTCATTTTGATGCATAATCGTCATGATCGTAATTATAGTGATTTGGTTTCTGATATGCTGTCTGATTTGAAAGAGAGTATCCGATTAGCGCTGGATGCGGGGGTACGTGAGGAACAGATCATTTTAGACCCAGGCATCGGTTTTGCCAAGGATTATGATGAAAATATCCATGCCATGACTTCTCTCGATACATTGAGTCAGCTAGGCTTTCCACTGTTATTGGCTACGTCACGCAAAAGATTTATTCGTACAGCACTGGATTTGCCTGTGAATGATGTAGTGGAGGGCACGGCGGCTACTGTTGCTTTTGGCATTGCTCAAGGGTGCCAGATTGTGCGTGTACACGATGTGGCACAAATCAAGCGCACCGTACGTATGTGTGATGCGATGGTGTACGGGTCTAAAAATGCACTGAGTTATGGCGGGTAAAGCCCGCTTTACGAATCCTTTGATCCTACGATCGCTGTTGCAACAGGATTCTTTGAATTGGTAAAACATATGACTGTAGGAATCCCGTTGCAAAGGCGAGCGCTCCGCTTCTTCGGATTCAAATGATTCGCTCCGCTACCACCAGCATAAAGTCACTGTATTTTTAGGGAGTTATTTATTAAAAAAATTAAAAAAACAGGGGGTCTACCCACGATGGATAAAATGGTTTTGCATCGTATGGAATATTACGGATATCATGGCGTTTTTCCAGAGGAGCGCAAGCTGGGGCAGCGTTTCTATATTGATTTGGAACTGGAGCTTGATCTGCGTGAAGCGGGTGAGCAGGATGCTTTGGACAAAACGGTTAATTACGCCGAGGTACATTACACCGTTAAAGATATTGTAGAAAAGGAATCTTACCAATTGATTGAAGCTTTGGGCGAACGTATTGCATCTTCCCTACTGGACACTTATACTAGTGTCAATGCACTGACTGTCAAAGTCACGAAGCCGCATCCGCCGTTTGATATTCATTTTCAAGGCGTGACGGTTGAGCTTTATCGCGCAAGAAAGTAGGAACGATACATGAATTCACATTCGACCTCTGAGGGATCAGAGGCTTATATTGCTTTAGGGGCTAATTTGGGGGAGCGCGAGCATACCCTGTATGAAGCCATTACGGCGCTGGACGAACATCCGGGTATACGGGTGCTGCGGTGCTCCAGCCTGTACGAAACAGAGCCTGTTGGGTATCTGGATCAACCTTCTTTTTTGAACATGACGGTAGCCGTATCTACAACACTTGCTCCAGAGGAGCTTCTGGTATATATGCTGGAGGTGGAGAGTCGTCTGGGGAGAGTAAGACATATTCCTAATGGTCCACGAACCATTGATCTGGACTTGTTATGGATGGGAGCGGCGCAACTGGCTACACCGGATTTGGAGCTTCCTCACCCTCGTATGTTGGAGCGTGCTTTTGTGCTGGTTCCTTTGGCTGACATCGTTCCGAACCAAGATCCGTCCGGTCTGTACAGTATCGTGCATACTGCATTGAATTCTGTGGATGGAAAGGACGGCATACAGCTTTGGAAAACATGCAGCTGGCGCAACGACTCCGCGCCTTTCGGAAGCTAAAAGGGTTCACACAGCAGGAGTTGGCAGAACGTACTGGTATATCTTTGACTGTATTAGGTGCTGTGGAGCGAGGTAATCGTGCAGTAGACCCAGACATGCTGAACATCATCGCCCAAACGCTAGAAATTGAAGTCCGGGAATTGACGGATTGACGATAAGTATACGATATAAAAGAAGGAATAAAGGGGTGAACAGATATGTTGAAAATCGGCGATATTGAAATGAAAAACCAAGTCGTTCTGGCTCCGATGGCAGGCGTGTGCAATCCTGCTTTTCGCTTGATCGCCAAGGAATTCGGTACAGGCTTGGTATGTGCAGAGATGGTTAGTGATAAGGCCATCATTCACGGCAACAAGCGTACACGTGAGATGCTGTTTGTAGATGAGCGCGAGAAGCCGCTTAGCTTGCAAATTTTTGGAGGCGACCGCAAATCTTTGGTGGAAGCGGCGAAAGTCGTAGACCAGGAGACGAATGCAGATATTATTGACATCAATATGGGCTGCCCGGTTCCCAAAGTGACCAAATGTGATGCAGGCGCTCGTTGGCTGCTTGATCCAAACAAGATTTATGAGATGGTATCGGCGGTAGTGGAATCGGTAAGCAAGCCGGTTACCGTGAAAATGCGTATTGGTTGGGATAGCGAGCATATTTATGCCGTAGAGAACGCTCGCGCTGTTGAACGTGCCGGAGGTCAGGCCGTTAGCGTACATGGCCGTACACGGGAGCAACTGTATACGGGACATGCGAATTGGGATATTATAAAAGAAGTTAAAGAAGCAGTTTCCATTCCTGTAATTGGAAACGGTGATGTGGCATCACCGGAAGATGCCCGCCGTATGTTGGATTTGACCAATTGTGATGGCGTTATGATCGGACGTGGTGCTCTGGGGAATCCGTGGATGCTCTACCGTACGATTGAGTACCTGCAAACAGGTGAGCTGTTGCCTGATCCTTCACCGGAAGAAAAAATTCGTATTGCCATTCTGCATATGGATCGTCTGGTTGCATTGAAGGGTGAAGCAGTGGCTGTCCGTGAAATGCGTAAACACCTGGCTTGGTACCTCAAAGGGTTTAAAGGTTCTGCACGTATTAAGGATGTCATTATGGAAGAAACAAAGCGCGACGATATGGTACGCATTTTGGATCAATTTGTATCTCAATTGCACATGGTAGATAACGATGAGCCTTCTACAAGCTCTGCTTCTCCTGCTGCTGTTGCGCAATAAGGAAGCTGTTCCGGCCTGTGCACGCGATTGACTTTTCCAATTGCTTGCCCTATAATCGTTCAGTATAAAATCTTGATGTATGCTACAAATTGTGTGCAGCTCTCAAGACAACAGCAGGAAATGTTCTCATTCCCTCAGAGTGGCATATTATGTTTTGAAAGCGTGCATTCCGATGCACTTTTAAACTTTTCCCATGACAGGAGAATCGGTTAAGATGAGCGATAAAGAAGTCATTCTGACACAGGAAGGTCTTAGAAAGCTCGAAGATGAGCTTGAGAACTTAAAGTCTGTCAAACGCCGCGAAGTGGCTGAACGGATTAAGGTAGCCATCGGATACGGAGATATTAGTGAAAACTCCGAATATGAGGATGCGAAGAATGAGCAGGCCTTTATTGAAGGCCGTGTAATTACGTTGGAAAAGATGCTACGCAATGCCCGCATTATCAATAGTGATGAAATTGACACCGATGTTGTGGGAGTAGGCGCAACTGTGACCGTTGAAGATTTGGAATTCGGAGATATTACAGAGTATGCTATCGTAGGTTCAGCCGAATCTGACCCCCTACAAAACAAGATTTCGAATGAAAGTCCGGTTGGCAAGGCAATTCTCGGTAAGAAAAAGGGAACTGTTGTGGATGTCACCGTTCCAGCAGGCGTTATTCAATATAAAATCGTGGATATCAAGAAATAAGACACGGACTTTGGAATTTAATGTAAAAGCTTCCTTGTGGAAGCTTTTTTTCTCTACACCCGGACGGACCCCGGCCCGTCTATTCATATTGAAGGAGCTGATTTAGCACCATGTCGGATGAAACTACTAACCAGGAATCACAAGAAAATCGCGAGGAATTAAGTGAACTTTTGCAAATTCGCCGTGCCAAATTGGACGAGCTTCGCTCATTGGGCATTGATCCTTTTGGACGCAAATACATACGCACGGCTGAAGCGGGCGTACTACTGAGCAAGTATGACAGTTTGACTAAGGAAGAACTGGAAGAAAAGAATATTGAAGTTAGCATAGCAGGCCGTATTATGGCTAAACGTGTGATGGGGAAAGCCAGCTTTGCTCATATACAGGATCTTAGCGGACGTATTCAAATTTATGTTCGTCAAGACACGGTACCTGAATCCAAATATAAAGCATTTGGTATTTTGGATCTGGGCGATATTGTTGGTGTTAAGGGTGTGCTCTTTAAAACCAAAACAGGCGAAACGACAATCAAAGTGCTGGATATTGAGGTCTTGTCCAAATCCTTGTATCCATTACCAGAGAAATATCATGGCCTGAAGGATGTTGAATTGCGTTACCGTCAGCGGTATGTCGATTTGGTTATGAACCCTGAAGTACAAAAAACGTTCATTACACGGTCCCGTATTATTCAATCCATGCGTCGTTATCTCGATTCGCTCGGCTACTTGGAAGTTGAAACTCCAACATTGCATTCTATTGCTGGCGGGGCGGCAGCGAAGCCATTTGTTACGCACCATAATGCATTGGACATGCAGCTTTATATGCGTATTGCTATTGAACTCCATTTGAAACGACTAATTGTCGGCGGAATGGAGAAAGTATATGAGATCGGTCGTGTGTACCGTAATGAAGGTATTTCGACCCGCCATAACCCTGAGTTTACGATGATTGAGCTGTATGAAGCGTATGCTGATTATAAAGATATCATGCAATTGACGGAAAACATGGTTGCACATATTGCGCAGGAAGTACTGGGCACACAGCACATTCAATATCAAGGCCAGGAAGTGGATCTGACGCCGCAATGGCGCAGAGTCTCCATGGTTGATGCTGTTAAAGAAGTAACAGGCGTAGACTTTAGCGTGCAGATGAGTAATGAAGAAGCTCATCGTCTTGCGAAAGAGCATAAAGTTTCGGTTGAACCGCATATGACATTTGGCCATATCCTGAATGCATTCTTTGAGCAGTTCGTAGAGGAAACGCTTATTCAACCGACCTTTATTACTGGACATCCGGTTGAAATTTCGCCGTTGGCCAAGAAAAACGAACAAGATCCGCGGTTTACGGATCGCTTCGAGCTGTTCGTGGTTGCTCGTGAGCATGCGAATGCGTTCACTGAGCTGAATGATCCAATCGACCAGCGCCAACGTTTTGAAGCACAATTGCTGGAACGTGAGCACGGTAACGACGAGGCGCATGAAATGGATGATGACTTTATCCGCGCCTTGGAATACGGGATGCCACCAACAGGTGGACTGGGCATCGGCATCGATCGTTTGGTTATGTTGCTGACAGATGCGCCTTCCATTCGCGATGTGCTGCTTTTCCCGCATATGCGTAACCAACAGTAGAATAACATAACATTATGAATATAGAGGATCAGCCGGGCTTCCCGTGTCTTGTTCCTCTTTTTCATAAGAACGGATGGAGAGAATACTCTAATGAAACGCAGCGTCAAGCTTAGTCGGTTCGCATCGCCTCCTTTTATATTGGTCATCGGATATTTATTGATTATTGCATTGGGTACTTTGCTACTGATGCTTCCTGTTGCCAATCATAGTGGTCATGCTCCGCATTGGATTGATTCGCTTTTTACGTCCGTCTCAGCCGCTTGTGTCACAGGACTGGTCGTTGTTGACGTCGATTCAACGTATACGATGTTTGGCGAAACCGTCATTTTGGTGCTGATGCAGCTAGGCGGTCTGGGGTTTATGACCTTAGCGACCTTGTTTGCGCTGTTGTTGGGGCGACGACTATCGTTAAAGGATCGATTGCTGCTTAAGGAGGCTATTAATGCCGATAGCATGGAAGGGATCGTGCGTATTATTCGCAAGGTGCTGATCTTTTCTTTTACCATTGAGGCGATAGCAGCCGTCGTCTTGGCTTTGCGGTGGATGCGAGAGATGCCTGTCGGACAAGCGATCTATTATGGAATATTCCATTCCGTATCCCTCTTTAATAACGGGGGATTCGATCTGTTTGGGACTAGCTTCCAACAGTACGCTGGAGATTTTGTTTTCAATATGATTGCATCTGTGCTCGTTATATCTGGAGGCTTGGGTTTCCTTGTACTTAGTGATTTGTTCGATTTTCGCCGTACCCGAAGACTGTCTCTACACTCCAAAATGGTGCTTAGCGTGTCGGGAGTGCTCATTGTGATTGGTGCGCTGGTTATATTTATTTTTGAGTTTACCAATGCACGAACCTTGGGCGCGTTGAACTGGGAAGGCAAAGTATATGGAGCGGTCTTTCAATCGGTCTCCACGAGATCATCAGGTACGAGCACAGTCGATATCAGCGGGTTAAGACAGGCAAGTCAGTTTTTTATTATGTTGCTGATGATTATCGGTGCTTCTCCGGGCTCCACGGGAGGAGGAATTAAAACGACTACGTTCCTGCTTATGGTAGGTGCGCTAATCGCCGTCATGCGAGGACAGAAGGAAATTGTGTTTTTCCGCCACAGGGTCCCTAACGATATCATGATGCGAGCGCTGACCATTATTGTACTGGCCCTATTTATATTCTCGATTGTGGTTGTACTGCTCCTAATGACAGAGGATGCCCCATTTCTCTCCCTTGCATTTGAGGCTGCTTCCGCAATCGGAACGGTAGGCTTGTCCGTAGGAGTAACGCCAGGATTGTCTGATGCAGGCAAGCTGATTATTTGTGTGACCATGTTTATTGGTCGGATTGGTCCTCTTACGATTGCCTATGCCATTCGTCCACGCTCGACCAAGACATTGTACCGTCGTCCCGAAGGGCATATTGTAATTGGATAGTGTATCTGTAGAAAAGATGTACCCGTGCTGATTAGCATAGGTACATCTTTTTTCATTTCAGATCATCATAATTCTTTATGGGTAGCATATCATGTAAAATGCCCATTTTGAGAACAAAACGAAATGTTCTGAACAGATACTGTTTTTCGCAGAAAAAAACGGCTATTTGTTTCCTTTTATGTAATTATAGACAAAATACTAGGAATATTATGTATAATATTGTATGATAGTGGGCATGAAAGGGGGATAGTTTTGGTAAATACCAATTTCTAATTTGAAAGGAATCATCTATTATGTATTTATTTATTATTAGTGCTGAAGTTTTATTTTGGGTTTTTGTTGTTGCAGGCTTGATCGCAAGGTATATGTTTGGCTTGAAGAAGTTAGGCGGTCTTCTTTTACTATTTACCCCCATTATTGATATCCTGTTACTGATTGCGGTGTTCATCACGGTGAAAAGTGGCATGGAGATTACGACTGCTACTGGCTTGGCGGCCTGTTATTTTGGTATTACAGTAGCATTTGGTCATAGGTTAATTAAGTGGGCGGATGTACGGTTCTCCCATTGGTTTGGTAAGGGACCCAAGCCTGAACGCAAGTATGGTGCTGCTCATGCAAAAGAGGAACGGATAGGTTGGTTGCTTCACCTTTTGGGTTGGGCTATAGGTAATGCTTTGTTGCTCGCCATCATTGTGTATGTTGATGATCCCCAGCGTACGATGTCTTTGGAGGGCATTATGCAAACATGGGCAATCGTTCTGGCAATCGACTTTGTTGTCTCCTTTAGCTATACTTTAGCTCCCAAAAAACAAAAGCGTAGTCTATAAAGGTTAAGGCTTACACTTAGATGATATCTGGCTGGTCACTCAGGATGTTCAAATCGGAAGAGTCATTGTTGGTGAAAATGAAGTGGTTACTTCCGGTAGGTGGGTGATTCTGTCATCGGAATGTAAATATTTACAAAAATATGCGGATTTTATGTTTAACTCGCTTTGACAGTCACCTTGTTTTTGCCTCGCTACCTTTTTTCACATACATGTATTCCTTTCGATTTGAACACAGACCAACAGAAGCAACACAACTATTTCTTGTGAGATGACAGACAGCATACACGTTGTGTTTTCCAGGCCTTAGTAAGAAGGATCGTTGTAAGACGAATTTATGGGTCTAGTATGGAAGTGCTTGGAATTTGAAAAAACTGGTCTCGAGATTCCAGCTGAACTCAACTGCGGAGTAGTGTTCTACCCATTCACACAAATTTTAAAATAAATTTTGTGATTTGCCTAAAACGTCGCCTATCCAAGTTTGGCAATTAACGCGATAATATTCCAGGAAAGATTACATATGTCTATAAATGTAGACATACGCAATTAAGTTGTTATTTTGTTTAAAAATGTAAAAAAGAAAGGTGGTTTCTGTGGCAGTACTACTGAGCGGTAAGAACATTTTGATTATGGGCGTGGCTAATAACAGGAGTATTGCCTGGGGGACAGCTCAATCTTTAGCTGCTGAAGGAGCACAGCTCATTTTTACTTACGAAAATGAGAGGGTTGCAGAGCGGGTACTAAAGCTCGTTGAAACCATTCCGGGAGCACTGGTCTGTCCTTGTAATGTACAAAGCAATGAAGATCTTGATGCATTGGCGGATTTTCTAAAAGAAAAAGTAGGCGTATTGCATGGTTATTTTCACAGTGTCGCCTATGCTAAGGCTGAGGATTTGGATGGCTTGTTCGTTGACACTTCTCGCGAGGGGTTCGCTGTTGCACAAGAAATCAGTGCCTATTCTCTGGCTGCTGTATCCCGTCGAGTATACCCACTGATGACAGAGGGTGGAAGTATCGTCACCATGACGTATATTGGCGCAGAACGAGCGATCAAAAATTACAACGTTATGGGTGTAGCGAAGGCTTCACTGGAAGCCAGCATGCGCTATCTGTCGAATGATCTGGGCACATATGGCATTCGTGTAAATGCGATTTCCGCTGGTCCGATACGGACTTTGGCTGCCTATGGCATTAAGGATTTTAACACAATGCTCAAACATATTGAAGAAACTACGCCCCTACGCAAGACGGTTGATACGTCTGAAGTCGGAGATACGGCGTTATTCCTATTTTCCCATTTATCGAGAGGCATTACGGGTGAAGTTATCCATGTAGATGCTGGATACCATATTACGGGGATGTAAGGAGGGAACGTTGTGCTTATTACGCATACGGATTGCCGGATTATCTCACCTGAAGGAATTATGACCAGGGAGCGTCTGGAGCGAGACGTTACGATCTTCTCCCGGATGTTGACTCTCAGAGGAATTCCCGAAGACGGTAGAGTGATTCTGAAAGCGGCCAATTCCTATTGGTTTGTTGTGTCTCTGTTCTCCCTGTGCAATATCGCTGTTTCGGTGACTGTGGTGGACGAGCAGACTGTGCTCGATGAGGTGGCCCAAATCTATGATGAAGCGGGTGCCTGTTGTATCCTTACGGATTCCGATTTAGAACTTCCTCATGCTCTCGTTATTCTGATTCAAGATCTGATTCAAGAAGAAGCAGTACACCCGGATTGGGTAGGAGAGCCAAAGCTTGAAGCCCTCGACTTTAGCAAGTGGTGCGAGAGGTCAGATGCGCTCATTCTGTATTCTTCAGGTACGACAGGCAAACCCAAGGGAATCGTGAAAGCTGGTTCAGCTTTTATGGAGAATATCAGGCATTCCATACACGCCATGAACTACCTACCGTCTGACCATATGCTCCCCGTTGTGCCTTTTTCTCATTTTTATGGAATCTCACTTATCTTCTCCTGGTGGTTAACTTCATGTTCTCTCATCATCTGCAATCCAAAAAACCTCTGGAGCGTCATTGCAAGTATTACGAAAGACCGGGCGACGGTCGTAGACGCTAACCCCTCTGCTTTTTACACCTTGTTGCGTATGCTAAACCGAAAACCCGAACAACTGGAAATGGTCAAGGAAGCTCCGGTGCGCATGTGGTGCGTAGGCGGTTCCCCACTTACCCAGGACCTTGAAGAGAAATTTAACAACATATTTGGACAGCCCCTGCTGAATGGTTACGGCCTTTCTGAACTGGGCAACGTTACGCTGGGGACGCTAGAGTGTCCGAAGGGTTGTGGCCTACCATTACCTGGTGTGGATCTGAAAATACTAGATTCTACAGGCAACCAGCAGGCGGACGGTATCGTAGGCGAAGTGTGGATACGCAGTGCTGGATGCATGGAAGGTTATCTAAATCGTCCAGACCTGACGCAATCCGTTCTACAGGACGGCTGGTTCAAGACGGGGGACCTGGGCTATCTGGATGACGGAATGCTGTATGTCATTGGTCGCAGCGGTAAGACGGTCAACCGGATGGGCTATATGGTCTCTCCAGTCTATATCGAGGACCGAATTGGTTCGCTAGGCTACCGATCCTGCGTGATTACCTTGGAGGATGAGGCTAAAGGGACATTGCTTGTCGCATTCATCGAAAGTGATTCCTCACAGGTCGTGCCTGTGCTCCGCAAAGAGATGAGTCAGGTACTCCCTTCATACATGTTTCCCGATCTTTTGCTTCCGCTCGATCATTTTCCTTTAAATCGCAATGGAAAAGTAGATCGTCTGGAGATGGAGCGTGTTGCTCTAGAGAAAGCTGCTTCTCGCAAAGCATAACAAGATATATACCAAAACTGCATACAGGAAAGGGAGAATGTGCCATGAGTATAAATCCAGAACTGGCAGAAAACACACTGTTTCTGAAAAGGCATGAATCTATTCTGAAATGCCTCAATTATTTGATTGAAAATCGGCAGGAAGTGATGGATATTCTCACACAATTTTCATCCTATCGGGCTGCCAATGCAGAAATTGACTCCACGATCCTCACACTTCAAGGTGCTCTGCAAGAAGTTCAGACCTATCAGCCAAGCTGGCAACAATCTATGGCTGTATTTATGCCTTCCAACGTCATTTTGTACTCCTATGCATTATACCTCTTGATTCCGTCCCTGTACGTTGAAAATATAGACTTTCGCCCTTCTTCTCACGTAAACGAGTACGTTAACATGCTGCATGAAAAGCTTCAGGCTGTACATGGATTACCCATCTATATTCGTAAAGTTAGCCAGAAGGTGTTCATGGAGAATTCCGTGATGCCAGCTGATATTGTGGTGTTCACCGGAAGCTATACCAATGCAGAGAAGATCAAAAAACAGATTCGAAAAGATCAGCTCTACATTTTTTACGGACAAGGACTAAATCCTTTCATCATCGGACCTGATGCAGATCTGGAGCTGGCGGTTACCGATGTGATCCGAATGAGATTGTTCAACTCTGGACAAGACTGCCTAGGCCCCGACATCATTCTGGTACATCAAGATGTGAGTGAGCATTTCAAAGATCTGCTGATCCAACAGCTTGACCAACTCGTGTTTGGAGCCAATGATGATCCGAACGCAAACTATACCCCTATATTCTATAAAGACACGCTATATTCGGTTTCCGAATATTTTAACACGAACGATAAGTTTATTATTTACGGCGGCGGCATTGATTTCCGTACGAAAAAGATGGAGCCGACGGTTGTATATAGTGAATTGGATCAGAATCTGGAGATTATTGAGTATTTTTCGCCAGTCTTCAATGTAGTTAGCTACCAAGACGACGAGCAATTGATCAAGCGTATTTCCTCCAGTTATTTCAGTGAACGTGCAATGGGTTGCAGCTTATACGGATCGGAGCACCTGACTGACGTTCTGCGAAAGAAGCACACATTGACCATTAATCAGACGCTTGAGGATGTGGATCAAGGCAATAAGCCTTTTGGTGGCTACGGCACGATGTCGAACTATATTTTTTACGATTTCAAGCTCATTTCGAAGCCGATCTTGATTTCAGAAATTGTCGCAGAATATTTGTCGGAAAAGAGGAGTTTGGTATGACTGCGAGCTTCTTTCCCTGGGATGCCATCATTGGCTACTTAAAATCGGCTGGGGTTCAGCATCTCTTTGGATTACCAAGTGATGATCTCAAAATCGTATCGTCACTCCCCTCATCCGGTATGGATTTTATCCTGTGCAAAGATCAACGTAATGCTGTGTTCATGGCAGCAGGTTATGCGCTCACCACCAACCAGATGTCCGTGTGTGTTGTGGGGAAAGGCCCTGCGCTCAGTAATACACTCACAGGGTTGCTGGAAGCGAAAAACCTGGGCGCTCCGCTCCTGCTTCTGGCGCTTGGCACTGGCGGAGACAAGCTGGGTACCCGATCCTTTCAGGAAGCGGATCAAATCTCACTCGTGAAGCCGCTCGTAAAATGGGCTTATCGTGTCGAGCATGTGGATCGGCTTGTATGGGCGATGGAGCGGGCTGCCTTTTTGGCTATCAATGGAGCACCGGGTCCTGTCTATATCGAACTCCCTGAAAATCTGATGGACCAACCTGTGCCAACAGGGCTTCAGTTTACCCCACCAGAAAAGCTGTCGTGCTCTCCGTCTCGTCGGGAGTTGGATGCATCGTGGGGAATTATTGAGAACGCCCGCAGGCCACTCATTCTAGTCGGAGGCGGAATGAAGTCAGGTACAGGTGATGTGATTGAACGGTTTGCTAACCAACATGGAGCGGCCTTGTTCGCAACCGCCTCGGGACGGGGTGTAGTTGATGAAGACCACGAACTCTTCTGTGGTGTTGCGGGACTCTATACAGATCTTAGTCTAAGACAAATCTGGAAGGAATCTGATGTGGTAATCACACTGGGCAGTCGATTGGAAGAAACGGCTACTTTTGAGTGGGATATTTTGCTACAGGATACACCTTTGATTCAAGTCAATGTAAATCTGGAGGATTTTGCACACGAGTACAGGGGTATCAAGGTGCTTGGTGATGGATATGCAGCGGTGGAGCAGTGGCTTGAACGGCGCGGCCAGGAGCCTGATGGAGTGTGGCTTGAAACGATTAGGAGCTGTAAACAGGAGGCTTTTTCTCACAGGGCTATTTATTTGGAAGAGCTGAAAAAGACCCCTGGAATCCACGTTCCTGAGCTGTTGGACATGATTCAGACGGAGTTCCCTGAAAATCTGGTGCTTCTTCAAGAGAATGGATTGCAGGATATGTGGTCCTATTTTTATCCATATTTTCGCTTTGCCCAAGGCTCTCTTTCGATTGTTCCTAGTGATCAAACGAGTCTTGGATTCGGTGCGGCTGCTGCTCTGGGAGCAAGCGTGGCAACACAACGTCCAGTAGTGGCACTTGTAGGTGACGGTGCGTTCAATCTCTTCTGTTCGGATTTTATGACGGCGGTGGAGTATCAAATACCGTTAATCTATCTCGTACTCAATAATGGTGGGTATGGTTGGTTACAGAATCAAATGAATTATAAGCATCTCACAGGGCAGTCCCTCCCGTTTGTTTCTGAGGCGGCCAAGACAGGAATTCAAATTCCTCAGTACGAGTTTGTGGAAAGTCTTGCAATTCGGAGTAAGGGAGAGGCACGGGAACAGCTTCAGCTTGCTTGGCAAAAGTATCAGGAGAACAAGCTTGTGATCGTCGAGGTATATGCTGATCTTGCGGATGTGCATGAAAAAATCAGTCATGTGTATGGCGACTTTCCTCTCTACGAGCAACAGGCTTCTAAGAATTAATTTCAACGAAGGACGTGGATACAGTGAGAAGACGTGTTGTAGTGACTGGACAGGGAGTCGTAACGCCGGTCGGGCTTAATCTTACGGATTTCTGGAATTCACTGTTGGAAGGAAAAAGTGGAATCGGACCTGTCACTGCTTTCGATACAGCGGACATTCCGACAAAGATCGGTGCACAGGTTACGGGCTTTGACCCCTTGCAATATATGAGCAAGAAGGAAGCTAATAAAGTCGCACAGTTCACTCAGTTTGCTTTGGCGGCTGCCCGGCAGGCAGTGGAGCAATCAAAATTAGTGATTGATGAGCGGAATGCAAGTCGCGTGGGAGTTATTGTCGGCTCTGGAGCAGGCGGCCTCGATGTTATAGAGGAGAACTATGGGAAATTAACAAAGCTTGGTCCCAAAAGAGTTTCTCCTTATTTTGTTTCCTCGATGATGATTAATTCAGCACCTGGTGAAATCTCCATTGCTATCGGAGCCAAGGGGCCTTCTTTTGCTGTGGTTACGGCTTGTGCCACAGGAAGTAATGCCATTGGTGAGGCATTGCGTACGATCCAGTACGGCACGGCTGATGTCGTGGTTGCCGGTGGAGCTGAAGCCAATTTTAGTCAGCTTGATCTGGCATCTTTTGCGAATATCCATGCTCTCTCCAGACGTAATGAAGAGCCGCAGAAGGCTAGTCGTCCGTTTGATGTGGATCGCGATGGATTCGTCATCGGTGGAGGAGCAGGAGTCTTGGTGCTGGAGGAGTTGGAGTATGCTTTGAACCGCGGAGCCACCATTCTGGCCGAAGTTGTGGGTTACGGATGCACAACTGATGCGTATCATATCACGGCTCCAGATCCCTCTGGCTCCGGCCCGGCAGAAGCGATCAATATCGCACTGCAGGATGGCGGCTTAACACCGCAGGAAATCGACTACGTCAATGCCCACGGTACGAGTACGCCATTTAATGATCGTATGGAGATTAATGCTATTCAAAAAGTATTCGGGGAGCATGCCCCCCGTTTGGCGATATCGTCTATTAAATCCATGACTGGTCATTTAATGGGCGGTGCAGGGGCAGTCGAGTTAATTGCGACTGTGCAGAGTATGATTCACAGCAAAGTACCACCGACACTCAATTGCGACAATCCTGAGGCTCCTGAATTGAACTTTGTGCCGCATGTATATCAGGAACGCGAGGTCCGCGCGGCGATTAGCAATTCATTTGGTTTCGGAGGGCACAACGTCTGCCTTGCTGTTCGCAAGTGGGAAGGGGAATAAGCCTGTGAGCGAAGAGCTAATCCATATCCCGGATGTGCTTCCGCACCGGTACCCATTTCTTCTGTTGGATGGCGTGACCGGGTACGAAACGTCGCAATGGGCGAAGGGATACAAGCTTGTCACCTGGAGTGAGTGGTTCATTACTGACACTAACCCATACATGCCTCCTATGTTGATTGTGGAGTCGCTTGCACAATTAGCGGCATTCGCTGCGATTGATAAAAAAGGCATTTCATACCTGACTAACCTCAATGGAATTCGATTCCACAGCTTGGCCAAGCCTGGAGACCGAATTGATCTCTATTTTGAAGTGATCAAGCGTCGGCGGGGCTATATTCTCGGAAGCGGTCGGGCTTCCGTAGGGGATCGATTGGTGGTTGAGGCGGAAGAAATTGTTTCACTGGATCAATGACGGGGTGGAAGCGCACGTTAAACTGTCCTTTTGTCCTCCTGACTGCCAGGTGCAGCGGGAGGATATTCACATCATGGAATAGGAGTGAATGAGATGAATGACATGCAGTTATATGATTTAACAAATGCGCAGAAGCGTATATGGTATACCGAATTACTCTA
>NZ_JAAMNR010000012.1:0-67072 GCF_011066115.1 Paenibacillus sp. EKM212P
TAAGCCCTCCAGCGCCGATGGTACTTGGACCGCAGGGTCCTGGGAGAGTAGGACGTCGCCAAGCAACAAGTAAAGAGGACCATGATCTCAATGAGATCATGGTCCTCTTTGGTATATTACGGTACAAACCACTTATACAATTGCTTCTATGCTGCGCATTCAAAGAGGAGATATGCTTTTGTGAATAGCTATTACCTTTGGAAACGCTTATTTTTAAAGGTTGTCCTTCGTAGGAGTACAGTTGTTTGTACAGGGAAATACTAAAGGTTAGGGCTATTGATGAAGGCTTGACACCCCTATACCGCTTTGCTAAGATTGCAATAATATATTTTCAGAGAGCCTTGATTTGTCCATGTCGGACAGACAACAAGACCAATACAGACTAAACAATTTGAAGGAGGATCATCTTGGTGTGGGAAGATAAATTCGGTAAGGAAGGCCTTACCTTTGACGATGTTTTGCTGGTACCTCGCAAGTCGGTGGTTCTGCCCAAAGAAGTAAGCGTGGCGACTCGTTTGAGTGATAACGTGAAGCTGAATATTCCTTTGATGAGTGCTGGTATGGATACTGTTACTGAGGCAGTGTTGGCAATTGCGATGGCTCGTGAGGGCGGTATCGGTATTATTCATAAAAATATGTCGATTGAACAGCAAGCAGTAGAGGTGGATCGGGTTAAACGTTCGGAGAGCGGTGTTATCACCAATCCATTCTCATTGACTCCGGATCATTTGGTGTCCGATGCTGAAGCAGTTATGGGTAAATACCGTATTTCTGGTGTACCTGTTGTAAACGAAGAAAACAAACTGGTGGGTATTATTACTAACCGCGATCTTCGCTTTATTCACGATTTTAACCTTAAAATCAGTGAAGTCATGACGAAGGAAGAACTGGTAACTGCACCTGTGGGTACGACTTTACAGGAAGCGGAAGTCATTTTGCAAAAGCATAAAATTGAAAAGCTCCCTTTGGTCGATGATGAAAATTATCTCAAAGGACTTATCACCATTAAAGATATTGAGAAAGCTATTCAATTTCCGAACGCAGCGAAAGATGCACAAGGGCGTCTTCTGGTCGGTGCGGCTGTCGGCATTTCCAAGGATACATTTGATCGAACTGAAGCACTTGTAAAAGCTGGTGTGGATATGATTGTTGTGGACTCTGCTCACGGCCATCATATTAACATTATTGAAGCGGTCCGCAAGTTGCGTGAAGCTTATCCTGATCTGACGATTGTAGCAGGTAATGTAGCTACTGGTGACGGAACGCGCGAATTGATTGAAGCAGGAGCATCTGTTGTAAAAGTCGGTATTGGTCCAGGCTCCATCTGTACAACACGCGTAATCGCAGGGATAGGTGTTCCACAAGTAACAGCAATTTATGATTGTGCAACAGTAGCACGTGAATATAATATTCCGATCATTGCAGACGGTGGTATTAAATACTCCGGTGAAATTACAAAGGCCATTGCGGCAGGCGCTTCTGCGGTAATGCTGGGAAGTCTTTTTGCAGGTACGGAAGAAAGCCCAGGCGAATCTGAAATTTATCAAGGACGCCGCTTTAAAGTATATCGTGGTATGGGTTCTATGGCTGCGATGAAGCAAGGTAGTAAAGATCGTTATTTCCAAGATGACGACAAGAAATTGGTACCGGAAGGCATTGAAGGACGCGTTGCTTATAAAGGACCACTTTCCGACACTGTTCATCAGCTGTTGGGCGGTCTTCGTTCCGGTATGGGTTATTGCGGTACAGCTAATATTGAGGAGCTTCGTAACGATACAAGCTTTATCCGTATTACAGGCGCTGGTCTGCGTGAGAGCCATCCGCATGATGTGCAAATTACGAAAGAAGCACCAAATTACTCTCTATAAAGTTCGGCTGTAGTAGACTTGACGACAGGCAGAGCGTATTTCGCTCTGCCTGTCTTTTTTTAGAGATACCCCTGTGATAGAATAGACAAGTGTCCGCCTTTTTGACGAAATTATTGACGAATTAGGACACGTAGGTCTTTTGGACGATTCCTACCAGTGAAGAAGATTCGAGCAGAAAATGCTCATGACAGGATACAACTAAGCAAACGAAGTGAAACTGGATTTTATAACATTAATTAATTACATTGGCCAAGTAGAGGCTGTAACCACCGTCTCGTTATTCATAGCGGATCGGGTTGAGGTACGAGAGGAGTTTGTATTCATTTGAAAGCGAACATTTTAAAACAGAATAAAAAACGCAGCATGATTAAAAAGAGTGTGACTGCAGTCATGGTGCTTAATATGATGTATATGTCGGCATTGCCTGTGGTAGGCAATTTCGATCCGAGCGTGGCTACTTATGCAGCTGGAGCGGCAACACAGGCAACCAATATTACGGGGACAGGTTCTATTAATCCTCCTAGTCTGGCACTACGTTCCGCCATTTTGATCGAGCCTTCCACTGGGCAAGTATTGCTGTCTATGAACCCAGATGAGCCACTTCCGCCAGCAAGTATGACTAAAATGATGACAGAATACATCGTGGCTGAACAGGTTAAGCAAGGTAAACTCAAGTGGACGGATAAAGTTACGGTTAACGAGAATGCTTCTAAGAGCATTGGATCACGTATTTTTTTGGCTCAAGGGGATCAACATACGGTAGAAGAGCTTTATATTGCAATGGCGGTAGGTTCTGCTAATGATGCAACAGTAGCCCTTGCTGAACGCGTATCTGGAACTGAGCAGGACTTTGTAAAACTAATGAATGAAACAGCTCAGAAAATGGGCATGAAAAATACGTATTTTATCAACTCGACTGGTTTGGACCGTGGTGATATGCCGAAAGGCTTCCAGCCGGATACAGACCGGGAAACTGTGATGACAGCGAGAGATGCAGCGACATTAGCTAGTAACATTATAAAGGATCATCCGGATTATACACGGTTTACCACAATTCAATCTTACAAATTCCGACCGACTGACAAAGCACCAATTATTAACTACAATTGGATGTTAGAAGCAAACAAAAATATTACTAACTTTAGAAAGTTTGCTTATCCCGGCTTGGACGGAATGAAAACGGGCCATACGAGCAATGCTGGAAACTGTTTTACAGGTACAGCTGAGCGCAACGGAATGCGTCTCATCAGTGTAGTCATGGGAGCAGATTCAGAGCCTCATCGTTTTACAGAGACAGCTAAAGTGCTGAACTATGGTTTTGATAATTTTGAAGTGAAGCAGGTTATTGCTCCAAAGACGATGGTTAAGGGTGTTGAGAATGTGCCAGTGACCAAAGGTACGGAAACAGAAGTACCGATCGTCACCAAGGATGCAGTAAGCTTTATCGTACCTAAGGGTGCGAGCAATCCTAAGGTAACCTTTACAACGAACATTACACCAGCAAGCTCTCTGGTGGCACCTTTGAAGCAAGGGGCCAAAGTCGGAACAATTACGTACACGTACAAGACAGACGGTGTGGATAAAGGGCAGACGAAAACCGTGGATCTGGTTACTACGACGGCAGTAGAAGAGGGCGGCTGGTTCCGGATGCTTTTCCGGGCAATCGGTGATTTCTTCGGAGATCTGTTCCAGGGAATTAAGAACCTCTTCTAAAAAAGCGAAGCTAAGCGATCTACCTTGTTTTTCATTACTTATTTTGCAGCTTGAAATGATTGTGTATTTGGCATTCGTGCGGTAAAATATTAAGTTAGAATCTAAACGTAACCCTTATAGGAGGCAACGACATGGAAACGGGAACTTCGCGTGTAAAAAGAGGTATGGCAGAGATGCAAAAAGGTGGCGTAATCATGGATGTCATGAACGCTGAGCAGGCTAAAATTGCAGAGGCAGCAGGAGCTACAGCTGTAATGGCTCTTGAACGGGTGCCTTCGGATATCCGTGCAGCTGGTGGGGTTGCTCGTATGGCTGACCCAACGATTGTGGAAGAAGTTATGAAGGTTGTTTCTATTCCTGTTATGGCTAAGGCTCGTATCGGTCACTATGTAGAGGCAAAGGTATTGGAATCTCTCGGTGTTGACTATCTCGATGAAAGCGAAGTGCTGACACCTGCGGATGAAGTTTTCCATATTGATAAGCGGGAGTTCACCGTTCCATTTGTTTGTGGAGCTAAGGATCTGGGAGAAGCGCTGCGTCGTATTGGTGAGGGTGCATCTATGATCCGTACGAAGGGCGAACCGGGGACTGGGAATATTGTTGAGGCCGTTCGGCATATGCGTTTTATCAATGGTCAAATTCGCAAGGTGCAAAACTTGTCGAAGGACGAGCTGTATGCAGAGGCGAAAAACCTCGGAGTTGCATATGAACTGCTGTTGGAAGTGCATGAGCTTGGCAAACTGCCAGTGGTCAATTTTGCAGCGGGTGGTGTAGCAACACCTGCCGATGCCGCGTTAATGATGCATTTAGGCGCTGATGGCGTCTTTGTAGGTTCTGGTATTTTCAAGTCGGATAGCCCTGAGAAGTTTGCACGTGCAATCGTGGAAGCGACCACTCATTATACGGATTACAAGCTGATTGCAGAAGTCTCCAAGAATTTGGGAACTCCTATGAAAGGCATTGAAATTTCCAAACTGGCACCGCATGAGCGCATGCAGGATCGTGGTTGGTAAGAAAGAAGGGGCCGGCATGAAAATAGGTGTATTGTCGCTGCAAGGCGCTGTAGCTGAACATATACGTAGCGTTGAGCGTGCGGGTGCGGAATGTATAGCGGTGAAGAAGATCGAACAGCTCAATGAGCTGTCCGGTCTTATCATTCCCGGTGGTGAAAGCACCACTATTGGTAAGCTAATGCGCAAGTATGATTTCATAGAGGCTATACGTCAGTTTTCCAATCAAGGCAAGCCTGTATTTGGCACTTGCGCGGGATTGATTGTACTGGCTAAAACGATTCAAGGACAGGAAGAAGCACATTTGGGACTCATGGATATTACAGTATCGCGTAATGCATTTGGTCGCCAAAGAGAGAGCTTTGAAACAGACTTGAACATTAAAGGGATTGAGGAACCGGTTCGTGCTGTATTTATACGCGCGCCATTAATACAGTCTGTTGGAACGGGAGTAGATGTGCTGTCTGAATATAACGGCGAGATCGTGGCAGCCCGTCAGGGTCATTTGCTGGCTTCATCCTTCCATCCGGAGTTAACAGACGATTACCGGTTACATCAATATTTTGTGGATATGGTCCGCGAATAGTGAAAGTCAGGTTTGTAGTGTAGGAGGGATTACCTGTGTTAGATATAAAGATTTTACGTAATGAGCTTGGTCGGGTTGAGAAAGCTTTGCAGAACAGGGGGAAATCTCTGGATCTGATTAATGGTTTTACAGATCTGGATGTAAGCCGTCGTGAGTTACTTCAGGAAAGTGAAGGGCTCAAAAATCGTCGGAACGTGGTATCCGGTGAAGTAGCCAAGTTGAAGAAGAACAAGGAAAATGCGGATGATCTTATTGCAGAAATGCGTCAAGTCTCCGATCGTATCAAAGAATTAGATGAGCAAGTACGCGAACTGGAAGTTCAGATCGATGAATTGGTGATGTCTATTCCGAATATTCCTAATGATACAGTACCTGTAGGTGCATCGGAAGAGGATAATGTAGAAATCCGTCGCTGGTCGGAGCCGCGCGAGTTTTCTTTTACACCCAAAGCGCATTGGGAATTGGCTCAGGATCTAGATATCCTTGATTTTGAGGCAGCAGCCAAGGTAACGGGTTCTCGTTTTACGTTCTACAAAGGACTGGGAGCAAGATTAGAGCGTGCGCTGATTAACTTTATGATGGATCTGCACAGCAGTGAGCATGGTTATGAAGAAATGCTTCCTCCATACATTGTAAATCGGGACAGCTTGTACGGAACGGGTCAACTTCCGAAGTTTGAAGAAGATTTGTTCAAGCTGCGTGATACTGAGTATTATCTCATTCCTACGGCTGAAGTTCCGGTAACGAACTACCACCGTGAAGAGATTATGAATGCGGAGCAGCTTCCGAAATATTATGTGGCATACAGCTCTTGCTTTCGCTCGGAGGCAGGATCAGCAGGACGTGATACACGTGGCCTGATCCGTCAGCATCAGTTCAATAAGGTAGAGATGCTTAAGCTGGTTCACCCGGATACCTCTTATGAGGAATTGGAGAAAATGACGAATAACGCTGAGCGTGTTTTACAGCTGCTCGGACTTCCATATCGCGTGCTGGCACTTTGCACTGGAGATATGGGTTTTACGTCTGCCAAAACGTACGATCTGGAAGTATGGTTGCCTGAGAGTGGCATGTACCGTGAGATTTCTTCCTGTTCAAATACGGAAGACTTCCAAGCGCGTCGTGCGAACATCCGGTTTCGTCCAGATTCGAAGGCAAAGCCTGAATTTGTACATACGCTGAACGGTTCAGGATTGGCTGTAGGGCGGACTGTGGCTGCTATTTTGGAGAACTATCAGCAAGAGGACGGAAGCATCGTGATCCCAGAAGTGTTGCGTTCATACATGCGAGGCATTGAGGTTATTGCTCCTAAACAGTAAGTGTTGCATTCTTAGAAGTTCTGTGGTAAAATAATTTTGTTGCGCCTGAGTATGTTTAAAAGGGAAGCAGCTTTATCCATTTACCACCTGGAGAGGTACCGAAGCGGTCATAACGGGGCGGTCTTGAAAACCGTTAGAGTGCAAGCTCACATGGGTTCGAATCCCATCCTCTCCGTCAGTTTAATAATTTCCTTGCTGCATAAGGATTTGTAGCAAGTATGATTGAAACGCACTTTACCGTTGGATAGCGGTGTGGTGCGTTTTTTTGTGTTCGTGACCGTTGGATAAACATCTGACGGAGGTATAGGATTATGAATACAAACACGGGGGGCAAACCGCGTAAACGCGGGCAGCGGAAGAATAGTTTGGACATTCCCCAGCGGTTTCTTGACCGTCTGAGTCCATCGGTTTTGGAAACGTCTCGGGTGGCGCAGGATGAGAGAGCGAGCGTATCGCCTGAGATTCTGACACTGGAGGGGCTGTTCAAACGCTATTACACCGCATACTCTATTTTTTTCATACATCAGTTTGCAGGCCTATAATCAATTGCAACTAATATCTCGACAGGTCAGATCATTGTATTCCAAATATATCTTGCAGATAGTTATCAAGAATACGAAGGGGCTCGTGTAAAGCTTGGTTTGGAAACTTATGAGTTACCTTATAGCATATTCTTGGAGGCACCGATACCGATAGTTTCTGAAGAACAAAATCTCCCATCCGCATCATATGTGCGCCAATCGAAGCGGGAACTATCGACCATTGTCTAGCGTCCTTCAAAAAAGTAGTGATGAGTCCCGCTGAGTCCAGATGAACACGGGACGGGCAAAGAGGGTCCCACCACTGGTCATGTCTGAATTGAAACTCTCTATTCCAATTTATGAAGACTTCGTCTTGCGCCGCCAATTCTTCCATTTCAACAGTATCTCCGGCCTGCCGCCCCGACACAGCCAGGCGCAACAGCATCATTTCTTCAGTAAAAAACGGTTTAACAGTGACACTAGGCGACACGATTTCTCGCACCACAAACGCCACATCCATCTCGCGCCGCTCAATACTATCAAAAGCTTCCTGAGTATGCTGCGTACGAATTTGCAGTCGGATGGACGGGGTATGCTGATTAAGCATTCTATATACAGGAGGCAAAACAAATTGACTTATACTTTCGGCAGCGCTTATTGCCAGACTTAACTGCGAACCGCTAGCCTGCAAGATTTGTGTTTCCCTCCAGAGAGCATCCCATCTTTCCGCAATGCTAAAAAAGTTTTCCCCTTTTGGGGTCAGACTGGTTTTGGGTGCCCCTTTTCTTCGCTCAACCAAAAGGCCACCCATTTCCTGTTCCAATGTCTTTAACCGATAGCTCACCGTAGCTTGTGACAGGTGCAGCAATTCGGCCGCTTTGCTTATACTCTCGGTCCGTACGATAGCTAAAAACGCTTCAATCCCAGGAAAATACATAGAATACCTCCTCAATATATAGAAATGATTAATATAGTTCACAAAATATTTGAGTTTTACAACATTATTCTTTATGTTTAAAATTATCTTTAATAAGGACGAGGGGTCAAATTTTATTATAGTACGTTTTCATATTCCCAGGTATTCATGCCGGTAATATTGGTTGTAAGGTAGCGCAGCGTCTTGGAAACTTTGAGGCATATGGTCCGATCCTGCAGCGCCTAAATGCACCGATCAATGACCTTTCAAGAGGTTGTACTGCCGATGAAGTCTATAATATGGAAATAATCACCTTTTCTTCAAAAGGATAAAATGAAGATCATCAAACGGGTTTTCTTCGAAGAATGGTATAGGTAATGAAAGGTGGTTTAGCAATGAAGATTCTCATAGTTGGCTATTTTAGCGAGACCTCGAAATCAAATATTGTAAGGTATTTTCCTCAAGACTGGAATGTTGTAATTGTCCCGCCCGGAAAAGAAATGCTGCATCATATTGAAGATTGCCAGGTAATTATCCCTGAACATATTAAAGTGGATCACAGCCTGCTTTCTATCGCAAAAAAATTAAAATTGGTACAGACGGGTGCAGGATTTGATAATGTAGATGTCCCTGCCTGTACACAGCTCGGCATTTGGGTGGCCAATGCTGCAGGAGTGAATGCACAGGCAGTGGCCGAGCACGTAATGGCACTGATATTGTCTTATTATAAAAACATACCGTTTCTTGATACTTTCATGAAAAACAGGATGGATGAAAATCAATTGGACTATACAGGGAGTGAATTAAAAGGCAAAACGATTGGAATTATCGGTTTGGGCGCTATCGGAAAAAAAGTAGCTGCATTTTGCAGGGTTTTTGATATGAATGTGCTGGCTTATGCGAGAAATGCTCTTGTACAATCTGACGGTTTTGTGAAAATGACGGATTTCGATACTCTTGTAAGCACATCGGATATAGTCAGTGTACATGTACCCTTGAATCAACAAACCAAACAACTGATCAACAAAGCGGCATTCAAGAAAATGAAGAATACCGCTCTTTTTATCAATACAGCCCGCGGCGGGATTGTCAACGAAAGAGACTTGATTGATGCATTAAAAAACGGGGATATTTCAGGCGCATGCCTGGATGTGTTTGAATCTGAACCGCTTCCTATTGACAGTGAGCTCCGGAATCTGAGTAATGTGATACTTACTCCCCATACAGCAGGAATGCCTGATGGTCGAAAATTTCATAAAAAAAGATATGATTTCTTTATAAACAATATAAAACGTGTAGAAAATGGTGAAGAGCCTGAAAGCAAGCTCAATCAGTTATTATAGTTTTGGTGCAATAAAAATGAGCTATCGGGGCAGCTCCGTGCACCTGGTTGCCTCCAGATAATGGCAAGGGGGACACGGCAGCGTTGCAGACAGGCCAGCAGTTGTAGCGGTTCTTGCATTAGACTTCACAAACCCAGTCATACCAAGGCTCGGCGGCTTTTCATAGGTAGTACGGTCTTGAAAACCGTTAGAGTGCAAGCTCACATGGGTTCGAATCCCATCCTCTCCGCCATACTCTAAATAAACCAAGCCATTCAAATACGATAGCTGATACATTGGCCTTTATAAGCTAATGATTAGGAATCGTGGAGAGTGGCTTTTTTGTTGTATAAAAAGCTCGTTTTTTTCACACGTTATCAGATGTGGAGGTGCTGGCATGAATCGAGAAATGACAGTAGATCAGCAAAAGCTGGTAGAGGCCTGGCAGGAACAACTGCCGATTCTTTTGAATTCAGGGGACAAATCACAGGTACAGGCAGATGAAGCTGACAACCGGGCTATACGGATCCATATCGAGGTAGAAGGCCGACAAATGTACTCCTTTGATTTTGCATGTACTTATGTAGACTCCCGGGAAGTACAGGTTAGCTTAGTCGATGTAGAACGGGACGGACAGTCTGTGGATGAACGAACAGATATCATTCAGCAGTTAGTGTCCGATTATACTCGGCATATTCACCAATGTGCCCAAACATTACAGTCATTGACGCACTCGTAGGTCATGAAGGAATGAGGAGGAAGACTACATGACAAAAGCCAAAAACGGTCTGGATAAAAACCTGTCTAACATTGTTGATGATTTGGAGCAACGCCCAGTTAATAGTCATCAGGCACAGCAAGTGCAGCAGGATCGTAATGATCGCCGTCATCAGGATTCACTAAATCATGATAAAACGGAAGATCTACACCATCTATAGTCCTATTTTAAATGGTAATAAACGGATTCGTTGATGTACCACAAATATAGACTGAGAATGGAGGATGCATAAATGGGCAAGCCTAAAGCCATTCCTGTCCCCGAAGCACAGGATTCTGGTGGAAGTAACGAAAAGCGGGAGCGTAGTCATCAGCAAGAGCCGTTATCCGGTTCCAAGAAGGTGAAACAGCGGAATCACGTGGATCATCATAATAGAGAAGGCTCATAAGCAGGCAGACCTTTCTCCTAAAATATATTGCATAGTGTAAGACACCCTGGTAAGAGAGCCAGGGTGTCTTTGTGCTTATTGTAAGAAAATTTTCCAATAAGTGTTTCGCCGTTTGAGAATATGAGTTAAAATAGGAGGTGTGTATTTTTTTTGTTAGCATAAAAAAGGGGTTAATTACGAGAGGAGAGAATCTACACAATGAGTAAAAAGTTATCCGTCTTGGTACTCACTATGGTGTTGCTTTTGACGGTAGCCCTGGTAGGTTGTAGCAAGAAGTTAGAACCAAAGGAAGCTGTTACGACCGGTACAGCTAATGCAATGAAGTTGAACTCTTATGAATCCAAAAGTCAATTCACGATTAAGGAACTGACCATTACATCCGCTTCTGTTCCAAGTGAGCAAAGTGCAATGGTAACTAGCATGCTGAAAAATGCTGATATTACGCTGGATGGTGTATACCAAAAAGAACCTTTCCAATCTGAAATGACGCTCGGCATTCATTTGAAAGGTGATCTTTCCACCAGCTTCACGATTCCAATGGTAATGACTAAAGATAAACTGTACGTTAAAATTCCTAATATTCCATTTTACCCACTTCCACAGGATGTTGTAGGTAAATTCCTGGTCATTGATCCACAAGAACTGGCTAAACAATCAGGACAAGAATTTAATCCTGCAGCCATGGATCAGGAAAAATCGCAGAAATTTGCGAATGAAGTGATTGCTGCTATTATGAACGAGTATGATCAAGCTACGTACTTCTTTGATATTGATCCTAAAGACGCTAAATTGCCACAAGGTGTTGAAGCTAAACAAGTCGTTCAATTCAAAATTACGAACGACAATGTGAAGCAAGCTACCAATACATTTATCACTAAGGCGCTTCCTAAAGTCCTTGATGTGATGTCTAAAGATGAATATGCTGGCATGCTTCAAGTGAAGAAAGAAGAGCTGGCTGAAGCGAAGAAAGAATTGCAATCCAACACCAGCGAAGTTAGCAAAAAGCTGGATGAGTTGAAAAATTACTTGACAGTGAAACAGTTTGACATTAACACAGCTTTGAACAAGGATAACATTCCTGTGTATCAAGACCTGAATGCGAATGTAGAGATGAATGATCCGGCCACAAAAGACAATGTAAAATTGTCCGTAACAGGCTACACGCAATACAGCAAAATCAATGCTAAAGCAGCATTTAAAGTGGGTATTCCAACAGGTGATCAAGTCCTGACTATGGAACAGCTGCAACAAAAAATGCAAACTGTTGCTCCGTAAGTATGGGATGACATGATTGCAAAACATCATTTTTTTCGAATATGATGTAAGAAAACCGCTCGGCATAAGCCGGGCGGTTTTTTGTTTACTGTTAATGTTGTCCCTGTGCAGTCATTTAGCTCTGCCACACGTCATCCTCAGCTAAAAGTCCAAACATCTGGTGATCCTGCCATGCGCCCTGAATCTGTACAAGCTTGCGAGCAATGCCTTCTGGCTGGAAGCCGCACTTTTTTAATACACGTTGTGAGCGATCATTATGCAAAAGGGTACCCGCTTGGAGACGATGTAGAGATAAGGCACGAAAGGCATATTGTATGATCAACTTTAAGGCTGCGGTCATATGCCCTTTACCCTGTTCATGATGATCCATCATGTAGCCGATATCAGCGAATTGTCCAACTCCACGCACCAGATTGGAAATAGAGATATAACCGATGAGCCGTTCTTCCTTTAAGAGAAAGATACCAAACACGTAACCTTGATCCTCTTCGGCCTGACGCAATTTCTGACGGATATAATCCTGCTGTTTCTCTAATGTGAAAAATGAATCCTCGTAAAGCGGCTCATAAGGCGCATGGGAATCCCTATTACGTTGCCTAAGGGCGAGAAGGGCTTCACTATCCGCTAAGTTAAATGGCCGTAAAAAGATACCTTGAGGCGTATTATACAAGCTCATAGGCATGGGTTGGTCTCCTTCCATGGGGAATTAGCAATGAGATGAAGTGTTTTGGACTTTTCCCCCTCAGGATGAGGATGGGGGAGGAGACAATCTGGCTGCCGCTCTTTTTTGCCGGAGATGCCGAAAAAAGTTCGTTAACAGCGAGGCGCATTCCTCCTGCAGTACACCACTGGTTACTTCTGTACAATGATTGAACCGAGGCTCCTGTAATAAATTCATCAGCGTGCCTGCGCAGCCTGCCTTGGGATCTGTAGTTCCGTATATCAAATGGGGAACCCGTGATTGAACAATGGCTCCGGCGCACATTGGACACGGCTCCAAAGTGACATACAGCCTACAATCCAGCAGGCGCCAAGCACCTAAGTGTTCACTGGCCTGACGAATGGCAACCATCTCTGCATGTGCGGTTGGGTCAGCATCCGTCTCGCGCAAATTGTAGCCGCGACCGATGATTTCATTATCTTTTACGATGACAGCCCCGATGGGGACTTCACCTAACATTTCTGCCTTATACGCTTCCTGAATGGCTTCTTTCATCCAATAGGCGTGATCCATGGTGGTCACTGGGAAAATGCTCCTTTCAAAACGCGGAATTATCCAACGAACAAATATTCCGTTGTTAACATGATGTGAATAAAATTGTGGATAACACGGCACTTGTCCACAGGTTTATCCACAGTTTATAATAAAATCTGTGTATTTGTGGACTACTTGTGGATGATTATCTTCTTATATTGTAGGCAAACCCTTGTCTATTGACAATACTGTACACAAGGTGTGTATTTATGTATATCCGGTAAATGTAAATGCTGGTATCACAGGCGCTATTACGGTATCATTGAGTTAGCAATTGCCAGTAATCGCCAGCATACGGCAAGAGGTGAGAAATCAGTGTGTCGATAAAAATCAGAATAACGATCATTTTGTCGGGGTCCGTCCTGTTTATCCTTTTATTAAACATCGCACTCAATTATTACACGACCCACGAAAATCTAAGAAGTGACAGTGAAACTAAAATGGTTCTGACGGCTAAAATTATCGGAGGAGCTATCGAACAAACCCAACATAGCTGGGAGGCCGTTGACAAGCAGCTCGGATATAATCTGTGGCTTTCTGCCACGTTGGCTGCCAATCAGCTCGGTCCTGACATCCGAAATATTCAGCAGGAACAGCTTCAAAAGGTGGCCTCACTCCACAGAGATACTAATATTTCTTTGATGATTCGAGACGGGCAGGGGTATAAGGTTGTTAAATCCTCGGATCCAAAAGAAGTAACGCCATCTGATCCATTGACAGGGTATTGGAAAAATGCAGTTGACCAATTATATGAGCACGGACAGGCTGCAATGGCGCAAGGTCAGAAACTGGATCATTTTTGGACCGGATCATTTGACTACACCGGTTCAGGCTCCTCACAGATTAACAAATGGGGATTTTATTATGACCAAAAGCGTAACTACTTAATTCGAATTTCCTTTCAGGATACTTCAGTGCAAGATTTCATAACCATCCTGAGCCCCGATGAGATCGTGAAGCAAACTCAACAAGTGGATTATCGCATCATGGAGATTACAGGAATTAACCCTGCAACCTTTGGTGGCGCTTCGATGGACAAGAACGGGAACGATTCGAAATACTATTATATGTACAATAAACCGATCCAATTTGGCACGTATCAACTAACGAGGGTGCAGGAAGATCGTTTGGCCGTGTCCAGAGCTATCCTCTCCGGGGAGAGTATTGTACAAGACTGCTATATCAAAGGCGAACGGGTTCTCGTCAGTTACATACCTTTTTACCCGGCTAACCGCGAAGCCTATGTTATCCGTATTGTTATGAATTATGATACGATTACTTCTGTTATTTCCAAGCAATTGATAAGCTTAATTGCTATTTCTATTGTCCTTTTGGAGGTTGTAATCATTGGAAGCTATGTGCTGGCAAGTCTGTTTGTCCGCCCAATTCAGTCGATTCTGGGGAAAGTGAATGAGATGGCTGATGGTCATTTTGATACACGGCTAGAAATAAAAGGTGGTCATGAGCTTGCACAGTTGGGTGAACGCATCAATGCGATGGCCTACAACCTAGGGATGTACACGAGAAGACTGGAACAGATGTATGAAGAGAACCGTTCTGTAAAGGAGCATCTGGAATCGGTTATTAATCAGACAGCGGATGCGATTCATGTAACCGACGAGGAGGATCGCGTCGTTCGGGTCAATCATGCCTTCGAAGCTTTGTACGGCTGGACCAAGAAGGAATTGGTTGGTCGTAAGCTGGAGTTTGTACCTCCGCAGCAACAGGAGGAGTATGAATTTCAGAAGAAGAGCCTGCTTCAGGGAGAGAGCATCGTATCAAGTGAGACCCTTAGAATGCGTAAGGATGGAAGTACAGTAGAGATCAGTATGAGCACGTCACCTATTCTGGATGAAGAAGGCCAAATTTTGGGGTTTATCTGCGTGTCGCGTGATATTACGGGTCGCAACCGAATGGAGGAGTTGTTGCGCAGATCAGAGAAACTGACAACCGTCGGACAATTGGCGGCAGGCGTAGCGCATGAGATTCGTAATCCGCTAACTACGCTACGAGGCTTTCTCCAACTACAGCAGCAAAATCAAGTGTTGAATATGAAACACAACGATATTATGATGTCTGAGCTGGATCGCATTAATTTGATCGTTAGCGAGTTTTTAATACTGGCGAAGCCACAGGCAGTGCATTTTCAGAAAAAGGATGTTCGCTATATTGTGAGCGACGTGATTTCTTTACTAGATAGTCAGGCGCATCTGCTGGGCATTGTATTCAATCTTCAGGTCACGGACGAGCCTGCCCTGGTATACGCTGAAGAAAATCAGTTAAAACAGGTATTCATTAATTTACTTAAAAATAGCATGGAGGCTATGAGTAAAGGTGGTATCATCACGATTCATTTGTTCTTGGAGGGAGAAAGCGTTAAAATCTCTATACGGGATCAGGGAGCGGGTATTCCCGCAGAAATGCTGTCCAAGCTAGGAGAACCTTTTTTCACAAACAAAGAAACAGGGACAGGACTAGGACTTATGGTCAGTCAGCGTATTATACAGAGTCATAAAGGCACACTGGATATTGAAAGCACAGAGGGAGAGGGAACGACAGCCCTGGTGCAGCTTCCGATTGCCAAGCCGGAGTAACGGGTTGGGCGCAGGAGGAAGTGTGTTAGTAGAAATGGAGGGTACACAGGTTGCGCATTAACAAGTTTATCAGCGAAACCGGTTTTTGCTCGCGCCGCGAGGCGGACAAGCTGGTAGAGAGCGGCCGCGTGACGATTAACGGCGAAGTGGCTGTGCTGGGTAGTCAAGCGGAAGAAGGCGATGATGTTCGCGTGAATGGCAAGCCACTGCGCGAGAAGTCCGATCACGTCTATATTGCATTGAACAAGCCGGTGGGCATTACAAGTACAACCGAGAGCCACATTAGAGGCAATGTTGTTGATTTTGTGGGGCACCCACAGCGGATATTCCCGATTGGACGCCTGGATAAGGATTCGGAAGGTCTCATTTTACTTACCAATGATGGGGACATTGTAAATAAGATTTTACGGGCAGAAGGCAAGCATGAGAAAGAATATATCGTAACGGTGGATCGCCCTGTTATACCGTCTTTTGTGCAGGGCATGTCCAGCGGGGTGAAAATACTCGGCCAGCGGACGCTACCTTGTGAGGTGACGCGTGTATCTGAGTATGTATTCCGTATTATCCTGACTGAAGGGAAAAATCGTCAGATCCGGCGTATGTGTGCTGCCTTCGGTTATGAAGTAAAAAAACTGCAACGGCTGCGAATCATGAACATTCGGTTGGGGTCCCTTCAGAAAGGTGCCTGGCGTGATCTGACAGAGGCTGAGAAGCAGGAGCTTGGCCAGATGCTCGATTATAGGCTTAGCTAATGCCAGAGGGGCTCGTATAGCCTACAGCGTATGATCCTCGTATCTGACAAGTCCAGATTACAGGAAACACTAAACAAAGAGGCACCAGCTGCATAAAAATGCGGCGGTGCCTTTGTTCATATAACATATGCATAATCAACCTTCATTCGAGCTTGAGGTAGGACTGATGACTTGTGTCCCGTTCTGATATTTGCGGAGAACAGATATTTCAACACGACGGTTTTTGGAGCGTCCTTGGCCATCTTGATTGCTTGCCAATGGACGATACTCGCCATAACCGATGGATACAAACTTGGTTGGATCGAGATCTGGATTGAGCAACAAGATACGCAAGAAATTCAGAGAGCGCTTGGCGCTCAAATCAAAGTTGGACGGGAACTGGCTGTTGGAGATCGGTACATTATCCGTATGACCCGATACGATAACATCATAGCCAGGGAACTGCTGAAGCATACTAGAAATAGACTTGGCCAGCTTTCTTGCTTCCGGCTTTACTTCGGCTTGCCCGGATGAAAACAAGGCATTATCGCTAATGGTGATCATTAGCTGCGATTGGTTTAGCTTGGTATTCAGCAACGGGGTCAGACCGTTATTTTGAATATATTGATCCATCTGTTTTTTAAGCTTTTTTAAATCTTCTTCTTCCCGCTGGGCAAGCTGTTTTTGCAGTTCAGAGGTAGAAGTAGCCTTCGATTTTAAGGGTTGTGATACTTGTTCTTTATTTTTGCCCATATCCATGGATTGTGACGACGGATTCGCAGCCGAGTGATCCAGCACACCAGTGCCGCCACTAAAAGCTGAACTCAGGGATTGAGCCATAGTTTCAAATTTTTTGGCGTCGAGCGAGCTCATACCGAATAAGACAATGAAAAGAGCCAACAGAAGGGTCATTAAGTCGGAATATGGCAACAGCCAGCTTTCGTCAGCATGCTCTTCATGCGGTTCATGTCTCTTTTTACTCACTGGAATCGCCATCCTTCTGGGTCATCGTAGCCCGTTCGGTCGGAGTCAGGAAGATCGTCAGTTTCTGACTGATGGCAATTGTCGATATCCCCGATTGAATGGAAAGCAGACCTTCGACCATCATTAATTTAAGCTCCACTTCTTTTTTGGATAACCGTTTCAGCTTGTTGGACATCGGATGCCACAGAACATAACCTGTAAAAATACCGAGCAACGTCGCAATGAAGGCTGCTGCAATGGCGTGAGAGAGCTTTTCCATGTCACTAAGGTCAGCCAGAGCGGCGATCAGACCTACAACGGCACCGAGTACCCCGAGCGTTGGAGCGTACATACCGGCTTGGGAGAAGATCAGTGCGCCAGAGCGATGTCGATCCTCGGTAGCATTGATATCCTCCATCAGAACGTCCCGTACGAATTCCTGATCATTGCCGTCAATAATCATTCGCATGCCGCCACGCATAAAGGGATCGTCGATTTCCTCTACCTTAGACTCCAAGGCGAGCAGACCTTCACGACGGGTAATGGATGCCCACTCGGTAAACGTACCGATGAGCTCTTTGCGGTCTAACAGTTTTTGTTCGGTGAAAATAACCTTGAACAGCTTCGGAATCCGTTTGATTTCTGCCATCGGGAAGGCCATAAATATACTCGCTGCCGTTCCGACGAAAATAATCATGTAAGCAGCGGGATTATTGACCAAATTGACGACCGGAGCGCCTTTTAAGATCATCCCGACGACCAGTGACACAATCCCGAGCACAAGTCCGATAATGGTTGAAATTTGCATGATACACCTCATCCATGAGAATAGATTTTGAATCCTTTCATGCCGCCGGGGTCGTCCTTGCCCCAAGCGCGTCATTACAAGACGGATTATAGTATTTATCGACAAAACTCTCTTTTTTGTTAAGTGCGAATTTCCGGTATAATAAGGTGATTATGTATTGAATGGCGGAACCATTGGAGGAAATGGCATGGGAGTAAAGCATGGGCGTGAGTATGAACAAATTTTGAACGATTTTACAGAGGCTGTGGGGCGCATCCCAGATAGCTATGAATTTTTTGAGATGGAAGCAGAAGATTGGGACAGGCTGGACCCGGCGGGACGTCAGGAAGTCAATGAAGCTTTGGCAGAAGACTTATTTTATGCACTGGGTACAGAGCCCACAATCACTGTAGGGAGTAGCGTTGTGATCTATGAGCCGGAGCAGCATCGCATCTATGTACTTATTGGGGACGAGGAGCTGACGTCAGTCCCTTTGGTTTGAGGTCCGTCTTATGGATTTATCAACGGGGCCGTGGTAATATGTACACCAATATATCGTAGTTTTGGCCGTATTTAAGCGGTCGAAAGGCTTCCGTATAAACGGGGAGGAGTTCGTAACATGCCTTTTACACAAGAAGAGATTGAAGCACATCTGGAGAAACTGGAGGGCTGGGAACTGGAGGAAGGACGTTGGATCGTCCGAAAATATAATTTTTCCAGTTTTATGAAAGGGATTGCATTCGTGGATGAAGTTGCCGCTATATCTGAAGCATTCAATCATCATCCATTTATTACGATTGATTATAAGACCGTGACTCTGCGTTTGACCTCTTGGGACGACGGCGGTATTATGGCCGTGGATATTAAGGAAGCCCAACAATATAATGAAGCTTTTGAAAAAATGCGCAGCAGTCATTGAGCTTGTAATGATCTGTCGTATGATGATAAAAGCGCCTTCGCTATACAACATCGTGGTTGTATGCCGAAGGCGCTTTTATCATAGAATCTGGGTTGGGTGCTCGGGACGATATACCATACAATAAAATGGTTTTTTGCCATCAGGAGTCTGGCGTTCATAGGTATCTGTAAGCTCAAATCCAGCCGCCTTGTAGGCCCGGATAGCGCGCCCATTCCAAGTGAGCACCTCTAAATCAATTTCATTCTTCGGGTTGCGTCGTTGAGCTTCCTCTGCAATGGCACGGACAAAATCAGAGCCTTTGCCATGTCCGCACCTGTCAGGATGCATTCCAAGACCTAGCCGGGTCACACCGATCATAGGAAAATATTGAGCAAATCCTGTTAGCTTGTTCTCTTCATCCAGTACGGCAACATATTGCTCTTGGCGAAGCGTGGGACTTCCAAATTCGACTTCAAGCGCCTTCATTTGTTCCCAGGGGAGCCAACCGTATATGTTATAAGGTGGATCATAGTGCCACTCACAGATTGCAGCCGCTTGATGCTCGTCCATCGGTACGATCCGATAGTTGGATATTGAGGCCGGCATGTGTTCCATCCTCCTTTTACACAGGTACTTCAATCATTAACAACAGATTGTAGACAAGTTGCAGAGGAATGGCAAGCGTGTTTATTTCATACCTAAGTCGGGTATACATTCAATAAGAAGGAATTACTGCTCATATGCTCCCCCAGCGGTGACGGTAAAACCGACGATGTTCGCTACAATTGAAACCTTTTGAGGTCTCAGTTCGTCAGTAAAGATAATAATTGCTGATGTTGTGGACATAAAAAACCGCAATTCGATTCCGGCCAGAATCAAATTGCGGCTAGGGTTAGCTTGCTGTGCGTTAGTTATTCTACGTTATCGTCATCAGGAATGTCTGAAGCTACAGAATGGTAAGCGTCTGTGCTCATAATTCTTTTTGCACCGACATAGCGGTTAGCGTAATAATTTTCGTTCAGTGAGCTAACTACTACACCACGTGAAGTCGAGGAGTGGGCAAATTTCCCTTCACCTACGAAGATACCTACATGGGAAATGCCTCTTCCTGTGGTGTTGAAGAACACCAGGTCCCCAGGTCTCATTTCATCGCGGGATACAGAAGATCCCATTTTGAATTGTGATCCAGATTGATGCGGAAGTTTAATTCCCAGTTTGTTGTATACGTACATTGTGAAGCCGGAGCAATCGAATCCCTCGAGTGTAGTGCCTCCGCTTCTGTAGTTCGTTCCTTTGGCATCTTGGATGACCTGGTCCATCTTAGAGTCTGCATATGCACTGCCGCCACCGAATGTAAAAGATGTAAAGGCAATGGCAAGACCCATAGCTGCGATCGTTAGCTTCTTCTTCAAAAAAAATATACCCCTTCCAATGCCTGCGAGGTTAGCTTAAGGATTCGGTAGAAGGTTCCCCTATGACCACTCTGTTGCGAGATCAATTCACCCAAACTGGTTCCCCCGCTTCCTAGGTGCCAGGAATTAGGCTTAACTTAAGATGTGCACCTTGGAGAGCAGTATTCACAGAAACGTTATTTTTAAGATAAAGGTTACAATAAAGATTACAAAGTTGTTACTATCAGTTCACTGCGATTATTGTAACAAAGACGGCTGGCTTTGGCAAATGTTTCATTGCAAAAAGTTACAAAAAAAATCTGCTCCTAATGTCCCAGGAACAGATCTTGTTAACAGTATTCAGTTATGTGTCGTTTGCTCGAGTATGAATCAAGGTTTTTCGACAGACGGAAATGAAGTAAAAAACATAAAGGCAGGGCTTAGCTTCTACTAGAGATATCGGTATGCCATAGTCTGTACTGCGAACTGATATGCCACAGCCTGACCAGACTAGTAACAAAATGATACGATTGCTGGAGAATGAGCGCCAGCATGCCAGTCCAAATCATCGCCACGGTGCCAAATAGACCGAAGACCAGCAGCACACAAGCACCGAGCAAAAGGGATATACCGACAGCTGGGAGGAGCTGGCGAAAGAAGGCGAGCAGGGACGATAGTATGGCGTGACCACCGACAGTACCCAGTTGCATATACAGGATGCACTGCCGAATGAACCATCCGTATGCCATCCATCCAATGACATAGGGCAATAAATGCAGCAGATAAGAGGAAGATTGAAGTGCTCCTGCTACAATAGGGTAGAGTCTCGGTACTACCCAAAAGGCGGGAAGCAGCAGCAGTTCCAACTCGATGGTGTAATACAACAGCGACGACATGCCATGGCGTTTCATACCCTTGAAAAAGGACAGGCTTTGCGGTTCAGTCGCATCGGTATGCAGACTTTGATATATTCCGGCTCTAATGAAGGGAGTGATCAGTATGCGTAGTACAGTCGCCCCTAGTAGTATCCACAAATACACATGTACTTCCCGGCTGTCCATCAGAGCAATCTGACTCTCCATCCAAAATAAGGTCTGTCCCAGCTCGTTTTGACCCTGATCAGGATAACGGAGCAATAGCGGGATAACGGCAGACTGCACCAGCCGATAGATAAACACCCCCCACAGTAGTCGATACAGAAATAAAATGATAACGATATAGAATCGTATGCGCACCAGCGCCCAGCCCTCTTTTATAACAGTCCGCATCTATAGACACCTCACCATGACAGACTTCCAAGCAGTGTCTCCAACAGCTTGGTTACACTTACACTCCAACGGGTTTGTTGCTTTTCGTCCAATTCGGCTTTTAGGCTATTGTTAATATGCTTGTTCTCCAGTGCAATGGTATATAAGGGATCAAGGGTTACATAGGAAACGGGAGAAGTACTTTTGATCCGAAAAGTTGTGCTTTTGCCCGCGCCGTCCCAAGCCTTGAATATCGTGGTACCATCCTTGAAGGTAAATTGGACAGGGATCTTGGGATAATCCGCCCCTTTTTTGCTGACCGTCACGACTGCTTCATATCCATTCTCCAGCTTGTGGTTTGTGATGTGATCCACTGAAAAGTCCGCCATCTGGCCGTCATATACATACTGTTCAAAATAGTGGCTCCATGAGCGTCCGGTGACTCTCTCCACGATACGTTGAAAATCCATTGAGGACGGATGCTTAAATCGGTACGTCTGGACGTAGGTCCGCATAATGCGATCCATTTTTTTCATACCCACCTGACGTTCAATGCCCCGTAGGACCAGCTTGCCTCGAGAGTAGGCATTTTGCGCGTACTCAGCAGCTGAGCCGTACTTCCATGACTCACGGTTTAGCGGCTGTGGGGAGGCTACCTGTCCCGATTGTAATGGCAGGTTGGGGGTAAGCCCATATTCTTGCTCCATAAGCCGCTCCTCTGCATAGGAGGTGAAGCCTTCATCCAGCCACGGCTCCTCAAATTCATTATTGGCTACCATTCCGTAGAAATATTGATGTCCAATCTCATGAACTAATGTCCGTTCCAGACTATAGCCAGGATTCAGATTACCCGCAGCAGCGGCCGTGATGAGTGTCGGATACTCCATACCGCCGGCTCCATTGCCTGATTTGGGTGGAACCACGATGGATAGGGTGGAATATGGATAAGGCCCGTACCATTTGCTGTAGTACGAAAGGGCGGCCTTCGCTGCGCTCATATAGCGCCCTTTGAGCTCCTTGTGCGACGGGTCAAGGTAGAGCTTGATTTTGACACCAGGGACTTCAGCAGAAGAAAAGGGTTCTTCTACGGTTACAAAGTTGGGTGAAGCGGACCAGGCAAAATCGTGTACATCATCGGCATAAAATTGATATATTTTTTGGCCGTTCTGTCGGACGGCACCACGGGTGGGAAATCCGGTCGCTGCTACGATATGAGTTTCAGGCACCCGAATCCGTACGCTGTAAATTCCAAAATCGGCATAAAACTCGGAGTTACCATGATACTGGTGGAGGTTCCAGCCCTCCTCGGCGCGTCCACGTTGTCCTGCAGTCTCGTAGACGCTGAGCTTCGGGAACCACTGTCCTGCCATTACAAAATCATCTGTCGCACCCATACGAGCGAAGATGGCGGGCAGTTTTACCTCAAACTTCATATATAATGTGATTTCTTCGCCACCTCGTACCGGCTTGGGTAGACGCACCTTCACGAGCGAACGGTCGCCTGCGTTACCGTCATCTGGCTGCACATATTGGATGCGGTGCATGAGAGATAAACCGTCTTCTGTTTTTAGTTCAGTCAGCGTCATGGAGCCAAAGCCGTCTTTGGGCATGGTATCTCCGCGCAGCTTTCCACCGGATTCCTTCATAAAGGTAGTTTCCATGGAAGAGAAAGCATTCGGGTATAGATGAAGATACAGATCATTCACGGTTTTCTTGCCCGGATGCTTCCAGGTCAGTGTCTCAGTGCCTCGCAAAACCTGTCCTTTTTCCAGAGACACATCAATGTGGTACTCTACCACCCGTTTGCTGAGGATTTCTGTAGCGGGCTGTGGAGGGTTCTTGGGCAGGTCAGGCAGGATATTTGCCCCTAGAGGCTTGCCCATATTTGGGGCAAGCGCAGACTCAGACAGGGAGCCGTATAGTGGTTGGCCTATGGACTGCGGGTCGGATTGCGGTTGGGGCTGCCAGGCAAACCATAACGTCCCTGCGAGGAGACCGAGGGCTAGTGTAGACAATAAAACGATTTTAGTGCGTGCTGGGGTCATACAATGGATACCTCCCGTTGACAAGCATCTACAGCATGTATATGTTTGCTTTCAGGAGATTATTAGTTAAAATATTTATAGTGTAGAATGAGTGTGAAGACGGAAAATGGAGGTCTAGTGACGCATGAGTGAAAATCAGCCGGACGGCAAAAAACAGATTGCACTGAACATTGTCAGTGGCAAGAGTAAACATAAGGGTTTCGGCGCAGGCTCAATCGACCTGAACAGCATGTCTCCCGTTATCATTGACCGAGGAGAGGCGAAAATTGATATCGGTGCCATGCATGCCAAAAGTAAAGTAGAACGTGGTATCAAGTTCTCTACGAATAAAGAGGATGTACCGAACGGACGCCAAGTATGGCTCGTATGGGTAGCCGTGGATCGTACGCCCGAAGGGCGTATGTACGGCGGTGCCACCGCCTGCGAGATGCTGATTGACGACGAAGCCAAACGCGGCTGGAAAATCCTCGCCGATCACGTCAATCGTATGGATTATGCGCTCAAGCGTCGTTTCATGCTGGAGGATCTCGGAAGTGAGGATAAGGCAGCACTTAAAAGTCTGCTGATTTCTCATAACGAGGAATGGTGGGACGCTTCGCCTGAGGAATTGAAGCAGGCGCTGGAAGGGTAGGCCCAACCTTAACGCAGTAATAATATTGTAAAAAAGCAGCCACATCTGTGGGCTGCTTTTTTTTATTGCGAAGGGTGTTAAAGAGTTTTGAACTTACAATGAGTTATACTAAAGGTGCTTTTTCCTATGAGAAGCAACCAAATTAGAACCTCTATTTAAGCTTTGTTTTACCTTTAGTTGTAAGCATTAAGACCTCATAGAATATGTACCGGACAAGTAAATAGCAGAGGAAATCAGTAAAATATTTGAAGAAAAAAACTGTATTTACGTTATAAAATGAGCTATACTGAGGTAAGAATAGTAAAGGAGTCGTGCGTCAACACGACTCCAGCATACAACAACTGCATAAAGAGCAGTCGGCCGGGTAAGATAAGGTCGGATATAGACCGTATTCCTTAGTCAGAGCGGTCTATTTCTTTTTCACGTAGGTAAGCAATGCCAGAATGAACATGCCAAACATGATCATCAAGGAAATCGCGTCTTTAACCTCCATGGGCATCACCTCCCTTCGGGGAGACTAGCCGACCGCCCTTTTAGCCGGGTTCTTTTACGACGGTAGCGCCTTGACATCCTGAACAGGCATTCACTATAATTCAGATAGAAATCGCTTCCACTTTTCTTTTTATTTATTTTGTGGAACCGGTTCCTTGAAAAATGTGTAGCTAAGTCCCATTCACTGTTTATGAATGTAATCTCTAAATAAGGTGGCATCGTTATGTTTAAATGGTTGAAAAAGAAGGCGGCTCCTCGTATTGAACAATTCGACATGGTAGCACCAATCAAAGGAAAAGTGGTTTCCCTTGAAGAGGTTCCAGATCCTGCGTTCTCTACGAAGGCTATGGGGGAAGGCATCGCTATTCATCCGACTGAAGGTAAAGTCACTGCTCCTTTTACGGGTAAAGTCGTTCACGTGATGGAGAAAAGTAAGCATGCTCTGATCATTGAGCATGAATCCGGTGTACAGATTTTGATACATGTCGGGATTAACACAGTTTCCCTCAAAGGACAAGGGTTTAACCCTCACGTTCAAACAGGAGATAACATTAAAGCAGGGCAATTACTGATGGAGTTTGATCTAGACGCGATTCAACAGGGTGGCTTGCCTGTAATTACTCCGGTAATCGTTCCAGACGGGCAAGAGATGATCAGTCATGTGGAAATCTTGGAAGGTACATCTGCCTCTCCAGAAGTCCCCGTATTAAGAGTTCACTTAAAAGCTTAGTTCTCATTCAGAAAAGACTAACCAGGAATTCCTGGTTAGTCTTTTCTTTAGATGATTCACTGACTGGTCAAGGATCGGGTATGACCATGTGATCAAAAGCTAGGATTCACATATTTCAGATATCCGCTGATTACAATTGCCTTCGTACAGCCCTCCATGAAAGCAAATCACTTTTTTAATATCATATGGCAGCAGGTTTTTAAGAGATTCTTTGGCCATATTGAAATCCCAGCAGTATTGCGGGTCTGGAGCCAATAATTTGCCGCTTACTACGCGTAGAGCATCTCCTGCAATCAGGGTTTGACTGGATTTATGATAGAAACTTAGGTGTCCTGGTGTATGTCCAGCAGTATCTATAACTACGATCCCCCCACAGAAGGGTAATTCCTCTCCGGCAACGATGGTGGAGTTTACAATAGCCTTTGGGGGATTTTCAAGTGTACGCCGGAATGCGTGTCTCCACTCTACCGGAACGGATTCGGGCATGGCGCTTACAGCTTGATCTATTGCTTCTGGAGTCAGCTTTATAAGCTGTTGTTCTCCCTGTATATAAGGCTTTTCGATAGAACTGGCTAATACTTGAACTGGGGATGAAGAAGCCCGGATTATATCTGCTAAACTGCCGATATGATCAAGATCCTGGTGTGTTATTAATATGAAGGTAAGTTTATGGATTGCTAATCCGGTGCCTAGAATAGCCTCATGCAAAAGTGAGAGTTGCCCGGGGTAAGCCGTATCGACTAAAATCATGTTATCTTCGTCCCACATTAAAGTGGGGTGAATACTCTCTATACTTCCCATAATGTTAGCAGAAACCTGGAGCATGTGTATTCCCTTGTCTAATTGCATCGAATCCCTCCCATAAGAGTTGATGTAATACAAAGGAATCGTATCATGAAATCTAAATATGTAAACCCATATTATATCATAAAAATAATTATTTGTAAATATGTAGAATTTTAAATTTGTGTGACAGTTAGGAGTGATGACGTGAAGAAAATTTATTTTGTCAGACATGCCCAAGCAACAGGACAGGAACCAGATGCCCGACTTACCGATGAGGGTACCCGACAAGCTGAGCAGTTAGTTGATTTTATGGAGAATGTAGGTGTGGAATATGTCCAGCCCGTGGAAACGGGCCGTGCGAACCATTCAGCCCTTGGCTGAACGGAAACAGTTGCAGGTGTATACTGATGTACGTCTTCAAGAACGGGTACTTAGCCATGAGCATTTGGATCATTGGCTGGACGTGCTGGAACAGACCTATTTGGACGAGGACTTGAAGCTGGAGGGAGGGGAATCATCCCGTGAAGCAGTAGATCGAGGAATCCAGCTTGTTCAGGAGCTTATAGAGCGGGCGGAAAAAACGGTTATCATTGTAACTCATGGAGCTTTACTATCTCTTCTCATTCGACATTACGATCCGCAGTTTGGGTTTGAGGACTGGAAAAAGCTTTCGAATCCCGACGTGTATTTGCTAGAACTGAAAGAAGCAGAAGCCAAGATTCACAGAGTGTGGAATACGGATTGAAATAAATAAAGCACGTTCATTAAGTGCAGAATGGAATCGAAAGGGGAGGCGCATGTTGAATGCAAACCGTTTTTTAGAATTAGAAAAGGCGTTGTTTCGAGCTTGGTCTTTGGAGTCTAGCTCTAAATGGACAGCAAATAATCCTGCGGCTGGACAATGTGGTGTCACAGCGCTTGTCGTTCAGGACAGGCTTGGCGGAGATATTTTGAGGACATGGCTGGATAGTGGCTGGCACTATTACAACCGCATTGGTGAGGATATTATGGATTTTACGAGGTCGCAATTTTCAAGCCTTCCTCAGTATCAGGATGTATACTCCAACCGGGAGGAGGCTTTTTCGGACACCAATGCAGAGCAGTATACAGCTTTAAGTCGGAGATTAAAGGAATTTTTTAACGAAGGAGAATAAGGGGATTTAAATCTGGATGCGTCATAAAGACGTGATTTTTGAACCTGATCCAATGGAAGGTACTTTTTGTTGCCAAATATACATTAAAGAGCTGAGTAATCAGTAAAATTTTTGAAGATAAAAGACGTATTTACGTTATAAAATGAGCTATACTGAGGTAAGAATAGTAAAGGAGTCGTGCGCTAACACGACTCCAGTATACAGCCACTGCTTAAAGAGCAGTCGGCAGTAGGGTCCAACAATAGACCGTTACCTTGGATCGGGGCGGTCTATTTCTTTTTCATGTAGGTAAGCAATGTTTCTTTAGAAAAAAACTAATGCAGCCAATGACCGGGAATGCTTAGAGAAGGGGGCAGTTTGGTTTTACAATTGCCCTTAGCCGAATTTAATTGCGCCTGTGTAAGAAAGATACTTCCTTCCAGATTAGCCCCACTTAAATCAGCATCTCTAAAATCCGTACCGATCAAGTCTGTCATTCTCAGATCAGCCTCTCGCAGATCAGCAGCAATAAGTAAAATTCCTCTCAGGTTGGTACCTCTAAGATTAGCGCCTCTCAAATTGGCCCCGATAAGGTCTCTACTCCTGATTTTTTTACTATATTTATTGTGCTCCACGTTTTTCTTAACTTTTTCTCGTACTAACTCACTTGTTCGTAAAAGTAAATCATTGACTAACGCCCTATGGGTTGGTACATGAAGATTTATGAGGGATTTTGGATCTTGATCCGTAAGCTGCTCGGTTTTCGCCATAGCTTTTTGTAAGTCTGTATAGATGGGATGAGTTTCTTTTAAGTTAAGGGCTTCATTGAGGTAATAAAGCATTTCATGAAGCTGTTGCATGATGGGAAATATATTGAACATTTCCTCAGCTATTGCCGGATCGTCTCGCCAGCTTTTTCCCTTGTATGTAACTTGGGAAACTTTTTGACCTGCTCCAAAGCAATCATATACCGTACAGCCTCGCAAGCCGTTGTTTCTTAGATTCTTATGAATATCACAACGATAATCCGCATTTAGGTTTTGACAAGGAGTTCCTCCATCCTTATTAAAAGCAAAATCAGCTGATTTTGCATAAGGCAAGGCTACACAGCATAAACCAAAACATTGTTCACAATTTGCACTATACAATAAACACACATCCTTTTACTGGCACCTATTAAACATAATATTACCAAAAAAAGATGAAACATGGTCTATTGTTTTTCTATAGACTTCTAGAGTCTGCTGGATCGTTTAGAGAAGAAATTTAGTCTTTTGCCAAATTCAATTGCCATGAAACACCGTATTTGTCTTCAACCCAGCCAAATTGTTGGCTTACGGGCGAGGCTTCAAGGGGCATTAGAACTCGGCCTTCCTGAGATAGCTGACCAAACACACGATGAATTTCTTCTTCCGATTCACAAGTGACGAATAGCGATAGAGCTGGGGTAAAAGGGTGTTTGTCCTGATGGTTATAGTCTATAGCCATAAAGGTTTGCCCTTTGAGGTTGAATACGGCATGTAACACGGTCCCATCTTCCTGATGAAAAATGCTCATGATACCAGACGGCTTAAATACAGAGGTATAATATTGCATGGCTTCTTCTGCTTGACCGGAGAACATGAAAAATGTTGTGATTTTTGGACTGGAATCATGCATGAGATCAACTCCCTAGATTGTATCGTAGATGATAACATCTTTCCTCTTTTTTAATAGAAATATTCAGCATTAGAGAAGTGCTTCATGAAGACGTACACATGTGAAAGGAGAAAGACAGGATAATGGACGCGACAGCAAGACTTATGGATATGTTCGGCTCAGCTAAGAAGCTGGATGCCAGCATCATTTCTGCCTATACGGATGTGGTTGCCCAATATGGGACAGTGGAGGATGCGTGGGAGTTATATAGGCTTTTTGTAGAAGATCCCCATCATTATATCCGGGGATTGCTCCTCCAGCCGATCATGAGATGCGGGGATGTTACTTTGGCGCAGGATATGTACGAGCGTTACGTCCGAAATCAGGCATCCCCAGAACATATACCTGACGGTGTGCTGTATGCGCTAGGTTATTTGGGTTATGTGGAGGCTGCTGCTGATCTCGTCGCTTTGGTGAACGGACCGTATGGAGCTGTGTCTGTGGATGCCTGTTTGGGACTGGTACATCTTCCATGCGAACCGTATCGTGAGAAACTGGCGGCTGAATTGGAAAAAGCGCTGGATCAGAATTTGTTTAATGAATTCTTACCTCTGTTAAGCTTCAAATGCACGACTGAAGATATGATTCCGCGGTTGGTACATTGGGGAGAGCAACATGCTTCCGTAGACTGTAATGCAGGAATTATTGCTGGAATCGCATTGTTTGGAGAAGGGCAGAAGGATACGATTCGATCTATCCTGTGGAATCCGTTTTGGGAGGCTCATGGAACGGCTACAGGCAGTTGTGTGTGGTCTTATTTTGCTATGCAGCACGTAGGGCTAACCTTTAGGGAGCTTGTTCAGGATATAAAAAGCAACGATGCATCCAAAGAAGATGTACAGGCACTGGAATACCGTTTGGACGTGCTATGTGAGATGTTGGAACTCAAGCTAAGCTATACAGCCCGACCGATCCGGTTCGCTGGCAGCAATGAGGAATCATTTGGTCAGCTATATAGCGATTTGTTTAGCTGGTCTAACGAGCATCACGATGACTCTATTGTAGGCTGGATGAACGAACAGTTGGGGGTTGAGCACCGACTGTTGGATCAGTATGATGAGCTAAGGAAAAAAATTGAGATTAAAATGGTGCATGAAATTGAGCTGGAGCATGTTCGGACAGGGAGTTAATCGGGTCGGGATATAAGAGTTTTTGATGTAAAAGGACGAAATGGCGGAGTTTGGCGGCGATATGGGGATTCGCCCAGTCCGCGGGCTGATGTCCCGCATAGGATACATCAGCCTAGAACACAAGGAGTGAAACACATGTCTTTACTGCCACAAGTTCCTTTCGGAACGCAACCGGGTACTCCGGGTCCTTTCACGCCGTCAGGTCCTTCGATTCCACAGTTTCCTGATATGCAGGATTCCTTCCCATCTCCGATAGGTCCGCCACCAGGCCCAGGACCATTTTCGCCACAGCCGTTCTCACCGCCGCCGCAGGGGCCATTCGGTCCGCAAGGTGGGCAGCAAACTCAAGCACCAACTTCCCCACCACCGCAATTTACGCCACCGAAGCCGCTGGTTTCGGCGTATGCGGTTGACCCTGGAGCCATCTTCGGTTGTTTGTTCCGCAACACGTTTGTATGGCTGACGAACGGAGAGCGTTTCTGGATGTACCCTATCTTTGTAGGCAGGACATCCGTAGCGGGTTTTCGGTGGAGTGGACGTTTTTGGTTTTATTATGGTGTAGACACTAACCGTATTGAGTCGTTTAGCTGTTATTGGTAATAGCGCAGCTTTAGGGAAGAGCGGGGTTTAACGGAATGATGGCTGATGGCACTGTCAAGAGAGGTAAATGGGCACATGAGGTAAGTGAAGCGAAAATTAAAAGACTGAGAGAGCGCTCATCGCGTTCCCCCAGTCTTTTTTTTCTATTAATCCATCCACCAACGTTTAAAATTGCCCCACCATGATTTCTTTTCGGCTTGTCGCTCCGCTTGGTCAGTTGGTGTGGATGCCGGTGGGTTATCTTGCCCCGACAGCGTCTCCTTCGGCTCCGTGCCGCTTACAAATACCTCCAGCCGCTTATCCGGGCTGTCCGGTGCAGCCAGTTTGCCGCTGGCCGGATCAATATAAGCGCTGACTACGCCGTCGGGGATAGGAAAGATTTTGGGCGGCACATTCTCCAGCGCTTTCTCCGTATATTGCGCAAAAATCGGAGCCGCCCGTCGGGCATCCTGTGTGCTGATGTCCTTGCCCTTGTCATAGCCAACCCAGACAGCGGTGGATAGTTCGGGGGTAAAGCCGACCATCCACGCATCGGTGTTGGTCGTGCCGCTCTTGCCGGCAACCGGGCGCTTGATCAGCTTCGCGACCCGGTTGCCGGTGCCGCCTTCTTCGAACACGCCTTCCATGAGGCGTGTAAGGACATAGGCGGAGGCGGGCTTCACCACCTGCACGGGCGCGGCTTGGGGCGCTTCGTACAGCGACCGCCCGGCCGCATCGGTGATGCGCAGCACTGCCACCGGAGCCACCTTTTGCCCGCCGCTGCCGATGACCGAGAAGGCGGAGGCCATCTCGAACGGGCTGACGGGCGACACGCCCAGCGCCAGCGAGGGTACGGGCTTGAGCTCGCTTGTAATGCCCATTTTGCTGGCGAGATCCATGACCTTGTCCGTTCCCACCTTCAAAATGGTGCTAACGGCATAAATATTATCGGACGCCGCAATTGCGCGCCGAAGATCTATTTCGCCCAAGTATTTGTCTCCAAAATTTTTGGGCTTATAGGTCTTGCGGTTGTTATCGTAGTGGAACAACGTCGGTCGGCTTTCGAACTTGGACGTACTCGTCAATTCGCCGGAATCCAGCGCGCTCAGATACATAATCGGCTTGAAGGCTGAGCCCGGCTGCCGGGTTGTGGCCAGCGCATGATTATATTGATTTCCGACATAGTTCGTTCCGCCGACCATGGCCTTGACATGTCCGTTGCGCGGGTCCATGGAGATTAACGCGGTTTCCAGTCCGTTGCTGTTCTTCATGCCTTCGTTTACAGCCGCCTCGGCTGCCTGCTGCATGTGCATGTCCAGCGTGGTATAAATGCTCAGGCCGCCATGCTCAAGCACCCCTTCGCTAATCCCAAGTTGATGAGTAGCCAGCTGGCGAACGTAATCGCGGAACCAGGGAGCGGCTTCCACTGTCCGGCGCTGGCTCTCGGGCCGCAGGGCCAGCATTTCCTCATAGGCCTTGGTGGCTTCAGCCGGAGTAATCTTGCCAGTGAGCGCCATCGAGTCCAGTACAATTTTCTGCCGATCCTTTGCATTTTTCATATGATTATACGGTGAATAGTAGGTCGGTCCTTTCGGAATACCTGCTAACAGGGCGCTTTCGGCCAAATCCAGATCTTTTGCGGATTTACCGAAATACATTTGCGAAGCTGCTTCAATGCCATAGGCGCCGTGACCATAGTAAATTTCGTTCAAATACATTTGCAGCAGCTCATTTTTGTTGTACTTCATTTCAAGCTGTGCGGTATAAATGGCCTCCTTAGCTTTGCGCGTCCACGTTTTCTCATGAGATAAGTACAGATTGCGTGCAAGCTGCTGAGTCAGCGTGCTGGCCCCTTGCGACATATCCCAGCGGGTCAGATTAACGATTACCGCCCGGCCCAGACCTTTGAAATCAAAACCAAAATGATCGTAAAACTTCCGATCTTCCACAGCCAGGGTAGCTGCAATCAAATTGGGTGAAATGTGATCAAGCTGGACCGGAATGGATTCCTTGCCTCCAGCAGAGAAAGTGGCGATGACTTGCCCCTGACTATCAAGCAGACGTGAATTCCGATCCGTATCGGCGAGCGGAAGGCTGGTCGTGTACAAATAGGCGAGCAGGATGCAGGCGGCGATGACCGTCAGAATAGTGATAGACATCATTCCTTGAAAGCATCGAAGCCAAAGCGGTTTACGCTTGGGGGATCGCCCGGTCGTATCGGTCATCATGCCACCTCCTTCCATAGTTGATGTTCTCAGTATAGTCAATCCGAAAGCGTCTATTCATCAGATGCACATACGTATCTACTTTAAACAAGATTAAATCTTCAAATTGCTTTTGCAGTCCATTCAGGTATCACTTATAATGCAAAAAGTGTGAAATTCCAATGTGTTTGGTACAATAAATATAGCAAACTCGGCGTTTGCGTGTTGCTGATATAAGGAAAGTCAACGTTTATGCTACCGGATTGCCGGACACATACTTTGATCAGAAAGAAGGTTGGAATGATGGACTTGTGGTTTACGGAGAAGCAGACTCCCTCTTTCGGCATTACAGCAAAAATCAAACAAACCTATGTCTCTGAGAAAACGGATTTTCAGGATCTGGCTATGATCGAGACAGAGGAATTCGGCAATATGCTTGTTCTGGATGGCATGGTGATGACAACGGTTAAAGATGAATTTGTGTATCACGAAATGGTAGCACATCCGGCCTTGAATACACATCCGAATCCGAAAAAAGTTTTGGTTGTGGGCGGTGGCGATGGCGGCGTTATTCGTGAGGTCATCAAGCACCCTGAAGTAGAAAAGGCGGTATTGGTTGAGATCGACGGTAAGGTGATTGAATATTCCAAAAAATATTTGCCTGAAATCGCAGGGAAGCTGGACGAGCCTAATGTAGAAGTGCTAGTCAATGACGGATATATGCACATTATTGAACACAAAAATGAATACGACGTCATTATGGTCGATTCGACGGAGCCGGTAGGTCCGGCAGCCCCTCTGTTCGAGCGCGGGTTTTACCAAGGTATTTTTGAGGCGTTGAAGGAAGACGGCATTTTCGTTGCGCAAACGGATAACCCGTGGTTCAAGGCAGACCTGATTCAGAAGGTCAACAAAGATGTGAAGGAAATTTTCCCGATTGTGCGTGTTTATGGTGCGAACATTCCGACCTATCCGAGTGGTCTTTGGACATTCACGTTGGGGAGTAAGAAGTATGATCCGCTCGAAGTAGACGAAACCCGAATTCCAGAGATAGACACCCGATATTATAGTCCGCGTTTGCACAAAGCGGCGTTTGTACTACCTAAGTTTGTAGAGGATTTAACGAAGTAAACATTTTAAGAAAAAGCGTCTTAGTGGTCTTTATTGCCTGTTTTTGGGTGGAAAGGAGCGCTATAGGCGCTTTTTTGTGTTGAATAAGATTTAAAAATGGCCATGAAAGCATACTGGACACTGAATTTCCTTTTAAGATAAAAGAAGGAAATTTAAGGGTGTGTGTAGAATATACAAAAAACCAGACATTTAACAGATTTGTAATGTCAACAGGGACGGTTTGGTTATGGAAATACATAAATCGGCGATGTACCAAAGAGGGGGAAACTTTTTTGATCAGACGCTCTTTTTATTACCTGTGGGGGTCTCAGACGATCTCCAATGTAGCAGATATCATCTACATGTTGAGTGTAGTGGTATTGGTGTTCAGTTCAAGTAATTCCTTAATGACGACTATTTTAATTCCGTTGTTCCGATTGTCTGCTCAAGTGCTTAGTGGGCTCGTTGCACCAATAGTCCTCGGTCGATTTCGGCTGACACGAGTGTTGCTATTTTCCCAGTTTGGACAGTTTGTCATCTTTACGCTTCTGCTGCTTTATTTGTGGATCGTACCTGAGCAAAGGTCGTTTCTGTTTATTTTTGTGATGGTGTTCGGTATGTCTTTTCTAGATGGCTGGACAAATCCTGCGCGTAATGCGCTTGTACCCCGTTTGGCTACGGGGGAAGGACTAATGCGTGCCAACGGCATGGTAGCGGTCAGTGATCAGGTGGTCAGGTGTGCAGGCTGGGCGTTGAGCGGAATTATTGTGGCTTGGCTGGGTTCCCTGAATACGCTTGTGATTGCATCCTGTTGCTATCTCGTGGCTGTAACTGTCACGTCTTTCATTCGTGATCCGCTGGATCAGAAGGAATTAAGCCTTGAAGCTTCGGATTCCTCGACAAATCTAGTAGAACCTGCAAAGGGAAAGGAAAAAGGCTCTCATTGGAAAGAGCTTGGGGAAGGCTGGAAAATCATTTGGCACAACCGTCGTATTCGTTCTCTGATGATCGTCGATAGCGTGGATAGTATCGGGGGAGTCTCCTGGCTTGGGGTATTTATTTTGGCCTACGTCAGCCAAGTGCTGCATCGGGATGCGAGCTGGTGGGGCTTTATGAATGCGTCCTTTTTCTCGGGCACGATTTTGGGTGGATTGATCGTCGTTGGCTTGGTCAAGCGATTGCAAAAGAACAGCTTTTTATACATGCTCGGAGCGTTGCTGGTGTATGTACTGATTACAATTGTATTTGCGCTGAATACAATTCCCGTTGCTGCGCTTATTCTTTTTGCTATATCAGGCTTACCTGTTCAAATGGCGGGGATTATTCGCCGCACCTTGCTGCAAACCAGTGCACCGGCAGCCCAGCTGCCCAAAGTCATGGCGGGAATTGATGTGCTGACCAATCTCGCTTTCGGCCTGTCCTTGTTATTCATGGGCTGGTATGCAGACCGTTTCGGTATGGTGCAGGTGTATTTGTTGGCTGCGGTTATGACGACCATTGCTGTCTTGATCGGCTGGTTGTATCGACGTGATTTTCAGGAAAGTGAGCAAATGGACCATCCAACCGCTACGGGCGCTGGGATTTAAAATTGGGGTTCTCGTTAGGCGTGACATCATTCATTGGATGACTACATAATTAAATGCAGGTGTAAAAGTGAACGTGACGATTGGGGAGAATAAAAGCCTGCAATTCTCCTCAATTTTACAGGAACACCACTGGAATAACGTTGACGGTGGTGTTCCTTTTATAACTATTAAATTAATTGGTATGTCTGTTGAACAGTATGTGCCATTCCTAATGTCAGGTCCGTTTGCTCGTGAGATATGTTTTGACGGCAGGAGGAGTGTAATTTGTAAATTGCCGTAGGATTCCTTGCGGAGTGGTATCCGTAATTACCATCGCACGATATTTTTCCTGCATAAATTGTTCCTCAGCCATACGATCAAACAAGGATATAAGAGGATCGTAATAATGGTTAATGTTTAAAAGACCGCATGGCTTTTCATGCAAGCCTAATTGCGCCCATGTGAAGATTTCAAAGTATTCTTCCATTGTACCTGGGCCACCTGGTAAAACAATGAATCCGTCCGCAATCTCTGCCATTTTAGATTTTCGTTCGTGCATGGAATCAACAATGATTAATTCGCTCAGGCCATTATGTGCAATTTCACGGCTTTGCAAAAAGTGAGGGAGCACACCGATGACGCGACCTCCTGCATGAAGTGCCGCGTCAGCCACTGCACCCATTAAACCAACACTTGCTCCTCCATAAACCAGGCTTATTTCCTCTTCGGCAAGTGCCTTGCCCAGAGCAACAGCATGCTCTCGATAAATCTCAGACGCTCCATTACTGGAACCGCAAAAAACAGCAATGCTTTTCATATGAGATTCTCCTTTATGTATATCTTTTTGCAAGTTTTTGCTGGTGTGTTCGAAATATATCCTCCAAGGTGATGTCATACTTGTTGGCGATCACGATGAGATTACCCAGTACGTCTCCAAGTTCTTCAGTTAAATGGTCCTTGTTCTCCTCGAATGAACCATCGATCTCATCAGGCCGGTCTCTGCCGATCTCCAGGGCGCGAATAGCTCTCGCAACCTCCCCGGTTTCCTCTGCCAAGAAACCAATTCGGACGAAGATATCCAAATCCGACCAGTTTCTCTCCTGATAATATTGCTTGACCCACTTTTGAAATTCATTAATATCCATATTCAGCCTCCCAAGTGAAACCCATGCATAGGTGTTGGCTATACACAAACCATAAGGTTTAGATGGAACAGAAACGTTTGTTCGTGTTTATATTATATAATATGAGAGCGTATTTTTTCAAACCGCTATTCATCGTGGTTTCTATTTGTTTTCTCTAGGTTGTTTTCGTAAACTTTGTTGTTTTTGCGTTATATATAAGAGCATATTCTTGTTGAAATAAATTTGGTATAATTTATCTACGAATAGAAGCAAAGGGGTGGAGCTTTGATGAATTCAGTTGATTTAATGATTTTAAATTTTGAAGAAATTAGATGTAGAAGTATAAAAGTATGGAAATCTATACCTAAAGAAGTGTTAAGTTGGAAGCCTGATGAAGATGCTCTTACTTGTGCTGAAATGATCAGACATTTATTACAAGGTGAGTTTCTCTTTCACCAAGTTCTTATAGGGAGAGGTAGTAAAGCACTATCTAATTTGTTTAATCCCTTTGAAGCAAAAAAATTCACATCAGTAGATGATGAACTTGAATTTGCACAGCCTTATCGTGAGGAATTCTTGAGATATGTTAAAACAATTAGTATAAACGACTTAGAAAATATAGAAATAGACCTTTCTGACACAGGTGGTTATGTTAAAACACTTGGGGGAATGTTATTACGCATTGCTTACCACGAATCTGTTCACACAGGTCAGTTGTTAAACTATATGAGAACAATGGGAATAGACCGCCCTAAGATATGGGATTGATATTGACTTTGTTAAAGTCTTGTTTTTATGTAACCCAGAAGCCTTTCGAACTGTTATATGTTTAGATTTTGGTACGCTGAAATAAGCATTTGTTCAACTTGATTTCCAAATATTTAGTTGCCACGCCTTGAAACATCTTTCCACATCCTCGGACACCTCCTTATACCCCACTATGTCAGCCATTTAAAAGTACGATCAACACTAAACGAGTACGCAAGCGAACTAATAAGAGGTACTTCAAAAAAAGGAGCCAAACTTATTATGGCTCCTTTTTTCGTTGTTCAGATATTGGGCAGGATAGTGGAATTGATCAGGAGAGGAACGGTCTGTTTCAAAGGCATTTTTTGCTCGTGTGTAGCCCTCAGGTGCTGAATGATACGTTCAGCCAAATCGCGTTTAAATTCACCTGCGACCGTACCCGATACGCCTGCTAGTCCATAGTGAACTGGCTGTTATAGAGCGAGGCATAATGGCCGCCGCTGGCAAGAAGTCCCTCATGGGTACCACTTTCGACGACATCGCCGTTTTTCATGTATAAAATCAAATCCGCTTCGCGGATGGTCGATAGTCTGTGGGCGATCACAAAGCTGGTGCGTCCGGCAATCATTTTCATAAATGCTTTTTGGATACGCGCTTCTGTCAGGGTGTCTATGCTGCTGGTCGCTTCATCCAGGATCAGCATAGGTGGATCGACCAGGATCACCCTCGCGATGGTAAGCAGCTGTTTTTGGCCTTGCGACAGGCTGTCGCCTGACCCGCTGATGACCGTATCGTAGCCATGAGGCAGTCGCTTGATGAAGCTATGCGCATTGGCAGCTGTTGCAGCCGCGATGACTTCTTCATCCGTGGCCTCTGGCTTCCCGTAAGCGATATTGTCCCGAATGGTCCCGCTGAACAGCCATGTATCTTGAAGCACCATACCAAAGTTAGTCCGTAGGCTGTCTCGGCTCATGTCGTTGATATTCACCCCATCGATGGATATCGAGCCGCTGTCCACATCGTAAAATCGCATGAGCAGATTGACGAGTGTGGTTTTGCCAGCTCCGGTCTGCCCGACAATGGCCACACGAGTGCCTGGCTTTACCTCCAAACTAAAGTTCGTAATGAGCGTACGTTCCGGGTTGTAGGAGAATTTGACATGATCAAAAAGAATCGTGCCTTTGCTGCGCTCCAGCTGTACGGCGTTCGATTTTTCCGGCTGCTCTGGCGGTGAGTCCAAAATAGCAAATATGCGCTGAGCAGAAGCCGTAGCTGCCTGGAACTGGGTCAGCACACCCGTAATTTCATTAAAAGGCTTGGCGAACAAATTGGTATAAATCAGAAAGCTCGACAATCCGCCTATCGAGATCCCACCCAAAATAATGGAGATACAGCCAATCATGGCGGTGACTGAAAAAGTCATGTTGTTCACCAATCGGGTAGAGGGGTTGGACAATGATCCGTAAAACTGCGATTTCACCCCGGCTTGATACAATTGTTCGTTTCTGGCGGAAAATTCCTCAAGTGAGCGGTTTTCATAATGAAAAGCGGTAACTACCCGTTGCCCGCCGATCATTTCTTCCACATAACCGTTCAGGCTTCCTAAAATTTTGGCCTGTTCGCGGAACATACGCTGCGATCTTGTGGTAATGAACCGTGCTACGCCATATGTGATCGGGGCAGACACCAATACAACCAACGTCATGATCGGACTGATATACAGCATGAGTACAATGGAGCCTATAATCGTAATAATCCCGGTAATCAATGTGGAAAAGCCTTGCAGCAATCCATCCGACACAGCATCCATATCGTTCACAAAACGGCTAATGCTGTCTCCTTGTGGATGAGTATCATGAAAGCTTAACGGAAGGATATTAAAATGATCAAATAACTCCCGCCGCATATCATTTACGGTCTGAAAAGCAATGCGGTTCGTCAAATACGTGAGCAGCCAGCTAAATAGACTGCCTACAACATATACAATGCCTAATCCAGCTAGAATCTGCGCAATACCTTTAAAATCCACTGCTCCCTTATCCACCATATGGTCGATAGCCTGACCAATCATGTAGGGTCCGATCAGACTGGCAAGCACGCTGAGAATTGCACTGACGATGACCCAACATGTTGTTGTTTTATATTGACCCACATAGGTTAACAATCTTCTCCAAGTTTCCTTGCCACTCATTGGTCTACCTCCTGCGTTGAGAGCTGGGAATGATTAATTTCCTGATATACATCTGAGCTGCTCATCAACTGTTCATGTGTTCCGATACCGACAATTCGCCCCTCATCAAACACAATTATTTTATCAGCATGCTGTACACTGCTTACTCGTTGCGAGACCAACAGGACGGTCATGCTGGTGCTATTTTCCCGTAGCGATTTACGGAGGGCGGCGTCGGTTGCAAAATCAAGTGCGCTTGAGGAGTCATCCAAAATGAGAATTTGCGGATTGCCGACAATAGCTCTGGCAATGGTAAGTCGCTGCTTTTGTCCTCCCGACAAATTAAGCCCCCCTCGGGTGATCGGAGCATCGAATTTCTCCGGCAGGTTGGAAATGAACTCATCCGCCTGTGCGATAGCTGCGGCTTGAGCGACTTCCTCGTCGGTGGCGTGTTCATGCCCCCAACGGATATTATCCGCTATAGTACCAGTGAACAGTAGCGCCATCTGAGGGACAATTCCGATTTTCTGCCGCAATTGCTCAAGCTTATATTGCCGAACGTCGATGCCATCAACCTGCACACGACCCTCTACCGCATCATAGAAGCGGGGAATGAGATTCACAAAGGTGGATTTCCCCGAACCTGTTCCTCCGATGATGCCGACCGTTTCACCGGGATAGATGTTTACCACTACATCGCTAAGTGCCAATTGCCCTGTCTTATTGTATCCAAAGGAAACGTGATCAAAAGAGATGGCTGGTACAGCGCCATGCTCACTTGCTTCCTCCCTGTCTATAGATGTAGAAGTAGTAGCAGTGTCGGAAATCGAAGCTTGCGTGTCTAGGACCTCCTGAATACGCGCTGCTGAAGTGGCAGCTTTGGTGAACAAAATAATTAAATTGGTTACCACAATCAGAGCCAGTAAAATTTGCGTAATGTAATTAATAAAGGCAATAATCTCCCCTTGTGTAAGAGATCCATATTGGATATGGATGCTGCCGATCCACAGGATAGCAATAATAGCTCCGTTCACCACTAACAAGGTGGCGGGGCTTAGCAAAGCAGAAATACGTCCGACACGAATAGCAGTCTGGGTCAGGTCATCTGAGGCGGCATTGAACTTTACTCGTTCAGCTCCTCTTTTGGCAAATGCACGTATGACCCGTACACCTGTAAGATTTTCGCTAAGTACCAGAGCGATTTTATCGAGTTTTTTCTGGTATAGCCGGTACAGGGGAGAAGCCTTCGTAATGACTACATACAGAATCAAAGCCAGAATCGGTGTAGCCGCCAACAGCACCAAAGCAAGGCGGAAGTCCAGAATCATGGACATGATAATCGCCCCGATACAAATAAAAGGAGCACGAATGACCAAACGAATCAACATCGCTACAGCTGTTTGCAGCTGATTGACATCATTCGTAATCCGGTTGATAAGCGAGGGTGTACCGAATTTATCGAGATCAGCATAAGAAAAAGAAGAAATATGCTTAAACATCGTATTGCGCAGCGTAGTTCCGAATCCTTGAGAGGCACGAGCTGCGTAAAACTGACACACTAATGAACTGCCAAAGCCCAGTATAGTCATGAGTAACATCAAAAGACCCATCTGCCAAACATAATGGGTGTCTCCTTTACCTACACCATGATTGATCATTAAAGCAACCATCGTAGGCAGCAATATTTCCAGGATGGCCTCAATCAGTTTAAACAGAGGTCCAAGAATCGTTTCCTTTTTATAGGGTTTCAAAAAAACAGCAAATTTCAGCAAATAAACCATCACCTAACCTAAATAATGTATCTAGCTTCATGCCGCAATAGCATAACTGAATTTGATTATGGCATATCCTCAACTATATGAATAATATTTAATATATATTAGAGGTATAGGTTTTACATATATCAGTACCGGAGGTCCATAATGATGGAATTGAGACATCTCAAGTATTTTTTGGCGATTGCAGAGGCCGGACAGATTACAGCGGCAGCCAAAAAGCTGCAAATCGCGCAGCCTCCCTTAAGTCAACAGCTCATGCAGCTGGAGGAAGAGCTTGGTGTAAAGCTCGTGCATCGAGGCTCACGAAGCATCCAATTGACGGAGGCCGGCATCATTTTACAGAACAGGGCCAAGCAGATTTTGGAGCTGACAGATGCCACGACAAGAGAGATAAACGATTTTGCCATGGGGATGAAAGGTACGCTCACCATTGGAACGGTCTCCTCCTCTGGGGCAACGCTGATGAAAGACAGGCTTTCCGAATTTCATAAAACCTATGCGGGTGTAAAATTTGAAATTCATGAGGGAAATACGTTCATGATTCTCGATCTTTTGAACAAAGGAATTGTCGAGGTCGGTATCGTCAGAACCCCTTTTAATACTACCGATTTAGGGTGTAGATATGCGTCCACTGAGCCGATGATAGCAGTGATGACAGAAGAATATGACTGGAACCCCGAACAGAAGACCATTTCATTGTCTGAGTTGAAGGACAGGCCACTCATCGTATATCGCCGCTTTGAACATTTGATCCACGATACCTGTATGAAGCATGGCTTTGAGCCAAATTTCTTTTGCAAAAACGACGATGCTCGCACCACGCTTCACTGGGCTAATGAAGGGCTGGGGATCGGTATGATTTCGCGGTCTGCGTTGTCACTCGGAAGCAATAACCAGTTAATCGTTAAGGAAATTATGTGTGAGGAATTGCATACGCGTGTGGCGGCTGTCTGGCTGAAGGATAAATACTTGTCTTCTCTAGCCTCTCGATTCATCGAAAGTTTTAGCCAAGCCTCCGATGGAGCTGACTTAAGGTAGCTGAATTTTTTGGATGAAAGCATCTTTTTGTAAAAACTCATTTGAATTGCAATCGGGAACTGGATATAGTAGTACAGTAGGATAGCAATAGAATGGAGTTTGAATACATGCCACATAATGCAAAGGTCCGAATCCGTCTTCATAGTCACCATGACGGAGAAGATGTGGTACAGGAACTTCCCGGAGAAGCGATCGTGCGTGGGAAGCATCTATATATAAGGTACGATGAGCCGCAAGAAAGTCCTGAGGGCGGTACGACACGGAACACAGTCAAAATCGGATCGGATGAGCTAAAGCTGATTCGTCACGGTGAGGTACAATCAGAGCAGTCGTTTGCGCTGGGACGCAGGTTGCCTGGATTTTACCGCTCGCCTTATTTAAACCTGAACATGTCTGCGCATACGCAGAAGCTCGATATTCGGATGGATGGTTTCACCGGACATGTGAGCTGGACCTATGATCTGTACGTATTTGAGGATTTCTCGGGGCATTTTGCCATCAGTTTGCATATACAGGAGGAGCAATAATCATGACAAGCAATCCACTGGAACTTATTAATCAAAAGGTGACTTCAGCAATCGAAGCGGCAGTGCTGGCTACCGGAATCGTGAGCCGCGAAGAGCTGCCGACCATTACGCTGGAGGTGCCAAAGGACAAGTCACACGGTGATTTGGCTACCAACGCTGCGATGCAGCTCACCCGCATTGCAAAGAAGAACCCACGGCAAATCGCTGAAGATTTGATCGCGAATATGGATTTAGCTTCCGCTTCTATTGAAAGTGCGGAAATCGCTGGACCGGGCTTTATTAACTTTCGCCTGAACAAGAGCTACCTGTATGCAGTCATTGGACAAGTGCAGGAGCAGGGGGCAGATTACGGGCGTATACAGGAAGGTGCAGGCAAAAAGGTACAAATCGAGTTTGTCAGCGCCAATCCGACAGGTAGCCTTCACTTAGGTCATGCACGTGGTGCAGCCGTAGGGGATGCTCTCTGCAACGTGCTTGATTTTGCCGGATACAAAGTAACTCGTGAATACTACATTAATGATGCGGGCAACCAGATTTACAACATGAGCCGCTCTATTGAAGCGCGTTATTTGCAGGAGCTCGGACAGCCTGCGGAGATGCCGGAGGATGGTTACCATGGTGAGGATATCATCGGGTTTGCCAAGGAACTGGTGGCCGAAAAGGGCGATTCTCTGTTGTCCATGGAACCGGGAGATCGCGCAGCTTATTTTCGTGACTACGGTCTGGAAAAGGAACTGAACAAGATCAAGCGCGATCTGGAGCTGTTCCGTGTACCTTTTGACTCCTGGTTCAGCGAAACGTCGCTGTATGAAAACGGTGAAGTGCTTAAAGCGCTGAATGAGTTGCGTGACCGTGAGGAGATTTACGAGAAGGACGGAGCTACATGGCTGAATACGACCAAGTACGGCGACGATAAAGACCGTGTCTTGATCAAAAATGACGGTACATATACGTACCTGACCCCAGATATCGCTTACCATCGCGATAAATATGCTCGTGGGTATGACACGATCATCAACATCTGGGGAGCGGATCACCACGGCTACATTCCACGGATGAAGGCAGCAATGGAAGCACTGGGCAATGATCCAGATAAGCTTAAAGTGCTGATTGCCCAAATGGTCAGCTTGTTCCAAAATGGGGAAAAAGTAAAAATGTCCAAACGTACCGGCAAGGCCGTGACGATGGAAGATCTGATGGAAGAAGTGGGTGTAGACGCGATCCGTTACTTCTTCACTATGCGCAGCATGGATTCGCATCTGGATTTTGACATGGATTTGGCGATTTCGACCTCCAATGAGAATCCGGTATTCTACGTACAATATGCACACGCACGTGCATGCAGCGTATATCGTCAAGCCGAAGAGCAAGGTATTGCTGTGCTGCCGTTGGCAGAAGTTGACTTGTCCAAGCTGACGGCTGAACATGAATACGATCTGCTCCGCAAAATCGGCGAGCTGCCGGAAGAAGTATCGGTAGCGGCTGCAAACTTTGCACCACACCGTATGATTCGCTATGTCTACGAGCTGGCTTCATTGTTCCACAGCTACTATAAGGCAGAGCGCGTTATCACAGAGGATGCCGCTCAAACGCAGGCACGCTTGGCGTTGTTTGGTGCGGTGCGCACGACCATTGCCAACGTACTGAAGCTGGTGGGCGTGTCTGCACCAGAACGTATGTAAGCAAACAACTTTAACGTAATGACCTTGTAGTCATATAATTAATAATAAAAGGAACCGTTCGTATCACCCTCAACAGGGTGGCGCTTCGGTTCCTTTTTATGTTGGATTAGCTTAGTAGCGTTCCAGTACCAAATTCGTTTTCAGGGAATCGGCGGGAACCAGCCATCCTTTGGATTGCAGCAGGTTCATCAGCTTGGTGCGGTTGCTGGCAGCAACACTGTAATCCGTGGTTTTGAAGGAGATTTCGATAATAGAATCTGTACCTGATCCGTTTGCGCTGCGAATAGGCCATATTTCAACGTCAGTATCCAATCCCTGAAAGCTACCCTCGTATTTACTGACCTGTACAGGACCGCGTACTCTGGAGTCTGCCAAGGTTTGTTTGCCCCAATTGCTATTTTTCCAGTTTTGCAGCTTGCCCGGAAGATTATCCTGCAATTGCTTTAATGCTTGATCTGGGGAAGGCAGAGCCAATCCTTTGGAGGCGTTTGTTTTTTTATCATTGGAAAAGCTTAGTGTTTGCTTGCTGTATCCCCAATCCACCTCAGCCTCATAATTATCATCAGATGCGCTGAACCCTTCTTTATTCGCTTGGGTGAGCGCCGCGTCGATATTTCCATTTGTGACCGTATAGCGCTTTTTGTAGGTTAATTCATAATTTTTTTTGTCCTCTTTTTTGCGAAATCTCACGTTCCAGCCCTCGTCATTCAATTGCAATGAATTTGTATCAAAATACTCGACGCTCAATCGTTGTGCATCGTTGCTAATTTGAAACTCGTTCACGATGCCACTTTTTAATGAGCCATCCGCATTGAGGACCTGAGCCGTATCCAGTAGCAGCTTCACCTCATAGCTTGGTGTGGCATTGGCGGCGGCTTGCACTGGTTCTACTCCTTTCCATCCTGTTACGAGCAGCACTGCACTCAGAGTTACTACTGACATCAATTTAGTGATACGAAGGCCTGTATTCATTTCATCCTCTCCTGTTCGTCTGAATAGGTTACACGCTACACTTTACGGGTGTATTGTCAGTCGTATGTCAAAGCAAGAGGGTACTCCGGTTAAAAAATTACATAATTTCTATATGACAGGTAAGATTTAATCTTGGTTCCATGATAAATATTCGGTGAATCTGTGAATGAGCGCCGAGCGATGGCGGTCTTTGTTGCTGACCATATAGATGTACCGCTCAACAGACTGCCCCGGAATAGGTCTTACAACCAGTAAGCCCCGCTCAACCTCTGACTGAACGGCAATGCGAGAGACAAAGGAGATGTGTTCTCCCAGCATAACCGCCTGTTTGATGGCTTCCAATGAATCCAGCTCCAGATAGGAAGGAAGCCGCCGACTCCCACGTTCCAGCCATTTGTCGGTCACATGGCGTGTGCTGGATTCCTTGCCATGTAATACGAAGGAGGAAGAAGCGATCAGCTCGGGCGTCAAATCGGTTTCGTTGGCGAGCGGATGAGTGGGTGAGCAGATGAGCATCAGTTCATCTTCGCCCAAAGATTCGGAGAGTAGCGTTGGGGATTGAAACGGCTCTGCCGAAATGATGCCAAGGTCAATTTCGTGGCGAGCGAGCATGTCCTTGATCACGGGCGCTGTTTTCACGGACAAGGCGATGTGAATGCCCGGATGCTCACGGGCAAAGCGGTGCAGCACAGCAGGAAGCAGGTAGGTAGCGGGTACATAGCTTGCGCCAATACGTATACTTCCCCGCTGGAGCGTATCGAACTCGCGGACGACTCGCTCAGCTTCAGCAGCCAGTGCATTAATTTTAGTGGCATAGTGCAGCAACGCATTTCCAGCATCCGTCAGGATGATTTTGCCCATACGTGTGTCAAACAGCTTTACTCCGAATTCACGCTCCAGATTCTTCATATGAAAAGTAACGGTTGGTTGCTTTAGGCCAAGAAGCTCGGCGACCGTGGTAATTTTATGGTGCTTATTCAGCAGCTCTACAATATGTAACTTTAGAAGACTTAAGTTCACTTAGAATGCCTCGCTTTCAGGTTAATCGAACAATCATGCCTATTTCTTTGGGGAGCAGCATCAATCCCCTCTATATAGATTAAATCTATGAGTGTTAACACAATTCATTGAAATAATTAATTTTGTTTTAACTTTCCAATAACACAGGTTGCGAATTCAAGTTTTACACTGGGGTCAGTCAGAAGAACAGGCAGGTAATGCGATGAATCAGGATCTATATATTCACGGATTAAGTAAAACCTTCAGCCAAATAACCGCGCTGCATGAGACGAATCTGGTAGTACGACGGGGCAAATTCACAACACTGCTCGGACCGTCCGGCTGTGGGAAAACAACGCTCTTGCGCTTGATTGCTGGTCTAGAGATACCGGATACCGGCACAATCACGATGGGAGAGGAAATTCTTTTTTCGGCAGAACGCAAAAAGGATATTCCCGCCCATCTCCGCCACTTTGGCATGGTCTTTCAGGATTTCGCGTTGTGGCCGCATATGACGGTGTTTGAAAATGTGGCCTTCGGCCTGCGTGCGGGCAAGCGTGGGAAAGGGTTCGCCAGCGCTCGAGACAAGGAACTGCGGACAGTGGTGCTGGAGGCGCTCGACATGGTCAGATTGTCAGGGATGGAGGATCGGTATCCTCATCAGCTGTCTGGTGGTCAGCAGCAGCGGGTTGCCTTTGCAAGAGCGGTTGCTATCCGGCCTCGACTTGTTTTGTTCGACGAGCCACTCAGTGCGCTGGATGCGGTGCTACGGGAGGAGATGCGCATTGAGATGCTATCGCTTGTGCGCGATCTGGGGCTGACCGCCCTATATGTCACCCATGATCAGATCGAGGCTATGTCCATGTCTGATGAAGTAGTTGTTATGAAAAGTGGACATATTTTGCAGACCGGAACACCAGAGGTGATCTACGGTTGCCCAGCTCATCCAGAGGTAGCGAGGTTTATTGGCAAATCCAACTGGCTGGAGTCGGAACGGACACTATTTCGTCCTGAACATGTCCGTTGGGAACAGGAGCAAGCGGATCAGCACGCTTTTACAGTAGAGATCCTGCATGTCAGCTATGTCGGCGATCGTTATGAAATTCGTATACTAGCCGAGAACGGTGAGCAATGGACTGCATATCACTCCACCCGCTTGCCGATTGGCGAAAAAATGCACATTTGGGTATCACCGCAACACATCCACCAACTTGAAGCATAAGGAAAAGGGGTATATATAAGATGATGAATAGGCATGTTTTTCGTACAGGATGGAAAAAAGGGACGATGCTCGCATTAACCTTGACTTTTGGACTCGCTGTGGCGGGTTGCGGAACAGCAACGCCAACCAAGGATGGGGCGCCAGCTAATGGATCAGCAGGACAAGCGGAGGCGGCATCCACCGATCAGAAGTTGGTGGTCTACAGCGCAGGCCCGGATGGACTGGCGAAAAAGCTGATAGCAGGATATGAGGCGCAGAGCGGAGTGAAGGTAGAGTTGTTCCAGGGAACGACAGGAAAAATTTTGGCCCGTATGGAAGCCGAGAAGACGAATCCGGTAGCGGACGTGGTTGTGCTGGCATCGCTTCCGTCTGTACAAGGCTTGAAAAAGGAAGGACTAACACTGCCTTATCCGGATGCCAAGAATGCAGACAAGCTAAATCCAGACTGGTCCGATAAGGAAGGCAACTACTTCAGTACCAGTGCTTCTGCTCTGGGCATTGCGTATAACACGAATCTGGTGAAAACACCACCAACTTCATGGACTGATTTGACAAAGCCTGAGTACAAGGATCAGGTTAACATCCCCGACCCATCCCTGTCCGGCTCAGCGTTGGATTTTATGACAGGCTATCTGAGCGCCAAGGGCGATGGAGGCTGGACGTTGTTCGAGCAGTACAAGGCTAACGGTGTTGCTATGGCTGGTGCCAATCAGGAAGCGCTGGACCCCGTGATTACCGGAGCTAAAGGTGTAGTCGTCGCTGCGGTCGATTACATGACCTACAAGGCTAAAGCCAAAGGTGAGCCGATTGATATCGTCTATCCGACAGAGGGGACAGTCATCAGCCCACGTCCTGCCGCAATTCTCAAGTCAACGCAGCATGAGCAGAATGCGAAGGCATTCATTGACTATCTGTTGTCGGACGAGGCACAGAAACTAGTAGCAGATGCCTCCTTACTCCCGGGCCGCACGGATATCAAAGCTGACAAGCGTGCCAACCTGGACGAGATCCCATTGCTGAAGACCAATTGGGAATGGATGGGCGAGCACGGATCAGACGTGACGGAGAAGTTCACGCAAATGTTCAAGTAAGCCGATGGGAGGCTTATCCGTTAAACACATCAGAGCGTGGTGTCTGACGCTGGCTCTGATCGCGCTTCTTTTCCTGATTGTGATGCCGTTGCTACAAATCTTTATCCAAAGTGTGTATGTTGATGGAAAATTCCAATGGGATGCGCCTTTTCGAACGTTAGCTGCTTCACCATTTGCAGGCGTGCTATTCAGTTCAATTTGGCTTGGCATCTGCGTGATTGCAGGAACGACGGTACTTGCACTTCCGCTAGCCTGGATCATGTCCAATACTCGCCTTGCACACTGGCGCTGGCTGGATGTCGTGCTGCTGATTCCGTTTATGACCCCGCCCTATATCGGGTCCATGGGCTGGATTCTGTTTATGCAAAAAAACGGATATCTGGAGCAATTGTTCCCGGGTCTACATTTCTTAACGGCGTCCTTCTTCAGCCTTGGTGGCATGGTGATGATCATGAGCCTGCATCTGTTTCCATTTCTGTACCTGCTGCTGCGCGGGGCGCTGGTGAGGATTGGCGGGAGCCTGGAAGAGGCGGGAGCCGTAATGGGCGGCGGCTTTCTGTACAGGTTCCGTCGAATCATTTTACCGCTACTGCTATCAGCTTACGGAATGGGCGCGTTGCTCATTTTCGTTAAAACGATTGCCGAGTTTGGTACCCCTGCTACCTTTGGGCGACGTATCGGGTATGAGGTCATGACTTCGGAAATCCACAAGTATATTTCCAGTTGGCCTATAGACTTTGGCAAAGCGACGTCAATGGCCTCGGTGCTGTTAACCGCCTGCCTGCTCATGTGGTATGCACAGTCGGTGATCAACCGAAAGTTTACGTACAGGCTGGTAGGTGGTAAAGGTTCGCGTCCGTCCCGTCTTCGTATATCCGGCTGGACTACGGGACTGAGTGTTGCATTCATTCTATTGTTGCTCATTGCGTCCATTGGCATTCCTTATTTTTCAATTCTTTCAGCCTCAACAATGAAGCTGAGGGGAATGGGCCTTGCCTGGGATAATTTGACGCTCGACTCTTACAAGGAACTGCTGTCTTGGGGATCAGAGAGCATGGAGGCGCTCCAGAACAGCGTATTTCTCTCTTTGGGCGCTTCGACGCTTGCTGTGGTACTGGGCACTTGGTTTGCGCTTGTCATTGGCGGCTCACGCACGAGAATCCAACGGACAGTTGATGCATTCAGCTTGCTTCCGAATACGGTGCCGGGAATTGTTATGGTGGTTGGCCTGATTTTATGGTGGAATTCGCCGTGGATGCCGATCCCATTGTATAACACATACGGCATGGTCATTCTGACGTATGTTATCTTGTTTGTTCCTTATACGGTGCAGTATGTCAAAAGCGCCTTTACACAGGTGGACACGGGTCTTTTTCAGGCGGGACAGGTATTTGGCGGACGACCGTCTTACATATTCCGCCGGATTGTACTGCCGCTGATTGTACCGGGAATGCTCGCTGGTTGGATGATGACATTTACGATCGCTTCACGCGAGCTGGTAGGATCGTTGCTGATTTTGCCGCCATCCGTTCAGACGTCTGCAACCTACATATTTGCACAATTTGAGCAGGGACAGGTGTCACTTGGGATGGCGATGGCCGTCATATCGGTCGGAATGACCACACTGCTGCTGATCTTAATCGAAAGCTTAAACTCGCAAAGAAAGTGGAAATGATCATGACCAAGCTTAGGATTTGGGGAGGAGCGGGCGAACATGGCCGCTCCTGCTATGTTTTTGAAGGAACGCAGCATCGCGTCATGCTGGATTGTGGCGTGAAAAAGGAAGGAACCGGACAATATCCGGTTTTTCCGCCGCAAAATGCGGAGAGACTGACCACTGTATTGCTGTCACATGCACATGAGGATCATTCCATGGCGCTCCCCTTACTGTACAAGTATGGATACCAGGGGGAGGTCTGGACGACCAAGGCCACCGCTGAGCAGTTAGGCTCCTATTTTCGCTCCTGGCATACTTATGTTGAATCGAGAGGAGCCGACTTGCCATACGACGAACAGGATATCCAATCCATTGCTTATCGCTATCTAGAAGATGAAGCGCCAGCAGGAGAATGGCTTGAGGCTTGTCCGGGTGTGAGAATCATGTGGGGACGCAGTGGACATTTGGCTGGTGCAGTGTGGTATGTGGTAGAAATGGAAGGGAAGCGGTTGTTTTTTTCTGGAGATTACAGCCGCGAATCTGAACTTCTTGCTGCCGATGCGCCAGACTTGGGTGTTGGGGAGGGGCTGCATGACCTACCTGAATGGAAGTCAGAGCCCAATCTAGCGGACATATCCATTATAGACAATGCCTATGGCATGGATATAGACCCGCAGCCTGTTAAGCTGGAGCGGCTGAGGGTCGAGATGGAGCGGATATTATGGTCTGGAGGTCATGTGTTATTGCCGGTGCCTGCCTTTGGTAGAGGACAGGACATGATCGTATGGGCTAGCGAGCAATTCCCTGAACAGGCAATGATTGTAGAGCATGACATATGGCAGGGATTGAAACAGTTAAACCGCTGGAAAGAATGGCTGCGTCCAGAAGCCCCGGCGCGAATAAAACATGTGCTAAACAGTGACAGGGTCTTCGTGCCTCGTGATGCTGCGGAACGAGTGAGTCTGCTGGAACAGAACCCAACGGTTATTATCATAACAAGAGACGGCATGATGGATTCCCCACAGGCGCGTTGGTACTATCAGTATCTTTCGGATAACCGCAACATGGGGGAGGGTGAAGATAGCGGAGAAAGCATTAGCAACAGTGTTATATTGACCGGACATGCTCCACAGGGTTCTTTTGGCAAACATCTGTTGGAACGTGCGGATGAAAATAACAACTGTGTAGCTCGGCATTTGATTTATAAGGTGCATCAGGGATTATCAGATGTGCGGCAAATGCTGAAGGAGCTGCCTAGCAAACAGGTTGTACTCGTTCATGCGCCAAAGCTGCAGACCGACCTGGTACGAGATGAGTTGATAAGAGAAGGAAATAGTGGATGTGAAGGTCCTGCCAGAAAAGTTCACTCTCTGGAGCCGGGCGCTACACTAGAGGTTTAGCATCACAATATCATTCACTTTGTGCCCTCCTGCATCAATCGGAAGGCATCGACTTCTCCAAGTTTGGTCGAGATAGAGCTCCGTCCGGCGCTTTTACGCAGACGGAGCGGTGTGGCGGTACGCTTAAGCAACGCCTTGATTTCTCCAGGCCCCAGTTCCGGCCTCAGTGAAAGGAGAAGTGCGATGCTTCCGGTCACATGGGAAGTAGCCATAGAGGTACCGCTCATTTCGTGATGCTTGCCATGGATCCAGGAGGATGTGATCTTTTCGCCAGGTGCGTACACGTCTACAAATTGCCCCCGGTTGCTGAAAGGCGCGATGCGTCTGTATTTGTCGGTAGCCCCCACTGAAATCGTCTGAGAATAGCGGGCTGGATAGTCAATACTTCGGCGCTTGCCCTCATTTCCCGAGGACGCTACAATCACAATGCCGTTATGATATGCTTTATTCACCATATCAAGTAGTGCCTTGCTGCGCGACTTCATACCAAAGCTCATATTGATGATATCGACACGATTTAATACACACCAGTCGATACCAAGGATGATATCGGAGACGTAGGCGGCTCCATTATGATCAAATGCTTTTACGGGATGAATTAAAGCCCGTGGTGCTACGCCGACCATACCTTCGTCATAGTTGGACGCCGCGATAGTTCCAGCAATATGAGTACCATGGCCGTTATCATCATAGGGTAGCATGGTTCGGTTAAGCAAATTAATACCTCTGGCGAGAGAATGACGAAGATCAGGATGTTGAAAATCCGCTCCTGTGTCGATCACACCGATTCTGACCCGATTCCCTGTCGAGGAAGGCCAAGCCTTGTATGCACGTACCTGTTTGACTCCCCATGGCATGGAAAGGTTCTTTTCTGCTTTTGGTATATGAGCAGTTTCAGCGTGGACCTTCATGCGGGTATCTTCTTCAACGGTGACACCGTTGTGATATTTGCCCAGCCTGTCTCCCCCTGAAAGCGGAGCGATTAAAGCACGGATTAGTCGGGCCGGTTGTACTTGCCGTAATCCCGCAAGCTCGGGTTTCAGCTTCCTGAGATAGGACAGGCATTCCCGGTATTGGTGAGGCTTATCGAACGTGATGATCTGTTTGTTCCGTCCACTGCCGGACGGCTCCGAAATACCCTCATGCAAACGCTGCAAAAAATCCGGATAGTCCATTTGAGACGGTCCCCCTCCGATGAGCCATGCTGAGGTATTGTATGAGCAAGCGTCAACTGCGGCATGGGAAACCTGCCCCTTTTTTATGGAAATAGGCCTGCTTGTCGTGTCAAAGTGGCTGTGGACACATACGATACATGGAGGGCATAAGCTCTTGTGCAACAACTTTGGGGGGTTCTCCCGGAGCGGGTACAGTCGAAGACGGGGGGGACCCCGTCTTTTTATATATGCCGTCTTGTTTAGAGGGATATTCCTGGAAATTATGACGATACCCATCTTTAACTTGCAATTTGCTTCCAAATAGGTTTTACTTAGTTTTGATAATGGATATGTTAGTATTGCATGTATCGTGTATGCTCTGAAACATGTTCTTGTGAATTACGTGTGAGAGGAAGTGTCCCTAGGTGAGTACCCCACTCAACTTGAAGATTGACCCGGAGAAAGTCCACGAGACTCCAATGGTGGATTTGGCATTTATGGTATTGAAAGCAGCCAATACTCCGTATTATTACCGTGACCTGATGAAGGAAGTCGCCAAATTGCGTGGCTTTTCCGACGAAGAAATTAATGACGTTATTGCTCAGCTATATACTGAAATCAACATTGACGGGCGTTTTGCCTGTGTCGGTACGAATCTGTGGGGCTTGAAACGTTGGTATCCGGTAGATAAATCCGAAGATGCCCTGACAGGCGCCAAGCGTCCTCGTATTATTAACGACGAAGACGATGACGACGAAGATGACTATCATGAGGAAGAAGAAACATACAACTCTGATGACGACTTCGATGCAGATAGCGAAGACGAGGATGGCGAAGATGAGCTGTTCGACGGAGAAGAAGATGATGATGATAGTGATGAAGACGTAGTTATAGACGATGAAGACCTCAGTGATGAGGAAGATTCAGAAGATGAAAACGACGATGAGTCGACGGAAGACGACGATTCGCTTCGTTAGGAACAGGCTGCAAGGGGAGATGCGTTCTCCCCTTTTTCATGACCGTTTTCTTGAAAACCTCTTCTGATTTAAAGCTTTCAGGTGGATTCTCTCCAATCTGGTTCAATGGACAAATTAACACGGATAACTTCCTTGACAGCGGATTGGACACGGGGTAAACTATTGCTTGGGCTTATGATTGATTCACTTATATGTTTGCTTTTTGTATAAAAGTGCCCCGTACTACGGGAGTGCTTTTTTGTTTTTTATAGGGGTGTTTTCACTCATGAAAGAGGGCTAAGGGCGGCGGACATGGAAAATGATTCCGCTGCCTTCTTCATGGATGATAATCCGTGCAAACGGGTTACGATAACATCATAATGTCGCCTGAATTTTGCATCTTATCTAGGAGGGTTTTGAACAGTGACAAAGTATATTTTTGTGACAGGCGGGGTTGTGTCTTCCTTGGGCAAAGGGATTACGGCAGCTTCACTAGGGAGGCTTTTGAAGAACAGGGGACTGAAGGTAACGATCCAAAAATTTGATCCTTACCTGAATGTCGATCCGGGTACGATGAGTCCTTACCAGCACGGTGAAGTGTTTGTAACGGATGATGGTGCGGAAACGGACCTTGACTTGGGACACTATGAGCGCTTTATTGATATTAATCTGTCCAAGAACAGCAATGTCACAACAGGCAAGGTATATTCCAGCGTAATCAGCAAAGAGCGTCGCGGAGAATATTTGGGCGGTACGGTGCAGGTTATCCCTCATATTACGAACGAAATCAAGGAACGCGTGTATCGTGCAGGCCGTGAAGCAGGTTCGGACGTAATTATTACAGAAATCGGCGGTACTGTGGGTGATATTGAAAGCTTGCCATTTTTGGAAGCTATTCGTCAGCTCAAAAGCGAAGTTGGGCGCGAGAATGTGATGTACATTCACGTAACGCTCATTCCTTATATTAAAGCTGCTGGTGAGGTTAAAACTAAACCAACTCAGCACAGTGTAAAAGAACTGCGCAGTATCGGTATCCAACCGAATGTCATTGTTTGCCGTACAGAGCATGAACTGTCCTCCGATATGAAGGCTAAAATTGCATTGTTCTGCGATATTGATGCGAATGCAGTGGTAGAATGCCGCGATGCTTCAACCCTCTACGAGGTTCCGTTGAACCTGCGTGAAGAAGGCTTGGACGAAATCGTAGTTAACCACCTCAAGCTGACAACACCTGCACCAGATATGACCGAATGGGAAGGGTTAGTTGATCGAATCAGCAAGCTGGATAAAACGGTTGAGATTGCCATTGTTGGTAAATATGTTGCGTTACATGATGCGTACTTAAGTGTGGTTGAATCGCTTTCCCACGCTGGATTTGATGCGAATGCAGACGTAAAAATTCGTTGGGTGAACGCTGAAGAAGTGACGGACGAGAACGTAGCTGACATGCTGGGCGGCATTGGCGGCATTCTCGTACCGGGTGGCTTCGGCGATCGCGGAATTGAAGGCAAAATTAGTACCATTCGTTATGCACGGGAGCAAAAAATTCCGTTCTTCGGCATTTGTCTGGGTATGCAGGTATCTGTCATTGAGGTTGCCCGTTCCCTGGCTGGTCTCGAAGGAGCCAACAGCTCGGAAATTAACCCGGCTACTGATTATCCTGTCATCGATTTGCTTCCTGACCAAAAAGACATCGAAGATTTGGGCGGTACGATGCGTCTTGGCTTGTATCCATGCAAACTGGTGGAAGGTTCCCTGGCTTCGGCTTGCTACAACGACGAGCTGGTGTACGAAAGACACCGTCATCGGTACGAATTCAATAACGAATATCGTGAAGTTATTGAAAAAGCGGGTCTTCGTATTTCCGGTACTTCACCGGATGGACGCTTGGTGGAAATTGTGGAGCTCCCTGAGCATCCGTGGTTCCTGGCGGTACAATTCCATCCAGAATTTACTTCCCGTCCGAATCGTCCACAGCCTTTGTTCCGTGAATTTGTAAAGGCAGCATTGCAGCTTCAAGGTTAATGCTATGGCTTGTAAGACCTCCTCAGGGAGGTCTTTTTTTATCCCATGCTTCCTGATTATGAAAGAATATTCCACAATTATGTATAAGAGCAGGATTTTCTTTTTGCAGGAGCGAATATAGTTTTAGGTATGGGACGGATATTGTACGTCATCGGACGCTGTTATGGCAATAGCTGCATGATCCTCGTTTTAAGATCTTAGGAGGTTAAAACATTGGAAAAGAAGAAAGTATTAATCGTCGATGACCAGAATGGAATACGGATTTTACTGATGGAAGTGTTCGGAAGTGAGGGTTATGAGACCTTTCAGGCGGCGAACGGGAAAATTGCACTTGAAATTGTTGAGAAGGAACCACCTGATCTGGTTCTGCTCGATATGAAAATTCCAGGTATGGACGGACTCGAAATTCTGAAGCATCTAAAAACCATGAATCCTGATATCAAGGTTATTATGATGACAGCATATGGAGAACTGGACATGATTAAAGAGGCGACGGAGCTAGGTGCGCTAATGCATTTTACCAAGCCCTTTGATATTGACGAAATGCGGATCGCTGTGAACAAGCAACTCAGAGGTGATTAGGTGAGTCACTATGGTTGAGAACTCTGTTAACACAACAGGGTTTTTTGTTTGTGATTATGGGAAATACTGAAAGTAAATCCTCTCCTTATACAATTCTATGGAAAAACGGCGTCCTAACGTGATTTTTGTATGTGTTGATATGCAAAAGCTTGTTTAGTATTTAACATGGGTTGTGGTATAATAAGCCCGTATGTGATGTCGGCTAAAATATAGACAAACCCAAACACCTTTAGGAGGACTGTAACCATGCCATTGGTATCTATGAAAGACATGTTGAACAAAGCACTCGAAGGAAAATATGCAGTAGGTCAATACAACATTAATAACCTGGAGTGGACTCAAGCTATTTTGGGCGCTGCTGAAGAAGAAAAATCCCCAGTAATCTTGGGCGTTTCTGAAGGCGCAGCACGTCACATGGGCGGATTCTACACTGTTGTTAAAATGGTAGAAGGTCTTATTCATGACATGAAAATCACCGTTCCAGTTGCGATCCATTTGGACCACGGTTCCAGCTTTGAAAAATGTAAAGAAGCTATCGACGCTGGTTTCACATCCGTTATGATTGACGATTCCCACAGCCCGATCGACACAAACATTGCTACAACGAAAAAAGTGGTTGAATATGCTCATTCCAAAGGCGTTTCTGTTGAAGCTGAAGTTGGAATGGTTGGCGGTCAAGAGGATGATGTTGTCGGCGACGTAATGTACGCTAAGCTGGACGACTGTCTGCGTATCGTTAACGAAACAGGTATCGATACACTGGCACCTGCACTGGGTTCCGTACACGGACCTTACAAAGGCGAGCCAAACCTCGGATTCAAAGAAATGGAAGAGATCTGCAATGCAATCAAACTTCCACTCGTTCTGCACGGTGGTACTGGTATCCCAACACATGACATTAAAAAAGCAATCTCTTTGGGAACTTCCAAAATCAATGTAAACACTGAGAACCAAATCGTATTTGCGAAAGTGGTTCGTGAAGTGCTTGCTGAGAAACCGGATGCTTATGACCCACGTACATTCATCGCTCCAGGTCGTGAAGCGATTAAACAAACCGTTATCGGTAAAATTCGTGAGTTCGGTTCCAACAACAAAGCGTAATAATGAATCAAACTGGTCGTGCGTCTGCACAGGCTAGATGTATTTCTTAGTTGTAGCTGTAGTTCTGCTGCACAAAATATTTAAATCTGTACAGTTGAATAGTTTGGTATGGAAAGCACACCGCTTAGCCGGTGTCTTTCCATTTTCACCACTAAAAAAGTTAAAAGTTTATGATTTGAGATTATTGTTTGACCGACTGCAAAACACGTAGGGGGACCCTCAAGCTTATGGAAAAATTGATGATCACCGGTGGACGGCCGCTTCAAGGTACAGTTTCCATCAGCGGTGCCAAAAACAGTGCCATCGCCTTGATTCCCGCAGCCATTCTGGCAGAGTCGGAAGTCATTTTGGACAATTTGCCACTGTTGAGTGATGTGGCGGTGTATTCCGAAATACTGGAGGAACTTGGTGCAACGGTTACCTGGGAAGGTAGCCAGATGAAAATAGATCCTTCCTCCATTAAATCCATTCCTATGCCGAATGGGCCTGTTAAGAAATTACGAGCCTCTTATTATATGATGGGAGCCATGCTGGGCAGATTCAAGGAAGCGATCATCGGTTTGCCAGGAGGGTGCAATTTCGAACCCCGGCCCATTGATCAGCATATCAAAGGTTTCGAAGCGCTGGGTGCCACGGTTACGAACGAGCACGGCGCTATTCATTTGCACGCCAAAGAACTGCGCGGAACTAAGATTTATTTGGATGTTAGCAGCGTAGGCGCTACCATTAATATTATGCTGGCGGCTGCACGTGCCAAAGGCGCCACAATTATCGAAAATGCGGCTAAAGAGCCTGAGATTATAGATGTAGCAACTCTTTTAAACTCGATGGGGGCTATTATTAAAGGTGCCGGTACGGAAACGATTCGAATTGAAGGTGTGTCGGAGCTGCATGGCTGCCGTCATTCCATCATACCTGACCGTATACAAGCGGGCACATATATGATTGCTGCTGCGGCAACCCGTGGAAATGTATTGATTGACAATGTAATCCCCAAACATATGGAGGCTCTCACTGCAAAAATGCAGGAAATGGGCATCGGCATCGAGGAATATGATGAAAGTATTCGTGTACTGGGTGCACCTTCCTATGAACATGTCGACGTTAAAGCCTTGATATACCCCGGATTCGCTACAGATTTACAATCTCCCATGACCAGCTTGCTTACCCAAGCGCAGGGTGTCAGTGTATTGAGCGATTTTGTGTACAGCAATCGTTTTAAGCACGTCCCTGAGCTGGTGCGTATGGGGGCTAAAATTCGCGTAGAGGGTCGGTCTGCCATTATAGAGGGTGGTCAACTGAATGCAGCTAAAGTAAAAGCGGCAGATCTGCGCGCCGGAGCGGCCCTTGTCATTGCTGGACTTACAGTAAGCGAAGGTGTAACTGAGGTGACGGGTGTCGAGTACATTGACCGTGGTTATGATCACCTTGTTTCCAACCTGCGTCTTTTGGGCGCGGATGTATGGCGGCAGACTGAATAGTTAGACCATGCAATTTTTTCGAACTCCCGGAACGAAAGCGATAGAACGGGCAACACCTATGCAGCCGCTGCTTGATAAAAGATTGTGGTTCATACCTAACAATCTTTTATCGGAAAACCGGAATAATTCGGTATAATTCAGGCAGATGGCTGCATAACTTTATTTGTTTTGGTTAAAATTATGTTAATGGTGTTTATGATATCATTGTCTATCATTTAGATGTATGAATGGACTTAATAATTGAATAGGTGGTTATTATATGGATCTGCAAATTTCCGATCTGGAAGAAATGAAGCTGACCGACCTGTACAAGCTGGCCAAGCAATACCAGATCCCGTACTACGGAACGCTCAAAAAGAAAGAATTAATATTCGCGATCCTGCGCGCACAAGCTGAGAAGAGCGGATTGATGTTTATGCAGGGGGTTCTGGAAATCCTTCCCGAAGGTTACGGCTTTCTGAGGCCGATCAATTATCTCCCGAGTACCGAAGATATTTACATCTCTGCTTCACAAATCCGCAAGTTTGACTTGAGAACGGGCGATCTTGTTTCTGGTAAATGCCGAACGCCAAAAGAGAATGAACGATATTTTGGATTGCTTCAAGTTAACGCCGTCAATGGAAGAAGTCCTGAGCAAGCTGCTGAGCGGCTACATTTTCCTGCACTGACTCCACTGTATCCGCAAACCAAATTAGTCCTTGAAACTTCCCCCAACCATTTGTCTACGAGAATTATGGATGTACTGGCCCCTGTCGGACTTGGACAGCGCGGACTCATTGTAGCACCTCCCAAAGCTGGGAAGACGCTTCTCCTCAAAGAAATTGCCAATAGCATTTCTACTAACAATCCCGAGATCGAGCTTTTTGTCTTGTTGATTGATGAACGCCCCGAAGAAGTGACCGACATGCAGCGTTCTGTTAAAGGTGAAGTTGTGGCCTCTACATTTGACGAACTTCCTGAAAATCACATTAAAGTGGCAGAACTCGTGTTGGAGCGTGCGCTGCGTCTCGTAGAACATAAAAAGGATGTTGTCATCCTGTTGGATAGCATCACACGTTTGGCTCGTGCGTACAATCTCGTTATCCCTCCTTCTGGTCGTACTTTGAGCGGGGGTATTGATCCGGCGGCATTTCACCGTCCAAAACGCTTTTTTGGTGCGGCTCGGAATGTGGAGGAAGGCGGTAGCTTGACGATTCTTGCTACAGCGCTGATTGATACAGGATCACGCATGGACGATATCATTTATGAAGAGTTTAAAGGTACAGGCAACATGGAGTTGCATTTGGACCGCAAGCTGGCAGAACGTCGTATCTTTCCTGCGATTGATATTCGTCGTTCCGGCACACGCCGTGAGGAAGTGTTGTTGAACAAGGAAGAATTGGATACCATCTGGGCCATTCGTAAAAACATGACGGAAAGCCATGATTTTGTGGAAGGCTTCCTCAAAAAGCTGCGTAATAGCAAAACTAATGCTGAGTTTTTGGCTTCGTTTGATTTGACGGCACCTTCCTCCGGTAGCTCGCAAAGCAGTTCTGGTGGGCAACAACGGAGAACTGCGCGTTCTGCCACAGCGTCAGTCCCGGCCACAACCAACTAAAACCCATTCATGTATTTTATCTGTTCCGTAAGTACACAGTCGTTACCATTCATTTTGTTTTTGTTAATGGCGTAGGCTTAACGGAGCGAAAGGAGCTCCATAATGTATTTGGTGTATGCCGACGAAAAAGGCAATGTATATGATCATGCTTCTTTGTATGGGCTTGCCCGTAGTGCAGACATGATTGTTGAAATCATGGAGGATGAGCTTATTCCGTTACCGGAAGGAGCTACATTGGTAAGCCTGCCCAGCACTCGCCCGGTCGGTATGAACCCTGAAACAGGGGAAATGGTTTCTCTTCCCGGAGATATGCAAGCAGTAGGGGCTTTATTGCCGCAAGGGTTTACGCGCTTGTGCCTACCTGGATATGTGAAGACCGATAAGGAGTACAAACTTCCCTTGTTCGGTTATTCGGCTGTAGTCTGGAAAGACGGGGCATTTTATGTAACGGCAGAGCAGAGTGACAGTCCATCCAAGTGGAATCCGGAAAACTGTGACCGTCATCAAGTTAAACTGGGTGTTCAGCGGATGACGGAGCAATATCCCGAAAATAGGCTGTACCAACATTTGTCTAACTGTGCGCTGGGCTACGAATGTCTTACTTCCTCGAACACATTCCTGAATCGCTGGGAAGGGGGAGTTCCGGTATCCTATTCGTGTAATGCGGGTTGCTTTGGCTGTATATCTGAACAGCCGGATGACAGTGGCTTTGTATCTCCGCAGACAAGAATGAACTTCCGTCCCCGTGTCGAAGAAATTGTAGAAGTTATGCTGGAACATTTGAAGACACCGGAGTCCATTATCAGTTTTGGCCAGGGTTGCGAAGGTGAGCCTTCCACACAAGCCAAACTGATTATTGATTCGATCAAAGAGGTGCGCTCCATTACCGATATGGGATACATCAATATCAATACGAATGCGGGATTGAGCGATCATATCCGGGGAATCGTGGATGCGGGTCTTGATCTGATGCGCGTTAGTACCATTAGTGCACTGGACGATCACTACAATGCGTATTACAAGCCGCGCGGCTACACGTTGGCTAATGTGGAAAAATCACTTCGTTATGCTTCTGAGCAGGGAGTATATACGTCGATTAACTATTTGATTTTTCCGGGTGTAACAGACCGAGAGGAAGAAATTGAGGCAATGATTGAATTTGCCAAACGTACTAAGCTCAAGCTGATTCAAATGCGTAACTTGAATATCGATCCTGAAAGCTATCTGGAGTTGATTCCGCCTGCTCAAGGTGAGATTCTTGGCATGAAGCAAATGCTTGAGATTTATCGTGAGGAACTGCCTGATGTAGTCATCGGTTCTTACACTCATGTACCGCCACAAGGGCTGGCACGTCCCAAATTTGCCAGGGCCTAAAATGATCAATAGCAACTTGAAACTCACCTATTTTACGCCATCATTGAATGCGGAAAAGAGTTGTTGAAACGCTCATATTCAAGTGCTATAATGTGAACATGTGTTCATACAACTCTGGACTGATAGGACGTTCAGGGCGGAAAGAGGTGAAAGTTCAATGCAACAAGCTATTCAACCAAAATTTAACGTAACTACTGTCACTTGTGCTTGCGGAAATTCGTTTGAAACGGGTTCTGTGAAAGGATCTCTGCGTGTAGAGATTTGTTCCGCCTGCCACCCATTCTTCACAGGCAAGCAGAAATTTATTGATGCTGGTGGACGTGTGGATCGTTTCAAAAAGAAATACGGTATCTAATGGATTACCGCAGGTTATAAAGTTATTAGAGCCTTCTGCAACTTGCAGAGGGCTCTTTTTGTAATAATGTGTATTTGCTTTTTATGCGGCCTTAAGATATACTTATTTTCACCGTGCTAGATGGGGAGGTAGCGGTGCCCTGTAACTCGCAATCCGCTATAGCGAGGTTGAATTCCTGTTAGAGGTGTTGTTGATGTGAGGCTGGTCCCTGCGCACAATGTTGACGGCTGGGTCCTCCGCAATGAGTACTTGTGAACCTGGTCAGGTCCGGAAGGAAGCAGCCATAAGCAAGCCCACTCTTGTGCCGGAGGGTTGCCTAGCCCGAGTTGTTGTTCAGGATTGCCGCTCGGATCACAACGATCAATAACAGGTGCACGGTATATATTAGTAATTAGAACATCTTGGCAATCATTGCGAAGATGTTTTTTTGCGTTTTATAAATTGGAAGGTGTCTGGTTTAGATTCGGACGGGAGTATAGTATAATGAAGTGACCATGAATGGTCATGAAAGTGAATGGGAAAGAGGGTAACGCGCATTGGAACATATAGCGTTGTACCGTGCTTGGCGGCCGCAGGCTTTCAAGGACATGGTAGGACAACAGCATATTATCCAGACATTGCAGAATGCCATCCGCGAAAATCGCACGTCCCATGCCTACCTGTTCAGCGGTCCACGAGGAACAGGTAAGACGAGTGCGGCCAAAATTTTGGCCAAGGCTATCAACTGTGAGCATGGACCTGCGCCGGAACCTTGCAACGAATGCGAAGCCTGTAAACGGATCACGGCCGGAGCGGTCATGGATGTACAGGAGATTGATGCAGCCTCCAACCGGGGCGTTGAAGAGATTCGTGATTTGCGCGATAAAGTCAAATATGCGCCCACAGAAGTGCGGCACAAGGTTTATATCATTGATGAAGTGCACATGCTGACGACGGAAGCGTTCAATGCGCTGCTCAAGACACTAGAAGAGCCGCCGCCACACGTGATGTTCATATTGGCTACGACTGAACCACATCGGATTCCGGCGACAATTATTTCGCGTTGTCAGCGGTTTGACTTCCGGCGGGTATCGCTGGAAGAACAGACGGAGCGGCTTGACCTGATATGTCAACAGGAGAACATACAGGCTGATTCAGATGCACTGCAGTACATTGCGCGTCTTTCAGATGGCGGGATGCGAGATGCAGTTAGCGTTTTGGACCAGATATCCTCGTTTACAGATGGTCGGGTTACTTATCAGCAGGTGCTGGATATGACGGGAGGTATTGCGTCCGAGCAATTCGGTAAGCTTGCCTTGGCATTGCTGAAAGAAGATGTGGGCACGGTGCTCCAAATGATCGAGAACTTTATGCAGGAAGGTAAAAGTGCGGATAAGTGCATGGAGAATCTTCTGTACTATTTCCGAGACCTGCTAATGATCAAGATGGTGCCTCAGGCAACCAAAATGACGGAGCGAGTGCTAGATCCAGAGCGATTTAAGGAAGTGGCAGATGCTTTTACCAAGGAGCAGCTCTTTGCGATGATTGACACCCTTAATCGTTATCAGAGCGAGATGAAGTATGCTGTTCAGCCGCAAACTTTGTTTGAGGTAGCTCTGTTGAAACTATGCAGTATTCCGGGGGAAGCAGGAGCTGTTGTTCAGCCGGCCGCACAGCGCTCTGGTGCTGCAGCTGAGCAGGAAGATGTGGTAATGTTGAAGCGCCAGCTTGCTGAGTTGGAAAAGAAACTGGAGCGCGCGCTGCAAGGTGGATTGGGCGCTGGAGCTGGACAGGAAGCATCGTCGGGCGGCCGTCAGGCTTCCGGGGGTCGTGCCCCTGCTCCGCGGATTTCAGCGCCGGCCAAACTCCCCTCTCAGTTGGATCGCTATATCGCTGAGAAGTCGAGCGAAGCATTCGCAGCAGCGGGGCGTAAGTGGAGTCAGATTTTACAAGGGGTAAAAGAGGCGAAGGTTACGGTTCATGCCTGGTTTATGGACGGTGAGCCAGTTTCTGTGTTAGAGGACAGTGTACTGGTCGCATTTAAGAACAATATTCATCGTGAAACTACCGAAAAGCCTGCCAATAAGCAGGTCATCGAGAAAGTATTGCATGAGCAGTTGGGTCATCCTTATCGTTTAGTAACGATGATGCAAAAGGATTGGAATGCTGCGATTGAAGGAGTTTCCGACCAGCCTGCCGAAGAATTGCAACTGGAGCCGGAGCATGATACGCCGGGAAAGTCCAAGGAGCCATGGATTGATGAAGCTATTCAACTTTTCGGGGAAGATCTGGTAGTCATTAAAGATTAAATCAAGTGTCTAGATGTATACTTCATTAAAGGAGATGATTGAAATGAACAATATGAACCAAATGATGAAGCAAGTGAAGAAAATGCAGGAACAAATGCTGAAAGCCCAAGAGGAACTTGGCGGAAAAGTAATCGAAGGTACTTCTGGCGGCGGTGTTGTGACGGTGGAGGTAAATGGACATAAAAAAGTGTTGTCCATCACGATCAAACCGGAAGCCGTAGATCCTGATGATGTAGAAATGCTGCAAGATCTTGTGCTGACTGCAGTCAATGATGCTTTGTCCAAAGCAGATGAACTGGCTAATGATGATATGGGTAAATTTACAGGCGGCATGAAAATTCCGGGCTTGTTCTAGTCTGCTGCATAAAGGAGAAACGCGCTATTGTACTATCCGGAGCCGATTGCAAAGCTAATTGATGCTTTTACGCGCCTGCCGGGAGTAGGGCCGAAGACGGCTGCCCGGTTGGCCTTTCACGTACTGAAAATGAAGGAAGATGATGTGATTGACTTTGCCAAGGCGCTGGTCAATGTAAAACGCAATCTGCACTTCTGTTCAGTCTGCGGCAACATTACGGATACGGACCCTTGTCGGATCTGTCAGGATAAGACGAGGGATGCTTCCGTCATTTGTGTTGTTCAGGATTCCAAGGATTTGGTGGCTATGGAGCGTACCAAGGAGTTTAATGGTTTTTACCATGTGCTTCACGGGGCGATATCTCCTATGGAGGGAATTGGTCCTGAGGATATCAAACTCAAGGAATTGCTGAATAGACTCAGTGATGAACGCGTCAAGGAGCTGATTTTAGCTACGAATCCGAACATTGAAGGAGAGGCCACGGCCATGTACATTTCTCGGCTAGTGCGTCCTTTTGAAATCAAGGTTACTCGTATTGCTCACGGATTGCCAGTGGGTGGAGATTTGGAGTATGCTGACGAGGTTACCCTGTCCAAAGCGTTGGAAGGCCGTAGAGAGCTCAATTAATTAGGTGTATTTATACGTTGTAAATAGGGAGTCTGGAATGTCCTTAGGTATTCTCGACTCACTTGGGGGAGCCGCTATGGCTCCTTTTTTATTTGCGGTGATAGATGGCAGTATAGATCGTTCCTGGTTCTAAGTTTGTCCTTTGTTCAATAAGTATGAATAAGGTAATCTTGCAGACTGTGCACATAATTCAGCTTGTGAGGAGGATGAACGGATGTGGGAACGGATGAAACAAAATTTCCGTCGTCAGGAGAATGGCAAATCAGAAGCGGAGTATCGGCAGGAGTTGTTTGCCCAGATTCGGGCTTCGCATGCGGAATGGTTAAGAGCGCATCGTTTATTTCATGAAGCAACGGGTAAAGATGAGATCGACTACGCTATATTTGTTCTAGAAGCTGCAGAACGTAAATATCAGATACATTTAAAAAGTGCGAAACAGCAAGGCCTGCATCGTTTCCATCTGCCTGCAGATGAACCGGGGTATGCCAATGATACGGATCGTGTTCACAAGCGGAGAGCTGAATGAAAGGGGCGGTCTGGCTAGTTCTGATTGCCTGTGTCGGGATGCTACTATTTCTAATCTTAAAAAAACGTTTGGGTATCGGCTGGCTTGTAGTATTCGGGGCGCATATGGGCCTGGCAGCCATCGCATTGTATGTTATCAATTATTCAGGGTGGATTACGCAGGTGTACATCCCGATCAATCCAGTGACAATGGGGGCGGTAACGATATTAGGTTTGCCTGGGATTGTCCTTTTACTGGGATTGAAAATAGTATTATTCGGACAGGCTATATGAAAACTTAAATGTTATTGTTTTCTATTTTCAAAATATAGTTGACGGCGAATTCAAAAATGTGATACATTAATTCTCGGCCCTTAAAGCCCGAGGATTTTTTTGTGAGAACAACATTTAAATGAAATTAAAAAATAATTTTAAAAAAGTGTTGACTTAAATCCCGAATGTGTGTTATATTAATCAAGTCGCCGCTGAGATGCGGTGGTGAAACAAAGTAAGACATAATGCAGGTTTGATCTTTGAAAACTGAACAACGAGTGAGTAAAACGATTTTGTTCGCAAAATCAAACAAGAGATATTTTATCTC
>NZ_JAAMNR010000013.1:0-65835 GCF_011066115.1 Paenibacillus sp. EKM212P
TCCACTGCGCTGATGGGGACCATCTGCTACTGGCTATTCATCATATGGTGGTAGACGGCGTATCGTGGCGGATACTGCTGGAGGATTTGTCGAATGCCTATGAGCAGGCTGTACGTGGAGAAGCCATACAGCTCCCGACGAAAACAGACTCCTTCCGGGTCTGGTCGGAGCGGTTGTCAGCCTATGCCGACAGCCTTGAGATGGAAAGTGAGCACGCATACTGGGAGCAAGTGAATGAACTGGCGGCATCCGAGTCGCCCCAACTTCCAGTGTCCCAAGAGCATAGCGATAAGTTTATGCAGCAAGACATGGGTATCGTAAATGTGAGGCTTACGAAGGAAGAGACTGATCAACTACTGAAGCAAGCCCACCGCGCGTACAACACAGAAGTGAATGATCTGTTGTTGACGGCACTCGGCAAGACGTTAAGCGCTTGGACTGGCAGTGAAAAGGTTGCGATTCTTCTCGAAGGCCATGGCCGGGAAGAAATCATAAAGGATACGGATATATCACGGACGATTGGCTGGTTTACGAGTCAATACCCGGTACTGCTGCGGATTAACCGGGAAGATGATATCTCCGGGCACATCAAACGGATGAAGGAGATGCTGCGCAGCATTCCACATAAAGGAATTGGGTATGGCATCTGGAGATATCTCAGCCAGAATGGACCGTCCGGGGCAACATACGCCGAGCCACAGATCAGCTTTAATTATTTGGGCGAATTTGATCAGTCACTGCAGCATAGCGGCATGCATTTTTCTCCATATTCCAGCGGAGCTAATACTCATGAATTGACCCAAATGCCCTGTGTTATGGACGTGGGAGGACTCGTTACAGATGGCATGCTGGAACTAAGTATTCAATACAACATTAAGGCACTCCAACAAAATGCTGCTGAGCATCTAGCAGAGCAATTCAAGCAGAACGTGCTGGAAGTGATTCAGCATTGTGCATCTCGGGAGCACTCCGAATTGACGCCAAGTGATGTGCTGTTTTCGGGCTTAAGCCTGGAAGAACTGGACCGGATGGTGGAGCAGATTCAGCCTGACGGAGAGCTTGAGAATATGTACCCCATGACGCCGATGCAAAAAGGCATGCTGTTTCACAACATGCTGGATTCCCAGTCGATCGCCTATGTGGAGCAGTCCACCTTTGAATTGAAGGGAACGCTGGATCTCGCTGCATTCGCCGCCAGTCTGGACTTGTTGGTACAGCGTCATTCAGCTCTGCGGACCAACTTCCGGAGCGATTTGCAGGACGAGCCGCTGCAAGTGGTGTACCGGAATAAACGCGGAGAACTGTACGTAGAGGATATACGTGAGAAGGAGAAGTCGGCGCAAGAGCAGTATATCGAGGAGTTCACGCGTCGAGATCAGCAGAGGGGCTTTGATCTGGCAAAGGATGCACTGATGCGTGTATCTATCTTGCGTACATCAGATGATTCATACCATTTTGTATGGAGCTTCCACCACATCATAATGGATGGCTGGTGTTTGTCGCTGGTTACCAACGAAGTCTTTGGAGGATATACCGCCCTAGTAGAAGGGAAGACACCGCAATTGCCTGTGGTAACACCCTATAGCCGATACATCGAATGGCTGGAGGGACAGAACCGTCAGGAAGCAGCGGAGTATTGGAGCGGTTACTTGCGAGGCTATGAGGAGACGGCGGTTTTGCCGCAGGCCAAAACAGGGAAGACCCAGGGATATGAGGCCGAATATCTGGAATTTGATTTGGGTATAGACCTGACAACGGCCCTACTGCAATTGGCAAAGCAAGAACAGGTAACGATAAATACGCTGATGCAAACGGCCTGGGGTGTTTTGTTGCAAAAGTATAATCGCACAGAGGATGTCGTTTTCGGGAGCGTGGTATCTGGACGTCCAGCGGACATTGCCGGAGTAGAGCAGATGATTGGACTATTCATTAACACGGTCCCCGTCCGTATTCAAGGCGGACAAGCAACTGCATTTACAGAGCTGATGAAGCAAACTCAGCGGCAGGCGCTTGCTTCGGGATCATACGAAACGTTCCCACTCTATGAGATTCAGGCACAGGCAGAGCAGAAAGTGGAACTGATTAATCATATTATGGTATTTGAGAACTATCCGGTGGATGAACAACTTGAGCAATTAGGTGAAAGAGAGGAAGCTGATTTTAAAATAACCGGAGCAGGAGCGGTTGAGCAGACGAATTATGATTTTAATATCGTGGTGTTACCGGGAGAGACGCTGCGAGTTCATTTTGGTTACAACGCCCAGGTATATGACTATGAAAGGATAGAACAGATCCGGGGGCATTTGCTGCAACTGCTGGAGCAAATCAAGATCAATCCAGCTGGTCGGATTTGCGAGCTGGATATATTAACGCCTCAGGAACGCGAGCAACTGCTGGGTGCTTGGTGTGACACGAAAGCAGCATATCCACGTGAGCAGACGATTCACGGGTTGTTTGAGGAGCAGGTCAAGCAGACACCGGAGCAGGTAGCGGTATATTTTGAAGGAGCACAAGTGACCTACCGTGAATTAAATGAGCGAGCGAACCGTCTGGCGCGTACTTTACGCAGTAACGGTGTGATGGCAGACGGCCTAGTCGGCCTGATGACAGAGCGATCGATTGACATGATTGTCGGCATCTTAGGTATTTTGAAGGCAGGGGGCGCCTACATTCCGATCGATCCGACTTATCCGGAGAACCGCATCCGTTATATGCTGGACGATTCAGGTACGGAACTGCTGTTAACGCAGCAGCATTTGGTTGAAAAAGTGGAATTTAGGGGCAAGGTCCTGCTGCTGGATGCAGAAATGGACGAAGCCACTGCGGATGCAAGTATGGCTGAGGCAAAAGGAAAAGCTATATCCGCATATCACAGGGATGGTTCGAATTTGGAAGCCACATCGGGTCCTCATAACCTAGCATATGTAATCTATACGTCTGGAACGACAGGCCAGCCTAAGGGAGTCATGCTCGAGCATCGTGGGCTCTGCAATCTGCATACGTATTTCAGGGAGACATTGCGGATCATCAGTTCCGACCGTGTTGTATCGTTCGCCAGCTTTTCCTTTGATGCGGCATGCTGGGAAATGCTTCAGGCGCTCTTCAACGGGGCCACTTTATGTATCCCGACATCAGAAACCATTCTCAGCTATGACAAGTTTGAGCAGTATATGGCGGATCATCACATTACAATTGCAACGCTGCCCCCAACCTATGCCATATACTTGAGCCCTGAACGAATGCCGGAACTACGCATCATGTTCACGGCCGGATCGGCGACCAGCACTGAGCTAGTCAGCAAATGGAGAGACGGTGTGACCTATGTTAACGCCTACGGTCCAACGGAAAATTCCATAGCAACGTCTGTTTGGCCAGTACCGGGAGGGGCCGAAGCAGGGGTATCCATCTCAATCGGACGTCCTGTACCAAATCACCGCGTGTATATGGTCGATGCACATGGGCAACTTGCACCGACAGGAATCCCAGGTGAACTGTGCGTATCCGGCCCAGGGTTGGCACGCGGATACCTGCATCGTCCGGAATTAACGGCTGAACAATTTGTGACCAATCCGTTTACAGGTGGGGAAGCGGGCTATGAACGCATGTATCGGACAGGCGACCTGGCGAGATGGATGCCTGACGGCAACATTGAGTACCTTGGTCGGATTGACCATCAGGTCAAAATTCGCGGTTACCGGATTGAACTGGGCGAAGTTGAGGCGGCTATGCTGAAGGCAGATCGCATGCAAGCGGTCATTGTACTGGCACATGAAAATAGCCAAAACCAACATGAACTCGTTGCTTATTATGTGGCGGAACGGGAAGTGACGGGGAGCGAGCTTCGCAAGATGTTAAATGAAGAACTCCCGAATTATATGGTCCCTTCTCACTTCATTCAATTGCAGAACGTACCTCTTACACCGAACGGTAAAATTGACCGTAAGGCGCTGCCGATACCAGAAGGTCGTTTGTCCGACCATGTTGCACCGCGAACGTGGATGGAAATAAAATTGGCAGACATCTGGCAGGATGTGCTGGGTCTACCGCAAGTAGGCATCAACGAAAATTTCTTTGAAATTGGTGGTCATTCGCTGCGAGCGACGACACTGACTTCTAGAGTTCGCAAAGATTTAAACAAACCGATGGATTTGCAAAACATATTTGAGGCACCGACGATCGAGCAATTGGCGGTCTTGCTTGAAGAACAGGATCAAATCACATATGCATCCATTCCGGTGGCGGAAAAACGCGACACTTACCCGCTTTCTTTCGCACAGACACGGATGTATGTGCTCCACCAGCTGGATCCGGAAGGGATAAGCTATAACACCACATCAGCACTGAGAGTAATCGGTCCGATAGATGTGAACCAGGTGGAAGAGGTATTCCGTCAATTAATTTCACGTCATGCGTCACTCCGGACAAGCTTTGAACTGGTGAATGGTGTGCCGATGCAGCGGGTGCACGATACGATTCACTTTGAGTTGGAATATGCCACAATATCAGAACTGCGGACAGAATCCAATGAACTTATGCTTGAAAATTTAGCAGAAGAACATGCCCGTTCCTTTGTACGCCCATTTGACTTGAGGATCGCTCCGTTGCTACGTGTAAAGCTGGTCAAATTGGGATTGGACGAAGAAGGCCAGGAGCCGCAGCACTTATTGATGCTTGATATGCACCACATCGTTTCAGACGGAGTATCCATTGAAATATTAGCTGGTGATTTTGCCCGCTTATATAGCGGTGAAGTATTATCTCCGCTGCGTATTCAATATACGGACTATGCTGTGTGGCAGCATAGCAAAACTCAGCAGGAGCAAATAAAGAGTCAGGGAGAGTACTGGCTGAATAGATTTAGTGGTGACTTGCCTCAACTGGATTTGCCAACTGATTTTGAGCGTCCGGTAACACGATGTACGAAAGGTGACGCTGTTGAGTTTGAAATGGGACAGGAATTGACTCAGTGTTTAAAAGAACTGGCGGTGCATACGGATTCTACGCTGTACATGGTACTTATGGCTGCATACACAGCATTGCTGCATTATTACACAGGGCAGGAAGACATCATTGTTGGTACTCCGATTGCAGGTAGACCGCATGCTGACCTGGAGCCTATGCTCGGTATGTTTGTCGGCACGCTCGCATTACGCAATCATCCTCACGCTGAACAGACGTTTTATAACTGCATTGAGGACGCCAAGACGTGTGCACTGCAAGCATATGCGCATCAGGATTATCCGTTTGAGGAGCTGGTGGAAAAGCTCGACCTGAAACGAGATATGAGCCGTAATCCGTTGTTCGACACGATGTTTGTATTGCAGAATGTGGAGAAAAAGGAAGTGAAGTTGGACAAGTTGTTCTTCCGCTCTTTTGGCATAGAGCAGGTTTCTGCGAAATTCGACCTGACGCTTGAAGTTAATGAGGAGGAAGCATCTATTCAACTCCAATTTCTGTACGCTACATCTTTGTTTAAACGGGAAACGGTAGAAAGCATGGCAAGGCATTTTGTACAGTTGGTTAAAACCGTTGTAGCCAATCCCGATACTAAGCTGGGCGAATTGACGCTGATTTCGGAAGAAGACAAAGGGATTCTAAAAAAACATAGGGACATCCTAAAGGCTTCTCGCTACTGGAGTACTCTGCTCGAAGGCTATGAAGAAGCACCTCAATTGCCATATGCCAATCTGATGGGACGCAGTCCATATCAGACAGAGCATCTGGAGATTAATTTGGATGTTGAACGAACGGTAGCACTGCAGCGAATTGCACTGAATGAGCAGGTGACGACAAATACGCTACTGCAGACAGCCTGGGGAATTTTATTACAAAAGTATAACGGTACAGATGATGTGGTGTTCGCTTGCTCCATATCAAGTCCTTTGACAGATAAATTGGATTCGAAGCATTCAATTGGACTGGGTAACCACACCTTACCAGTTCGCATTCGAACCGAAGCAGGAGCTAACTTTATCGGGTTGATGAGAGGTGTGCAGCAGCAAACCGATGAATCTGCGGTATATGAACATTTGCCAATGTCTGAATTGGTTACAGCGAAAGTGCAACAACTGGCCCTCTTTGGCCATAGAATGGTGTTTGAGACTACTTTGGAAGAGGCCAATACTGAGCAAGAAAGCTACGATTTAAGCATCATAGTACTTCAGGGAGATACGCTACGAATTGATTTTTCCTACAATGCCCAGGTGTATGATCATCAGAGTGTGTCGCAGATTCAAGGACATCTACTGCGGTTGCTGGATCAAATTATAGCGAACCCGGATAGTTTAATTGAGGCAATGGATCTGTTGACTAAGCACGAGCGGGAGCACATCATCCAGGTGTGGGGAAATACCACGGCAGAGTATTCGCGTGAACAAACAATTCACGAACTGTTCGAGGAACAGGTTTTGCAGACTTCGGATCAGACAGCGGTATATTTTGAAGGTCAACAATTGACCTACCATGAATTGAACGAGCGCGCAAACCGTCTGGCCCGTACTTTACGCAGCTATGGCGTGAAAGCCGATAGTCTGGTTAGTCTGATGACAGAGCGTTCCGTAGATATGATTGTGGGCATATTGGGAATTTTGAAGGCGGGGGGAGCATATATCCCGATAGACCCAACCTATCCGGAGGAACGCATCCGCTACATGCTGGACGACTCAGGTACGGAACTGTTGTTAACACAACAGCACCTGACGGAAAAGGTGCTGTTTGGAGGCAAAGTGTTGGTGCTTGACGGTGAACAGGACGGAGTCGCTTCCGATACAAGAAAAGCGGATGTACGCGGGGAAATGCTGCCCGTATATCATCAGAACGGTTCGAATCTGGAGGCTGTATCGGGTCCAAACGATCTAGCATATGTCATCTATACGTCCGGGACGACAGGTCAGCCTAAGGGAGTAATGCTTGAGCATCACGGTCTTAGTAATCTTAAAACCTACTTCGAGCAAAAGTTGAGTATTGGCTTGTCCGATCGGGTTGTCATGTTTGCCAGTTATTCGTTTGATACGTCATGCTCGGAAATAATCCAGTCTTTACTATGCGGAGCGACATTGTATATACCTTCCTCCGAGACTATTTTGAATTATGAACGTTTCGAGCAATACATGGCTGCCTGCAGAATTACAATTGCAACGCTGCCGCCAAACTATGCTGTATACCTGAACCCTGATCGCATGCCTGATTTGCGTGTTCTGCTTACAGCAGGATCGGCCTCTACCGCAGAACTGGTGTCCAAATGGAAGGACCGGGTGGCTTATTACAATGCGTATGGTCCTACCGAAAATTCCGTTGCAACGTCTCTTTGGCCGGTATCGGAAGAAAATTCTGAGTTAGGTGGAATCATATCCATCGGACGTCCAGTATCTAATCACCGCGTGTATATGGTGGATACACACGGAAATCTTTCACCTGCAGGAGTCCCTGGTGAGCTGTGTGTATCCGGTCCGGGGCTGGCACGCGGCTATCTGCACCGTCCAGAGCTGACAAAAGAAAAATTCGTAGCCAATCTGTTTGCAGCAGAGGAAGTTGGCTATGAGCGAATGTACCGTACAGGTGACTTGGCACGATGGTTGCCAGATGGGAACATTGAATATTTGGGTAGGATTGACCATCAGGTCAAAATCCGCGGGTATCGGATTGAGCTCGGTGAGATTGAAGCGCAAATTATCAAGGTGGACGGTGTTAAAGAATCTATTGTCATGGCTCGTGCAGATCAGCAGGGAGACTATCATTTGGCCGCTTACTACGTAGCTGAAAAAGAAATCAGCGGCAGTATGATGTTGAATTTGCTGAATGAGAAATTGCCGAACTATATGGTACCGTCGTATTTTATACAACTGCAGAACATGCCGCTGACACCGAATGGAAAAATTGATCGCAAGGCACTGTCAGCATTCGAGGAACATACTGATTTGACTGCAGAATATGCAGCGCCGCGCACAGCCATGGAGGCGAAGTTAGCACAAATCTGGAGAGAGGTACTCGACATTCCGTCCGTCGGAATTCATCATAATTTCTTTGCCATTGGCGGACATTCACTTCGTGCGACTGCATTGGCCGCAAAAATTCACAAAGAACTAAATATTGAGTTTCCGTTGCGTTATGTATTTGACTTTCCAACAATTGAGCAAATGGCGCAGGCTGTTCATGAATTGTCTCCAAATCCATTTGCAGCGATTCCTGTTGCCGAATTGAGAGACAGTTATCCGGCATCTATAACTCAAAATAGACTATACGTTTTGAGCAGTATGAATAACTACAATATGTCTGCCATGCTTTTGATGGAAGGGGAACTGAATTTTTTAAGATTAGAAAGAGCGCTTAAGCAATTAATTCAGCGTCATGATACATTGCGAACCTCTTTTGAATTCGTAGATGATAAATTGGTACAACGGATTCACGACCATGTCGATTTCACTTTGGAGGTTATGCAGGGAAATGGCGAGAACGAAGCAAGAGCAATGATGAGACAATTTATCAGACCTTTTGATCTTGGGAAGGCACCGTTACTTCGAGCTGCTCTGTTGCAAGAATCTCCACAGCGTCATTGGTTTATGTTTGACATGCATCATGTGATTTCAGATGGTGTATCCATGAGTATATTGATGAACGAGCTGCCCGCACTGTATGAAGAAAAAACGTTGCCCGCCTTGCGAATTCAATACAAGGATTATGCGGTATGGCAGCAAGGAGATATTGGTAGCTCATGGATGGAAAAACAAGAAGAATACTGGCTCAAGCAAATGAGCGGCGATATTCCGATTTTGGGTATCCCAGTCGACTTTGAAAGACCTGCAACACGTAGCACCTCGGGCAGCACCGTTTCCTTTGCCATTTCACATCAGGACGTGGACCGTTTGAAAGAAATCAGTTTGCAGGCGGGAGCTACTTTATTTATGGTATTACTGGCGGCCTACAAGACCCTATTGTTCAAGTACAGCGGTCAGGAGGACATCGTTGTTGGAACACCTATTGCAGGTAGACAGCATCATGATTTGCAGCCGGTCATCGGTATGTTTGTCAACACGCTTGCATTGCGGAGCTTTCCTGAAGGGGATAAGTCTTTTTACGAATATGTTCAGGAAGTGAAGGACCAGGTGCTTGATGCCTTTGAGCATCAGGATTATCCGTTTGAATTGCTGGTGGAGAAGCTGAATGTACAAAGGGACCTGAGCCGAAATCCGTTATTCGATACTCTTTTTGAGCTAGATAACATGGACTCTGGTACGACGGAATTCCAAGACTTGCAGGTTACTCTGTGCCCGGGCGAACAGAATATGGCAAAATTCGATTTGACACTTACGGCCATGGAAAGCTCTGAAGGTTTGGTTTTCAGCTTCACATATGCCGATAGCCTGTACAAGAGAAGCACGATTAAACGAATGGCCGATCACTTTCTCCAGTTGATTAAAGCTGTTGTAGATGAACCACAGACAAAGCTTTCTGAAATTGAGATCATTACGCCACAGGAAATCGAAATGATATTGGATGTCTGGGGAAATACCGCGGTGAAATACCCAAGTGAAAAAACCATTCATCAATTATTCGAAGAACAGGTAGAGAAGACTCCAGATCAAGTAGCTGTAGTTTTTGGAGATAGCCAGATCACATATAACGAATTAAATGTGCGTGCAAACCAACTGGCTCGCGTGCTAAGAGCAGAAGGAGTCCAGGCGGATCAATTGGTCGGAATGATTGTGGAGCGCTCTATCGAAATGATTGTAGGGATTTTTGGTATTTTAAAAGCTGGTGGGGGATATGTACCTATCGACCCTGAGTTTCCGCAGGAACGTACGCTCTATATGTTACAAGACAGCCATATTAAGCTTATGGTTGCCATGCCAGAAATGGCCGCGAAGGTACCGTCGGATGTGCTGATCATTTCACCTGAAAGTCACAGGCTATCCGCAGAAGACGGTTCCAACTTGGCTGAAGTTTGTGACCCTGGCCATTTGGCTTATGTGATGTATACCTCAGGTACAACGGGCAAACCCAAAGGAGTGATGATTCAACACTCTAATGTCGTTAATATGACAACCGCATTTAGACAACAAGTGTATAAGAAGTACAAATCTCCAATGCGGATGGCATGGCTATCGCCGTATGTATTTGATGCATCAGTGAAACAAATTTTCCCATGCCTGCTTCTCGGGCATGCGCTTCACGTGGTGCCGAGAGAGATTAGCACCAATGGTCATCGTTTGGCTGACTATTTCAGATCCCAACGGATTGATTTTACTGATGGTACACCGGCACACATGCATATGCTGACGGAAATGCAAGACTCCGTTGCAGACCTGAATGTACAGCATTTTATTTTTGGAGCAGAGGCGCTGCCCAGTCATCTCGTTAAAACATTTTTGAGCACCCGGCCCGGATATCGTCCGCAAATAACTAATGTTTATGGTCCTACTGAGTGCTGCGTAGACACAACTGCATACGACATTGACGGGGAAACGATGACAGCTTGGACACATACGGTGCCGATTGGCAAGCCAATGGCTAACCAGCACGTATATATTATGGATATGAATCGGAAGTTGGTTCCGATAGGAATTGCAGGCGAGATCTACATCGGTGGTGATGGAGTAGGGCGAGGTTATATGGGAAATCGTGAGCTGACAGATGAGAAATTTATAGCAGACCCCTTCCAACCCGGAAAACGTATGTACCGCACAGGAGATTTGGCGCGATGGATGGCAGATGGAAATATTGAATATTTAGGCAGGATGGATCATCAGGTAAAAATTCGGGGTTACCGAATTGAACTTGGAGAAGTAGAAGCGCAATTAATTAACCTGCCTGCGATCCGTAAAGCGGTGGTTATTGCTCGTGAGAATGAATCAGGACAAAAAGATTTATGTGCTTATTTTGTGGCTGATAGCGATCTGACCATTCAGGAACTTAAAGCAGCGTTGGTTCCGAATCTTCCGATGTACATGCTGCCAAGCTATTTTGTTCAATTGGAGAAGATGCCGTTGACCACTAACGGAAAAATTGATCGTAAATCGCTTCCTGCGCCGGACGGAGACATTCAAACAGGTGTTGAATATGCAGCCCCGCGAAACGACATGGAACGGCATATGGTAGATATTTGGAAGCAGAATCTGGGTGTCAGTATTGTTAGCATTGATGATAACTATTTTGATTTAGGCGGACACTCCCTAAAAGCCATTCAATTGGTTTCACAGGCTCAGGCTGTTGGCATTGAAATAGGGGTTAATCAGGTGTTTCAATATCAGACTATTCGCCAAATGTCAGAGTATATGCGAGCAGACACTTCGATGTCGTGTATGCTAACACGTGATATTGCCGAGGCAATCGACATCATCGAAAAGGCTTATGACGTACATGCTCATTTCCAATCAACAGCTGTTGAAGGGCGAGATCAATTAACTTTGCACATAGATCCTTTCGATTCTATACAAGCAGAGGACCTGAAGAAAGTCATTTTGTCAGGCCTTCATCCTGACCTTCATCCACATCATTTGCTTCCTTTTGAAGCAGCTGCTCAAGTACCTGACTGTGAAAAGCTGTACACAGATACGATGGTAGACGATGAAGCTGTGAAGCGGCATGCTGAGGAATGGCTGGAACATCTGCTGCGGATGAATGACCAATGGAACAGCACGATGCTGGCAGGGGAGCCTTTACAACGCTATGCGCTTGCTCCCGCTCAACATTATCATTTGGAGCATCCGCAATCCTCAGGAGGTGTCATTCCTTTTGATAGTTACCTGCTGGATGTAGAACGGTTATCTGCAATCATGCAACGCCTGATAGAGCGTCATGAACTTTTTAGAAGTGTGCTGGTCCAAACAGATGTCGGATGGGAATGGGAAATGTTGTCCATGAAGGAGCGCATGGATATTCCAATGATAGATTTATCGAACTACGGTGCAGAGATGCAAAATCGTATACTCTCACATATACTGCCTGAATTCTTTATGAACCCTTATGAAACAACCGGAAACTTGTTATATCGCATTGCGCTTGTTCGCCTTAATTTACGGGATCATTTGCTGCTGCTCCCTTGTTCACATCTCATCTATGATGGCATGAGCGGAGAGGTCGTTAAGAGTGAATTGTACCGTGCATATGATGACATGAGCAATGTAAAAGAGCAACTAGCAGGAAGCTACCGTGATTATGTGAGTCAGGTTCGCAAAGGACCTCAGGGCATGGGCGATCAAGAGATTGTCGACAAATTTCGCTTGTCTGCATTTGCTGCTGCTTCGGATGCTGTAGTCCTCGCAATTGATGAGCGCAACCATACAACGGGCACAGATGTGACAGTAGAACTTGCAGATTGGAATGATTCTGACGCAATCGGAGACATGTGGGACTTGGCTATACGACTAGCTAACCGCTTTTTCCGCAGATATTTGCAAGTGGACGAGATTCCTATTCTTCTCACCAATTATGGCCGGGCATACGAGGACAAGCAGTATTTTGATATTATAGGTGAATTTATAGACCAAATCCCTGTACTGCTTACAGATGCGGATGAACATGGGCATGAGATCAGAAACAGTATGCAGTTGGCCGTAGCGCGTAACCTGAATTTTCTAAATCTCATATACAATGATGAAATGGCTTCGTTGTATCCGCAGTCTAACCGGTATCTGAAGCATAGCCTGAATAAGCTACCTATTGTCTTCAATTACCTTGGCGAAGCGTCGGATAAATATCAGCTGTTTAAAAATATCGAGCCGGAAGAGAGGGACATCTATCGGGATTCAATCATTTTCTTTACTGTTCAGCATGTGGAGAATGTATTGCAAATCTCACTGGAACTTCCTTTTGAAGAAAATCCAGAAATCGTTAAAGCGATGTTGGAAACAGAGCTAGCGAACTTACTAGTAACAGATGGAAATGGAATAATGTCCACCTAATTTTTCACTTTAGGCATTAAAAACAAGCTCTGAGTTCAAAATAGGGAAACTGCCCCAAAGCTTTCAAATGGCTTTGGGGCAATCTAAACAAACCACAAAAGCCGCAAGTCTCCAATAACCCCGGAGATTTACGGCTTTTGTGGTTTGAATGTAGCAAGTTTTTATGTAGCAATGTCGCTGAATTAAAACTTGTTGTAGTAGATCTTTACGCCAAATTAATGACATTGGAAGCATGATGATTGGTGCCGCGCAATGGTTTGAGATATGAACTTTGTGGGCCTACGACTCATACAATTGCGCTGACTTCCAGTGCTGCCGACTCATGAATACCAAAGACAATGCAATTACCGTGAGGATAATCCCAAGCATTTGAAATCCCTTGAAGCTAAACGTACCTCCCATTACGATAGCTATCAATAATGAAGAGATAATGGTTCCCAGATATCTTGATGTGTTAAATAATCCGGATGCTACACCGATTATTTCTTTTGGAGAACTTTGGAACAGGGCTGCTTGCATACCTACATTGTTCAAACCGTTGCTAATACCGAATGCAGCTAAAGCCAAACACACGCTGATAACCGGTGAAGTTGGATTCAATGTCACGAGCCACACTGACCCCAATGTCATCAGAATTGCGGACACCAGCAATGCCGGTCGGGGTCCTGATTTATCGATCCATTGTCCTGCAATTGGAGAAGTAATTAGCGAGCACAAGCCTAAGCTTAGCATGAGAATGCCTGTTTGGAACTCACTGACATGACGTACCATTTGCAAGTAGGACGGAAGCCCGAAAAAGAGCGAGTAATATAGTACATTAACGAGCATGAATTCAACATTAACCCAAGTCATCGCAGGGTACTTGGCAAATGTACGTAAAGGAATAAAGGGTGATGTCGCTTTTAACTCATGTCGTATGAATATCCCCAGCGCAACGAGACCTATCAGCCCAACAATGACATTTCCTAACGAGATATGCCCAGATGATTTTGCTGAGAGTAATCCAACGAGCAGGGTAACCAAAGCCACTGTGAAGAGCAGAATTCCTAATGCATCAATCAATTCAAACCATTTACGAAAGGACATGTTGCGTGCTACGGATGTTGGCAGTTCGTCCTTAGGAATAGTCCTCCAAGCCAATACAAAGCTGGCCACCACAAACGGAATATTGATGAAAAAGATAGCAGGCCAATTCCACCAGTGAATCAAGACACCGCCAATAAAGGGGCCAATCGCTGCTGCTCCAGATAGGAATATGGACAAAACAGACAACGCAGTTGCTTGTTTCTCTGTAATATGGATTCGAACAATAGCCATTCCAACCCCAGCCATCATGCTTGTTCCGATGGACTGCACAATGCGGAACACGATGAGCCACCCGAAATTTGGTGATAATGGAGCTAATAATGATGCAATGAAGCTTACAACAAGCCCAGAAAGAAATATCCTCCTACGACCGAATAAATCGCTGGCCTTTCCCATGACAGGTTGTGCGATGCTACTTGCAATGTAGAAAGAAAAAATAATCCAGGAAACACCTGTAAAGTCAAGTTGGAACACATTTTGCAGACTTGGAATAGCAACAGAAACCATCGAAGAATTTAATGGGTTCAATAGTATCCCTAGACCAACTGAAATCATTAACCACCAGCTGCGAACGCTCATTTCTGGTCCCCCCATAGCGAATTAATGTCATCGTACTTGAAATCGATTATTTATTCCAACGCATTTGATGTTATAATCTCATTGACTTGAGGGAATGAATGGGGGATCATAATGGAACTTCTCCAACTGCAATATTTTCTGACGGTAGCTCGTTTGGAACATGTGACCGAAGCTGCACGAAGTCTGCACGTTACTCAATCGTCGCTGAGCAAAACGATTCATCGCCTGGAGGAAGATCTGGGGGTTCCTCTATTCGATCGAACAGGGAGGAAACTGCGATTGAATGAGTTCGGAAGTAGATTCCTTCACCGTGCAGAGAGGGCTTTATTTGAATTGGAGCAGGGGAAGCAGGAGCTAAGTGATTTATCCAGCCCGGAACATGGCACTCTCGAATTGGCAGTGACCACCGCAAGCACATTACCCAATATTCTGCGAGAGTTTCGGAAAAAGCGACCCTTTATTCAATTTCATGTGCAAATGCTGACCACGCAGGAAATGGTAACGCTGCTTCATAGAGGAGAGGTCGATTTTTGCTTGTCCTCACCTCCAATAGAGGGAGATGACATCGAATGCCAAATCGTGTTTATCGACCCAATCCTTGTAGCTGTTCCAAAGGGGCATCGGCTGGCAGATCGAAGCAGTGTAACGTTGACAGATCTAAGGGATGAATGGTTTGTCGGTGTAAAGAGAGGCTACGGTACTCGCGATTTAGTGGACTCTGTATGCAAATCGGAAGGTTTTATACCTAAGTATGTGTATGAGGGGGATGAACCTGCAAGGCTTAGTACGCTTGTGGAAGCTGAAATTGGCATAGCCTTCATACCAAGCACGGCAAGAAACTCACGGGAACATCTTAAATATCTTCAAGTAGAAAATCACGAATTGGTACGGGAGATCGCTTTATTATGGCACAGGAGTCGGTATATTTCGCGGGCTGCTCTGGAATTCCGTGAGGTAGTTGTAGAATATTTCGGAGCAATATCCAAACAGACAATATAATCCCATATATAAGCGAAATAAAAAACATTAACAGAAGCGGTAGCGTAGGACATGTTAACCAAACGTCCTAAGCGGCCGCTTATTCTTTTATTCAACTGCAAAATTTGTAATTTCGATTTGTACGCTGCCATACACACATGCCCAGCTATTGAAGGAGTTTTTTAGATTGTACTAACCCATCCTTCTCAGCTGGCGAAACTGCTCCGGTGTGATGCCTGTATGCTCCCGAAATCTCTTGATAAAATAGCTGCTTTGATGAAAGCCAGTTTCCAGTGCAATCTGCTTTACAGTGAGTGCCGTGGATACAAGGAGATGTTTGGCCAGCGTTATTCGGCATTGGAGCAAATATTGAGCTGGGGTGCTGCCCATGATCTGATGGAAGAGCCGGCTAAAATGAAAGGAGCTATAACCTGACGTCGCAGCCATTGTCTTCAAATCGAGCATGTTCCGACAATGCATACGAATATATTCCGCCGTATGACGAATCCTCTCATGGACGGTGCCGCCGGGAGAGGTGCCGAAAATTTGGTGGGAATGGTGGATGATCTCCAGAAGAACCTCATAAAGCAGGGAAGAGATCCGTACATCATAGTCGTGACGGTAAGTTTGGGCAAGTTGCAGCATTTCTTCCATCAGTGGCTTTAAACGTTCTGGTCGGTGGAGCGAGAACAGATACGGTTCGTGAATGCTTCGACCTTGTAATAGCGAATCTACGTCCTGCCCGTCGAAATGAATCCATCGAACATCCCAGGGATCCTCGGGTTTTGTTCGATATTGCTGCGTCGTATGCTTGTCGAAAAGAAAGCCCATGCCAGGGGTAAGCTCGATTTCCTTCCCATCATGCACAATAACGCCTTTGCCTGCAAAAATGATATGTAAATTGTATTCTTTCAGTAATCCTGCATTCCTTCGCTCCCCATGATTAGGGAAGTTCTTGTAACGCCCTAATGATTCGGGAAACAGCATACCTTTATTTAGAATGGGCGAAGGAAGATAACAATCTATTTTAATCATGTGTCCATCTCCTTGAGTAAGTTAGCAAAAAAGTAATTCAATTAGCAAAATCGAGTTATTCTAATCCTTTTATTCCTATATTACAATAGATACGGTTACCAGAGAATCACATTTTCGTACTATCACTTCTACTGAAGGAGAATTGGAGCATGCCGAAATCCTTATCTTTAGATCGCTTTCATTTGGGAGCTTGTTATTATCCTGAACACTGGGACGAATCGTTGTGGTCGGACGATCTCATAAGAATGAAGGAACTAGGCTTCAGCATCATTCGGATTGGAGAATTTGCTTGGTCGATCTTCGAGCCGGAGGAAGGAAAGTTCGAATTCACGCTGTTTGACCGTTTCTTGGAGCAGGCAGATGCGAACGGGATTCAAGTGATCATGGGCACACCAACAGCTACGCCACCAGCATGGCTTACTTATAAGTATCCCGAGGTGCTGAACGTATCTATGGAGGGGGTCACGTTCCAACATGGTCAGCGTCGGCATTATAACTACAGTAGTCCCATTTATTTAGAGCTTTGCGCACGTATTACAAGAGAGATGGCACAACATTACAAAGATCATCCGGCCATCATTGGGTGGCAAATTGATAATGAGCTGAACTGCGAGATAAACGTCTTCTATGCCGAGGCAGATCATCAGGCTTTCCGGCGCTGGCTAGAGGAAAAATACGGTACGTTGGAGCAGCTCAACAAGGCCTGGGGTGCTGTATTCTGGAATCAAACTTATAACAGCTGGAAGCAGGTCCATCTAACACGTCCGACCGTATCTGGGTCAACGAATCCTCATCAGGCTTTGGACGAGAAACGATTTATATCCGATAACACCATTTCGTTTGCCAAGCTACAAGTGGACATACTTCGGTCAGTGGCGCCTAATCAGTGGGTGACAACCAACGGTGTATTCGGGCATTTGGATAGCCATAGGATGACGGATCAACTGCTTGATTTTTTCTCGTACGATTCTTATCCTCAATTTAGTACCATTTATCCGGACCAAGGGGAGAAGCCATTGCTGGATCGCAAGTGGGGGCTTTCTTTAAGTAACGTCAGAGGGATTTCACCAAATTTCTGCGTGATGGAGCAGCAATCCGGTCCGGGAGGATGGGTGAACAGGATGGAGATGCCATCTCCACGCCCGGGGCAGATGCGATTGTGGACCTACCAAAGCATTGCTCACGGGGCAGACATGATTTTGTATTTCCGCTGGAGAACGGCAACGTTTGGTACGGAAATGTACTGGCATGGAATCAATGATTATCACAATCAGCCGAATCGTCGGGTCGCAGAAGCAGGCCGCGTCGGAAAGGAGCTGCAAAAGGTCGGGGGGCGGATTCTTGGCAAACGCTACGTGGCAGAGGTTGCTCTACTTCGCGATTATGATAACGAGTGGGATGGCGAGTTGGATAAATGGTATGGTCCCTTGACAAAGCAAAGTGAGCTCGGCTGGTATAAGGCACTGCAGTATGGACATATACCTTCGGATATAGTTACAATCCGTCCGGGTATGGAATCAGAACAGCTGCGGGAACTGGCTAATTACAAGGTGCTGGTATACACGCATCCGGCGATCCTACGAGACAGTACGGCAGCTATGTTACAGAAATATGTAGAGAATGGAGGCACCCTGATCTTCGGCTGCCGCACCGGTTATAAGAACGAGTTCGGTCACTGCCGTATGCAGCCACTCCCAGGCCCTGCAGCCGCAATGAGCGGCGTCCACGTAGAGGACTTTACGATGATAAATGGGACGGCATCACCTGTATCGGTGCGATTTAAGGATCAAGCTCTTGATTTTTGGGCTCCAGGCTTCAACGATATATTGAATGTTCATGCTGATACGGTAGAAGTACTCGCAGAGTACGCATCAAGCTACTATGAAGGGAAACCGGCCTTGACCGTCAACCGTGTCGGCAAGGGACTGGTCTACTATTGGGGTGCAGCTTTTGACCTAGCATTAGCGGCTGAGCTCCTAAGACAGCTGCCGGTGACATCTCCGCTTGCGGGGTGGTGCAAAGCTCCTTCGACGGTAGAAGTCGCTATTCGTGCGGATGTACAAGAAGAGCTGCTATTTCTACTGAATTACAGCGGAGAAACGGCTCAGGTTAAACTGAGTGTTGAGACGGAGGAACTCCTTTCCGGTAGGAGGCTTACTGGTACCGTACCATTGGAACCGTATGGAGTATGGGTATTAAAGAAAGTTTAAAATGAAGAGAGCATCAGCCGCTGATCTTAATCCGAAGATCAGTGGCTTTTTATTGCATAAAGCAAAGGAATAACGTGTTGCATTTGTATACAGGGTTCCGCTCAAAAATCGCTGTCTTTCCTATGGGTTCTTGAACCAGAGAAATCGGACATGATCGGTATTTAATACAAAATTAATAATTTAATACAATATTATTGACTGTTTCAAAGCATACAAGTAAACTTATTGTAATATAATCACAGTAAATTGAGATGGGTGATGCAATGCTTGAGCTTAGTTTTGATGATCCGGACAAGCTGGTAACGGTTACGCATGCTTTATCCACCCGTTCCCGAGTTGATATTCTCCGCCTCTTGATTTCCAAAAACCTTAATATTGTAGAAATAGCGGAAGCTCTTCAACTTCCGGTATCTACGGTAGCCAACAATATCAAGGTTTTGGAGGCAGCTAGACTGATTAATACAGAGCTTCTGCCTGCCTCTCGCGGCGCGATGAAGATGTGCAGACGCAATTATGATGACATTCATATTGCGCTAAATCTTGAAAAAGCAGTACCCAAAGGGGATGTACAGATCTACGAAGTGGACATGCCGATCGGTCATTATAGCGATTGTGAGGTTTCACCGACGTGTGGTATGGCCAATGCCGACGGGATGATCATACGTGAGGACGAACCGGCGAGTTTTTTTCACCCGAAGCATATCGGAGCCCAGATGATATGGTTCCGCAAGGGCTATGTCGAGTATTTAATGCCGCTCGAAATACCGGCAGGAGCGCGAATAGAATCGCTTGAGCTATCGATGGAAATGTGCTCAGAAGCACCGAACTATGACAACAATTGGCCTTCCGATATTTCCTTGTGGATTAATGGCGTGGAGATTGGTATGTGGACGTGTCCCGGTGATTTTGGAGACAGGCGCGGCAAGCTGAATCCTGCCTGGTGGTATGAGTGGTCTACCCAGTATGGTTTGCTCAAGACCTGGCGAGTAGATAAAGAGAAGACTGCGCTGGATATGGAGAAGGTTTCCTCGGTTACACTGGATCAGCTCAACCTGCAAAACAGCCACAAGTTGCATCTACGGATCGGAATTAAGCCAGATGCGGTGCATCAAGGTGGGCTCAACCTGTTCGGAAAGCAATTTGGAGATTATGATCAGAATATTAAAATGACTGTGAATTATGTCATGAATTGAGATAGGGGTGAGGTAGATAGGCTTTAGTTGCAGGTGTTCTGTAGCTAAAGCCTTATTCAGTTTATTAGTTACATAAAATCAACTTGAAAGCGTTGACATTAAAAACGCATCGCTATATAATCCCCTAAATATACAAAAATAGTGTAACAAATTGATTTTATTGTTTGTATTTCAAAGCGGAAGTAAAGGATGACGATCGGACCTACAGATGATAGCAATACACTGTAAAGTCATCAGGCTAAGGTGACTAATTATATATCAAAGGATAGGTGGAAACTGTATGACTACAAACGCTTATATCAAAAATTATCCAAGGCCGCAATTTGTCCGCAAAGAGTGGCTGGATTTGAATGGGGAGTGGGATTTCGCCTTCGACGACGGCAAAATGGGTGAAAGCGAGCAATGGTATCATCATTTTCCGAAGGGAGCCAAAATCCACGTACCTTTTACTTATGAAACCAAGGCAAGCGGGATCGGAGTCGAGACCTTCCATTCGGTGGTCTGGTACTGCAAGAGCGTGCAGGTCCCACAGCAGGAGGCAATAGCGAAAAGGACAATTCTACATTTTCAGGGTGTAGATTATAAAGCGAAATGCTGGGTGAACGGAATTATGGTTGGTGAGCATGAAGGAGGTTATGCTGCGTTTTCTTTCGACATCACACCCTATATCACTTACGACTCGGAGAATAGCATCGTGCTTAAAGTGGAGGATAGTCAGAGCTGCACGCAGCCCCGGGGAAAGCAGCGCTGGGTGGATCAAAACTTTGAATGCTTTTATGTACAGAGCACCGGAATCTGGAAAAGTGTGTGGATTGAATATGTGAATGAGGTAAGAATCAATGAGGTCAAGATAACACCGGATATCGACCGTCATATGATCCGCTTTGACTTTCAGCTCATGGGTATTGAGGCTAAAGATAATTTACGCCTGGAGACACGGATTGCGCTGAAAGGACAGCATGTGAAAAAGATCAGCTTGTCTGCCGACAGGCCCTGGATAACGGTGGAGGCCCATGTATTTCATGAAGCGGGTGGTCCATGGAAGCAGTGCTTGTGGTCACCGGAATCGCCCAACTTGTTCGATGTAGAGTTTGCTCTGTATGAGGATGAGAAAGAGAGCGACAGGGTGTATTCTTATTTTGGCATGCGGAAAATATCGATTGAAAACGGACAGATTCTATTGAATAATGGCCCTCTTTACCAGCGGCTGATTCTAGATCAGGGCTATTGGCCGGAAACTCATCTGACTCCCCCTTCTGAAGAAGCTCTTATCGAAGATATTGATAAAATAGCTGCGATGGGATATAACGGGGTTCGTAAACATATGAAGCTGGAAGACCCTCGCTTTTTATATTGGTGTGATGTGAAAGGTATGCTCGTCTGGTCAGAAATGGCGTCGACCTTTGAGTTCAATGATCAGGCGGTTAGCCGCTTTACGAAGGAATGGCTGGAAATCGTGCCGCAGCAGTACAATCATCCAAGCATCATAACTTGGGTCCCGTTCAATGAATCGTGGGGCATATCGACCATTGGACATGATGTAAGGCAGCAGCAGTTCACGCAAACCATCTATCATCTGACGAAGACGATTGATCCGTATCGTCCGGTGGTTACCAATGACGGATGGGAGCATACGGTCTCGGATATTTTGACCCTTCATGATTATGTGGAGACGGGCGAAGAGTTTTTGGAGCGATATCAGCATAAGGAAAGCATCGTAAACAACAGCATCTCCTTTAACAATTGGAAATATTCCTTTGCAGAAGGATATGCCTACCGAGGACAACCGATTATCATAAGCGAATTCGGCGGCATTGCCTTCCAGACGGACAAAGGCTGGGGATACGGAAACCAGGTGGATTCAGTCGAAGCTTTTATCGAACGTTTCCGTGCAATCACCGGAGCAATTAAAGCGACCCCCTATCTCTCGGGCTATTGCTATACACAGGTAACCGATGTACAGCAGGAAGTCAACGGGTTGTTGACGGAAGACCGAAAACCGAAGGTTCCGCTTGAAGTGATTCGGGAAATAAATCTGGCTTGAAGCGATAATTAATATAATAGAATTTGCAGAACGGTTGCATGCTGTTGTTCAGCCATTGCTGGATTCACTTAACTAGAGAGTTTAAGCTTGGAATAGCAATGTTGGAAAACAGGACAACTTTTCGCATACAGGCTTTTTATTAGAAAACTGGATTTAATTATTTTGGTTTTTTGTTCCCCACTCACATAACCCTTCCAAAACAGGTAATAGCGTTTCTGCTTTATCTGTGAGACTGTACTCGACTTTAGGGGGGACTTGAGGATATTCTTTCCGATTCACCAGACCATCCGCTTCCAATTCTTTTAGTTGTGAACTCAATGTTTTATAAGTAATAGCCCCTATCTGTCTTTTCAGATCATTAAAGCGAACTGTTCGGTTTTCGGCTAGGAGATAAATAATAACCATTTTCCATTTACCACCTATCAGTGAAACTGTATAACCAAAAGGTGTATCTTGAATGTTTTTAACTTTACCTTTAAATTCAGCCATACTCATGTTTACAATATCCTTTCGGGTAGTACCTATCAAAATAGTGCGTACTACGTTTTTATTTGTGTTCAGTTTATACTAACCTTACTTTTGAAGTAAAGGAGAGAAAAACATGACTAAAAAAACAATACGTCTGTTAATGCCACAATGGCAAGGGGGAAACAATCCTAATTACTCTTTTGGAGCCGAACTGCTTGCTTGGCTAGCTCCAGATAATGATCAACCCCTTATTCATGTTCCAATTCAAGCTTATAACGGTACTCCGCTTGAAAACGAAAACGGTATGAATGGGAGAAAACAGCTACTTGAACAGTTAGAGGCGGCTCAGCATATCATTGATGCTCATAAGCCAGATCGTATTGTAATGTTTGGTGGTGACTGCTTAGTGGAACAAGCTCCATTTGCTTATTTGAACGAACGATACGGTGGGGAATTAGGTTTAATTTGGATCGATGCTCACAGTGATTTAGTTAGATATGTGGGCTATGATAACGGACATACATTACCGCTCGGAAATCTTTTGGGAGAAGGAGATGAGGAGTTCGCAAAACATGTGAAAATCCCACTAAAACCTGAAAATGTTTTTATCGCGGGATTAGCGGCTCCTACAGAACAAGAAACAGAAGCCATTTCAGAAGCGTTTCAAAGACTAGGGATAGCTCCTGCAGAATCAGACACAGAAGTGATTCAAAGACTAGGGATTAAAACTGCAGGAGCCAAAGAGTTAACGAATAGTACTGAATCTATTAGAGAGTGGATTAAAGAAAGTGGCATTAAGCATCTAGCTATTCACCTTGATTTAGATGTGCTTGACCCAAAAGCATTTCGTTCTTTACTGTTCGCCAACCCTGAAGCGCCCTATAATTTTTCTCCTGCGGGAACAATGCAAATGCCTCAGCTACTTAATCTGATTAAAGAACTATCTGAAGAAACAGATGTAGTTGGATTAGGTATAACAGAGCATATGCCGTGGGATGCTATTAATTTAAAGAATCTGCTTGGAGAGATACCTATTTTAAATAAGTAAGTTCATACATGGATTATAATAGAACAATGATCTGCTTAATCACAAAAATACACCCCCGCAAACATAAAGTGCGTGAGTGCATTTTTATGATTAAGCGATTTTGACATCCTATATTTGGGATTGTGATATGTAGGAGAAAATTCAACGAATTTAGTTTTATGAATGAACAGAGCTGAGAAATGACAACTTAAGAAAGTAGTATACATCACAATTTCCAAAGGAGGATATCTGTTATGGCTCACCAGAAGAAAAGGAAAGAAGCAGCCTGGAAGTCACGAAAGCAAGAGCAGCATCCCCATGGTAAAGTCAAATCGCTCAAGGAGCTGTCCAGCGAATAGGAGTGAGGAGTATACTGCTTGAAAGAGAAGGACTGTCGGTGAAATTCATCGGCAGCCCTCTTTTTGCAATAATTTCGCTTATAGACAACCCAATGCAGATAGCGGGACTTGTAAAAAATGTTTTCCTGATGGCAGACAGTTGGGGTTGGTTGGGGATGAAGATGCGCAGTGATCTTTCGGACATTTTTTAAGCTCGATAAAAGACGCGTCTACGAACACCAAATTGCTATGCGTCACATACATCTTCACTTATTTTCGACCAGTAATTTACAACGTTCTACTATATCGGGTATCTTCTTAAATTCGTTTTTCTAAAGGTGGCCTGTTCCGGCTAAGAATTGAAGCATCTCCTGTCCAGGAGATGCTTCTTCTACGTTATGATCGGGGAGTCTGAGATAAGCTGATTTATCAGGAAACGATTGAATTCAGGAGACCCTGCTTCACCTGATCCGACAGGGGCATAAGTGGCAGACGCAATTGCTCGGCGGCAATAATCTCTTGTTGGGTAAGCCACCACTTGATCGCGGCCGGGGCTGGCTCTGCAAATACATACTGGATCATCGGTTCCAGTAGCATAAAACTGTCTCGCGACCCGTTCATGTCGCCAGCCACAAAACGTTGGTATATATCCACATACTTCTGGATATGGAGATGAGTAGATGCAAGCATACCACCGGTAGCCCCCTGGCATAGCATGGCATGGAAATAGGCATCCTCTCCGCAGAGGACAGGCTTGGTCTCGTACTGGGTCAATTTTAAGAGCAGATCAAGACCGCCCGTGCTGTCCTTGAGCCCAATTATGCCATCCAGGTCCAGCACTTTGCGTATTGTATCTATTGTCATGCGACTACCCGTGCGAACCGGAATCTCATATACTAGCACAGGCAGGCCTACACGAGATACGACACGGAAATGCTCCAATATTCCTTCCTGCGTCGGCCGGTTGTAATACGGAGTGACCACCATGGCTGCATCCGCTCCTAATTCAGCCGCCATTTCCGTCCGATGCACCGTTGAATAGGTATCGTTCGTACCCGTGCCAATGACGATCGGAATGGTTTTGTTCATGCTCTTCAGAACATCCTGCGTCACATGTACCATCTGCTTCACTTCATCCCAGGATACGGTTGGCGACTCTCCTGTCGTACCGTTAACGACCAGACCCTGGATGTCATGGCCTGCAAGATAGGTAACATACTTCCGGTACGAATCGATGTCCAACTTATAGTCACGCGTAAAAGGTGTAATCAGCGGTATGAAAATCCCATGAATATGTTGTTCGTTCATCATCATCAGTTATCCCTTCCCGTTGAATTAAATCTAATGTAACATAGGAAACAGCATCAGAGTTATCTATAATAAACGATGATTCTAATCAAAATTTTCGATGGGGTGGCCAGATTGGATTTCATTTATCTTCAAACATTTCGGGAAGTTGCCATTCGTGAAAGCTTTACAAGAGCAGCAGAAGTGCTCGGTTACGCACAATCCAGCGTCACGACCCAGATTCAGAAGCTGGAGAAAACGTATCAAGTTAAATTGTTCGAACGCTACAATAACAATAAGATTCGTCTTACCTCCGCCGGAGAAGAGCTGTTCAAGCTTGCTGGACAAATGCTGGAGCTTTTCGAGCAATCGAAAGAAAAATTGGCCAAGCAGGGCGGAGGCTCCATGACGATCGGTACTATGGATTCCATTGCTTCGTATTTTCTGCCGCCGTATATGCAGGCGACTCGCAAAGAATACCCAGATCTGAACATACGATTGCATACGGATCGCGAAGAGATGATTTTGCACCAGGTGAGGGAAGGGGAGGCCGATGTTGGGTTGATCCTCGCGGACGATTCAAGCAATCCGGCGTTGCAGTGGATTACCATTCGAGAAGAACCGCTTGTGCTGATTGTCCATCCGAACCATCCGCTTATCGCTAAAGAGCGAATCGACCTGAATGATCTGGTTGATGCGGAGTGGATCATGCCCGAGCATACGTGCAACTACAGACAACTGCTGGAGAGAGTGCTTCGAGCAAATGGAATCACCTATCGCGTGAGTCTGGAGCTGGGTAATCCGGAAGCGATCAAACGGAGCATCAAGACTGGAGAGGGTATATCCATTCTACCTCTAATGGCTGCGCTGGAGGAGATCGAACGGGAAGAGCTAAAGGTGTTACCCTTTGAGCATGCCGAGCTCAAACTGGAAATTCAGCTTGTTCTTCATCCCAAGAAGTGGGTGTCCAATGCATTGAGCTTTTTTATGGAGAGCATGAGAATGTAGATTTTCCTCCACATCAAAATCAATATACAGTGTGAGCGCTTCCTAGTGGATACCAGAAGCGCTCAAAGTTTAACGTGCCGAAAGATGAGAACTTAGAAAGCAAAGATGAACCAAAGTTTATTCAAATCATCGACGTATTTTTTCTGAAAAATAAGCAATCAATATCTGTATTCAAAACTTGACAGCAAGTTATTTTTTCACCAAATTAAATGCATGCGCATGTTTTTTTATTTGGTAATGTGCTAAACCATTCGGTTACTTAATGTTTAATTAGAACAAGATGATCGACCTTACTGCCCAAGAATGGTGATTTAAGTTAATGGGAAAGGAAAAAATATAATAATGAGGAGTGATTAGGTGAAGGTTTTGGTGGTAGGTTCAAATGGACAAATTGGACAACATCTTATCCATTTTTTGAAAGAAAACAAAGAACACACAGTCCGTGCGATGGTTAGGAAACAAGAACAAGCTGATGCTTATTAAAAACAGGGCGTTGAAACGATCCTTGCAGATTTGGAAGGGACTGTAGACTCCATTGCAGAAGCCGCTAAGGGGTGCGATGCTATAGTGTTTACTGCTGGCTCTGGTGGAAAAATGGGATATGAAAAAACGTTGTTAATCGATCTTGATGGTGCTGGGAAAACAATTGAAGCGGCTGAAAAGGCAGGTATTGATCGTTTTATTATGGTCAGTGCAATTCAGGCGAATAACCGGAAGAACTGGCATGACAATATCCTCCCCTACTATGCAGCAAAACATTATGCGGATAGAGTGCTGGTGTGAGTAACGGTAATAATTGAGACTGATTATTCAAATTTAGGATCATAATTGATACTTTTCGTAAAGGTGGTTTGGTTATGGGTTGGAGAAGTTGGACGTGGAGTTTGGAAGATGAGTTATATCTACCAAAACGAAAAGTAAGTAACCGTGGAAGTCACTACCATCATCATATTATTGGTAGTTTTTTTAGTCAGAAAAACAAACGAACCGTTGAGTATGAGTCATTATCCGAACGTCTCTTTTACTACTATCTCGAATTGGATACAGAAGTGATTCGTTATTATGTACAACCAGTTGAAGTGTCTATCTTTGAGGAAGGGCATGAATGGTTCCATGTTCCTGATGTTTTGGTTTTTAGGCAAGGGCATATTCCAATACTTTATCAAATAAAACTGGAGCCCAAAGAAGAACGAAACAATGATCGAACAGAATTGTGTAATAAATATTGTAGAACATACGCATCAAAAAAGGATTGGGAATATCAAGTAGTTTTCCCAAAAACACCTCCGATATCTCTGTCCCGTAACCTTAAGTTTTTGAAAGTTTTTTTAAAAGAGAGAAGGTACTTTAGTGTTGTCTTTATGGGAAAAAGTTCAAGGTGGTTACCATAAATCCCCCTCATGTGTGGCTAAGGAGGCCTGATGGTGAGGATCTAGAGATATTTTTTACTGATTTAGTGAATCACCCGACTTTTGTACCGGAAGCCTCGATGAAACTTGAGAAGCAATAAGAGAAGAAGTCATACGATAATGTACTTGCAAAATTAGATCCGCAAAAAAGAGACGAGGTCAGTAAACGTTTTGATCTGATACAGCCGCTGATTTTACTCGAAAAGATAAAGAATGGTAATATTCAAGCCGTGTCAAAATTTAATGATAAATATAAGGAACTTCTTCATGAGGATGAAGAAGTGTTTAAACTTAAGCAAGAAGAGTTAATCTCTAAAATTGTGAAAAAGTATGGCGGATCCAGGGCAACCATTATGCGCATTTTGGCAAATTATAGAAAATAAGAAGACGCATCGATATCCAGAGGACTTGAGAGATTAATATCAAATAAAGGAAAAGGATACACAGGAAGAAAAGATAACAAAGTGATGACAATTTGCCATCCAGAACGGCAAGAAATTGGTGAACGAAGCAGAAGTTAAATATAGCACAATCTCCGATATTATTGACCGAATTGATAAACAGGAGAAAGATAGACTAAATTTTAATAAAATCCCCTAGTGCTGTACAAATCTCTTCAACTGCAATTTTGGAATACATAAGATGAAAACCTGCTTGTTCTCCATGGATTCTCAGGCTACTAAGCCTGCTGCTACGAAGCCTACAGGAAGTAGACAAAAGAGCGCTGCTGATGATAAGAAGACCGAATAAGGAGAGCGTCCCATGGAAGTCCGATCCGGACAATTCGCATAGCAGCCATTGGCAGAAAAAAAGGGTTGTCCCATAAGTCATAAAAATGACTAGGGACGTCCTGTTCTCCAATTGTAAAACAATAAGAAACCGTTCCTGGGTAAAATGGAGGTACCACCCGACCATTTGAAAGGATATGGTTTCTTTGTACATTCAATATACCATTATGAGATAAAAAGAGGAGTTACGCAGGACTATCCCTCATCCATGTTATGTGGCTTTGTGGCCAGCCCCTCAATTAATGTCTATTAGCTCTTAAACCTTCAATAAATATGCGGTGTAATCCATCAAGAACTCGTTGGCTTGTAAAGCCTTCATCTTGGAGATGGTAATCGATATTGTGAAGCACGGCCAGCAGGGCTTCAATAGTATATGAAATGTCCACCCCGGATACGTCTCCCTGTTCAACGGCCTCATTTAGCAGATTTCTGCTTATATTGCGCATCCATTGACATAACGGAGATTGTAACGGACGATGCCCGGTTGAGGCCCGGCTGACCTCACAGAGCCAAGGAACTTTCGCCTCTAAAAAAGAGACATATCTTACGATTACATGGTAAAGCCGGTCCAAGGCAGCGGTTTCTGGGGATTGATCAAGAAATGCTTGAACTTCATCAAACAAAGGTTGGTATTCTTCATACGCGATCTCCTGACATATGTCGCCCTTATCCGAGTAGCGGCGGTATAGGCTTGCTTGTCCTACTCCAGCAGTCTTCGCAATCTGATGCATATTGACATTGTCAACACCGTTTTTGATGAAAAGTTCTCTAGCCGCCGCCAAAATTCGTCTTCGGTTTAACTCCTCTCTGGGAATTTTCAGAGAGACAGATTGCGATTCTGAATTCACCATAAACATCTCCCTTCATCATTAATTTAACTGTTATTTAACACGAAAAACGGACAATATGTCCGTTTTTCGTGTATAGGACATGTTGTCCGTCTTCATAATTATAATACATTTCGTGAAAAATTAAAAATACATTCATTTGGGTGACCGATGAGCTTTTTTTTAATTCTTGGTATAGTGCTTTTTGTAAATTGGAGGCAAATGCGGTTCAATGCCCGATAGGTCCAGTTCCTTTAAACTTGCGATCGTATGAATAAACTGCTCGTATGCTTTTTTCTTGTCGCTCGTCGTATCTGTTCCGGTTTCGGTTGATGCTTTCCTGCTAACTTCAGAGTTAAGTTGCTTTTGATCCATAGATTACCCTCCATCAAATATAGTCAGGCTTACAAATCCGGATGTCTCTTGTGCCAGTCTGTATTCATTTCATAAGTATTGCCGATACCTAGTACTGTCGCTTCTTCGAAGGGGCGGCCAATCAATTGCATATTAATCGGCAGACCGGAAGGTGAGAAGCCGCAAGGCATGCTCAGGCTAGGCAAGCCAGTCAAATTGGTCGGAACCGTAAATGAGTTCAATCTGAATACACTAGCATCATCATCTGCACGCGGCGCAGTGATCGGTGTTGCCGGCGTCAACAAGATGTCGATTCCGGACAATGCATTCAAAAAATCATTGACAATTAGTTGCCGGGCCCGCTGAGACTGAAGGTAAATGGAAGCCGGAATATCTCTACTGCTTTCAAGAAACATTCGGACGTCCGGTCCATACTGTTCCAATTCTGTCTCAAGCCACTTCTCGTGGTACGAGTACATTTCCGTCATCATAATGGCCATCGTCGCACTTCTAACATGTTTGATCAGGGGCAGGCTAACTTCGATGATTTCTGCTCCCAGTTCTCGGAATTTATTGATAGCGGCCTTCATCGCAGCTTCCACTTCCGGCATCAAATCCTCGTAATAGTAGCTTGTCGGCAATCCGATACGCACACCCCTGAGACCATTCGGATACATCTTGATACCTGGCGCAGGCAGATCGACAGTCGATTCATCCTTCGGATCGAAGCCAGACATCACATCCAAGCACAGGGACGCATCCATGACACAGCGGGTCAACGGACCCGAGTGGTCCAATGACCAGGCCATTGGAATGATACCATACCGACTGACCCGACCGTACGTCGGCTTCATCCCTACGACACCGCACAAAGCAGCGGGTATGCGGATCGAACCTCCGGTATCCGAGCCTGTGCCCAGATAAGTAAGTCCAGCCGCTAAAGCAGAAGCCGAGCCGCCGCTTGAACCTCCCGTTACAAGTTCAGTGTTCCACGGATTGAGGCAAGGACCGAAGTGCGGGCTAGTTGTTGTCAATCCCGCAGCGAACTCGTGAGTCTGTACTTTGCCTAGCAGAACTGTTCCAGCCTCATGTAGCTTAGCTGCAACCGTCGAATCGTAATCGGGGACGAAGCTGTTCAATATTTTTGAACCGGCAGTTGTTCGGATCCCTTTAGTGTAATATAGATCCTTATGAACGATGGGAATCCCGTGAAGGGGCCCTTTGTACCGACCATGCATAATATCGCGTTCCGATTGCTTCGCTTGTTCAATCGCCAGTTCGGACGTTTGGGTAACGAAAACGTTCAGTTTCGGATTCAAACGTTCGATGCGGTGAAGCGCATGTTCTGTAATCTCTACCGGGGATATTTCCCTTGTTCGGATCCCCTCGGCCAGCTCATGAATAGCAGCAAAGGACAGTTGGAAATTTAATTTACTCATCTATTCATCCTCCGTATCTTTCGGACATGTCGTAAGTCTACCAAACTAATTACCATAGCTTCCGCTACGATTTGCTTTTCTTGCGAATAAGTATGTCAGGATTGCCAACAGGGAAATGGTAAAATAAACAACAGAAAAAGGCATCTTTAGATCAATAAGTCGGCCGACCAGCGCAGGGCCGAATGCTCCGCCTAGGAGATAGGCCAGTGTGAAAATACCCATCCCTACACCCAGATCAGCCGAACGGAGTGTCGTCGAAACTAAATTGCTGCTAGAGGTGAGGACACCGTTGAATCCAATCATAAGGATAATGATCAATAAAGCGTCGATCCATGGCGGCAAATGTACGGATACCCCCAGTAGTATAAATCCGCTGATGACGAGACTTTGCGATATGACAAGCACGCGGGAGCTTCCGAAACGATCTGTCCAACCTCCGATCCGGGATCCGAGCAAGGCTGCACAGGCGGCACCGGGAAGCATCAGCAGACCGATTTTACTAGTTGGTAAATGAAAGGAATTCTTCATCATGACAGGAAGAGTAAAGGTTAACCCCGTGTTGCATACGAAGGTAAGGAATCCAATCCCTAGAATTCGTCGGTAAGGAGCATTTTTCATGAAAGATGCATCGATAAATGGATGTTCTTTTTTCTGAATATGAGTACCGAACCATAGAAGAACTGCTGCTCCTGCAATGAGCATAAACCAATAGTTCGTAACCCCTAGCAATACCAACGCCAGTCCCGCGGAGAACAAAACAGCTCCGAGAAAATCGAATGAACCGCGGTCGTGTTTCTTGTCAGGAACATACTTGAATATCAAAGGGATAACAAATAGGCTCAGACTGGACACGATGAACAAAGCACGCCAGCCAAAGTATTGCTCCACGAAACCGCCGAACACAGGCCCGAAGCCGGAAGCAAAGGCAATTGTGGCGGATAAGGTTCCCAGCACCCGTCCCTTGACTGTAGGCTTAAAATACAGGGTTACTGCCGCATAAGACAGGGGAGAGATGGATGAGGCCCCTGCTGCCTGCAGCAGTCTTCCAATGATGACTTGCAAGTATGAAGCTGCAAAAAAGCCGATCATAGAGCCGAAAGCTAAAAGGATTAAACCAATGACATACAGCTGGCGAAAGGAAAAGGACTCCGTTAACTTGCCGTAAGTACCGGCGCCGATAGCCATCAAAATGCTGTAACCGACCATAACCCAGCTCACCTGCGAGGAGGTCAGGGCAAAGTCAGCGGAAATCGAAGGTATAGACAAATTAAACATGGTCATATTGATGTTTCCGAAAATAATGAGCAAGCAAAGTGTCCCCATTAATTTCCGCTCATTGCCGGATAAAGCCATTGATTGAGTATCCATAGCCTGTCCCTCCATTACAGGAAGTCAGGAAAGGTGCGGCATTTTTGCGCCTGATCTCTATCGTGTCCCAAGAAAACATAGGACGGCCGAACATCCTGAATTAACTCCTGCATGCGAGTAATCGATTTGGCAGCCATCTCTTGATCGAATGTCAAGAACGGTACGCTATTCTCGAAGTTCTCCCGAGTATAAGCAACATCAATTGTCAGTAGCACTGGACCCGACTTTTCCGTTGTGACAAGGACTGATTGATGGCCAGGGGAATGACCCGGAGTGAATAAAATTTGAACCCCCGGAATCAATTCATGGTCACCCTCAATGATTTGATATTGTAAATCGGGCAGCCTGCACTCTAATGGAGAGTAATCCTCATTGTTTATGGCCGCATCATACTCTGCCCTTTGAATAAGGATCGGCGTATTGCGGAAATGCCCGTTTCCCCCAGAATGATCCAAGTGTAAATGGGAGCTAATGACCATTTGAATATCGTCAGGTCGATAACCTACACGCTTTAACACATTTACGATTGAGTCGCCGTCAGACATGTTGGGGACGACGCGCCCTTCACGTCTAGTCCCCTTGTAGTAATCGGGATTGTTGATAAAAGCGTCGGGCATTCCCGTATCGATGAGTATCGGCCCGCTGGTCGTTTCCAATAGAAAAGACCACACAGGCATTCCGACTAATTTCCCGGGGGCAAGGGTTCGATTAACTGCCGATTGATCTAGGAAACATTCACCTACAGGTAAAAAATACAACTTTTTTATATTCATCCCAGTTTCACCCTTCATATTATAAATTCGGACAGTTTGTCCGTTTTGTTTTGATTATATCGGACAAACTGTCCGATGTCAATTTGTCAACGGTGGTTGGGCTTCGGCAAAAGCCTTACACCTGCAACAATACGCCAAGCTAAAGAATGTCGCCTAGGTGGAGTGCAAAGAAACAACGGGGCTGCGTTAAAGCCGCAGTGTACAAAAACCAAGGGGATCGCGATATCAAAGTGAGCAAGAGTATTTGCGGCTAAAGAGCCACGCAAGACAAAAGCCAAGGAGCTAAGCGAAAACAGACCGCTTAGTCCTTGGCTTTTTACGATTATCATTCTATTTTTCTGGTGAGGGCGTTCAAATGTTTAGTTTTGGGACAGCCTCTTTTAACAAACTACCCGTTTACCCGTGGTTGAAAGGTACAACTGTTTCAGTAGGAGAAGTAATTGGAACGATAGCGCTAAAAAGCGCAACTGCTAGGCACATATCCGCCAATGCTTTTTTCATTTGTCAGCACTCCCTTTATAATATTTTCATATTGTTGTTGCTGCTCAGTTGTAGCTAATTTTCGCACTTTTTCATACATAGCAGTGGTTGTAATGAATTCCTTATATACATTCATATGAACTGCTATTGATAGATATTCCAGTATATAATTTATTGTGTCATGATAGGAACTTTGGTTGAGTTTATAAATTGCTAATTGATGCAACTTTCCATTCAGTGAACCAGAAGTGACCGTATGTCTGATAGTGATCGTTTTATTGAACAGATCAATGGTAGACCATTTTAGATCTACAACCTCACCCAATTAAAGATTTATATATATTTTTAGAAAAAAGGAAAAATATGGGTTTATCATCGTTGATGAAACACAGCGAATATACATCCACCAACTAGAGATTATCATTGATTATGTGAGACAAAACCAAGTTAAATGTGTTTTTCCATACGACCCAGATCAAGTCTTTACTACTAAAACTAAAGAACTCTTAAACAATTCAGTCGGAAAGATTGAGCAATTAAATCATAAAAAATATAAACTCACTCAAAAGATAAGGACTAATAAGGAGATTGCAGCTTTTATTACCAATTTATTCAATACCAATAATATCAACAATAATATGGACTATAAAAATATTCATCTTCAGTACTTTGATTCTGCAAAATCTTTGCGATACTACTTAGAGCAGTTAAAGAAAATAGTTGGGAAGTAATCGACTATACCAATTCCAGCTATTACCTTTTATCAATTGATAAGTACTCAGTGGGAAATCGAAACGCTCATCATGTTATTGGACAAGAATTTGATAAAGTTGCCGTTGTAATAAACGAGCGTTTTTATTACAACGATTCTGGGCAGCTTTTGTCTACTAGAGAAGCGGGGGCACCTCCCTATCGTATGGACAAAATGCTGTACCAAATGCTAACGAGAGCACGACAGGAGATTACTGTTGTAATCTATAAAAACAAGGATATGCTGAATGCCTGTTTAAAGATAATGGGCTTAAAATGATTGATTGTAGTCAGGAGATAACAATGTTTCGGTTCAGCCATCAATCCAGCGGGAGAAAATTTTTAGAGGTAAAGATTGATTGAATAACTGCTACGGGCTGTGCAGTCGATCAGTTGGACTTAATTAATAAGGAAAGGATGAGTTTTATGAAACTAAGCCTAAGTCGAAAAGCTAATCTTGAAGGTATGCTGATAGGAGATCAAGTTACAATTGGAGGGCCGGCGGTAGAGGAGAACATCCGGTTTGAAGTATTGAGAAATGAATCGGGATTTGAAAATAAGGTTTTTGATCGATTGGTAAAAAAGTTAGATAAAGAACCTTTTTCGACTGTAGATCAAGTAATCAAATATATTGAAACCTATTGAGTTCAATTGATTGAGGACCTGGAAGCGGCTGCGGAGTCAATCAGATCGATTGGGGAAGTGGCCAGCCTGCAGCCGGGTGCAGGTCGATATGTATGCCAATAATTGAGGACTTGAAAAGGATTTTTTATGGCTGGAACGCAAACCAAGATAGATAATTTTAATGAACAATTACAGAAACTCAAGGACTTTTTTCAACGAATCAGCTTAGAATACTATTTACAGCGGATAACTTCGGAATCACACCGGAACATATTATTAGGATGCGGATTGGATAGAACCGATCCCTGGGTTGGAACTGAAAGTCAGGAAGTGGGTTGGGGAGAAGGACCCGATGACTCCGCAGCCGAAAAAAGATGGAATGATTGAAGATCTGATTACACTTGGACACGAAGGCAGCGGCAATGGCCTGCGGCATTTTGTTGCCGGTAAGCCGATCCAAGCGTGTAGCTACATGGAGGTTAAATTTGGGGACGGCTGGATACCAGGGAGATACGAGTGGTCATTTGAGAAAGATAGCCCGAACTCCTCTCGGCACGAATGGATTTCGATCCATGAGGGGCATCTAGTCCGGGTAAAAGCTTGAATGTTGTCATGCTGTACACGTTACTGACTTACAGGATCTTGGGGAGTCAGCGGTTACTGTGATCAAATGGTGGAAAAACCACGGCATGGAGACAACTGCAGAGATTTAAAGATTGGTGGGATGAAATGTTTAAGAGATTCAAATTTTGCTTCAGGCTTTATCAAGGGCGTTCGCTTGAAACTGTTTGCATAAATTTTATATTTAGTTTTCTCGTTGGATTATTCTTGTATTTAGGTCATGCACCGGTTTCATGGTTGTCAATCGACATTATGGCATTCTTCTTGGATTGCTTAGCTTTAACACGAATAGTCTGGTGGCTACGAGTTCCTGGTAAAGGGACGAATATTTACGGCTATTTTCGATGGGATAATACGATAGAAATTCATATCGGAAAGGTTAAATCACCAATGGAGTTTCAGCGTCGGATTAGAAACACAATCAAATATGCTCGTGAAAAAGGATATCTTATTGAATACACTTCCGGCATATTGACGCAGGTATGAGTTACGGTAATACATGAGACGAATTTAGCTATACTTTTTTTGGTATATGTCTGAGACTTTTTTAGCCGGGCAGATCGCCTACAGTTTACTCAAACGGATGTTGTGTCGCTGTTGCGGTTCAGGTAGAACCAGTAGCTAAAAGGAATCTACTGGTTCTCATTTCTCTTCACAGTTATAGAATGACGAGTGATCATATTAGGGTGTGATTATGTTATTGTTGGAGGATAAGTCTCAGTTATAATCCAAAAAAAACGTAAAAAGTCTCAGTTATAAAGCAAGAAAGTATCACTTATAACTAGAAATTTTAGGAATGTAAGAATAACTTTTGTCTCAAGTATAGCCATTACTCATAGCTGGAAAGCAGCAGTTTGAACTACACAATCATAAGACCGGGGATTCTTTTGAATGAAATCGGTACGGGAAAAGTGGCTGCCGCGGAGAATATCACCTATGGCAGTATCCCACGTGAGGATGTAGCCCGTGCCATTGTGGCAGCTTTAGATGAGGAGAACACATACAAGCGAGCATTTGATCTGATTACTGGTGACGATTCAGTTGTCGAAGCATTGCAAAAAATCTGAAGATGAGGATCAAGTGTGAATCCAAACAATAAAGAATTATTTGCACCAGCTACTTTGAAGTTTTGAAATCATGCCTAGAGTTGACAAATGAAACAAACATGTTAATGTATATGCTTGTGCATGCATTTTATTGATGCATTTCATAATATAAATCAGAGAGGAGTCTTTCTCACATGAAAGATTTATTTAGTCCCTATACAATTAAAGGTTTGGAATTGAAAAATCGCGTAGTTATGCCTCCAATGTGCCAATATTCGGTTGACAAAAAGGATGGGGTTGCCACAGATTGGCATTATATACACTACGTTAGCCGGGCGGTAGGCGGAGCTGGTTTTATCATAATTGAAATGACAGATGTAGAGCCAGATGGTCGTATCTCCGATTTTGATCTTGGTTTATGGTCAGATGAGCAGATTCCTGCTCTCAAACGGATTGTAGATGCTTGTCACAGCTACGGTGCCAAAGTGGGAATCCAGATCGCGCATGCCGGACGCAAGGCGGAAGATGCTGAAGTCCCTGTAGCACCATCTGCTATTGCATTTGATGAAAACTCAAAACAACCTCGCGCGCTTACAACAGAAGAGGTTAAAGGACTCGTTGAAAAATTTCGTGCTGCTGTAGCTCGCGCTGTTAAGGCTGGATTCGACAGCATTGAAATTCATGGTGCACATGGCTATTTGATTCATCAATTTCATTCGCCGCTTACGAACAAACGGGAAGATGAATATGGTAAAGATCTTACCCTTTTTGGTCGGGAGATCATTCAGGCAGCGAAGGGCGAAATGCCGGAAGATATGCCACTGTTGATGCGTATTTCTGCCAAAGAATATGTAGAAGGTGGATATGGTATTAAGGAAAGCATTGCTTTTGCCAAGGAATATCAAAAGGCAGGAGTAGATATGTTTGATATTTCATCTGGCGGTGAGGGACCTATAGCTGCATGGGGCAGACCAGGAACTCACGCAGCGTATCAAGTCCCCTTGGCAAAAGATATCAAAGAAGCTCTGGATATTCCGGTGATGGCCGTTGGAAGACTGGAAGATCCAATTTTGGCGAATGCAGTTATCGGAAATGAAGAGGCCGATCTGGTTGCTGTGGGTAGAGGGATGTTGAGAAATCCTTATTGGTCACTGGAAGCAGCATCAAAATTGAAAAAAGAAACTGCAATCCCTACACAGTATACTACAGGGTTTTAAGACTGACTGTATACATTACTGATTGAACCTGCTTGGGTCAGTAAAACGATTCGAATCAAATAAATTGGCTTCATCAGCAGTGCAACCACAAGGAGAGCAACTTGCGTTTTATGGCGGCAAAGGAGCTCTTGCTAATCATAATTGGCCTGTCAAAGTTAAAAATGATGAACCTCTAGCTATATTCGACCAGGAAAATATTTTAAGACCGAATGCAACGATAAAGGAATTTGAATTGGTCGATTAAGCAAAAAAAGTACGTCCTTTAGACCTTCTGTAAAGTACTCTATCAAGGTACTCTACAAAAGGTCTAATTAATGAGCTCTGCGATCACAGAGAGCATCCAGAATATTGTTGCTCAAACCAATTTGCTGGCTGCCTGGGCATGAGCATGGAAGAAGGTTCCCGATTGTGGCGGGAGAAGTGCGTAAGATTGCCGAATATGCTTTGAATCTGTGGGCGGAATCGATGACCAGACGATTCATCAAAGTACGGCATGTAGAACTTGACCTTACAAACAATAATGAAGATGTTCAGAGGAAGATACATAAGAAGAGATTCAGTTTTAGCTCTGATGTTTTTACATTGGACTTTGTGTAGAAAAATTGGTAAAGATACAAGCTAGTTACGGAGGATTTTTTTGTATTCCATATTTTCTCTAATTGACTTTGTGACTCGACATTATTATTATCTTATACTATAAGATTAATTATCTCATACTATAAGGTATTAGCGAGAAGGTGTTGTGACCAATGGATTATAAAGCATTAGCGACAGAACTATTCGAGTATGTCGTCAAATCGCGGAAACCGGCATTAGAGGAACGAGGGCACTTCTCACGTGGCGAAATGGGGATTCTCATTTGTCTGAATTTCAATAAGGACGGGGTCACCTCTGGCCACTTGAGCGAATACTTGTCCGTCAGTACGGGACGGGTAGCAACGGCACTGAAGAGTCTGGAGAAGAAAGGACTAGTTGTACGGCGTACTGATGTCAACGACAAACGTAAGGTGATTGTATTCATTACGGATTCAGGTAAGCAATTTATGATTGATAGGCATAATGAAGGAATTGCATGGACCGAGAATGTTCTTCGAAAGTTAGACGAAGAGGATGCTAAAGAACTGATTCGACTCATTAAGCTTATTGTCTCTAGAAGCTGAATTTCTATGCAGATGCAGGACGCGCCATACTTCACCAAACATCAAAGACTATCAGATAAAAGGAGAGCAACAGAATGCTAAAGATATTCAAATATCTCAAGAAAAATGAATGGATGCTCGTACTTTGCAGCCTAGCTTTCATCGTTGTGCAGGTATGGCTTGATCTGAAGCTGCCTGATTATATGGCGGAAATTACGACCAAGCTGCAAACGGAAGGAACGCCTGTGTCCGAACTGCTGATTCCCGGCAGTTACATGTTGTTTTGTGCCGTCGGCAGTATGATTGCATCTATTATTGTGGGCTATTTCGCGGCAAAGGTGGCTGCTGGGCTGGCTATGCGTCTGCGTGCGATGGTCTTTGACAAGACCTTATCCTTTTCTATGGAAGAGATGAACAGCTTTTCGACGGCAAGCCTCATTACCCGCTCCACGAACGATGTTACGCAGATTCAAACGGTGGTTGCGCTGGGGTTGCAGGTGATCATCAAGGCACCTATTCTGGCCGTATGGGCTATTGTGAAGATTGCGGATAAAAACTGGCAGTGGACCGCCTCCACAGGAGCGGCCGTGGCTGTTCTGATTTTAATGCTAAGTGTCATTGTTGTTTTCGCTCTTCCAAGTTTTCAGAGAATCCAGCGTCTCACCGATAATCTGAACAGGGTAACACGTGAGCATCTGATCGGACTTCGGGTAGTACGCGCTTATAATGCAGATCAGTATCAGCAGGAGAAGTTCGAGCAGGCTAACGTTGAGTTGACGAATACAAACCTGTTCGCGAACCGATTAATGACGATGATTGGCCCCGGTATGACCTTTATTATGTCAGGTCTGAGTGTCTCTATTTATTGTATCGGCGCTTACCTGATTAACGGGGCGGCCGTACCAGACCGCATCACGTTGTTCTCCAATATGGTCGTATTCTCCTCTTATGCAATGCAGGTGGTTATGGCCTTTATGATGGTAAGTATGATATTCATTCTGATGCCTCGCGCCTCGATCTCTGCCAAACGGATCATGGAGGTTTTGAATACCGAATCCAGCATCGTTAACGGGCATGAGACGACTGGAGAAGAGAGCGTTATGGGGCAAGTGGAATTCCGTAATGTCAGCTTCAAATATCCGGACGCGGAGGAGGCCGTGCTTCGCAACATTAGCTTTACGGCGAAACGAGGCGAGACGGTTGCCTTTATTGGCGCTACAGGCAGCGGAAAAACCAGCGTGATCAATCTGATTCCCCGTTTCTATGATGTGACCGAGGGAGAGGTACTCGTGGATGGTGTGAATGTCAGGAACTATAATCAGCAGGCACTCCATAACAAAATCGGGTATGTCCCCCAGAGAGCTGTATTGTTCAACGGTACGGTTGTATCCAACGTTTCGTATGGCGATAACGGAAGAGCAGGAGCTTCGGAGAAACTCGTTAAAGAAGCCGTTGGTATTGCTCAAGGAACGGAGTTTGTCGAAAAGATGGATGGTCAATATCAGGGTAGAATTTCGCAAGGTGGAGCGAACGTGTCCGGTGGCCAAAAGCAGCGGCTGTCCATTGCGCGTGCCATCTACCGTCAGCCGGAAATTTATATTTTCGATGATTCCTTCTCGGCATTAGACTACAGAACAGACCGGATTCTGCGCTCCGCTCTCAAAAAAGAAACCGGCCACGCTACGACACTTATCGTTGGTCAGCGCATAGGTACTATCAAAGACGCTGATCGGATTATCGTGCTGGACCAGGGAGAGATTGTAGGGAGCGGCACGCATGAAGAGCTGATGACGAACTGCAGCACCTATCAGGAAATCGCATATTCGCAGCTTTCGAAGGAGGAACTCATACATGGATAAGAATGAACACACCGTCGACAGCCAGCAAATGAAAATGAATCAGCGAGGTCCCATGGGTAAAGGACCCGCGGGGGGCAAGGGTACTGGTGAAAAAGCGAATAATTTTAAAAAGACCATCAGCCAGCTTGTATCCTACAGCAAGGCTTATGTGCCTATGATTATACTAGCTATGGTACTGGCCCTGGTCGGCTCCACCCTCAACGTGATTGGCCCCGATAAGCTCAGCGATATTGCCAACCTGATTCAGGAAGGAATCGTGACCGGGATTGATGTAAGTGCTGTTCAGAAGATTGTTCTTGTATTGGCGCTTTTATATGGATTTGGTCTTATCTTTAACTATTTCCAGGGCTTCATTACAGCAACCGTCTCGCAGCGTCTTACAAAGAAGATGCGGACAGAACTGTCTCGAAAAATCGATCATATGCCTTTGAAGTATTTTGACTCTACGAGTTACGGTAATGTCCTTAGCTGTGTAACCAACGATGTCGATACCATTGGACAAACGTTAAACAACAGTCTCGGCACGCTTGTCAGTGCGCTGGCTACCTTCGTGGGCGCCTTGATTATGATGCTGTATACGAACTGGATCATGACCGTTACCGGAATTATAGCTACGCTGATCGGCTTTTGCCTGATGAGCGTGATTATGAAGCATTCACAGAAATACTTTGTTGCACAGCAAGCGGAGCTTGGCCAGATCAACGGTCATATCGAAGAAACTTATGCTGGTCATAACGTAGTCAAGGTATATAACGGGGAACAAGCAGCCAAGGAAGTGTTTCATGGCATTAACAGCCGCTTATATACAAATGCATGGAAGTCCCAATTCATGTCTGGTCTGATGATGCCAGTCATGATGTTCATTGGAAATTTTGGTTATGTCGCGGTCTGTGTCGTGGGAGCTTTGCTGGTCAACCAACAGACTATAACTATTGGAACTATTGTCGCCTTCATGGTGTATATTCGTCTGTTTACACAGCCCTTGTCGCAGCTGGCACAGGCCGCAACCAATCTGCAGTCGGCGGCTGCCGCCAGTGAACGTGTATTCGAATTTCTGGGTGAAGAAGAATTGGCAGATGAGCGTCACAAGACCATAAAGCTGGACACTGCCAAAGGGGATGTCGAATTCAAACATGTCCGTTTCGGCTATAATGCAGATCGTATGATCATCAAGGACTTCTCCATGAAAGCTGAAGCTGGTCAGAAAATTGCCATTGTCGGTCCGACAGGCGCTGGTAAGACCACGCTCGTGAATTTGCTCATGCGGTTTTATGAGCTGAACGATGGAGAAATCTACATTGACGGCACCCCGATTAGCCAATTAACGCGCGAGAATATTCATGAATTATTCTGTATGGTGCTTCAGGATACCTGGCTGTTCGAAGGAACGATTCGTGACAATATCGTCTTTTCCAAAGATCATGTTACCGATGAGCAGGTGGAAGCTGCATGTAGAGCGGTGGGTCTGCACAGCTTCATTAAAACACTGCCGCAGGGCTATGATACAGTGCTGGATGACAAAGCCAATCTCTCTGCCGGTCAAAAGCAATTGATTACCATTGCAAGAGCCATGATTGAAGATTCACCCATGCTCATTCTGGATGAGGCCACAAGCTCGGTCGATACGCGTACGGAATTGCTGATTCAACAAGCGATGGACCAGCTGACTGTGGGGAAAACCTCCTTTGTGATTGCTCACCGACTTTCGACGATCAAGAATGCGGATCTGATTCTGGTCATGAAGGACGGTGACATTATCGAAATGGGTAACCATGAGGAATTGTTGGCTAAAGGCGGCTTCTATGCCGATCTATACAATAGTCAGTTTGAACATGCATCTTAAAAGTAAATGCTTGAAAGCATATTAAATATCCATATAATTCCAACGAAATTGACAGCAGCATGTGGACATTATAAGGTATGAAAGCCAGAATTTTTTAATCATAATTGTGGAGGCAGATCAATGAACCAGCGTTTTCGAATCACCCGTTCCATGCAGGAAAGTCCTGTGGAGCAATCCATTACCCTGGAGGAGTGCAAAGATTACTTTGCATCCCAGCCAGACTTTTCGTATTCACGAGTACTAATCATACAAGGTGCTGAGAGCACCATGTCGATCAAGGGAGACTTTTTCATGTGGAAGTATGCTGATGTAGAAATACCTTTTCGTCATTACATGGGTGATGTGTATGTGGCTATTTCCGATGAGGCTGTCGTGCCTAAGATGATTGAAATTGCAACAGATTTGCAAGCAGATGTGGTGGATGGGTGAAGAACTATTCACTATTCTTATTCTGCTGAAGGTAGTTGACTTCGAAGTATATCTTTACAGCAAATTGACAGTGCTGATTTCTGTCTGCTGACATCGAGTTACATAGATGTCAGCATTTTTGTTAATTATGTCAATATACTGGGAAGAATAATCCATACCACAAAATACATATTCCATTGGCTTGATACTAAGAGACTTAACAGCTGGATCAACTAAAAGGGGAACATGCTAGGTTAGAGATGTTTCGCTGTTTCTCATTACGGAGGCAGTGCAAGCTGGTAAATTAGGCGAACAACCATTGGCGGTAAAAAGCGGCGATTTAATTATTGCTTTGGATGGCGCATTAATGGAGATCTCCAGTTCGGAACAGTTTGGATTGTCAGGATGGGCTGTCAGTGCTCGTTTGTATGGAATGTTTAGCGAGGAAGACAGTAATGAGATTGTTTTGCGTAAAAAACTGGAGCTTCCCAACGGGTGAAGCATTTCGAATCATTTCCCTGCCTGACGCACACCATTTTGAATCGGTTAATGTGAACAGCTGCGGCAAGCCCTTTTCATTTAAAAGACGTGATGTACGAGGGTTTGTCTGGATTTCTGATGAGTGGTTTCAAAGGATTCGTTTCCTGTCTGGTCACAGGGCAGAAGCTCACTCGGTTGTGATGCGCTCGGCAACAAAAACGATTCGATTCGTACACAGTATACATTCCACAACAAATGTTTCCGGTACGTTTGCTGTGGGAGTATTCACTTCATTCTTAAGGGTCAAGTCGCCAAAACTTTAAAATAGCAAGTCTCTTGCAACATGGAGACTTGCTATTTTGTATTTTCCGTTCATTAAATTTTGCGGAAAAAAATAGTTCCAAAGTTATGAGTTTTCTAAAAATTTATATTTTTAAAGGGGAATAAAAACGTTTCTATTAATTAAAAAATAAAATTTATAGCTTAAATTAGAGGAAATTTAAGCTGAACTAAAATTTCAGGAGAAAAATTAAAGAAAATTCCGCATGTAAATTAGTTCAAAAGATCTATTAAAAGTCACTATCTATTTAAAAAGTGAAGAGTTATTAATTTTGAATCATTCCAGCTTAATGCAAATAAATTCCATGATATAGGTAATTAAAGAATATTGCTGAAAAAGTTGAAATTTGTCGGATAATGTCAGGATTGATTTGTTATATTTGTGTTAATGGTATGTAACGTAAAATTTGTTTTGGCACAAGGGTTTTGGACTTTCTTGCAAGCCTACATCATTTTGATTTTATCAATTTATAAAATCAAAAATTTTGTTTTGAATCACGTTAACGGGTCATGGTCAGTATTCAATTTAATAAAAAAGTAAAATTCTTGCATTTTAAGATATAAAAATAATAGAATAATATGGGTTATTTATTGATTTCATGAAATTCATCAATTTGGAACTTATGTCCCATGCTAATCGGTTTTAAAGTTTGTATATTTAAAATAGCTAGAAAGTATTGGGAGGAAAAAAGGGATATAAGGATTTATTGTGAGATTTTGGACAGTAAGAGGATATGAGAAATTTATATGTCGACTCGGTCATGTCTTGGTTTTAAAAACGTGATCCATCTGACTGAGAAGATCCAGTTATTTTGTTTTGCCCGACATGAGGGCTTTGCCTAAATGGCTTACAGAACATGACAGTTGTTCAACAGAAGCTCCATGGGTATCAAACAGAACAACATGCCCTCACGGCTTCCCGAAATGGCTTCATAAGTACATAAGCTGTTTTCTTTTTTAGACACTGTATGGGAGCACTGATTGTAATTGAAACAGCATGGCAGTTGTATAGGCAAAACTGCAAGATTCCCTGTCCATAGCATCATATCTGGTAAATCCGTCTCACATCATTTTCCGTATTCCAAAAGACAGCTCTATTATTTTTAAGGTATGCGAAATATATCCTTAACAGCCTGGGAAGCCCGTTGGCTCGTCCGATGACCATCATTTTTCATCCATGTACAAAATCAGGAAGTTATAAGCACAGTCGTGAGTATTTTTTTGTCCTTTCATCCTAGTATTAGGCTCCTAACCACGCTGCAGCAGATCATGTATCTCACAGCATCGATACCCTCCAGCCAAGATTCAAACAGCACACATCATGATACACTACGTTGTTAACACTGCGGCAACCATTCTACAACCCACCACCAAGATGTACTCTCAGCATAATTCAAAAATGTTCTCACTCCATGCACATATTCATACATCCAGAGTCAGAGTTATTTCACTATGTTCGCCCAACTAAAAAAGCTTGCACTGCGAAAGTGTGAGTGATGAAAAAGAGAGATGTGCTTGTTTCGATTCAAATTCAGCTCTTCGAAGACACCCATATCTCAATGGTATATCAGGAGTGGTCGCTTTTGCCGACTGCCATTAGCAATTTAATGCCGGTGAAAAGGTACGCATGACCAGTTCCTTGACAAGGACGGTCATTTATGAGGAGTTACTTTTTACCCACATCTATTTCGCGAGGAGAGATACGTATGACTCAGCACAATGTTCAATTGTTTGCATTAAGCCAACCACAGCAACGTATTTGGTACACGGAGCTTGTGTATCCCAATCGCAACACGTCCACGATTATTACCACTGTTAAAATCAAGGGAACAGTTCGAATAGATGCATTGCAGCAGGCAATGAACCGGGTGATTGCACAAAACGATTCTTTTCGTATCAAAATCACGGCTCGGGACGGCATCCCCTATCAATATGTGGAGCCGTTTGCTGCTCAAAGCATAAAAACGCTTCAGGTTACCCAGGAGGAAGCTGAGCTTTGGGTCAGCCATCATAACGCACAGCCGTTCCCCTTGTTGGATTCGCAGCTGTATCGGTTTGTTATTTTGCGGTTGGGGGCAGAAGACACCTGGTTTAGTTTCAAAATGCACCATATTATTTCGGACGGCGTAACCATGGAGCAGGCCATTAATGAAATTACGGGGCATTATATGAATATTGTGCATGGTACAGGTTCAGATGCGTCGGCTCCAGCGAATTCATATCTCGATTTTATTCAGGTGGAGCAAAGCTATGAGCAATCGGAGCGCTATCAAAAGGACAAGACGTACTGGACGGAGAAATTTGCCGATTTGCCGGAGGTTACAGGTTTAAAATCATACAATCCACTTACGGTGAGTACGGCTGCACGCCGGGAGAACTATACACTGGAGCACGAATTATATCGTGGTGTCACGGCTTTTTGCGAGGCGAATAACATCAGTATTTTTACATTTTTCCTGGCTGCTCTGTATATTTATTTGCATAAAATGACAGGGGAACAGGATTTAACCGTGGGTACATTGTATGCTAACCGTACGTTGAAGAAGGAAAAAAATACAATGGGCATGTTCGTCAGCACTGTGGCTACACGTCTGCGGGTTGAGCCGGAATCCGAGCTACTCACCTTCCTGCAAGGTGTTGGCAAGGAGCAGGCGTCCATTTTGCGGCATCAGCGTTATCCGTACAACAAAATCATGCAGGATTTGCGTGAACAGCAAAGCGGCACGGATATTCGCCGCCTGTTTGGCGTTACCATTCAATACCGTACACTGAGCTTCTCCCGTTTTGATGAAGCCGTTCAGCAGGTGCATACCGATTTCTGCGGAGATACGGTGAGTGACTTCGATATTGCCATGATAGACATGCTGGATGACGATAAACTTGTATTGCAACTGGATTATCGGACCGAGTTGTTCAGCGAGCAGGAGATCGCCCGAATTATTCGCCAATTCCTGAGTGTGGTAGAGCATATGGTGAAAGGGCCACAGAAGCGGATTCAGGAGTTGTCACTGATGAGTGACGAAGAGCGGGCACAAATTATGGATGTATTTAATGCGACAGCAGTGCCCTATCCACACAATGTGGGGATTCATGAGCTATTCGAGGAACAGGCAGAACGTACACCGGATCAGACAGCGGTTATGTTTGGAAATCAGTGTCTGACCTATCGGGAGCTGAATGAGCGGGCGAATTCATTGGCCCGAATGCTTCAAGCACAAGGAGTAGGACCTGACAAACTGGTTGGTCTGATGGTGCAGCGCTCATTGGAAATGATCGTAGGTCTGCTGGCCGTTTTAAAAGCAGGTGGTGCATATGTGCCGATCGATCCCGAATTTCCGTCCTCTCGTATTGAATACATGCTGGAAGACAGCAAGGCCGAAGTGCTTCTGACCAGTCGTGATCTGGCAGAAGAACATCATTACATCGCCAATACCATGTTTCTTGAGGATGCAGCATTGTATCAGGGAGAAAGCGGTAACCTGGAGGCGATTGCCCGCCCAGAGCATCTGGCTTACGTCATCTATACCTCTGGTTCGACTGGAAATCCGAAAGGAGTTATGCTCCAGCATCGCTCGGTACTCAACTTTATTACCGGGATGCGTGAAATCATCGACTTTGAAGCGAACAAAACGATTTTGTCACTGACGACCATTTCATTCGATATTTTCGTATTGGAAACCATCCTGCCCCTGTTGAGCGGAATGACTGTTGTGCTTGGCGACCGCCAGCATCAGGTGAACCCTCAGGCGCTTGGTGAGTTGATTGCTCACCATCATATTGATATGTTGCAAATGACACCATCGCGGCTGCAGATGCTGATGGATCATGAATCAGGTTTCCGCGCGCTGCGAGACGTAAAGGAAATTATGGTCGGGGGTGAAGCCCTTCCGTCCAAGCTGCTCGCAGCACTGCAAGAAATAAACGGTCCCCGCATTTATAACATGTACGGACCTACAGAAACGACGGTTTGGTCGACCGTACAGGAACTGACTCATGCTCAAGACATTAATATCGGACGTCCCATCGCGAATACCCAAATCTATATCATGTATGCGAGTGGGGAATTGCAGCCAGTCGGTGTGCCGGGCGAGTTATGTATTGCAGGGGAAGGACTGGCCCGTGGATATTGGAATCGCGAAGAACTGACGGCCGAGAAATTTGTGGATAATCCGTTTGCCGGAGGCAAAGTCGGGTATGAACGTATGTACCGTACAGGCGATTTGGCGAGATGGACGCTGGACGGCAACATTGAATATTTGGGACGGATGGACCACCAGGTGAAAATCCGGGGCTACCGGATCGAACTGGGCGAGATTGAATCGCAGCTATTGCAGGTGGAATCGGTACGAGAAGCGGTCGTCGTGGCCCATACGGACGAAACGGGTCAAAAACAACTCGTGGCGTACTATGTGGCGAGTCAAGAACTCGGAGCCAGCGAACTGAGAGGTGAGCTGGGGCGGGAGCTACCAAGCTATATGGTGCCGTCGTATTTCATTCAATTGGAGCAGATGCCGCTGACACCGAACGGTAAAATTGATCGTAATTCCTTGCCAGCACCGGAAGGCAGCCTGCAAAGCGGAGCGGATTATGTAGAGCCACGCACTGCAACGGAACGGGCACTCGCAGCCGTCTGGCAGTCAGTCCTGGGCGTGCCAACCGTCGGAATGTTGGACAATTTCTTTGACCTGGGCGGCGATTCGATCAAGGCGATTCAAATCGTATCTCGTGCGTTCCAGGCAGGCTACAAGCTGGACATGAAGGATCTGCTTCGGTATCCAACCGTTGCAGCATTGGCACCGCACATGCACGAGGCAAGTCATATGGCAGATCAGGGAGAAGTGAGTGGGGAAACAGCGTTGCTTCCGATCCAGCACGGGTTCTTTGAACAAGAGCAAGTGGATGCGCATCATTTTAATCAGGCGGTTATGCTGCACCGGGAGCAGGGCTTTGACGAAGCTGCTTTGCGTCAGGCGCTTATCAAGCTGACGGAGCACCACGATGCACTGCGGATGGTGTTCAGGAAGACCGAGCAAGGCTATCAAGCGTGGAACCGCGGAATACAGGAAGGCGAGCTGTATCATCTGGACGTGCTGGACTTTAGAGCTTTGACAGATAAATCCATGCTGAGCGCGACGATTGAGACGAAAGCAACTGAAATTCAAAATAACATGAATCTGTCCGAAGGACCGCTGGTGAAACTGGGTCTGTTCCGTTGCACCGATGGAGACCATTTGTTGGTAGCGATCCACCATTTGGTGGTCGACGGCGTGTCTTGGCGTATTTTGCTGGAAGATTTGGCAACCGGCTATGAGCAATCTTTACGTGGCGAGTCTGTCCGTTTGCCCAATAAGACGGATTCCTTCCGTCTGTGGGCTGATCAGCTGTCAACATATGCGAACAGTTCGGCTTTGGAGAAGGAGCGTGCGTACTGGCAACAGCTGGAGCAAGCGGCAGCTACACAAGCAGCTTTGCCCAAGGATTACACTTGCAAATCCGAGGTCAAGCCTCAGCTACGAGATGACCGCACACTGACCGTGGTATGGACGGTCGAAGAAACAGAGCAATTTTTGAAGCAGGCACACCGGGCCTACAATACGGAAGCGAACGACCTGTTGCTGACAGCACTGGGCACCGCAATTCAGGAGTGGGCAAGTATCCGTCAGGTGCTTGTAAATCTGGAGGGTCACGGACGGGAAGCCATTTTGCCGGATGTGGATATTACGCGTACGGTCGGTTGGTTTACCAGCCAATTCCCGGTTGTACTCGATATGGGCGAGGAACAGAATGTAGGACGGCGTGTCAAGAGCGTCAAGGAAGGACTGCGCCGTTTGCCGCATAAAGGAATTGGATACGGGATTTTGAGATATCTTGCTGACGGGGAAGGGGAAGCCGCTTTTGTCGCCGAGCCGGAAATCAGCTTTAACTATCTTGGACAATTCGATCAGGATTTAAAGAAAAATGGCTTTCGCATGTCTCCTTATTCCATCGGAGCTTCCATTAGTGACACGTTAACCAAGCGGTATGCTCTGGATATCAACGGCATGATCACGGACGGTGCACTGGAACTGACGATCAGCTACAGCAACAAAATGTTCATGAAAAAGTCAATCAAAAAGCTGGCTGATCTGCTTCAGGAGAGCTTGCGTGAGGTATTGGCTCACTGTGTGGAAAAAGAGTTGCCAGAGCTGACGCCAAGCGATTTGTCCTTCCAAGGACTGACGGCTGGAGAGCTGGATCATATTGTAGAGCAGACGGCTGCTGCGGGAGAACTGGAAAATATTTATTCGCTCACACCCATGCAAAAAGGCATCCTGTTCCACGGCTTAATGGAGCCGAAATCCGGGGCGTACTTTGAGCAGGCGACATTTGATCTGCAAGGCAGCTTTCAAGTGGAGGCTTTTGCCGAAAGCTTAAATCAACTGGTGGATCGCCATCAAATATTCAGAACGAATTTTTATAGCGGCTGGAATGAGCAGCCTTTACAGGTGGTGTACCGCCACAAACATGCCGGGTTCCGTTTTGAAGATGTGCGTTCAATCGGACAAGGAGAGCAGGACGCATACATTGCTGATTTTGCTGAGCGTGACAAAGTCGAAGGTTTTAATTTCAGCTCAGGCGAGCTGATGCGGGTGTCTGTTTTGCGTACAGGCGAGGAGTCGTACCGTTTTGTATGGAGCTTCCACCATATTTTGATGGACGGCTGGTGCTTGTTCCTGGTTGTGGGGGAAGCATTTAATACGTACTTTGCCATCCTCGAAGACCGCAAGCCGGAGCTTGTCCCGATAACGCCATACAGCGAATATATTGAATGGCTGGAGCGACAGGACAACGCGGAGGCTGAACGGTTCTGGAGTGATTACTTTGCTGGTTTCGAGCAGCAGACGGTATTGCCGCAGGCAAAACAGCTGGACGGTCACGCTAAAGAATATGAAGCGGACAAACTTTCGTTTACACTGGGCCGCGAAGTGACGGAACGGATGAACAAGCTGGTTAAGCAAAAGCAAGTGACGGTCAACACCCTTCTGCAAGCAGCATGGGGCGTTGTGCTGCAACGGTATAACAACAGTCGGGATGTTGTATTTGGCAGTGTCGTATCCGGCAGATCAGCGGATATTCCGGGCATAGACAAAATGATTGGTTTGTTCATTAATACGGTTCCTGTACGGATTCACAGTGAGAAAGATATTACGTTTGCTGCGTTAATGAAGCAGATACAGGAGCAGGCACTGGCTTCCCGTGCTTATGAAACCTATCCGTTGTATGAAATTCAGGCCCTGACAGAGCAAAAACAGGACCTGGTGAACCATATTATGGTGTTTGAAAACTACCCAGTGGAACAGCGTATGGAGCAAATGGGTAGCCGTGGTGAGAATGGTTTTACAATTACAAATGCTTCCGTATCGGAGCAAACGAACTATGATTTCAACATTACGGTTGTGCCGGGTGATGAAATTCATGTCCATTTAGAGTACAACGCGCGAGTATTGGAACGTACAGCTATAGAGCAAATCCGCGGGCATTTGCTGCATATGATTGAAGAAGCGATTAACAGACCAGATGCGCTGGTAGATGAGCTTGAGTTGGTGACTGCTTCGGAAAAAGCGAAAATCATCGACGGTTTTGGATCAGTGGGCGTATCTGCATGGAGTGATGAAAAGCAATCAGAAGGGTTGTTCCACGCCTATGTGGAAGAACAAGCGCAGCTTGTGCCGGATCACGTGGCAGTTGTATACGAGGAGCGGCAGCTTACGTATCGCGAGCTGAACGAGCGTGGGAACCAACTTGCTCGTAGATTGCGGAATGAAGGCATTGGGCGCGAATCCATTGTTGGTATTTTGAGCGAGCGCTCGGTGGACATGCTGGTCGGCGTATTGGCGGTGTGGAAGGCTGGCGGTGCTTACGTGCCACTGGATGCGGATTATCCGTCCGAACGTATCCGCTTTATGCTGGAGGACAGCGGTGCGACAGTGCTACTGACGCAAACCGGCTTGCAGGAGCGCGCGCAGGCATGGCTGGAGGAAAGCCGATGGGCTTTGGCCGAAGGAAAGGCTGAGGGTGAGCTGGAAACGGCGGTTAGCATTGAAACGATAGAAAGAGACAGCCTTAATGAGGGATTAAGCTTGAAATCAGATTCGTCATCTGATAGCGAAGCAGCATCCGAATCCGCAGCGAACTTGCGTCTGCACACCGTACTGGCGCTGGACGATGAGTCGCTGTACATCGGGGATGCCACGGATGTGGAACCTATCAATGAGCCGCAGGATCTGGCGTATGTGATCTATACGTCCGGTACAACGGGACGCCCGAAAGGGGTCATGATCGAGCATCACAGTTTGGTAAACACAGCCGCGGCCTACCGCCGGGATTACCGTTTGAACCAGTTCCCGGTACGATTGCTGCAACTGGCAAGTTTCTCCTTCGACGTGTTCGTCGGCGATATTGCGCGGGCGCTCTATAACGGTGGCACGATGGTCATCTGTCCGAAAGACGATCGGATTGACCCAAGCCGTCTATATGGCTGGATTCACGACTATCAGATTACGGTGTTCGAATCGACCCCGGCCCTGATCGTACCGTTCATGCAGCATGTACATGAACAGGGACTGGACATGAGCAGTCTGGAACTGCTGATCACCAGCTCGGATAGCTGCAGCGTGACGGATTATCGGGTGCTGCAAGAACGGTTTGGCGCGGATGTTCGCATTATGAACAGCTACGGCGTCACGGAAGCGGCGATCGACTCCAGCTTCTACGACGAAGAACTGTCGAAGCTGCCGAGTAGCGGCAATGTACCGATTGGTCAGGCGTGGCTGAACGCACGGTTTTACATCTTGGACAGCCAGTTGAATCCGGTGCCGATCGGCGTGCTGGGCGAGCTGTGCATTGGCGGTGCCGGGGTGGCACGAGGCTACTTGAATCGTGCGGACCTGACCGCCGAGAAATTCGTGGTCAATCCGTTCGTACCGGGTGAACGATTGTACCGCACAGGTGACTTGGCGCGGTGGATGCCGGACGGCAATGTGGACTTTATCGGCCGGATGGATTATCAAGTGAAAATCCGGGGTTACCGGATCGAGCTGGGCGAGATTGAAACGGCGATCCAGCGGGTGCCGGGTGTGCGTCAAGCGGTAGTCATCGACCGGACGGATGAGCGTGGACACAAGTACTTGTGCGGGTACATCACGGGAGAAACCGAGCTGCAGATCGAGGAGGTACAGGCCGAGCTGGAAGCAGGACTGCCAGCACATATGGTACCTGCACGCTTGATGCGTCTGGAGACCTTACCACTGACCCACAATGGAAAAATCGACCGCAAGGCCTTACCGGAACCGGAAGGAAGCATCCATACCGGTGCAGCCTATGTGGCTCCACGTACTGCGGTAGAACAGGTTTTAGCTTCAGTGTGGGCCGGGGTGCTGGGTGTCGAAACGGTAGGCACGCAGGATAACTTCTTTGAACTGGGCGGCGATTCGATCAAAGCGCTGCAAGTATCCTCCCGATTGCTGCAAGCAGGTTATCGACTGGACATGAAAGACCTCTTCAGCAATCCGACGGTAGAGTTACTCAGTCCTTTACTTCGTACTGATGGCAAGATGGCCAGTCAGGAAGAAGTCGTAGGCCAGGTGGAATTGACACCCATTCAGCGGTGGTTCTTCGAGCAGCGGCCGGTTGATCTGCACCACAGCAACCAGGCGATGATGCTGTATCGAGCTGGGCGCTTTGACATCGACGCGCTGCGCCGTACGATGGACCGTATTGTCCAGCATCATGACGCATTGCGCACTGTATTCCGTGAAACGGAGCAGGATTATGTCGCTTGGAACCGCAGTGTAGAGGAAGGCGAGCCATACACGCTGGACATTGTAGATTTTAGAGGAATAGAGGACGAATCTGTCGCTATAGAAGCCAAGGCGAGCGAAATTCAAGCGAGCATTCATTTGAGCGAGGGTCCGCTTGTGAAGCTTGGTCTGTTCCACTGCGCTGAGGGCGATCATTTGCTAATCGTCATTCATCATTTGGTTGTGGACGGTGTATCGTGGCGTATTTTGCTGGAGGATTTGGCATCCGGTTATGAGCAGGCTGTTGCAGGTAAAACAGGCACAGCTATTCGACTGCCGCATAAAACAGATTCTTTCCAGGTATGGGCCAAGCAGCTGTCAGCCTACGCGAATCGTGCGACGATGGAGCGGGAGCTAGCCTACTGGCAGCATATCGAACAAGCAGAAGCAAGCTTTGTGAAGCCTTTGCCGAAGGATTTTGCCAATGACAATGCTCTGCTTGGAGACAGCGAGGTAGTGACAGTCAGCTGGACGAAGCAGGAAACCGAGCAGCTGCTCAAACAAGCTCATCGCGCGTACAACACGGAAATGAATGACCTGCTGCTGGCCGCACTCGGCAAAGCCGTGTATGAATGGTCTGGTTCCGAACGGGTGCTGGTTAACTTGGAAGGCCACGGACGGGAAGCCGTTGTACCCGACGTGGATATTACGCGCACAGTCGGTTGGTTTACGAGCCAATTTCCGGTTGTACTGGATGGAAGTCTGGGACAAGGTGGAAATACCGCTCGGCTGATTAAACGGGTCAAGGAAGGGCTGCGTCATATTCCGCAAAAAGGCATCGGTTATGGTATTTTACGATACCTGTCAGATATGAATGTTCTGGAGAAAGCAGGCGTGCAGTTAAAGACTCAGCCTGAGATCAGTTTTAACTATCTGGGCCAATTCGATCAGGATTATAAAGGTAACGATCTACAGCCTTCCTCCTATTCCATTGGTGTGCCTGTTAGCACGAACGCGGCTATGGATTTTGCACTAGATATCAATGGATTAATCGAGGATGGCGAGCTGATGTTCACTATTCGCTACGGCACAACGCAGTTCCGGCACGAAACGATTGCACGGCTGGGAGAACTACTGGCATCCGGCTTGCGTGAGGTGATTAGCCATTGCATTGCGCAGGAAAGAACGGTGTTGACCCCAAGTGATGTCTTGTTAAAACATGTAACGCTGGACGAGCTGGAGCAATTGGTGAAAGATACACAAGATATGGGTGAACTAGAAAATGTGTATGCTTTGACGCCGATGCAAAAGGGCATGCTCTTCTTCAGTCTAATGGATGAGAGTTCGGCAGCTTATTTTGAGCAGGCAACCTTTGAATGGAATGGACGTTTTGATGTGGTTGCTTTCAGCAAAAGCTTTGATTTGCTCGTACAGCGTCATGAGGCGTTACGGACGAACTTTATCAGTTCATGGAAGGATGAACCTGTGCAGGTCGTCTTCCGTAATCGTAGCGGGCAATTATATTATGAAGACTTGCGCGGACTAGAAAAGGAGGAACGAGAAGCTTGTGTTGAAGCTTTTGTCATCGAGGATAAAGCGAAAGGATTCAATCTTGCAGAGGATGCACTCATTCGTGTCTCCATTTTGCAAACCGGGGATGATACGTACCACTTTGTTTGGAGCTTCCATCACATTTTGATGGATGGCTGGTGCTTGTCCTTTATGACACAGGAGGTATTCGGTAGCTATCTGGCACTGCGTGCGGGTCATGAGCCAACGCTGGAGCCTGTCACGCCGTTTAGTCGATTTATTGAATGGTTGGAGCGTCAGGACCGTGAGGCAGCCTTGCAATACTGGCGTGGGTATCTGGCGGACTACGAGCAGCAAATTACGCTTCCTCAGCAAAAAACACAGCCTAAATCGATGCACACCGGGGAATATGTTGCTGAAGATCTGGATTGCGAATTCCAGCCGGAGCTGGTTGCTCAGATCGAACAAGTGGCGAAGCAAAATCAGGTGACGATCAATACGCTGATTCAGACGGTATGGGGCGTCTTGTTGCAAAAATATAATAATAGTTCGGATGTTGTGTTCGGCAGCGTTGTGTCCGGTCGCCCAGGGGATATTCCAGGTGTGGAGCACATGATCGGGCTATTCATTAACACGATTCCAGTGCGCGTGCAGTCTGAACAAGGTGAAACCTTTGTCGAGCTGATGAAACGAACACAGCGGCAGGCGCTGGCTTCCAATGCCTACGATGCGTTCCCGCTGTATGAAATTCAAGCACTGACCGAGCAGAAACAGGATTTAATCAATCATATTATGATATTTGAAAATTATCCGGTGGAGCAGCAGGTAGAGCAGTTGGGCAGTGATGGACAGGATAAATTTACGATTTCGAACGTGGTGTCTACAGAGGAAACCAACTATGATCTGAACGTCGTCGTTATGCCGGGTGAAGGCATCAAGATTCGTTTTATGTATAACACGCTCAGCTTTGATCAAGCAGGTATTGAGCGTCTGTATGGGCATTTTGCACGCCTGCTGGAGCAAATTTCGCTCAATCCGCATGTTCGTGTTGAAGAACTGGAACTACTCACAGCGGCGGAAAAGCAGCAGATTACAGCGGCATTTAATGATACCGCTTGTGCTTTTCCGTCTCATCAGACGATCCATCAGCTGTTCGAGGAGCAGGTAGAATATACGCCAGATCAGGTGGCATTGGTATTTGGACATCAGAGTCTGACTTATCGGGAACTGAATGAACGGGCAAATTCATTGGCCCGAATGCTTCAAGCACAAGGAGTAGGACCTGACAAACTGGTCGGTCTGATGGTACAGCGTTCAGTGGAAATGATCGTAGGTCTCCTGGCTGTTCTAAAAGCAGGTGGTGCTTATGTGCCGATTGATCCCGAATTTCCGTCCTCTCGTATTGCCTACATGCTGGAAGATAGCGAGGCCACAGTGCTTCTGACCAGTCGTGATCTGTTGGAAGAGCATCATTGCAACGCCAATGCAATATTTCTTGAGGATGCAGCCTTGTATCAGGGAGAGAGCAGCAATCTGGAGGCGATTGCCCGCCCAGAGCATTTGGCTTATGTCATCTATACGTCTGGTTCGACTGGAAATCCGAAAGGAGTTATGCTCCAGCATCGCTCGGTCCTCAACTTTATTACCGGGATGCGTGAAGTCATTGACTTTGAAGCGAGCCAAACCATTTTGTCACTGACGACTATTTCATTTGATATTTTCGTCTTGGAAACCATCTTGCCCTTGTTGGGTGGAATGACGGTGGTGCTTGGCGACAGCCAGCATCAGGTGAATCCGCAGGCGCTGGGTGAATTGATTGCACATCATCATATTGAGATGTTGCAAATGACCCCATCCCGGTTACAAATGCTGCTGGGTCATGAAGCAGGTTCCCGCACACTGCAAAGCGTGAAGGCCATTATGGTCGGGGGCGAAGCCCTTCCGTCCAAGCTGCTCGCAGCACTGCAAGAAATAAAAGGTCCTCGCATTTATAACATGTACGGACCTACAGAAACGACGGTGTGGTCGACCGTGCAGGAACTGACCCATGCGGAGCACATTAATATTGGACGTCCTATTGCGAATACCCAAATCTATATCATGAATGCGAATGGAGAATTGCAGCCCGTCGGCGTACCGGGTGAGTTATGTATTGCAGGGGAAGGATTGGCCCGTGGGTATTGGAAACGTGAAGAACTGACGGCCGAGAAATTTGTGAATAATCCGTTTGCTGATGACAAGTCAGACCATGAGCGGATGTATCGTACAGGCGATTTGGCAAGATGGATGCCGGACGGCAACATTGAATATTTGGGTCGGATGGACCATCAGGTGAAAATCAGAGGTTACCGGATCGAACTGGGCGAGATCGAATCGCAGCTGCTGCAGGTGGAATCGGTACAAGAAGCGGTCATCATGGCACGTACGGACGAAACGGGCCAAACACAGCTCGTGGCGTACTACGTGGCGAGTCAAGAGCTTGGAGCGGGTGAACTGAGACAGGAGCTGGGACAAGAGCTGCCAAGCTATATGGTGCCGTCGTATTTCATCTGGTTGGAGCAGATGCCGCTGACACCGAACGGTAAAATCGACCGCAAGTCCCTGCCAGCACCAGAAGGCGGTTTGCACAGCGGAGCGGATTATGCAGCGCCACGTACTGTAACAGAACGAACACTCGTAGCGATCTGGCAGTCCGTCCTGGGCGTGCCAACCGTCGGTATTTTAGACAATTTCTTTGACCTGGGCGGCGATTCGATCAAGGCGATTCAAATCGTGTCCCGTGCGTTCCAGGCAGGCTACAAGCTGGACATGAAGGATTTGTTCCGCTATCCCATCGTCGCAACGCTGGCACCGCATATGCACGAGGTCAGTCGTATGGCAGATCAGGGAGAAGTGAGCGGAGAAACGGCGTTGCTTCCGATCCAGCATGGGTTCTTTGCGCAGGCCCAAGTGGATGCGCATCACTTTAATCAGGCGGTTATGCTGCACCGGGAGCAGGGCTTTGACGAAGCTGCTCTGCGTCAGGCGCTTGGCAAACTAGCAGAGCACCATGATGCTCTGCGGATGGTGTTCAGCAAGACCGAGCAAGGCTATAAAGCATGGAACCGCGGAATACAGGAAGGCGAGCTGTATCATCTGGACGTGCTGGACTTTAGGGATTTGACGGATAAAGCCATGCTCAGCGCGGTAATTGAGGCGAAAGCCAATGAAATTCAAAGCAGCATCCAACTGCAAGAAGGACCGCTGTTAAAGGCGGGTTTGTTCCACTGTGCAGATGGGGACCATCTCCTGATGGCGATTCACCATTTGGTCGTGGACGGGGTATCCTGGCGTATCTTGTTTGAGGATTTGGCTACTGCCTATGAACAGGCTGTTCATCAGGAAGTGCTTCAGCTGCCGGACAAAACGGATTCCTTCCGTTCCTGGTCTGGGCGACTCTCCACCTATGCGAATAGCACAGCCATGGACAGTGAACACGCCTATTGGGAGCAATGGAACGCAGCCGCTTGGGCTGACCAAGTACGTTTACCTGAGGATCAAGCGCAGGCTGAGCCCTTTACCTTGGCTGACACGGATACAGTGGTCGTCCAGCTTACGGAGGAAGAGACATCAAAATTATTGAAGCAAGCACACCGCGCATATAACACGGAAGTGAACGATCTGCTTCTGACGGCACTGGGCATGATGCTGTACACGTGGACGGGTCATGAACGCAGTCTGATTAATTTAGAGGGACACGGGCGTGAGAACACTTTGCCGGATACGGACATTTCTCGTACGGTAGGCTGGTTTACGAGTCCATATCCGGTATTGCTGGACGTTGGTTGTGATCCCGCTTGGTCAGAACGTATCAAACAGGTCAAAGAGAGTCTGCGCCATATTCCGAATAAAGGAATGGGCTACGGAATCTGGAGATATTTGAGTGAATCCAGCCAAGTCGCCAGTCAGCAAGCAAATACACTGAATCCTGGTCAACAGCAAGCTTTTGCCGAGCCACAAGTAAGCTTTAACTATCTCGGACAGCTGGATCAGGACTTGCCAAACAGCGGTATGCGTAGGTCTCCTTACTCAATTGGATCGGTCGTTAGTGACCGGACGAAGATGAAATATGCGCTCGATGTGAGCGGGATCGTAACGAACGGCATCCTGGAACTGGACATTCGGTATAACGGCAAAGCCTTCCGTAAGGACACCGTCCACATGCTAGCCAATCTGCTGAAATCCAATCTGCTTGAAATGATCGAGCATTGTGTCACACGGGAGCGGACCGAATTGACTCCAAGTGATGTGCTGTTTAAAGGTCTGACAATGGAGCAATTAGATACGATTAAGGAGCAGACCAAGACGGTTGGGGAATTGGAAAATGTGTACCCGTTGACCCCTATGCAAAAGGGGATGCTGTTCCATAGTTTGATGAATGCAGAAACAGGCGTGTATTTTGAGCAGGCAACCTTTGATCTAGAGGGCCACTTTGAACCATCCCTATTCGAGGAAAGTTTGAAGCTGCTGGTTAGCCGGCATGCTATATTACGGACGAATTTCTACAGCGGCTGGTATGGTCAACCGTTGCAGATTGTCTATCGTCATAAAAATCCGAGCTTCCGTTATGAGGATGTCAGAGGGCGTGAACACGCTGTAGCTGAATTTGTGGCTCAGGATAAAGCTCGAGGCTTTGATCTAAGCAAGGATGCGCTTATGCGCGTATCCGTCTTCCGCACGGGTGAAAGCTCATACCGTTTTGTATGGAGCTTCCATCATATTGTGATGGACGGATGGTGCCTGTCCCTGATGACGGACGAAGTGTTTGGTGCATATGTTGCCCTGCTGGAGCACAAGCAGCCAGAGCTGGCACCTGTCAAGCCGTATAGTGACTATATCGAATGGTTGGAACATCAGGATGCACAGGAAGCGACCCGTTATTGGAGTGACTATTTGGCAGGTTTTGAGCAGCAAACCTTGTTGCCTGGTGAGAACGCACAAGCTTCTGTCGTCGCACGCAATGAAGAACCAGACGGAAGCGATGAAAGTTCAAATGCCGGCTATGTTTCGGAAAAGCTGCCCTTTAGGTTGGGTAAAGAACGGACTGCGGCATTAAACCAAATGGCCAAGCAACAACATGTCACGATTAACACATTGCTGCAAAGCGTGTGGGGCGTTATTTTACAGCAATACAATAATAATCAGGATGTTGTGTTTGGTGGTGTGGTATCCGGTCGTCCGGCAGACCTTCCAGGCGTGGAGAACATGATCGGATTGTTTATCAACACGATTCCAGTACGCATTGGCAGTGCACCGGATGCTACATTTGCTGAAGTATTGCAGCGCACCCAGGAACAGGCTTTGGCCTCCAGTGTCTATGATACGTTCCCGCTATACGATATCCAGGCACTGACTGAACAAAAACAAGACCTGATTCATCACATTATGGTCTTTGAAAACTACCCGATCGGGCAACAGATGAAGCAGATGGGCGGTTCCGGCGAGACAAAGGCACAAACAGGCTTCTCGATTGCCAATGTGGAACTTGCCGAGCAAACCAACTACGATTTTAACCTGATTGTCGTGCCTGATGAGGATATCTCTATCCTGCTTGAATACAATGCGCTCGTGTATAGCCGGTCTGCCATGCAGCGTATCCAGGGCCATATCGACCATGTCATCGGACAAATTGTGGACAATCCGAATATCCGAGTGAATGAGCTGGAATTGGTAACACCGGAAGAACAGGCACAGCTCGTTCAGGTCTGGGGGGATACAGCGGCAGCCTATCCGCAGGATCAAACGCTAAGTGCACTGTTCGAGCAGCAGGCAGCGAAAACACCGGATCAGGTGGCAGTATTGTGCGGAGCGGAATCGTTGACCTACGCTGAGCTGAATGAGCGTGCCAACCGTCTCGGACGTACTTTGCGTGCAGAAGGCGTCCAACCTGATCAGCCCGTGGGCATTTTGGTTCAGCGTTCGCTGGACATGATCGTAGGCATTTATGCGATCCTCAAGGCAGGCGGAGCTTATGTACCCATCGATCCGGACTATCCAGCGGACCGCATCCGCTTTATGCTGAAGGATTCGGGTGCGAAGCTGATACTGACGCAGTCGCATCTGGCAGAGCAAGCATCGCTGAGTTTCAACGGCCAGGTGCTGGTGTTGGATCGCGAGGACATTTACCACAAAGACGGCTCGAATTTGGAGCCACTGGCCGGGCCACACCATGTAGCCTATGTCATCTATACCTCTGGCTCCACCGGGAAACCGAAGGGCGTGATGGTGGAGCACCATTCTGTGCTGAACCGGATTTTGTGGATGCATGATCGATACGGCTTGAGTGCAGAAGACACAATCCTGCAAAAGACCGCCTTCACGTTCGACGTATCGGTGTGGGAGCTGTTCTGGTGGTCGCTGGTCGGCTCGAAGGTGAGCTTGCTGTCGGTAGGCGGGGAAAAGAACCCGGAAGACATCGTCGACACGATTGCCCGCGATGGCGTGAGCACGATGCACTTTGTACCTGCGATGCTGCATGCGTTCCTGGAGTACGTGGAGCAGCAGCCACGGGAAGTGATGCAAACGAAGCTGGGCACGCTGCGCCACGTATTTGCCAGCGGCGAAGCGTTGCCGCCACAGCATGTGGCCCGGTTCCAGCGGCTGGTGTCGAGCTTGGCCGGAGCGAAGCTGGTTAATCTCTACGGCCCGACCGAAGCGACGGTGGACGTATCGTACTTCGATTGCGAGCCGGATGAGGAATATGGAGTTATTCCGATCGGGAAGCCGATTCAGAATATTCGTCTGTACATCGTGAAGGAAGGTACGGAGCAATTGCAGCCGATTGGGGTTGCAGGTGAGCTGTGCATCGGCGGTGTAGGTGTAGCCCGCGGCTATCTGAATCGTCCAGAGCTGACGGCCGACAAATTCGTAGCCGACCCGTTTACAGGCGGGGAAGCAGGCTATGAACGGATGTACCGCACAGGCGATTTGGCGAGATGGATGCCGGACGGCAACATTGAATATCTGGGCCGGATCGACCATCAGGTGAAAATCCGCGGGTACCGGATTGAGCTGGGCGAGGTCGAATCGCAGCTGCTCCAAGTGGAATCGGTACGCGAAGCGGTGGTGCTGGCGCGTGCGGATGAGACGGGACAAAAACAAATGGTGGCCTACTATGTTGCTGGACAAGAGATAGGAGCCAGCGAGCTGAGAAGTGAGCTGGGCCGAGAGCTACCAAGCTACATGGTACCATCGTACTTTGTACAGCTGGAGCAGATGCCGCTGAGTCCGAATGGCAAAATTGACCGCAAGGCCCTGCCAGCACCAGAAGGCAGTCTGCAATTCGGAACGGATTATGCAGAGCCGCGTACCGCGCCAGAACGCGCCCTAGTATCTTTCTGGCAGTCGGTACTGGGACTGCAGACTGTCGGTATTTTGGACAATTTCTTCGATCTGGGCGGCGATTCGATCAAGGCGATCCAAATCGCATCCCGTGCGTTCCAGGCCGGTTATAAGCTGGACATGAAGGATTTGTTCCAGTATCCAACGGTTGCAGCACTGGCACCGCATATGCATGAGGTCAGTCGTATGGCAGATCAAGGAGAAGTAAGCGGGAAAACCGCTTTGCTTCCGATCCAGCATTGGTTCTTTGCGCAGGAGCGCGAGCGTCCGCAGCACTTTAATCAGGCGGTCATGCTCTATCGTGCCGAGGGCTTTGATGAGACGGCGGTTTGCCAAGTCATGGATCACATCGTGAAGCATCATGATGCGCTTCGTACGGTTTTCCATCAGGATTCCTCTGGTTATATGGCTTGGACACGCGGCGTAGATGAAGGCGCGTTGTATACGCTGGAAACCGCAAACTACCGTGAACAAGCATCCTATGCGGAAGCGCTGGAAGCGAAGGCAAATGAAATTCAAAGCAGCATTCACCTGTCCGAAGGGCCTCTGGTCAAGCTGGGATTGTTCCGCACAGCCGAGGGCGATCATTTGCTCATAGCCATTCACCATTTGGTGGTGGACGGGGTATCGTGGCGAATTCTGTTTGAAGATTTCTCGACAGGTTACGAGCAGGCGATCAAGGGCGAGCCTGTACGATTGCCCTATAAAACAGATTCCTTCCAAACATGGGCACGGGAGTTGTCGTCTTACGCCAACCGTCCAGAGGCTGCATCGGATGAAGCCTACTGGCAGCAGCTGGAACAGGCCAAAGCGAAAGCGGCAGCGCTGCCTAAGGATTTCGCCTACGAGGGCTCCTTGAATGCAGACAGCGAAGTGTTGACGGTGGAGTGGACCGAGGCTGAAACGGAGCAACTGCTAAAGCAGGCCCATCGTGCCTATAACACCGAGGTCAATGATTTGCTGTTGACCGCGTTAGGATTGGCGATGCACAACTGGACAGGCGCCGGACAGGTGCTGGTGAATCTGGAGGGACATGGCCGGGAAGCAATCCTGCCAGAGGTGGATATTACACGTACAGTAGGCTGGTTTACGAGCTTGTATCCGGTGCTGCTGGACACAGATGTCAACCTGACGCTGGCCCAGCGGATTAAAGAAACGAAGGAAGGTCTGCGCCGCATTCCGCATAAAGGGCTGACCTATGGCACATGGCGCTACTTATCTCCTGCGTCTGCATCAGGTGAAGCGCATGCGATTGCAGTAGAACCGGAAATCAGCTTTAACTATTTGGGGCAGGTCGATCAGGATGTGCAAAACAGTGGAATCACATGGTCATCCTATAGCGCAGGGGAGACAGAGGATGCCCATTCACCGCTGCAATATACGCTGGATTTGAACGCGATGATCTCGGAAGGCACGCTGCGCTTGACGATCGCTTACAGCCGTAAGCAGTATCGCCAAGAAACGCTGGAACGTGTGGCAGGACTGCTGCAATCCGCTTTGCAAGAGGTGATTACGCATTGTGTCGCTCAGGAACAGCCGGAGCTGACACCGAGTGATGTGTCCTTCAAAGGTCTGACGACTGGAGAACTGGAACAAATTGCGGAACAGGCGGCACATACCGGTGAGCTGGAAAATGTATACGCGCTGACGCCGATGCAAAAGGGCATGCTCTTTTACAATCTGATGGATTCGCAATCGGGAGCATATTTTGAGCAGGCATCTTTTGATCTGCAAGGACATTTCAATATCGCTGCGTTTGCGGCAAGTTTGGATGTATTGGTGCAGCGGCATACGGTACTGCGCACGAACTTTTACAGTGGCTGGAAAGATGAACCACTTCAGGTCGTGTATCGGAATAAGCGCAGTGAATTATATGTTGAGGACCTACGGGATGTGGAGGAAGAGAAGCAAAACGAATACATCCTTGAATATACGCGCAAAGACAAGCAAAGAGGCTTTGATCTGGCGCAAGATGCTTTGATGCGTGTGGCCGTTTTGCGCACAGGTGAGGATGCATACCGTTTTGTATGGAGCTTCCATCATATCGTGATGGACGGCTGGTGCTTGTCGCTGGTGACAGGCGAAGTGTTTGCGAGTTATTTTGCGATACTGGCTCATAAGCAGCCTGAACTGGCCCCTGTAACGCCGTACAGTCAATATATCGAATGGTTGGAACAGCAGGATCGTCAGGCCGCATCAAGTTACTGGAGCAAGGTTCTGGAAGGATATGAGGAACAGTCCCGCCTGCCACAGGCTAAAATTCAGGGCAAAACGGAATATCAGGCAGAGCGTTTGGATTTCGACTTGGGCACGGATCTAACGGCTGGCATTCAGCGCGTAGCCAAGCGTTATCAGGTAACGATCAATACGTTGATGCAGACCGTTTGGGGCCTGTTGCTGCAAAAGTATAATGGCACAGATGATGTAGTGTTTGGCAGCGTGGTATCTGGACGTCCGGCAGACATTCCGAATGTGGAGCACATCATTGGTCTGTTTATCAATACCATTCCTGTGCGTATCCGCAGTCAAGTGGACAGCTTATTCTCAGACGTGATGAAGCAAACCCAAGAGCAATCGATTGCTTCCCATGCCTATGATACGTACCCGTTGTATGAAATTCAGGGGCTGTCGGAGCTTAAGCAGGATTTGATCAATCATATTCTTATTTTTGAGAACTATCCGGTAGAGGAACAATTGGAGCAATTAGGCAACGGTGATGAGTCCAGCTTCAGCATCACCGGAGCCGAGTCTGTCGAGCAGACCAACTATGACTTTAACCTGGTGGTACTGCCGGGGAACACCATTCATATGAGCTTTGGGTATAATGCGCTGGCCTTTGAACGGGAAAGTGTAGAGCAAATTCGAGGTCATCTGGTGCAGTTGCTGGAGCAGGTGACAGCGAAGCCGGACATTCGCGTACATGAGCTGGATATGGTAACCACGCGGGAACGTGAGCAAATCGTTGAGGCTTGGGGTAATACTGCGGCAGCATATCCAAGCGAGCAAACGATCCATGGCTTGTTCGAGGCGCAAACCGCGCGGACGCCGGAGCAGACAGCACTGTTCTTCGAAGGAGAGCAGTTGACCTATCGCGAGCTGAATGCACGCGCCAATCGATTAGCTCGTACCTTGCGTAGTCAAGGCGTGACGAAAGATCGTCTGGTGGGTCTGATGACCGAGCGCTCGGTGGACATGATCGTGGGGATCTTTGGGATTTTAAAAGCCGGGGG
>NZ_JAAMNR010000014.1:0-63966 GCF_011066115.1 Paenibacillus sp. EKM212P
GCCGTCTACCACCATATGATGAATAGCCAGTAGCAGATGGTCCCCATCAGCGCAGTGGAACAGGCCCGCTTTCAGCAAAGGCCCCTCATTCAGTCGGATGCTACTCTGAATAGTGCTCGCACGGGCTTCTATAGCTTGACCCAATACGGGACCGATCGGCACGTCTTTGAAATCGGCCACTTCCAGATCATACAGCTTCCCTTCCTTCACTCCGCGGTTCCACGCTTCCCAGCCTTGCTCCCCCTTGCGGAACACCATCCGTAACGCATCATGATGCACCGCCAACTGCGTCAATGCCTGACGTAGCAGCTCTTCCTCGAATCCCTGTTCCCGATGAAGCATAACCGCCTGATTAAAGTGGTCCGGCACAGGCTGCCCTTGCTCCACAAACCACTGCTGAATCGGCGTCAGTAGAACGGCTCCCTCGATCTCTTCCTGATCAGCTAATTGGGTATCCGACACACGCAGATGCGTGGCTAGCTCAGCAACCTCAGGGTACTTAAACAGGTCTTTAATATCCAGCTTGTAGCCTGCCTGCAGCAGGCGTGAGGATACCTGAATCGCCTTGATCGAATCCCCGCCCCGATCAAAAAATTGATCCGTCAATCCGACAGGACCGCCGCCCAGTACAGCCTCCCACACATGGGCCAGCGCCTGCTCCTCTGCTGTCTGCGGAGCCCTATATTCCTGCGTGGAACGGGAAATCTGCTCCGGTGCCGGCAATGCCTTACGGTCGATTTTGCCGTTGGGTGTGAGCGGCATTTGCTCCATCTGAACAAAGTGCGAGGGAACCATATAATTCGGGAGTTCTTCACTCAGCTGCTTGCGAAGTTCGCTCCCCGTCACTTCGCGTTCCGCCACGTAGTAGGCAACCAGTTCGTGTTGGTTTTGGCTGTTTGCATGTGCCAGTACGATGACCTCTTGCATGCGATCTGCCTTCAGCATAGCCGCCTCAACTTCGCCCAGTTCAATCCGGTAACCGCGAATTTTGACCTGCTGATCGATCCGGCCCAGATACTCAATGTTGCCGTTCGGCATCCATCTTGCCAGGTCGCCTGTCCGATACATGCGTTCATAGCCCGCTTCCCCATCTACAAACGGATTAGCCACAAATTGCTCAGCCGTTAATTCTGGGCGGTGCAAGTAACCGCGTGCCAATCCTGGACCGGATACACATAACTCTCCTGCTACTCCAGCAGGTAAAAGATGACCAAGAGCATCGATCATGTACACCCGGTGGTTGGGTACGGGACGTCCTATAGAAATGGTATCGATTGCTCCGGGGTGTTCCGACACCGGCCAAATGGACGTTGCTACCGAGTTTTCTGTCGGGCCATAGCCATTAAAATAGGCAACCTGATCCTTCCACTTGTTTACAAGCTCCATCGAGGAAGCGGAACCAGCGGTGAACAGAATACGCAGATCCGGCATTCGTTCTGGGTTTAGATACACGGCGTAGGTAGGAGGTAATGCCGCTACCGTAATTTTATGTTCCGCCATATACTGTTCAAACTGGTTGTAGTTCAGAATGATTTCCGAAGTAGGCACGTAAAGTGTCGCACCACAAAATAGCGCCTGAAATATTTCCCAGCATGCAGCATCAAATGCGTAGCTCGCAAACAGTAGGGCATGATCTGACGGACTTATCTGCAATGTTTCATCAAAATACGTTTTCAGGTTACACAATCCATGGTGCTCCAGCATTACACCTTTAGGCTGTCCTGTAGTACCTGAAGTATATATGACGTAGGCTAGATCGTTTGCTCCTGATACGGCTTCCAGATTTGATCCTTCCATGTGATATACAGTTGGATCTCCATCCAATACCAGAACTTTTCCTCCAAAGGCGGCTTCTTTGACCTTTTCCACAAGATGGGTTTGTGTTAAAAGCAGGTCTGCACCGGAATCTTCAAATATATAACGGATACGTTCCTCTGGATATGACGGATCGATGGGTACATATGCCCCTCCTGCTTTAAGAATAGCAAGAATGCCAACCACCATATCTATAGAACGATCAGTCATGAGTCCAACTAGCCGATCGGTTGTTGTGCCGTAACTACGCAGGGTACGAGCCAGTCGGTTAGCACGTTCATTCAGCTCAACATAAGTCAGACTGGAGTTCTCACAGACAATTGCTGTTGCCTTCGGTGTCTTTTCTACTTGTTTTTCAAAACAAAGATGGATGGTATCACTAGAAGGATATGAGATCTGTACTCCGCTAAATTCGGATAAAACCTGGCTTTTCTCTTCCGTTGTCAGAAATTCCAAAGCGGAAATCGGTAGATCCGGCTGTTGAACAATCTGCTCCAGTCCCCGTTTAAGATGAGCTGCAATTAGCTTAATCCAATTTTCATCGTAAACCAGTCGATTATAACTAAATGTAACTTCATACTGTGATCCAGGAACGACAATCACATTAAAATCATAGTTGGTCTGTACAATATCCTCTACGTCGGTAACCTGAAGTGTATCAGGCCCTTTTTCCGCATGAATAAGCTCCTCTGAATAAGGATAGTTCTCAAAAACAACAATATGACGGACTAAATTTTGTTTCAAATCCGTGTGATTCTGAATATCTGCCAAGGAAGAATAAGAGTACTGAGTAGACTCGATGTTGGAGTTTTGAACAGATATCAGCAGATCTGAGAATCTCTGGTCCGCATCACTGGTTATGCGTGTTGGTATTGTGTTAATGAACAATCCAACCATATTTTCAATTCCCGGAACTTCATCTGGTCTGCCGGATACTACGGACCCGAACACAACATCCCGGCTGCGGTTGTACATTTGAAGCAATAATCCCCATACCGTTTGAAATACAGTGCTGACTGTCGTGTGGTAGTGTTTAGCTATTCTCTCCATTCCTTGAGTCAGTTCTTTCCCCAGCTTGCATGTGTAACGTTCTGCTTCGAAGATTGGATTCAATGGACGGTTATACCCCGGCAAAATTGTTTCATTTTCAAGTCCATTTAAATACCCCCGCCAATAGGCTGTCGCTTCTTCCTTGTCCTGTTGCTCCAGCCACTGAATAAAACTGCTGTACGGATATACCGTATCCAATTGCGCAGGCACTCCAGACCGAAGGGAAGTATATATAGTAAAAAATTCCTGGGCTACCGTTCCCATGCACCAACCATCCATTATAATGTGATGAACATTCCAGACAAGCCTGCAAGAGTTATCATCCCATTGAAACAGGGCAAGCCGAATCGGAACATCTTTTTCCAAGTCAAAACCCGCTTGACGCTCTGTCTTTAAAAAGTCAGTAAAATGCCCCCTTTTCTCAGCTTCAGGGAAAACACTGATATTTTCGAAATGAACAGGCAACGCTTCACGTTCTTCCAGGACAATTTGAAGCGGACGTTCTGTTTCTTTATACATAAAAATGGTACGGAATATATCATATCGATTCATGAGCTGCTGCAAGCTTTGCTGAACCAAATGAACATCTAGCACTTCATTAAAGGTAATAACGGTCTGCTCAAAGTAAGCTTCTGATTTTGCGTCGAGGATGGAATGAAACAACATTCCCTCCTGCATCGGGGATAGCGGATAGATATCTTTAATATTTACCTGTGCCAAATCATTCACCTTTCCTTTATCCATGCAGAATTTGAGTTTCAACTTGCTGATATCCTTTATTTCAACAGATTTCCCAACTTATCCGATAATCGGCTTGATATGTGTTCAAATTGCCCCATAGACAATTGATTATATGTAAAATCCGTAGGGCTGCGCTCCGCCTGATCTTTAGTGCAACAATGATGGATAATATTCAATAGATGTTTTTTAAAGCCGATCGTTAATCGATCTACCGTCGCTACACCATATTCAAGCCCGTTATATTCAAATTCAAACCGAAGGATTCCGTTCGTGATCATGCCGTTAATGTCAAATGTATTCGTCTTTTCCGCACGCGGGCTTCTCTCACCATTGGCTAAGTCTGCTAATCGGGAAATACGCCAAGGCATGTCTGTCTTGTTTTCTTCGTCGAATTGTCCCAAATAATTGAAGCTGATTTCCGGGAATGGTGCAGCTACTAGAGAAGCGGCTTTAGTCTGGTCCTTGGTCAAATAACGTAAAATACCATAACCGACGCCCTTATTAGGCACCCGCCGCAGCTTATCTTTAACCATTTTGATCTGATAGGCCAAGTTCTCGGGTCTGTTGACCTCGATTACAAAGGGATACAGGGAGGTAAACCAGCCGACTGTACGAGAGATGTCCAAATCTTTAATGATCTCCTCCCTGCCGTGTCCCTCCAGCAAAATCGGGATTTCGTTGTAACCGCTCCATTCATAAAAAGCCAGGCCCAAGGCTGTAAGCAACAGATCATTCATTTCCGTATGATAGGCATGATGTACATGCTTCAATAGCTTTTCCGTCTCATCCCTGCTGAGTACCACCTCCGCTTGGCGTCGATCTTGCATCAGGCTAACCGCGATTTCATGATCTCTTGGCAACCGACGTATCCTGCGTGAATCTACATTGTTCCAGTAGCTGATTTCTTGGCGTACCTGTACACTTTCGGCGTAAGTGGCCAGTCCTGAAGCCCACTCTTTGTAAGCATCAGTCTTGGCGGGCAGATTCGGCATCTCACCCCGAGCTACCTGATCATAGGCGGTGCCCAAATCTTCCAGCAAAATTCTCCAAGACACACCGTCTACAATAAGATGGTGGATAACGATCATCAGATGATCTTCACCGGATAAATGGAATAAAGCCAAGCGTATGAGAGGACCTCGTTGCAGATCCAAACTGCTTTGCAGCTCATCGCCAATGTGTCGGATTTCTTCTTCAGGCTGGCTTGATTGTGTCAAATCATAGCTCGTTAATGTAAAGAACTCCCCTTCGTTCACTCCCCTGTTATAGGCGGTGGTTCCCTTTTCCTCTTCCACAAAAATGATGCGTAATGCATCGTGATGAGCTACCAGCTTGTCCATAGCGTTTTTCAGCCATAATTCATTCCATCCTCTATCATTTTGCAGCATGACTGCCTGATTATAATGGTGACGATCTCTCCGATGATGCTGAAAAAAATCGAGTTGAATAGGTGTCAATTCTACCTCACCTTCTACAATCCCCTGGGGAATGATACGGGTGATTTTTTTTATAAACGGTGCTATCAAGTGAATTTCAGGGTAACGGAATAAGTCCTTTACTTCCATTTTCAGGCCTTTGGCATTTAAGCGGATTGCAATTTGCAAGGCTTTAATCGAGTCCCCGCCAAGCTCGAAAAAGTTGTTGTGTAATCCAATTGGTTTAACGCCAATCACTTCTTCCCAGATCAAAGCGATTGTTTTTTCCAATTCATCCTGTGGTGCCTCATACACGCTATCCAACAGTGCTATTTCATCCGGTTCGGGCAGATTGGATCGGTCTATTTTCCCGTTATGGGTCAATGGCAACTGTTCCAATACAATGATTTGGGCTGGAACCATGTAGACTGGTAACTGCTGAGCCAGTTTATCTCGCAGCATGTCTTTCTCAGCTGCACCTGCAACATAGGCACATAAGTACTTTTGTCCCGCCGTGTCCAGTCGATCAACAACAACCGCCTGGCGTACTCCTTCCGTTTCGAGCAAAATAGATTCAATCTCTCCAGGCTCAATCCGGTATCCGCGAATTTTATATTGGTAGTCAGCTCGCCCGATAAAATCTATATTCCCATCTGGCTGCCAGCGTGCCAGATCCCCCGTACGATACAAGCGTCCACCGGGCGAGAAAGGATCAGACACGAATTTCTCCGCTGTAAGCTCCGGTCTGTTCAGATATCCCCGCGCTACAGAAGCCCCACCAATACACAGCTCGCCCGTTACACCGACAGGGACCGGACGCATCCTGTCATTAACAATGTATAACTTATGATTCGGTAGAGCTCTGCCGATAGGCACAATACCGGACAGCGGCAATTTTTCCAGCTCGTTCTCATAAAAGCTAGACTCGATTGCGGCTTCGGTAACTCCATACGTATTAATAATTCGCATCTTGCTGCCAAAACGGGTCAACATCTTACGGTAATCTGCAACAGCCAAGCTATCTGCTCCAGTAGTAAGCAGCTTTAGTGAACTGATATTTGTACCGTGCTCATAGATGTAATTCAATAGCAGAGCTAAAAGCACAGGAGGCGTCTCAAACGTAGTAATCTTCTGCTGCTCCAACAGTGTAGCCAGGGCAGCTGGATCATTTCTCACGTTTTCAGGACAAATGACTAAGGTACCTCCATTGACAAATGCCTTGGCCAAATCGCATGCAAACACATCAAACGACATGCTGGCAATTTGCAGTAGCTTAACTGGGAAATCTTTGAATCCTTGGCTGTGTCTGTAGCCGAGTGCAGTGTTGACATATTGTTGATGTTCAACCATAACGCCCTTGGGCTTACCTGTGGTACCCGATGTATAAATGACATACGCCAAAGAGCCGGGCTCATATGTGGAGATATACTGCTTGTTCGAATCCATCTCGGGCTGGAGTGGCAAGGTAGCGAGATCAACTACCTCGCCCATAAAATCCATTGTTTTCAGCCAGCCCGTCAGGTGAGATTGCGTAAGCACAATCGTCGTTCCGCAGTCACGCAGCATATATTCAATACGTTCTTCTGGATACACGGGATCTACTGGCACATAGGCAGCTCCTGCTTTCATAATTCCCAGCACCGCCACTATCATCTCAACAGACCTGTCAACCATGACAGCGACCAGACTCTCCCGTGTAATTCCACGCTTCTGCAAAAGATGGGCAAGAGCATCTGCCCTATCATTAAGTTGTCTGTAAGTGAGCATCGTATCTTCATATATGACGGCCGCTCGTTCTGGTGTACGCTCCGTCTGCGCTTCGAATATCCCGTGAAAAGTAAGTGCAGGAAACTGGACAACGGGTCCGCTCCATATTTTCGTCATATTAGCCTCTTCTTCGGTTGTTAACAGCCGAACGTCACGAAGGCAAACATCTGGATTGCTGGCAATTTGGAGGAAGACATGCTTCAAATGATGGGCCAGATGCTTCATCGCTTCACTGCTATAGACCTTACCGTTATAGGACAATATGAAACTCATTGCCTTCTTGTCTTCAACTTCAATGTTAAAGTCATACGGTATTTCTTCAAATAACCGGGCGTCTTCAATAATGAATCCGAGTTTGTCTTGCCAGTCCCGTCTCCCGATCATGTTTTCCAACGGATAGTTCTCGAATACAACGATATGATCAAGCAAGCGTTGCTTGAGTGCAGATTGCGACTGGATTTCAGCAAGTGAACAGTAACCGTTCATCCTTCCTTGGACAGAGGCTCTCTGGACATCGCGCAATAATTCAACAAAACTCTTTTCTTCATTTAATCTAATTCGTAATGGAATGGTATTAATGAACAATCCGACAATTCGCTCTACTTCATCCAATTCCGACGGGCGGCCAGATACCACCGTGCCAAAAACTACGTCCTTGCTTCCGTTGTAACGACCAAGTACAATTCCCCAGGCGGCCAGAAAAAGACTGCTAAGCGTGGTCCCATTGCATTCAGCAATCGTACGCAAAGTGCTGGTCTCTGTTTCCGTCAGCGTCGTTCTATATTCCTGCAGCAGATAGCCGCCTTTTTCAGGAGTTGTAGCTGGAGTTTTTAGCATCGGAAGTCCAGCCGTTTGTTCGTAACCTTGTAATACAGAACTCCAGTAGTCCTTGGCCGCCTCCTGATCCTGTTCTTCAAGCCAGTCGGCATACCCGGTGTAAGGTCGTGGTTCAGGCAATTGAACGGAACGGCCTGTACGATAGGCCTCATAGGCCGTTAACAACTCGTCCATTATGATGCCAAGACACCAGCCGTCCATAATAATATGGTGAAAACTTAAAAGCAACGTATAAGCATCTTTATCCGTCTGAAGTACAGCCATCCGGATGAGCATATCCCTGCTCAAATCGTAATGGGTGTTACGGTCCACATCCATAAATCTACGAATAGCGTCGGCTTGCTCCTTTCCGGTCAGCTCTGTCATATTTTCGTAAGTAATCGCCGTGTTTCGCTTTTTAAAGACAATCAGCCGCGAACGAGAAGCGGATTTATGATAAATGTTCGAGCGCAGCGTTTCATGACGCTGAACCAGTAACTGAAAGCTTTTTTGTAGGGCATTCCAATCCAGATCTCCTCGAATAGAAATACGTAATTGCTCGTAATAAGCCTGTGATTCTGGTTCCATCAGCGCATGGACGAGCATTCCTTCCTGTAAGGGAGTCAAGTTGACCACTTTTTCAATTTCAAGTCCTTTGATCATGGATATCCTCCTCGTACGAATCGTTATAGATTCTCATAAAACTGCTTCATGTCTTCAAACTCATCCAGATCCAAACCACGTGCTCCCACATCCGATGGTGTTAGTTGCCGTCCGGATTGGTCCAGACAATGCTGAATAATGCCCGACAAATGATGTTCAAAACGCAACAGAAGCATTCGGATAGTATCTGCTTCATACGCTTGACGGTTATAAAGCATGCAGATGGAAAGCTTACCGTCTTTCAGCCGCCCATCCAGATAGAGGTGATAGGCTAAATCTGAAACGCTACAATTCTGGTCGGACCATAATTCAACATCCATAGGTGATGTATGAAAGTGAGAGGAACTAACCGATTCAGAATGAATCAAGCGGAAGCCAATTTCCGGGTAATACTTAGCATTAAGTTCCGATTTACCGGAGGTTGCAGAGCCATATTTTAGTAATCCATATCCTAAACCCTGGTTGGGTACTTGCCGGACTGTCTCCTTTACGTTTCTGAGCAAAAGAGAACTGTCTTTCCCAGGCTCCATATCCAGGACAAGCGGATATATGGAACCGAATTGACCTACGGTTCTTGAAAGGTCCGGTTTGTCCGAAGTCACAGTTTGTTGCTCCCGATCATAATGTTCAAATCCAATGGAAATCTTAGACTGTCCGGACCATTCCACTATAGTCAGTCCCAATGCAGCAAGCAGTAACTCAGCGGTCACCGTATTATAGGTTTGGTTAGCCCGTGTTAACAGCTGGCTTGTTTTCTCGTCCGAAAGCTGTATGATGCAATGTTCTACTGGACGAAGTGTTTCTGAATGTACAGGTGCCTTATGGTCCTTCGGTATAAATTCGCCATCGAAATGAACCTTATCCAGCCAGTAGAGTTTCTCTTTGGCCAGCTTTTTGCTGTCTGCATAGTCTTCTAGCCACCGCATCCAGGAGCGGTAAGAATCTGTTTTGTCAGGAAGCACTATCGGTTCCCCGATAAGAGCTTGTTCATAGGCAGTTGTGAAATCCTCAAGCAGGATACGCCAAGATGTGGGATCAGCCACTAGAGGATCTACAGAAAGGAAGAACTGGTCGGAGCCCGACATCCGGAATAAGCCTGCGCGTACTCTGGGTCCCTCAAACATTCCATAACTGTTTTGAATTCGGAAGCATTCGGTCTGTAATTGCTTGCTAGCTTCATAGGCATCATCTGAGAGTGAGAACACATCAAGTGTGAACAATTCTTCATTTTCATCTCGGTACATAAGGATATTCGGCTCATCGATCGCCGCCAGACCAAGCCGTAGTCCCTCGTGATGAGTAGTCAATGTTTGCAGCACAGACCGTAACAGATCCTCATCGAAGTCCGGGTTACCCGCAAATAGCATGGATGTTGTCATACGCAAGGTGTAAAATGTACCCAGTTCATTCAACTGCCGCTGAATCGATGTTATTGGAATCTCTCCATGTATCGAATTCTGGTCTGTGTAGCGGAACAAAGTTGTCACAAGCTTGCTAAGGTCCTCAATGAACGGGTGCTCCATTAAAAGAGAAATGTCAAGGGAATAGCCATGCTGACGGAGACGTGAGGCCACCTGAACGGCCTTAATAGAATCGCCGCCAAGTAGAAAAAAATGATCTCGAACGCCTATATGATCACATCCCAAAACGTCTTGCCATACCATGACCAGCGCCTTTTCCACATCATTTCTCGGGGAAACATATTCCGTTTGTAAAGAGTCATCTCGGTCCGGCTCAGGTAAAGCCTTTCGATCAGTCTTTCCATTGGCCGTAAGAGGAAGCTGCTGTAAAGGCACCACATATGCTGGAATCATATAAAACGGCAGCTTCTGCTTGAGCGCATTTTGCACGTCCAGCGGACTTAATGGCTCAGAAGCCACAAAGTATGCACACAAATCCTTGTAGCCGTCTTTGTTTTCCCGAGCTACGACCACTGCTGACTGGATTCCGTCTACGGACAGCAACTGCGCTTCAATCTCACCCAGTTCAATGCGATATCCTCTTACTTTAACCTGTTGATCGATCCGCCCCAGATATTCAATGTTGCCGTCAGGCATCCAACGAGCCAAATCTCCTGTGCGGTACATCCGCTCATAACCCTCCGCTCCGCTATTAAACGGATTGGTAGCGAACTTCTCCTTTGTCAATTCCGGTCGATTAAGGTAGCCCCGGGCTACTCCTATACCACTGATACAAAGTTCTCCCACCACTCCAATCGGTTGCAATCGCTCCGTACCTTCCTGTACAACGTACAAATGAATATTATCAATCGGTTTACCGATCGGGATCACCGAGTGCTCTTCCACAGGCTCGCATTCAAAGAATGAAACGTCTACAGTAGCTTCTGTTGGACCATACAAGTTAATTAGTTTTGCGCTTCCAATCCCTGACATAATTCGATAGAAACGCGCCACCTGCTGAGGAGGCAATGCTTCGCCGCTGGCAAATACATGCTTTAGCGTTTTCAATTTGGCTTGCACGACTTCCCTTGGTTGCTGCTCCAGATATTCCAGAAAAATATGCAGCATCGCAGGTACAAAATGAAGGGTGCTTACCTTGTCTTCATTAATCGTGTTCAGGATCTGTTCGGGAGACTTTTCTCCGCCGATTGGCAACAAGCTTACTTTAGAGCCCACCATCGACCACCAGAACAACTCCCATACGGATACGTCAAAAGTAAAGGCAGTTTTTTGCAAAATCGTATCTTCTACGTTCAGCCCATATCTATTGTGCATCCAGCAGAGCCGATTCACGACGGAGCGGTGCTCAACAATAACCCCTTTCGGTTTCCCTGTGGAACCGGAAGTATAGATGATATAGGCCGCATGGTTGGGTTCTGCTAGAGGCGCAAGGTTGGAGGCATCTTCATGCCAGCTACTCATGCAGTCGGTCATAGGCTCCGTCGACCTGGACGCTTGCAAAGCCATGATCGTGGAAGCATAATCCAGCACCATTACCTTGCAGTCCGCATATTGCTTCAGCTGTTCTGCAAACTGTGGTTGTGTCAGCACCAGTTGTGTTCTTGAATCTTCAAGCATATATTGAATTCTTTCTTGTGGGTATCCCGGGTCAATGGGTACATAAGCTCCACCCGCTTTTAGAATTGCATAGATGCCAATCATCATCTCAGGTGAACGCTGAGCGATAATCCCCACCGGCTGATCCGGTCCCACTCCTTCCGCCCGCAGCGTTCGCGCTAAACGATTCGCCAGCTCATTCAACTCTTGGTAAGTCATACACTTATCTCCAAATATGATTGCCATGTCATCTGGAGTCCTGCTAACCTGCTGCTCAAACCTTCCATGAATCGTTGCATCCCGCGGAAAATAGGCAGAGGTGTTGTTGAACTCATATAGTAATAAGTGCTTATCTTCTTCTGTCAGCATATCCATGTCAGCCAAGCGAATTCCGACATCTTGAGTTGCGATTTCCAACACTTTTATATAATGGAGGGCAAATCGCTCAATCGTCTCCAACTTAAACAGGCTGGTCGAATACTCCCAGGTGAAAGTTAAATAGTCTTGAGTTTCCGTTACATGTAATGAAAGATCGAACTTCGATACACCTGCATTAAACTCATTCGGTTGCAAACGAAGTCCCTCGAATTCAATGAACTCTGTTCCCTTATTTTGCAGACTGAACATCGTATCAAAGATGGGATTGCGGCTTACATCGCGTACTCGATCCAATTTGTCGACCAGTTGTTCAAATGGATAATCCTGGTGCTCCAACGCAAGCAGAGTGTTATGTTTGACGTCCTCCAGGAAAGCACTGAATGGCTGGGACGCTAGCGGTCGATTACGGAGAACTAAAGTATTCACAAACATGCCGATCATCGCTTCCGTATCCGCATGCCCTCTACCCGCTGCCGGCGTACCTACGAGGATGTCCTCTTGCCCGGAGTATTTGCTTAACAGCACATTATAAGCTGCCAAGAGCACCATAAAGAGCGTTGCTCCCGTGTCTCTTGCCAATTGATTAAGTCTATCCGTTAGCTTGGATTGCACAATGACGGTAAGGCTGTCCCCTGCGAAGCTCTGACTTGGCGGACGAGCAAAGTCAGTTGGCAGGTCCAATACAGGGAGCTCGCCGTGCAACGTGTCTAACCAAAATGCTTCATCCTTTACTTGGCTGTTTCCGGCATAATGTTGTTTTTGCCAAACGACATAGTCTTTGTAGTGCACGTCAATGGGGGCAAGCGGCATACCCTGATACCGCGTGCTGATCTCATCCATTAATACTGCCATCGAGAAGCCGTCTGAAATGATATGGTGCATATCGATCAGCAACATAAACTGGTCACGATGGATTGCGAACAGCTCAGCACGAATTAAAGGAGCTTTACTCAGGTCAAAAGGCTGAATAAACAGTTCATGGGCGTGATTAGCATCCTCTTCGGAAATTGGAGTAACAGGAATGTCCAGTGAAAGCATATCCTGTACCTTCTGTACGGTTTCCCCGTCTACTAACTCAAAATACGTCCGAAAGGATTCATGCCGTGAAAAAACCTCCTTCACTGCATCAATGAACCTGGAAACGTGTAACTCTCCCTCTATATGCAGTTGACCCGATACATGATACGCTGCACCTCCACCCAGTTGATCCAGCACATACATTCTTTTTTGAGCGGGAGATACCGGATAAAAGGGCTGTAAATCTGCCGGAACAAGCGGCTCAAACTTTCGCTTTTGTCCTCCTCTTACATGTGCCGCCAGTTGTGCAATCGTTTGCAAATGTAAAATTTGTACCAGCGGAATATATACTTCGAATTCCTTGTTAATTCTGCTTAGAATAACAGTCGCTTTTAAGGAGTCTCCACCCATTTGAAAAAAATTATCGTTGTATCCGATATTAGATACATTCAAAACTTCCTTACATATGGATATCAGTTTGTCCTCAATCATATTACCGTCAGAAACCTGCTTCTGCGAATCCTCTATCCTGATATCTTCTGGTTTCGGTAATGATTGAAAATCCGGCTTCCCATCAGCCAAAAGAGGGATGCTATCCATCAAAACCCAAAAGCGAGGTTGCCCATAATCAGGAAGTATTGAGCTTACACTCTCTTTCAGCTTCGCTATATCCCACGAATTAGAATTATTGTCCACTATATAAGCTACTAGATACGATGAGTTACTGCTCTCGCCGTCTTTCCGTGCCGTCAAAACACAGGCATCCAAATCCAGTGCTCGCAAAAGATGTTTCTCTATCTGCTCAAGATTCACTTGATGCCCGCGAATAAGAACATCTCGGTTAACTGCACCAATATGTCGAATTCTCCCTCCAACCTCGACATAAGCCCATTCCAGCGTCGTTCCCAGTAAACCAGCGGATGTGGCCAAATATACTTGTCCGATGGTACCCGTAGGAGACGGATGTTTATATTTATCCAAGACACAAGGATAATTCCCTTTAGAATCCGAGTGTGTCGCCCACACTTCCAGAAGCCGCTCCCTTTGCGTACTTCGAAGCAAAGACAGCGCAGATACACGCATTCCGTCTTCCTGCACAATCGAGCTTAGCAGATGTAAAAAGTATTGCGCCCATACCTCTATAGTGTCTTGTTGAAAAAGACTCGCAGCATAGTCAAAATCAAGCCGCAATTGCTGACCAGACTCCGTAACATTCAGGAACAACTCATACTGACAGGACAATATTTCATGTTCCAACAATTCTGTTTCCAGTCCGTAATAGTGAAACTCCGGAATGGGCCTATCCATATTGAACAACACCTTAAGAATGGGCAAATGGCTTAATCCTAGCTGGGCAAGTCCGGCAAAGCTGTATTTCTGATAAGCATCCAGCGTATGCATTACTCGCTTGACCGTCTGCGTGAATTCCGTGAACGTTGCTCCAGAGTCTACCTCACAAATCACTGGAAGTAAGTTAACGCAGTGGCCAATTAGCGGGGACACACCCATATGAGATTGCCCTGCGGTTGGAATACCTACTATTATTTGATTTTGGCCTGTCAGTCTGTGCAATAAAAGCTGAAAAGCAGACAATAAAGTCACAAACAAGCTGTTGCCAAGCCGAATACTGACTGATTTCAGTTGCTTCACCAGAGGCGCATCCACCACAATGGTGTGCCGTGCTCCGCGCGAAGAGGGAGAGCTGATGTTGCGTTGGAGAGACGGCAAGTCAAGAACTGGCAATGGCTTCGCAAGTACATCCGACCAAAAAGCAAGGGCAGCTGCTCCACCTGCCTCTAACTGGTTTTGCTGCCATGCTGCGAAAACTCGGAACGGAACAGGATCGGGAAGCGTGCAGCGTTCGCCCCGTACACAAGCGGAATAAAGTTGTTCCAGTTCATGGAAAAATACACCGATGGACCAGCCATCTGCAATCAGATGATGAAATGTAAATGCAGCGATGTGCTTCTCATTCGACGTTTTTAAAAGCTGGATACGGAATAAAGGTTCCCCCGCACTTATTGGGAATACGGTCTCCCTGTCCTTCTCCATCCAAGCACGGATATCGTGTTTCTGCTCCTCTCCAGAAAGACTGCTGATATCATGTAGCGGAATGCTGACAGTCATTGCCGGGGCGATGATCTGCGTTTCTCCGTCCTCCCCCATAAAGGTGCGTAAGGCTTCGTGGCGCTCAACGATGTGATGGACAGCCTCATTAAATTCCTTAACATGTAGCGGGCCCCGGAAACGCAGTAAAACAGTCTCATGAAGCGACTCCGACCCCTTTGAATCCGAGACTGAGGCGAACCATAACTGCTTCTGATCCGGAGTCAGCTTAATCGTCGATTCCTTAAGGTCTGCAGTTGCAGTTTCAGGAAAAAAAGCCTTGTTTAGATCGCTTTCATGAGGGTGCAGATCCGGCAGAAATCCTCCTTTGCGCAGCTCATTAACGCTCTCTTTAATTGCCTGTACAATTCGCTCCATATCTTCCGAAGTATGAGCCGTTGACAAAAAACAGTTACGGCCTTCCCATATATAAATTCCTTTATCCAGCATGTGATAGAAGAATAGTTCCAAGTCACCTTTAAGGACGAAGCGGAACAAGGAACCGAAGTAAACGACCTTTATAGGTATCTGTTCCTCCGTAAAATAGTGGTTCAGTTCTGCTGCGAGCGCCTTCGTACGACTATTCAGCTCGTTATGCAGTTGCCCCCTGTCCTTCTCCAACCGCTCTAGTACGGCCAGCGAAGCTGCCATAGCCAGGGGGTGATGGCAAAAAGTTCCCGCTACAAACGTTCGCTGTTGCTCACGCGGTGGATAAGAGTCATCTCCGAAGCTCCACATTCCTCCATCAATTCCATCCATGAACGATGCTTTCCCTGCCACGATACCGATCGGAAGACCGCCGCCAATGATTTTACCGTAAGTTACAAGGTCGGCTTCAATGCCGCACCACGCCTGCGCACCCCCCGGCTGAATACGGAAGCCCGTAATTACCTCATCAAAAATGAACGCGGTCCCGGATTGCTCCGTAATCTGGCGTACTTCCTTCAGAAAAGCTGCGGGCTGGAAATCAGGGCGCCGACTCTGCACTGGTTCTATGAGAACAGCAGCAAGTGCATGGGCATGGGAGCGGATATATTGGAGTGACTCGTCCGTTCCATAGCTGAGCACAACGACATCGTCCACCATGTGCTGTAGTACACCAGGTGCCAGAGGAGTGGAAAGTTGTTCCCTGTCATCCGTTGCTCCCCCCAATGCCAATATTCCATCAAAAGTACCGTGATAGGAACCAGAAAAAATCACCACTTTATCCCGCCCGGTGGCAGCCCGTGCTAACCGAAGAGCGACCATAATCGCCTCTGTCCCCGAGTTATATAGCGCAATTCGTTCCATGCCTGTCATTTTGCAAATTTTTTCGGCAATCTGCCCGGCCATATTAGACATCGGTCCAAGGCACATCCCGTTATGTATTTCCTTCTCTATCGATTCACGAATAAAGGATGGGTTGTGACCAAACAAATTGACCCCAAACCCCATCGTCAAATCAATATATTCATTACCATCCAAATCCCAAATTTTAGAACCCTCTGCACGTTGGGATATAATCTGATACACCATTTCCTTGAGAGCAAGCCTAAATCCGGCCACATTCCGGTTATTGGCGTATACAGATCTGTATTGCTGAGTATATTCTTTGGTCTTTCGTGTGCGCATCGTGTAATGTTCAATCAGCTTTTGCAGATGCTTTTCCTGCCTAAGTGAAAGTGAATTATGGGTTTGTACATTTATTTTTTGATAGGGAACAAATGCTTTCGGTTTTTTTCTGTCTGGCAAAACAGCTGACATGGAAGCCTGTACGGGGGAAACAGAAGTAACTGTGGCAGCTACCTCCTTCATCGCGGATGTCTGAGGCTCGACAGCAGTTTGTAGTGAATGCGATTCAGGCATTGCCACTGGTGCAAGCCGAGATTGACACAGTATTTCTATCTGCTGCGACATGAGTTGAAGTTGCATTTCTAAAATTCGTTCTCTCCCCGCAAATATATCCTTATTTGATAGCTTGCTTTCATGGGATGCAGGATCTTCTATAGGGATAGTGGATTTTTGACTCCAGTCCGGCAAGACGGAAGGCACCGAAGAGGTGACACTGGACGACGCAGTCAACTGAAGCTCCTCCGAATTCCGGGTCAATTCTTCAGAGGTCGAGGTTACCCTATCAGCAATATAGTTTGTCAGCAACTCCAGCGTAGTCAGTGATTCAAAAAACTCGTTCATCGGGATATCCAAGCCAAACGTACTTTTAATGCTGTGTCTAACCTGAGATAGAAGAATAGAGTCTAAACCCAGTTCTAAAAAATGTTTTTGCGGCTCTAATTCGTCTGGACTGAGTTGGGATACACTTTCGATTATTTTTGACAGTTTATTAGCAATCGTAGATTTTTGCGGATTGGAAGCAGATTCCGTCGAGAAATACTCATTCACCATCTTTTCAGACTCCTTTACTGTGGGGTATTCAAGGAATAATTTTATCCTTTCCAGCTGTGACGCTAGCCTAAAAAGCACGATATAACCTAGCTAGGGGTAGAGATAAAGTTCTCATAGGAAGGTAATTATGAACGGTCCACTGTATAAGGAAACCATCCTTATACTAATAAAATATAATTATCCATCTGGTAAAGCGAGGATCTAATTTGTTTTATTAAACCATTAATGGCTAAATTCTTTAATTCAACTTATTATGCAGGATATAGTTTTTTTCCAGTATTGATTCTTAAAAACTCAAATCTTTTCTTTTACCCGCTGACATGAGTCCTCATAAACTTTAAAATTTATGACACTTAAATCTCAAATTAAAGACTCAAAAGCTTTAATATGGTTGCTCTGCCCTTTACGAGGATTACAACCACCTACAAAATATGACCTTTGTTGACTCCTGTCGATTCAGCGCAGCCTCACGGCCCAATTGCGATTTCCTCTCCGACCGACTCTTTCATAACTGATGCCCACACTACTAAAAATGCCAAGTCCTAAGAATAGAACCTGACATTTTACCAAATTTGGAGCGTAAAGACGTCGAAGTACACTTTACTCAATTTTTCGGCAAAATAATACGGGATTGGCCAATTCACTTAACGTCTCACATTAATATACGTTCGCATGTTAAGAAGTCATTTCGTTTCTTGACATTAAGCGAACCAGAACTGCCTTTGATCCGGGGTTAGTGGAATGACCGTTTCATCCACATCCACTGTCGATACTTCTGAAGGGTCGGCTATAGACACACTTCGCTTACCTGGACCTGGGCCTTTCCCGATTAAGGTCAGATCAGGCAGGAAGCCCCCTTTACGCAGCTCATCTACACTGTCCTTGACAGCTTGTATGATCCGCGCAATATCTTCCTCCGTATGAGCGGTCGACAAGAAGCAGTTCCGCCCTTCCCAGATGTAAATACCCTTTTCCAGCATGTGATAGAAGAAAAGCTCCAGATCACCCTTGAGTACAAAGCGAAATAGTGAACCAAAGTGAACAATCTTCATGGGTATCTGCTCATGGGTAAAGTAACTATTTAACTCTGCTGCCAACGCCGAAGTACGGCTGTTCAACTGATTTTGCAGCTGTTCGCCGTGGCTCTCCAAATAATCCAACACTGCTAGAGATGCCGCCATCGCCAGCGGGTGATGACAGAACGTACCGGCTACAAAGGTTCGCCGATGCTCATTCTGAGGATAGGAACCATCTCCGAAGCTCCAGGTGCCACCGTCAATCCCATCCATAAAGGCGGCCTTCCCTGCTACGATACCGATTGGCATCCCTCCGCCAATAACTTTACCGTAGGTCACAAGGTCAGCTTGTACACCAAACCACGCTTGAGCGCCTCCCGGTTGAATTCGGAAGCCTGTAATCACTTCATCAAAAATAAAAGCTGTACCGGATTGCTCCGTGATCTGACGAACCTCTTGTAAAAAGGCCTTCGGCTGAAAATCAGGACGACGACTTTGCACCGGCTCCACTAGCACAGCAGCCAGCTCCTGCCCATGTGTACGTATATAATCCAGCGATTCTTCCGTTCCATAGTTAAGTACAACGATATCGTCCACCATGTGCTGCAAGATACCAGGCGCAAGAGGTGTGGAATGCTCCTTATTGTTGCCAGCGCTACCCAACGCAAGCACCCCATCGAATGTACCGTGATAGGAGCCGGCAAAAATGGCTACTTTGGCTCGTCCGGTGGCAGCACGCGCCAAACGGAGGGCAACCATAACCGCCTCGGTGCCGGAATTGTACAAAGCGATCCGTTCTACACCGGTCAGCTTGCAAATCTTCTCGGCGACTTGTCCTGCCATGTTGGACATAGGTCCGACACACATGCCGTTCTTTAGCTCTGCCTCAATTTTTTCACGGATAAAGCTTGGATTGTGCCCAAACAGATTAACACCAAAACCCATGGTTAAATCTACATATTCATTCCCATCCAAGTCCCAGATTTTGGAGCCGTCTGCACGTTGAGATACAATTTGATAGACCATTTCCTTCAAAATAGGCCGGAATCCGGCTACATTACGGTTATTCGCGTAGACAGACCGATACTGCTGAGTGTACTGCTTGGTGCTTCGCGTCCGAGCAGTATAGCGCTCAATCAGCTCTTGCAGATGTTGTTCTTGTCGTTGTGAAAGCAATTCATGGGCTTTGACCTCCAGCTTTTTATAAGGCGTAAACGGTTTTGCTTCATGGCCTGCCTTCTTCGGAACAGCTAGTACCGGTGAAACAGTAGCTAATGCAGTTGCGACTTCCTGTTTGGTTTCAATGATCTCTGCGCTTCCTCTATTTGCTGACGACAAACCCCTTTCCGGTTGAAATGATTGAGAAACGGATGTCGGAGGAGTCGGTTGAGTTCGGAGCACATCAAGCTGCTGTGACATCACGTGCAGCTGCTGCTGCAAAATCTGCTCGATACCAGCAGAAGTCGCTATAACTGTTGTGCTTTGAAATGGCTCTTGCCCGGACGTAACTATTCCATGAGTCGATGTACCAATTGCGCTGGAATCCTGCCCTGTCCAGGTTGATACTGTAGTAGCATCTACCCGATTAAGGGGTATTTTCGGTTGGCTTTCCAGAGCACCAACTGCTGCCTCGTCAGAAACGGAACTCACCTGATCTGCAACGTAGCTAGTCAACAATTCGAGCGTGGTCAGCGATTCAAAAAATTCATTCATTGGGACATCCAGGTCGAATGTATCCTTGATGCTGTGGCGGACCTGGGACAAATTAATGGAGTCCAGCCCTAGTTCTAGAAAATGTGTTTGCGGTTCCAGTTCCTCAAGACTAAGTTGTGACACATTACCGATCATTTTCGCTAATTTTTGTTGAATGGAAGATTTATGCTGTTCAGTAAACGACGCTGACGTCGAATACTCATTCCCCATAATTTCAGACTCCCTTACTATAGTATTTTTATAAACGGGTGTAGTCTGCTCCGCTCGAACCTGTTCTGGAACATGAATCCAGCACCTTTTCCTTTCAAACGGATACGTAGGCAGCGAAATCCTTTTGTACGGGTGACCTGCGTATAGCGTGTCCCAATCTATTTGTGCCCCTTGTACATACTTCACTGCTACTTGCTTCAGTGCTTGCAAAGTGTCTGAGCTTCCGACGGCTGTTTCTGTACCAACATTACTATCTACTTTCCCAATGTATACACCTTCAATGGCCTTGCCCTGCTCATGAAGCTGATGTAATTTCGCTTTCAGGGCCTCCGCTCCTTCGGCTATCACAGCCACTCGATATGTTAAGTGACTTCTGCCTGTGTTAGCCGTATAGCAGACATCCTCCATCGGCAATTCTTCCTCACGTTCAAAGCAATCCACGTACCGTGCAATCAACTCGCTTAAAGCTCCTTCAGTTCGCGCCGATAGTGTCAGCAGCAATGGCGATGATCCATTTTTTCGGTCGGTGGTTTCTTGGTCCGCACCCTTTTTCGCTATATATTCTTCCAGCACCACGTGACAGTTTGTCCCGCTGAAGCCAAAGGAACTCACCCCGCATCTTCTCGGGAATCCGTCTGTCTTCCATTCCCTCAGTCTAGTGTTGGCATACACCGGAGATTCTTCAAAATGGATGTTCCGGTTGGGTGTGCGAAAATGAACGAGCGGTGCAATTTGCTGATGTTTCATTGACAGCACGCATTTGATCAATCCCGCAATCCCAGCAGCTTCGTATAAATGCCCAATATTCGTTTTGACCGTGCTTATCGCCACAAACTGCTTGCGCTGTGTAAATTTGCGGAATGCTTGGGTAATGCCCTTAATTTCAACGGGGTCACCCAGCTTGGTGCCAGTACCATGGGCTTCAATATAGCTTACCGTCTCGGGATCGATCCGTGCATCACGCCACGCCTGCGAAATGACTTCTGATTGAGCCAGCGCATTGGGCGCGGAAATTCCAATCGTACTGCCGTCCTGATTAATCGCGCTTCCTTTGATCACACCCAGAATGTGATCTCCGTCTTTTTCCGCTTGACGAAGCGGCTTTAAGAGAACGGCTCCAACGCCTTCGCCCCAGCCAGTGCCGTCCGACTGATCGTCGAATGCTCGTGCCCGGTCATCGGAGGATTCCATGCCAATGCCAGCTTTCAACGGCAGCAAAATGGTCTTCACTCCACCGGCCAAAGCCATCTCGCAGTCTCCATTCAAAATCGACTTACACGCCAGATGTACCGCCACGAGTGACGAGGAGCATGCCGTATCAATGGTCAGTGCCGGGCCTTTTAAATCAAGCAAATACGCAATCCGACTGGAGATAACGGACGGAAGATTGCCTATGCCAAAGTTTGGAAGCGCCCCTGGCTCCACTTCGGACAACAATCGTTCATATTCAAAGCTGGTTTTGGAGAATCCAACATACACTCCTACCTTTTTCCCCGACAGCTGTTTTCCTCCATAGCCTGCATCCTCAATCGTGCTCCAAGCAGTTTGCAGAAATAAACGCTGATTCGGGTCCATCAGAGAAGCTTCCCGTGGAGTTAGCTTGAAGAAGGTGTAGTCAAATTTGTCGACTTCATCCAGATAGCCACCTTCGGCGATTTGCATGTTTCTCCCTTCCATATTCAGACGGGAAATAAAAGCTTCGGCATCCTTTTTTCTTTCGTCGCTATATGGACTGATATGGTCTGTACCGGAAGCTACATTCGCCCAAAACTGCTCCAGTGTATCCGCATGAGGAAACTTACCGGACATGCCAATGATAGCAATATCCAAGTCCTCTACCTCCTCTTTGGATTCTGGTTGCGGTGCTGTAATCACCTTATGACCTAAATCCTGACTGGATATATATCCAGCTAGCTTGGCGATAGTCGGATAAGAGAAGAAGTCCGTTACCTCAATATGAATCCCGAGTTGTTCCTCTAATTGGTCCACGATCTGAACGAGTTGTAAGGAAGTTACGCCGATATCAAAGTAGCTGTCTTCCGTTCCAATTAACTGTACATTTAAAATAGCTTGGCAAATCCCAATCAGTTTTTGCTCGATCTCACCTTGATGAATAGGGGCATGGTTCGCTACCTGTGTAATTTGAGTGGCCTCCGCCAGGGATGCCAATACTGCATCAAATTCTCCCTTCTCGTAGCTCTGAGCTAGCTTGTAGCGCTGAACCTTTCCACTAGTAGTTTTGGGAATACGGCGGATTGGAACTACATCTTGAATATGCCATCCTCCCCGATAGTTCAAATGGCTTTTCAGCCTTTGAACTGTTGGCAAAAATAACTCTATTTTTTTCGTGTGCATCACAAAAACAACAATACGATCCTGTCGAGTTTGTGCATCATGTACACCGCAGACAGCTACTTTCCCCAGATCCACCCCGTCCAGTTCCTCTGCAATCCTTTCGATATCATGCGGATAAATGTTCTGACCGTTCACGAAAATAATATCCTTGGCTCTACCTGTAATCACCAGTCGTCCGTTTCTCATAAAACCCAAGTCTCCGGTAATGAGCCAGCCATCCTCTGTCTTGACCTTTGCGGTAGCCTCGGGATTATTATAGTACCCCGCAGTCACATTTTTGCCGCGAATTTGAGTGTATCCGATTATATTGTCCTTTAGCACCTGATTTTGCTCATCACAAATACGAACGGAGGTGTTGGCCATGGGGTAGCCCAAATCTGCAAACGTAAGACAACGCTTATCGGATGAATCTACTTCTTCTATAGGTTCACCTACATGCAACTGCTGCCGATTTAAATGAATGGTAACAAAATTATCTTTATCCAAAGGTGGAGTGGAGACACCTACGCTTGCCTCTGCCAAGCCGTATACAGGATACATGATATTTTTTTTTAATCCATGTACACTCATGGCTTCCATAAAAACATGGCAAAGCTCCACCGATATGGGCTCAGCCCCATTTAAAATCATGCGAACACTTGACAAATCCCAGTTATCCGCTGTTTTAGATTTATATTGATCAAGGAAAAATTTATAGCCGAAGTTAGGAGAACAGATTTGAGTCACCTTATGCTCCGACACCTTTTTTAGCCATAATGAAGGACGTCTTATAAAAAGAGCTGTTGGCATAATGAGCTGCTTGGCATGGGCGATGATACAGGTTAAATGAAAAGCGATCAATCCCAAATCATGTGTGAGTGGCATCCAGCCCAGATACGCATCACTTGAAGTCATTCCCGTTTGACTGGCGATATCCCGAATATTGTATACGAGATTCTCATGCGTCAGCATGACTCCCTTTGGATCACCTGTCGAACCAGAGGAAAATTGAATAAACGCCAAATCCTCCGGTCTGGATTCATGTATGGTCCCTTTGTTCTGATCGGAATAATTAAAATCATGACTAGAAAAGGTCGCTTTTTTTACAGAATCAAAGAAATCCAGCATCTCATGCTGGTGAGAATACTTTTCTAGCTGCTCTAATACTTTATGATCCGCAATCATGTAAGGACAAGTAAGGGTACTCCAGATTTTAAACAGCTTCATTTTATGTTCATCATTATTTCCGATACTTACAGGTACGGGGACGATTCCCCCGAGCAGACAGCCCCAAAACACATTCACAAAGGTATGATTGTCTTCAATTTGCATAATTAGCTTATTGCCAGGCTGTACTCCTTTTTCCTGCAATTGATGAAGTACCTGCAGTGCTTGCTCCAGAAGCTGACTGTAGCTTACATACTCCTCCTGTGTATCACCCGAAATGAAAATAATTCCATTTTCAGTTCTACTGGCTCGGTCCTGAATGATTTCAATTAAAGTTTGAAACTGCTCCATCCTGATCCCTCCTCAAAAGGTCTAAAACTTCCTCCTGCTCTCCTGCAGATACTTGTTTGGTTTGCAATATCAGGCGAATACACTTCAGCGCTTCGCGTCTTAGTTCATAAGCAGAAGAAGATTTGCCCGATTCTATGCTTTTGAGTAACTCCTCCAACCTGCGAATAGGTAAAATAACCCCCTTATGATACTCATCCTCATTCCAATTGGCATTGGGTATGGACACCGCCACCGCCAGCGGTTTGACCAACCAATCACGGATCGAAAAACGACGTTCCAGTTCAATCCGATCCAAGTCTCTGTCCAAGGAAAGCACCTCAATAGCGATGTTTGTTTCCTTTGCCAAGTTTTTCAGCACCGTTCGCGGTCCTAATTCAATCCCCTGCTTCACCCCATGTTTCTCCATATACTGCATCGTTTGTATCCACCGCACTGGACGGATCATTTGCAAATGCAAACCTTGACGAATGCTGTTGGCATCCGAATATGGTAGTGCTGTAACATTAGAAATGACAGGCCACAGTGGTTCATGAAACGTATATTTTTGCAGTTCCAATGCTAATCGGTCAGCAGCATGCTGCATAAGCGGGCTGTGAAAAGGGCCGCTGACCTGCAAGCGGGTAATTTGGAACCCGCGTTGCTCTAATTGTCCTGCCACCGCAGCAACAGAGGCATGATGACCAGAAACGACGTATTGATAGGAAGAGTTATAACATGCGATGGTAATAGGCTGACTGGTTACGGCATAATGATCGCACAGCTCTTCTAGCAGATTTAAATCAGCCCCACGAACAGCAACCATGCAACCCACTCCGGCCTCTGAGGCTTCTTCCATAAAGCGTCCTCGTTCTTGCACCACCCGCAAAGCATCGCCAAACGACAAGACTCCGCTGCTTACCAATGCAGAGTACTCACCCAAACTATGTCCTGCCGAAAATTCAGGAATAATCCCAACATCGTGCATGTAACGTCTGAATGCGATGACACTGATCGTGAGAAGTGCCGGCTGGGTGTAGGATGTTCTCGATAATTGAGAGATGGGTCCTTCCATACATAAAGTTTTCAAATCATACCCCAAAATATCAGCAGCCTCTTCAAAAATGTGACCTGCCTCTGAAAAACCATCATGCCATGTCGCTCCCATCCCGACATATTGAGACCCTTGTCCCGAAAAAAGCAAAGTCATGCGGTTCATGTCCAACCCCTTTCCTCACCATAAAAAAAGCGGTAAAACAAATGTTTTATGGGATCCAGATGTTCACATTCCTATGTATTTAAAATAGATACAGCAAAAACAACAAAATGTCTTGCCACAAACAAACAGTAATCGACATGTTAAAGTAAATCGTTTTTGAGTTTCATGATGTAGTTAGAAATAAAAAGTGTGTAAGTAGACTTGGAAGTGTAAAAAAATGGAGAGTGCTGGAAGTTCAGGCTTGATACTTAGAAACTTCAGCATCATAGATGAGTGTAGTAAAACATAGATTAAGGCTATTAATTTATTATAAACATTAAAATGAATTAAAGTACAGTGATATATAATACATATATTTTATAAACAAAAACAATCCCCTCTTTTGTTTAAAAAAAGGAATTGTTTTCAGCTTTTTAATGAATTTACATGAAAATTTCATATTCTAAACTATTGACTGGCATCTATCGTTAAAACAAAAAAGCCGCCAATTTGGCGACTTTTATACATTGTTTCATTCGACAGTAATCGACGGTTAGGCATCGTCATAGATACGTAACTAAATAAGTAGAAAAATGCAAAGCGATTTATCTCTTATGCAGTTTCCTTAATGGCTACAATGTGCAAGCGGCTAGTGTCGATCCTCCACTGACTTCGTTGTAGCTTCGTACAAACGCTGTAAAATGGTAACAGCTTCAGCCCGTGTGACTAGCGCTTTTGGGTGAAGGTATCCTTCATTAGCAGTAAGGACTCCCATCTTGGTTAGGGTGTAGAATGCTTCTGCCTTTTGATCCTGGGAATCTCCATCATAGTTGTACTCTTCTCCAGTCTTGTCGATGTACAGCACCGGATAGTAGGCCGAGAAATTGTCATTGTAATTGGCCTGACGAACTTTCATATCCTTGTACTGCGCAGCTGCGGAAATCACTTCCTCAATCTCAGGATGAAGCGTCTGATTGGTATAATCCGTCCGAAGAGAGGCGATCATCATCACATCCCAGCGGGTCAATGGTTTGTCAGGTTTGACATAGAATTGATAGTTTGGATATTTCCCGCCAACACTTTCAGCATACGGCCAGACGTAGTCCCCGTTGAATATTGCTGCAAAATCTTTATTCGCCCAGTGTTTACGCGCATCCACAAAGTCGGAAGGTTCGCCGGAAGAATGATCGATTTCTGGAAAAAGCTTGTGAAACATATGTACAAATTCCGCTTTCGTTATGGTTTTGCTTGGCTTGAAAGTCCCATCTGCATAGCCCTTGACAACGCCCTTGTCGACCATGGAACGAATCGATTCGGCAGCCCATTCATATTTTGTTCCTTCCACATCAGGAAACGTGTTTGCCGCGAATGCAGATTGACCGAAAAACAGTGTCGTCGCAACCAACGGAGTGATAAGCCATTTCTTTTTCAACATCTCTTTCCACTTCCTTTAGGTAAAATTTATGTATAAAATAGTTCTATAGACTCAATTTTATATCGGCATTTCAAAAGAAAATGATGATATTAGAGAGAAAAAAGCACTGTTAAACAGTATTTTGGAATATCGACAATCTGTGTTTAAAAATGTTATGGATACAAGTTCTAAAGCCTCTCCATATTCGGGTAGACCCGTCGGGAATTGAGGAAGCTTGTGGAGGCCTTCATGGCCCGTTCTCGCTTTTTACTCTTTTGACCTAAGCCTGTAAGTTCGATCCTAGCATCGATTAACCGCTTCATGCGATGAGGAATCTGCATTAGTGTAATCTGCCCGTTAGTTAAAAAACAGCCGAGCGCTCGGCTGTTTTTGGTAGCGTTGAACTATCGTTTTTAGTTAGTTTAGCGAATTCCACCCCATAGGACTGGGAAGCTCATTCGCTCCAAAATATTGATACGCATCTACGCTTATAACTGCATCGAAGTATTGTTCCGCAAAAGGCAAGTGGCAGGCATCTGCATGGATGGGGATAATTTGGCTTTCCAAACCAAACTCTCTGAATCTTCTATAGTTTTCAGTTGCACTAATCCATAAATCGACAGCAAATATGGTTATGTCAAACTTTTGCGCCAGATAGATAGAAGTAAGTCCGGTCCCACAGCCCAAATTCAACACTCGCATTCCTTTCTGCAGAATCAAATTTTTCGATAGCTCCTCGAGCATGATAATCGAACTAGGCCCCATTAAATTTGCTCTTATGAAATCTACGTTATCTAGATCTCGACGGATCATTTCTGCTGACCCCCTCCTACTTTCTTCATTTGATATTTCCAATAAAGAAATTCTTCATCTTTGTGATCAATTTGAAATCCTAACTTCAATAACAAATTCTTAGAGCTGTTATTGTCAGGTACGCATCTTGCCGTTACGATTTGGACTTCTTCATGATTTAAGGACCACTCTATTAATTTTTGAGCGGCTTCATAGCAATAGCCTTTGCGGCGATGACTTTCATTCGTTGCAAAACCGATCTCAATCTTACCGTTCTGATCAGGATCTCCTAAAAAACCAATCCCTCCAACAATTTCTTGGGTATCCTTCTCCACAATGATCCAAGAATCAAAACCTCTAGTGCCATTATTTTTTATCAAAAGTTCTCGAAAATAAGGTAAAGCTTCAAAAAAATCAGGACCCGGCCATTCATCACTGGTTTTATAACCCAAAGCTTCAATAGCACCTATATCACGTTGGGCTGCTGCTTCGATTAAATTAAGATCAAGTGTTTTTAATAGGAGCCGATTCGTTTGAAGTTTCATGTATTGTCCACCTTTCTACTTACTTAGATTGAATCTTTCATTCAAGAAGTCTGGTTGTATTGGACCAAATTGGAGTAATTCCCTTCTATCCCCCTTTGCTAAAATTAGAAAAGGGCAGGAATGAACATACGTCATTCCTACCCTCATATCACCTGCTATTTTGCCACAAAAAAATCCGCGCTGAACCAGCACGGATTGGACTCATTATAACAGGTATCCCTAAGGATCTGGTAGTATCCGTTGTTCTTAACTAATTCCGAAGCTTTCAAATCCCCACCCGTAATACAAAAATTGGGCAGACGAATAGTAGGTGCATGAAAACCTCTTTTTATGGAATTGGATTAGTAAAGAACAGCTCCAGACAAAAAAATCTCTCCTTAGTGAATTACCCTTATTATACCAGGGCCAATTTTATCTGCCAACCTTTCACATGTTTCAAAAGTGTTTCATTAGGACTATCCTGCTGGTTAGCTTAAAAGCAACCGAGTGATCGGCTGCAGTGGTAGCAGCAACTGCAGCATGACCCTACAGGCCTTTTCCCCCTAGAGCACGCAGTTTAATGGGCTCCGCTCCAATAATCAACGGTCGGCCGCGTTGTATCGACGCCAGTACCTCTTCGTTCTTAAGGCTGGCTGCATGGGCATCTGCATCTTTCCACAGTTCGGTCACATACACCGCATTCGGGTCGTCGTCTGACACATTGACTATATACAAATAGCAGTCATTATTCGACTTCAACAGATCGGCCGCTTCTAGCAAGATGTCTGCAAGAGCATCCCTTTGCCCTGGACGTGCCGTCAACTTTCCATACATAGCAAAATGGTTCATGATCCTCATCCTACCCTCGAGTGATATTTGACTTCATCTTATTATAATGTTCCGCAATGTCAGCGCTAATTTCAGCAAGCTTCTCCACAAGCGCTAAAAAATAGTCGGTACCATTCCCCCATCCATACGGATTGGAGAACCTTTAAATGCAGATGCATAAGGACTACATACAAATGTAGCTAGTCTACCTATTTCAATAGGCTTGATAAATCGCTGTATTTCAGATTGAGGCAGGTTTGTAACCATAAAATCTTTCTCTTTTTCTGAAAAAGTCATATCTTTATGAGGATACATACTCTCAATGATTTGGTGCACATTCTCAGAGAGTGTTGGTCCTGGCATGATCGTATTGACTGTAACTTCTGTCCCTATTGTTAATTTAGATAAGCTTTTTGACAATGATAACAACATAGATTTTGTCATACAATACTGCGGCATTTGTCCTGAAGGCATAATTGCTTCTTCACTCGCAATAAAAATAATGCGGCCATAATCATTTTTCAACATTTTAGGTAAATAAAATTTTGATAATCCATTTGCAGCAAGAACGTTAGTACGGAAGTATTTTTCCCATACTTCATCGTCTACGTCCTCATATTGCATAATTTCATAAATGCCCGTATTGTTAACCAAAATATCAATACTAGGGTATTTTTCAAATAAAGCTTCTCTTTGTCCAATATCCACAATATCGGCTGTCGCATTTTGAGGGGAGGTCGCTGGGAAATTTGACTTAATTTCATTTACAGTTCGTTCTACCTCTTCATAATTTCGTCCATTAATTAGTACATTAACACCTTCTTTGGCTAGTTCAATGGCAGTTGCTTTACCTATGCCTTTCGTTGATCCTGTAACTAAAGCTGTTTTATATTTTAACCCCATATCCATAATACACTTCTCCTTTTTCAAAACAGTCTTGAGCTCTGGATAGTGATTATATTATCTTGTCTGGATTGTCCAGTAACTAGCATATTGCGCCAAAGTTCTTGTTTAACACGCCAAATGATAAAACTCATTAGGCAGTCCTAACGTGCTCCTGATATCGAGTTTGTACCTAAGTGTTCAGTCCGCCAATTTGAAGGTGTATCACCCTCCCATTGGCGGAAGGCGCGATAAAACGAATTCTGGTCTTCATATCCAATCAAAAATGCCACCTCTTTAATATCGAGCGAGGGGTCTGCCAAGTACTCTCGTGCCTGCTCATGCCTAGCTTGTGTCAATAGAAACTTGAAGCTCGTATTTTCGTCAGTAAGCCGGCGCTGCAAGGTACGATCGCTCATACTGAGCTCCTTCGCCACAGCCTGAATGTCAGGACGCCCTCCTGTAAGGCTACGTTTCATGATCCATTTGACCATCTCAGCAATTGAGCGGCTGCGCTGCTGCTCATCCAACGATCGGTCCAGAGCAGGAGTCAGGATTTCCAGCAACTCTTTGTTGTACGAGACAAAGGGACGGTCCAGATCTCTTCGATGTAGCGTCAGTCGGTTACATTTTGCACCAATTCGGATGCGACAGCCGAAGTATGCTTCAAGGGCTTGTACATCGCCCATGGAGTGCGAAAATTCAACAAGCTGCGCTGTCAAAGGTTGACCTGTCCCCCGGCGTCCAATCTCCAGAAGACAAGCCAGCGTAATACCCACCAGCATCGGCGGGCCAGATTGCTCGGGAGACAGCCATTCCAGATCAATTGTACAGTGCTCGCCCTTCTCAGTGATATGTAGGTTTTCCGGGGGACACAGTTGTTTGTACCGAGCCATTCGGTTTAGAGCGTCGCGGTAGTCCCGAGCATGGTAAGTCGCTAAGACAGTCGGTGGGTACTTCGCTGTATCAAAGACGGTCGCAAGCTTGATGATTCCTTGTGCAGTGTCACCAATGAGATCAGAATATGCCTGCCAAATCGCGAAATATTGAGCGGTGGTGACTACTGTTTCAGTACTAATGGTGATCGGCAATCGTGCTTTGCGAGCTACGTCGTGGGCGCCAAACCCTAACTGACATAATCCTGCCCACAATCCTAGCGGGATTTTAATACGGTCAGAGGTGTGAGACTTCATATATATGGGCCTCCTTTATCTACTTGCATATTCATTAGTTTTGGTTGCGATGGGGTCCCTCTTAAGTACACATAAGAATACTCTTAAGTATGTTAGGGTGTCTACATTAACGTAATAAGCTGCAGAAAATGCTACATCTTCTTGTCATCTGTGCTACTTTCAATCAATGAAGAGGAATATGGCGAATTACTTAATCATGATAAAATTCAGTTAATGGCATGAACGACTCATCCTCAACACCAAAAAACACACCCATATGTTTATGAGTGTGTTTTTAAAACCTCAAATCACCGACACTCCTAGGAATGTCATTCCTTCATGCTTCTTATATTTTAAAAATTAAGGCTTCAAGAAAGGCCCGTTTTCACCGATCTTACCGGAGGCAGGATTATCCGGGAGATCAAGTACAATAAACCTTTTGCACCCCAGCGGCTAGAGTAGTTGTACACAACATCCTGTATGATTTTATATCTTTATCGTGTTCAGCATTAATCAAATCCTGGTAGGTTGCACCTGGTGACTCTCATTGGATCACTGTTGGCTGCATTGCCGCTTGAAACATGATTCGCACCACCTCGGTTGTTCGAAGGGTCAGCATCGACGTTTTTTGCATTGATCAGCATTGATCGGCGTTACAACAATTACAGATGTTAATACAAGTATCCCCGTGACGATCTCTCCCTTCCTCTTTTCTCGTACAAATGATTATTCTATCACTCTCATGGATTATTTTATGTTTTTATGGAAGAATTCAGAGTAGAATATGTTGATTTATAAGGAGGAAATAGCGGATTTTATGTAAAAACTTCTTTTCTCTTGTTACGTGTTAATTAAACCTATTTGAAATCTCAGCAACTTAAAAATGATCAAGCAATAGAATTCGGTTGTGGAGCGATACCCGCTTGGTTTTATGGTGGGCAAAATTATTTTGCTCACCATTTCAAAGGTTTACTGATTACTTAAATGAATCCCAAAATTTCATTAGATCAATACTGTTTGGTTCTCTCCAGGATCCTATATCTCTCTCTTATGATGGATCGAAAAATAGAGCGGATTTAAATAGTTCTTCGAATCACGCTTTTGGTTGCTGCCGCCTCAAAAATCGTCTCAATCAGCACCAATACACGGTGTACTTCTTCATTTTTGATCGCAATCTCCGCTTTTCCTTCGATGGTGGAGACAAAATTCTCATAAAAGCTTTCTGCAGCAGCAGGTATTTTCTCAATCGGGAACCTAAGGGTGGATTCCTCAGACGGCGGCGCCATCGTTTTCGTCAATCCTTGACCTGCTTGAATCGGCTTGGGTTCCACGTGAGCGACATCTGGATTTCGGGTGACGATCTCTCCACTCAAATCCCAATCTCTAATCATTGCGGTTCCTTCAGTTCCTTTAATATACCAGCGCGGCAGCTTTACGTAATTGGTTGTACCCACTTCAATGACTGCGGTCAGACCGTCCTTGAACTCAATAAAGCTGGTAAAGCCGTCATCCACTTCAGTCCCCAAAATATAGCTAAGGGTAGCAGCTACGCTTTCTATTTTGCTGTCCGTAATCTGAAGCAGCTGGTCCAACAGATGTACTCCCCAATCCAGTAGCATTCCTCCTCCATACGCCTTTAGTTGCCGCCAGTCACCTGGGATGCCATTAGCCCCCTGAACTCGCGATTCCAAGTGGAAAAGATCACCCACGGTCTTATTGCCAATTATATCTTTGATAATTCGGAAGTCTTCATCCCATCTACGGTTCTGATGTACTGTAAACACACGATTTTCTTTCTTCGCCACCTCGACAATGTCCAATAAATCCGCGCTCGTTATCGTAACCGGCTTTTCACAAATGACATGTTTTCCGGCTTGCAGTGCCTGGATCGCGATTTCCTTATGAACATCATTAGGTGTTGCTATCAAAACAATATCCACGGCCTGATCGGCAAGGACGGCATCCAAGCTGGCATAGGTTTTATAGCCGGCAGCCGCAGCCAGTTCCATTCGGTAATCGACAATATCATATACACCGCCAACGGCAAGTTGCTGATTAGATTCGATCAATTGAACATGGTAGCTTCCCATGCCTCCATAACCGATAATGACTACATTGTATATACGATTGCCCATTTTCATCTTCCTCCACTCCTGATTTAAGCCCACCGCATATCAAGTGGTTGCTCATAGATCAATAAATTTTAATGTCCTCGTAACTCTCCCTTCACTTCGTCGGATAGCTCTATCATACAAATCTCATGAAAAGCTTTCCTCCTCATTTCTTGCTGTTTTATTCCCGAATATTGTCCTGCGGTATTTCAATGGTGATGTTCCTGTTGCTTCTTTAAAGAGATGATGAAACGTCTTTACACTACTGAACCCTGCTGCCTCTGCGACCTCAGTGATCGGATTATTTTCATTCAACAAAATCCATTTTGCCTTATTCAGTCTGTAATCATTCAAAAATGCCACAAAGGTCATCCCCGTATTCTTCTTAAATAGCCTGGCGAAATAATAGGGACTGAACCCCATATAATCAGCGACATTCTTCAGCGAAATGGTTTCATGATAATGGCATTCCACATATTCAAAAATACGTTCCAGTTTATTAAGGGTGTCCTTTGATTGTGTTAAGGGTCTTTCAGAGATTTCAGGAAGCCTTGGCGTCATGCTTCTCGGCACTTCACGCATAATAAGAGTCAACATCTCAAACAACTTGGCTTTGATCATATAGGCATGACCTTCGTGGTGGTTGACGTTCTCATCATAAATGCTTTGAATCAGAGGAAGCATTTTAGCTACTGTTTCTTCTGGCCAGTTCCAGCTTGATTGCTCCATCTCCGTAAATATATATCTAAGAGGGCGTTTCTGATCACTTAATGTGGAAACCTCTTGAAAAAAGCTCAGATCAAATTGAATAACCACCCGTTCGCTGTCGGGAGAAGCCAAGAAATAATGAACATCACCCCCATTTATAAACTGAACTTCACCTTGTTTCATGCGTATCGAAATATCGTTAATTCCCAGATCCAAGGTTCCCTGGGTCACATAAATAATTTCAATTTCTTTATGCCAATGAGGATAGCAAAGCACGTCGCCTTTATTAATAAAACTCCGGAAAGGAAAATGTCGGTCAAGCTCCGGGATTTCTAAATAAAAATTCATTTTGGTAGACTCCTTTTGTTGTAAAGTTCAAAAAAGCCGTACACATGACTATTGATAATTATGCTGCACTGCATTTCTTCTTGCCTTCTTCATTTTTCTCCTTCTCGACTTTCGAATAAATTCCCTCTCCCTTTTAACTTGTAAGCGGTTAACATTCTTTTTCCTACCCTATCAATCATAGTTGTATTAAGTAAAACAACTATTAGGTATCCTTACTAACCTAATTTTGCAAACACAAAGTTATGCCTCAATTATGAGCGGTTTGGCGCCCGAAAACAATTTGGGCTGATCTTATTTCTCCCTTCCGCATGCAGTTTCTTCAGATAAACAGGTTTCGCCTTAACTGGATTAAGCAAATACGTGTAAAATTGTCGAACGATTATTTTTACAATTTTTATATAATTACATATGTACATTTCCAAGAAAAAGGTATAATCTAGTAAAGCAACAGAATCCATATAAAAAATATAGACTTATGGAGGGACGGACCTTGAAGAGACTATTCGCTTTAAGTTGTGCTTTCTATCTGTTAATCGGCATTACTAGTGTGGTGCTTGGAGCATTACTGCCGGTCCTACTGCCTTACTATGGACTGGGGTACAGCGATGGCGGATTATTGTTGTTCCTTCAGTTTTTCGGATTTCTTGTCGGTGTTCTGTTCTCCCCCTTCATGGCTCTACACATCGGTCGCAAGTCTATGCTGTCCATTGCCCTGGTTAGTATCGTAGCAGGGTATGCCATCTTGGGGGTACTCCCCTCATGGACCTGGGTTATCGTGATGACCATCTGGGTTGGCTTCGGCTCAGGCATCATTGAGTCATCCATCGGAGCGTTCACGATTGAGTTCACCGAAGAGCAGAAAGCCGTAGCCATGTCCAAGCTGGATGTCTATTTTGCACTTGGTGCACTGCTCATTCCCGCAGTGGTAAGCCTGTATATCTGGCTTGGAATGTGGTATTTGACCTTCTACACCATCTCCCTTCTGACGTTTATTCTGGGGCTATTCTGGATTACCATGCCTACTTCCTCCTCTTCCCACCTTATCCAAGCAGATCTCCAAACCTCTGAGCGATCGGTCGAACAAGCCCGGTACTCTCTACAGCACCGTGTGTTACTGGGAATATTCATTGTATTCTTCTTTGTTTACATGGGGCTTGAACTGGGGCTCATGAACTTCCTGCCCTCTATTCTGATCGAGACCCTGCAGATTCGGGAATCCGTAGCTTCGTTGGGTGTTAGCATACTATGGATTGCGATGATCATCGGCCGCATGTTCTCAGGGAAGATTGCAGAGTCCGCAGGATATATTCCTTTCCTGCTTTGGAGCGGAATCGGAACTTTCTGCTTTCTGGTCGCAATGGCGTTTGTCTCCAGTCAGTGGGCTACATACCTTCTGATTTTTGGTGCAGGGTTATTCATGTCCGGTCTCTTCTGTATTGCCCTCGTCTATGCGAACGTGCTGATTCCGGGAATGACCGAGAGAACGACCAGCATTCTAATTGCGTCAGGCGGAATTGGCGGAGCAGTGCTTCAATATGTAACAGGCTGGAGCATGAGCGAATGGTCGGTGACGGCTACCCTTTGGATTTTGGCGGCTTTCAGCCTAATTTTGCTGCTGGCGGTCATTTTCTCGCATCTGTGGAATGGCAGGAGCAGACGGGTAGTTGACTCCCTTGTCCATCAGGGCAAGGAGGGATGAGATTCTTTATTCTTGGGGGAGGTGAGGCCCACCGCTTTATGTTGTAACAGGGCAGTACACTTTTTAAGGATGTACTTAATGAGAATGTATATTCTGATATGGAGGGAAACATCGTGCATACCTTAACCAAAGAACGCTTCAGATACGGAAAAGGCATTACTCTGATTGACGATTCCGGTAAGGAATATTTGGATGGCGTGTCTGGCACCTTCAATCTATCGCTCGGTTATAATCACCCTCATGTCGTCACCAAAGTACAGGAACAAGTCGCCAATCTTGCCCACATGTCCTCATCCTTTACCGAGCCTTACGTCGAGGAAGTCCTGGATCATCTGATCCAGTATACGCCGAACGGCATCGACGCGGGATGGATGAGAGATATTACCGGCTCCACGGCGAACGAATGCGCTGTGAAGCTAGCCCAGAAATATACGGGAGCGCTCGATATAATCAGCCTGTATCTATCCCATCATGGGCAGACCCAGTTCGCAACAGGCATATCCGGCAACGCCTTCCGGCGGAGGAAGTTTCCCAACTCGGCTGCAGCGAATTCCCTGCATGTACCTGCTCCCTACTGCTATCGCTGCCCGTTTAATTCTTCGCCTGACAAGTGTGGCTATCAATGCGTCGAAGCCATATCGGATGCCATTGAGTATGCAAGCTCAGGTTCTGTGGCCTGTATGATTATTGAACCCATCCTGGGCAACGGAGGCAATATCATCCCACCTGCAGGATATTTTAAGCGTCTCCGTCAGCTGTGCAACGAGTACGGGCTGATCCTAATCGCTGATGAGGTGCAGACCGGGATTGGGCGGACAGGCTATATGTTTGCAAGTGAACTGTTTGATATCCAGCCAGATATCATTACTCTCGCCAAGGGTCTCGGCGGCATTGGTGTACCGGTAGCAGCAGTATTGATGCAGTCTCGTCTTAATGTGCTCGAGAAGCACGAGCACTCCTTCACCTCAGGTAGTAATCTAATCTCGGTTACGGCAGCTAAAGCCACGCTAGAGGTTGTATCTGAACCCGGTTTTCTGGAAGCCGTTCGGTCCAAAGGAAGCCTGCTCGGGACCCTGCTGACGGAGATGGCCGACAAGCACGATTGTATCATTGGTGAGGCTCGCGGAGTCGGCTTGATGTGGGGACTGGAAATTGTCGACGAGGATAATGCCCCAGACGCAGTTAAGAGCAATGCGATTATCGACCGCGCTTTTGCCGAACAGCAGCTGATTCTCAGAGGCTCCCGTTACGGTTACGGCAATGTGGTCAAAGTGAGACCTTCCCTCACGGCTACGGAAGATGAAATTGTCGAAATTGCCAAGCGGCTTGACGCTGTTCTGACCACCCTTCACTAACCATCTGCCTAACAGGCAAAAGGAGGACTATTTATGCTTGCACTGGTATACAAATCGGCTTGGGATGTCGCACTTGAGGAAAGACCTATCCCGGAGATAAAAAAAGATAACGATGTACTCGTCCGAATTCGGGCGACAGGCGTATGCGGTACGGACCTAGGTATCATTAGTGGCAAATATCATGCCGTTCCGTCCACTATCTTGGGCCACGAATCAGCGGGGGATGTGATCGCTGTAGGATCAGCCGTCAGTTCACTGCAGCCTGGGGACAGGGTGGTGATTGATCCAACATACTACTGTGGCCAATGCGAAATGTGCCGGACAGGAAGACAGAATCATTGCACACACAAATCCGTAACCGAGACCGGAGTCAGCGCCGACGGTACGTTCACCGATTATTATGTGACTGAGGACCGTTTTTTGTACAAGCTGAAGGACCATATCAGCTACGAAGAAGCGACGCTGACCGAACCGCTGAGCTGTATGCTGACCGGAATCAACCAGATTCACCTGCTGCCGAACTTCACAACCGTTATTTTAGGCGCAGGTCCGATCGGGATTCTGTACAGTTATGCTCTTGCTTCGAAAGGCATAACTGGTTGCCTTGTTGACATCTCGGAGGAACGGCTCGCTATAGCGGATTCTATTGCTCCCGAACGGTGGTCCGCGCACGCCACACTGGAGTCGGCCATTCATGAGCTGGCTCCGTTAAAAAATCAGGTGGACATGATTGTGGATACCACAGGAGTGGTCGGCACTGAGGTACTAAGCCAGCTTGCGAGCGGCGGGTATTTGATGCTGGTGGGGCTGAGAGATGGGATAAGTTCGTTTAATCCGAAAGAGGTAGTTGACCGTAGCCTTAAAATCATCGGCTCGATTGATTCTCTGGGCACGTTTTCCACGGCGCATTACCTGATTGAGCAACAAATCATTCCCGCCAAAAAAATCATAACCCACTCGTATCCGCTTGATGACTACCATGAAGCCTTTAAGACGCTTGGATGCAATATCAGCGAGCGGACACTTCAGCCTTCGTCTCAGGCGATCAAGATTGTACTGCAATCTAATGGCTCCGGCAACTAAATTTAGCTACTAACAAGGGAGAGAATGGACATGACGAGCATCCATCATGTTACACCGACCAATAATGAATGCACAGGAGACCTATCAGCGTCCGTTCCGGTCAAAGCGGTCATTTTCGACATGGACGGTGTGTTAGTAGACAGCGAACCGATTTACTTTGAGGTCGAACGCAGCTCCTTTGCCCATTTCGGTGCGCCCATGACGGAAGAAGAGCATCACACCTATGTCGGAGTGACACTCGAATCCATGTGGCGTCAAGTGCTGGACAGGCATCAGCTCACCAATACGGTGGAAGAGGTCCTGTCCTATCACCGAAAAAATGTGATGCAGACGATGATTGCACACGAGGGCCTTGTGGCGATTGACGGACTGGAGCGGTGGCTGGACTGGCTGAAAGAGAAAGGGATTCCGGTCGCGGTGGCCTCTTCCTCTCCACGGGCGCTGATTGATCTCATTATGGAAAAGACAGGACTTGGCCGTTACTTCGACATTCGAATCACCGGTGAAGAGGTATTGCAGGGTAAGCCTGCACCGGACATCTTCTTATACGCCGCCGAGCAGCTAGGCATTGCACCGGCCCATTGCATCGTTATTGAGGATTCACAGAACGGGGTCCAGGCAGCCAAAAGTGCAGGAATGTACTGCATCGGCTTTCACAACCCCGGCTCCGGCCGGCAGGATCTGTCCAGAGCCGATCGCTGGATTCTCAGCTATGACGACCTGTGGGCGATCAAAGAGAATCTACCGTTCGATGAGCAGTTGCTTGCTAAGAGCAAGAGCTGAAAGGTACCGGAAGGTATACCTCCTTTATAATCATATGGAATCGTCCGATCTTTACTATGATTGAGGGTATTAAATAATGCCCCTTGGAATATATACGGGAGAATGTCATTTATCCTTCCCTGTGTGTACTCTAAGGGGCGTGCTTTACATCGAAGTGGTCTAGTTGAAACCAGTAATTTCCCGGTTCAACACACAACTGTCGTAAAAACTGTCTTTTTGACATATAACTGATCTCCTGACGGTTTTAAATCCTCTATTCGTATGTAGCAAAACTTATATAGAAAAATGGGGTGCTGTTAACACCCCAAACTGGATTCATCGATATATATCCTGCTTCATCTGAACGGTAATTTTGCCCTATATTCAGCTCTTTCTGTCTTCTTCGGTAATTAGAGAACTGTAAGCTGGAATTGTAACTGTTCCTTTCTTCACCTTTACATCCTTTGAGGTGGAGAAGACCACTTTCCATTTACCCTTATCGAAATCTTTTATCTGCAAGGTAACCGGCTCTCCAGACAGGTTATGATATACATACATTGTTTCTTTGCCTGAAGTACGTTTAAATGCGGTCACGCTGGCAGAACCTGCTTGTATAGGTTGCAGACTGTCGCTGCGTAAAGCTTCATGTTCTTCCCTCAGACGGATGAGTGTGCGATAGCTTTCCAGTAAGGAATCATCGTCCCTCAGCTGCGCTTCCACCGATACCTCGCCTGTGTTGTATTTGGGTTTCTCCCACGTCGTTTGACCAGGGCCATCTCCCTTGTACCAGCGCATAGGCTCACGAAGATACTCATCAGGCTTCTCTCCCTTCATGCCGATTTCTTCCCCGTAATACAGGAATGGCTGCCCCGGAAGCGTCAAAAGAATGGAAGCGGCCAGCTTGGCTTTTCGTACATCCCCGCCCAGTTCGCTCATGACACGGGTCTGGTCATGGTTGCTCAGGAACGGAGCATCGAGTGCCGCCTTATTATACGAATTGTACAGTTGCAGCGTTTTCTCGGCGAATGTCGCGATACCCTGATCCCGGCCGTTTTTCACGGAGTTCAAAATCGTTCCACCCAGGTCAAAATTAAACAGGGAGTGGAGCGGTCCGTAATAAGGAGCAATGGTCTCCGGTTTGTCCCATACCTCTCCTGCCAGATATACATTTGGATTTACCTTCTCCATCTCGGAACGGAATTCATTCCACCAGGCGATGTTCTTATCCGCACCATCCTTCGTCTGTCCTCTAAAAATATGCATCGCCGCGTCAAGCCGGAACCCGTCTGCACCCTGCTGCAGCCAATACTTGCCGACTTTGATCATTTCTTTGCGGACTTCGGGATTGTCAAAGTTCAGATCCGGCATGCCCGACCAGAATGTACCGTAGAAATATCCTTCGCCGTTCGGATTCTTATGCCATACCTGCTGACCCCACGAGCCCTTTTCATCCAGATCTGTGTTCTCATCCGCCCATACGTAATAGTTGTGGTATTTGCTTTGTGGGTTGGCACTGGCCTCCTTAAACCATGGGTGCTCGCTGCTCGAATGATTGATAACAAGGTCCATGATCACCTTGACGCCCTTTCGGTCCGCTTCTTTCATCAAGGTGCGAAAATCATTTAGACTCCCATACTGCGGGTCCACCTGATAGTAATCAGTTACATCATATTTATGGTAGCTTGGAGATGGATTTAGGGGCATAAGCCAGAGGCCGCTGACCTGCAAATCCTTACCCGAATGGGGTTTGCCATCGTTTAAGTAATCAAGTTTTTGTGTGATTCCTTTCAAATCACCGTGTCCGTCTCCATTCGAATCATAAAAAGAATTGATATAAATTTCATAAAATACGCCGCTTCCAGTAGAAACCGGAGGCTTATGTCTGTTCAATTCCTGCTCTGCCATTGCACCTGAAGCGAACATCGTGAGCATAGGCACCGTTAACATGGCGGTGGACAATCTTCTTAAGCGTTTGTTACGTGTCAAAACAAATCAGCTCCTTTGATTGTTATGGGTGCGCTTTCATTATAAATAGAAACAATCCAAAAAAAGGGGATATTTATTATCTATTATGGTGGAAAATATCGATCTTATTGTTATATCTCTGTATCAAGCAAAAAAAGGAGCAGACTCTATGTCTACTCCGCTTTTCATCCAAATCAGTTCAGGAAATATATCTTAATTTAATGCGTTTTGAAGCTCTGTGCAGCGAAGACTTTACTGAATTTTCACTCTTGTTTAAGATTCTAGCCGTTTCTTTTATGGAGTATCCTCGGACTACACGCAATTCAAGTACCGTCCTTTGCTCGGTATTACTTGCCATCAAAAGAATTCGATTGACCTCCTCCTGAATTTCAAAATCGACGGTATCCCAGTGGTAGTAAAGCAGCTCCTTACGTAAGTTGTATTCATCCATCTTTTTTCGTTTTCTTATTAAATCTATAGCTAAATTTTTGGCAATTCTCAGAAGATAAAATCGAATACGATCTTGAGGCAAGTCAGGTGAAGCTCTTATAAACCGAATAAAGCACTCATGCAACAAATCTTCGGCATCCTGTTTGTTATGCAATATCCTCAATAGATATCCAAAGAGATCTGATTTGCAAGATAAATATAGATCCTCCACATCTTTAATATCCATATTATTGCTTATCCCTTCTGTTTTGATTTAAATCGGTACGTTACTTGATAGTTTTAAATTCATATCCCTGCTTATTATTCGTATCTCAATGCATCTATAGGCTTCAAACTTGCTGCTTTATAAGCCGGGTATACTCCAAATAGGATGCCTGTGCCCGCAGAGCTAAGAAACGAATATATGATAGGCGAGATCGTAAATTCAATGGTCATATGTGCAGTTGCCTCAAGTATTTTGGATGCCCCTATGCCTGTTACAACTCCGATTGTACCTCCTAATAGACCAAAGATGACCGCTTCAGATAGGAATTGAATCATAATATCTCTCGGCTTGGCGCCAATAGCTTTTCGAATACCGATTTCTCTTGTACGCTCTATAACCGACACCATCATAATATTCATAATTCCGATTCCCCCTACTACGAGCGATATCGCGGCTACACCTCCTAGCAAGCTGGTCATGATATTATCTACACCTGAAGCAGCACCTGCTGCTTCTGACAGACTCATAATTTGAAATTGATCCGGTTCCGAGGGTTTTAGCTGGTGCGTTAAACGCAAGCTATCCAATATGTCTGAACGAGCCTGATCCATCAAAGCTGGTGACTTGGCGGATATGTCCAATCCTGTAATGTTCTTCTCACCCAGACGGTTCATTATGGTTGTAGCAGGGATGTAAATTTGTTCATTAGTGCTGTAACTTAATTTCGTTACTGGCTGAGTATTTAATACTCCAATTACCTTGAAAGGGATCTGTTTAATTTGAAACGTTCGTCCCAATACATTTTGGGTATCTCCACCAAAAAGACGTTGAACCGCCTGGCTTTCAAGAATGGCGACATTCATGCGTTTATCCATCTCATCGTTGGTAAATGTTCTGCCCTCGGCAAAGGAAAACTTTTTGACTTTATAGAATGAAGCGGAAGTCCCTACAATAGTGGCGTTATAGTTATATCGCCCCCACGTAGCTTTTGAATTGCTCGTTATATTTGGCATCAACGCATCTATGGAATTCTTTTGTTCCAACGCCTCGACATCAGCCCAAGTAAACGATGGAGTGTTGTCATAATCTATTTCACCATCGACCATTGTCATAGCTGGCGCAACCATCAATACGTTATTCCCTAATTTATTAATTTCCGCCTTTATGCGGGTTGTAGAGCCGTTTCCAATCGCCATAATGGCAATAACCGCTGCCACCCCGATAATAATACCGAGTATTGTTAAAAAGGAGCGTAGCTTATTGGTTGTTAAACTGTTAATTGATACACGGATCGTTTCCATTAAATTCATAGGCTTGCCATCCTTGATGAAATTCTTCTATTCATAATGCTCTCATCCCGCTCAATATTCCCATCACGAAAGCTGATCAGGCGCTTGGCATATTCGGCAATTTCCAGCTCATGAGTAACCAAGACAATGGTTTTCCCCTGTTCATTCAAACCTTGAAACAGCTCCATAATCTCGACACTCGTCTTTGTATCTAGTGCCCCCGTTGGCTCATCCGCCAGCAGAATAACAGGATTATTCACCAACGCACGCGCAATGGAGACACGTTGCTGCTGACCACCAGATAGCTCATTAGGCTTGTTGTACATCCGTTCTGCAAGCCCTACACTTCGAAGCGCCTCCACAGCTCGTTCCCGGCGTTCCTTGGCAGGTATACCTGCATACATCATTGGTAGCTCTACATTGGCTAATGCTGTAGTTCGGGGAAGTAGATAAAATTTCTGAAATACAAAACCCAGTTTCTGATTTCGAATCTCGGAAAGCTCGTTCTCACGAGCATCCAAAATGGAATACCCATCCAAATAATACTTCCCCGTATCAGGATGATCAAGGCAACCAATGACATTCATCATAGTGGACTTACCCGAACCAGAGGGGCCCATTATGGCAACAAACTCACCTTCGCTAATAGATAAATCAACACCACGTAGAGCCTGAATCTCCTGACCGCCCACCTCATATATTTTTTTTAGTTCTTTAATTTCAATAACGCTTTTATTCAAACGAACTTCGTTCATTGTGCCTGACCTCCATCAAGGTCCTGACCCTCTTGACTGCCATTCGGACCAGCACTACCACCCTGAGGCGGAATTACTATGGTTTCGCCTTCCTTGACACCGGACTTGATTTCGGCCTGATCCGCTGTATAGACCCCCAGCTTCACTGGTCTGAATTCATAATCTGCAGGGTTAGCCGGGTTCTTTGCTACATATACTCCGTCCACTCCACCTTCGGATCTCAATGCGAACAATGGAACAGACAACGCATCTTTATGTTCAGCCAAGAGGAGTGACACATCCATGTTCATCCCTGGTTGTAGTCTTATCTTTTGACTATCCAAAGACAATTCAATTTTGTATGTAGTCACATTGGATTCCGTAACCGGCTCTGGAGAAACAAAGAGGACTTCGCCTTTAAATCGTTTGTCCGGGAATGAATTCGTGTGTAACGTAGCCTGGAGCCCAGTCCTCATTTTAGCAATGTCACTTTCGTTAACCTTGGCACTAACCTTCATAACGCCTGTATTGGAGTTGTTCATAACAATGAAAGGGGCTGTAGGACTGGTACCCACATCGCCATTAACCTTCAAAATAATTCCATCCCACGGTGTCGTAACCTGTAATTTCTTCAGAACACTTTTCTTCTGTTCCAATTCCGTTTCAGCCTGTTGTAAAGAAGCCTGTGCGGATTGAATATTGGAGGCATCAGGCGGGGACTGTGCTGCCTTTAATTGTATTAAAGCTGTTTTATAGCCCATTTCCGCATCCTCAATCGCCTGAACTTGTCGATTCCTTGCCTTCTTGTATTGAAGTTCAACATTATTCATATCCAATTTTGCCTTATCCAGGTTTTGCTTGGCCGTCGCCAGGTCACTTTCTGCAGCTGCATCATTCTGGACTAGATAAGTCTGGTCATCATAATCCTTCTGGGCTTTATCCAAAGTCATCTGAGCCGCCTCTTTTTGTGCAGCGACTTCTTCCAGCTCCATGGAATCCTTGGCTGTTTTAATGGCCATCTGAGCCTTTAGGACATTTGCCTTCTGGAGCTCAATATCACTAGGCTTTGGTCCACGCTTGGCTTCCTCCACCTTGGCTCGGGCAATCGCTACATTGGATTCAGCATTTTTAATTTGTAACTTGGAATCCGAATCATCCAAACGAGCCAACACCTGACCCGCTTTAACACTATCTCCTGCTTTAACATTGACGGCAATGAGCTTGGCACCCTCAACATTTGTAAAATTGATATTGACTTCCTTAGAAGCCTGAACGGTTCCAGTTACTTTAAGCGATTCGGTCATGTTTGTTTTCTGTACCTGTACGATCTGGTTCGCAGGACCCTCCACGGGCTTTTCCTGAATTCTATTCATATAAACAGTACTGCCAATTCCCGCTATAATAATCAAGACAAGAATACCTATGATCCCTTTCAATCTTTTTTTCCTTTTTAACACTTGCAATGCATCTTTCTTTTCTGTTTCCGACAATGTTATATCCCCTTAAAATGTATTTTTTCTAAAACCTATACGCTCCACGGTTTGTTTAAAGCATGTTGCAGCATTGTCATTTGAATAATGAGTTCATCTTTATTCCGTTCAATTTGCTTCACTTTTAACTGATTCGTGGCGACCTCCGTACCTGTGGCAAATCCACGTTCCCTTTTTTTACGAGATATGTCCAACACTTTAATAGCGTTCTGTAAATTACTTTGCATTTGTTCGTATTGTTCATCATTTTGCTGTAAGTTAAAGTAGATACTCTTTAGTGATTCTGCCAATTGGTCCTTGGTATTTTTGAGTCCACCTTCTGCCGAGTCTACATCAATCTGTTTAATTTCATAATCGTCCGTTCCCGAGTTCCATGTGTAATATTTAACTTCCATTTTCGCCAGCTTGACAGCCTCCTCCTGTCTCCATACAGAAGGACTCGCCGAGATTGCACGCGTCACAAGCGTATCCAAATTCGTGTTATCCATTTTCCGGTAAGCGGGTCGATCAACCAGTTCATATACCGTACCTTGCGGTTGCCCCATTTGGGTGTTTAGCACCTCTAACGCTTTTTGCAGCGCAGATTTTGCAATCTCTACATTCTTTTCTGCTTCTAAACGAGTCTGAATAACGGTGCTTTGTTCACCTGGAGATATTTTTCCACGGTGGGCTTTCGCCTCAGCAGCTTTTTCCTCCAATAACGCAAGCGCAAGTGCATCCTCACTACTCTTCACTTTGTTGTCAGCCAAAAGTACGTCGTAGTAGTCCTTCATTGTGGTGTAGTCTGTCTGATCTTGAGCAAGTTCGATTTGCTTCTTTGATTCCAAATAAGAAACCGTCGATGAAGCATACCCCTTCCAAGCTGAGCTACTAGCCGCGTCTTCTTCACCGTTGCCTGCACCTGCTGGAATGAAATCCAGATTCTTACCTGCATTTTTTAGGTTAATCCGATTACGATCTATCGTTTGCTGGGCTTCTTTCAAACTAAAGCTATTAGACCGTGCCCATTGCTGGGCTTGACTCAATGTTAGCTTCACACTTGCATTGGAAACCAATTGCTGCCCCTCTGCTTGAACAAAGGACCCTGAAAAAGAACTGGTTGATAAGGCCAACAACAATAAAATAAACACACTTTTTTTCATAGATATCCCCCCTCTTTCTAAGTTTATTAAGTCTAATAAATACGTTGTTATATGAATTACAATTTTTCCTCTACACTACAATTTCTTTGTATGACTCCCCATCAAGGAAATCGTGAATTGAGAGCTGCATCGTCTATAATCCGTGGAGATTCCAGAAAGGAGGAACCACTCCTCCCCTTTCTGCAACTTTTTTACACACAGCTTATCGTTCCTTATAACATCTTCAAATCCAATTGACGAAGGTACAGGAACCGTACAATAAGAAAGGAAAAGAATTGGATTGCCCAAAAACACAGCATAATCTGAATAAGCGTAATGCTAAAGGGTGCTACATATATTCCAGATGGTTCTGACATAACTAAACAAAGCACTATTCCTATGGATGATACGACTAATGGCAGAAGAAATAAGAAAGCAATTTGTCTGGAGGCAGCTCGTCTCATTTCTCTTGAGTTTAGTCCGATTTTCGATAAAGCTCGGTATATTTCCTCATCCCGTTGAAGATCTACATACAATCTGAAATACAACAGACTTACAGTGCTTGCCAACATAATAATGGCGATAAATCCGCCAATAAATTCGCTAATATTCAGATCCATCTCCGATGTCAAATAATCCACTGCTCTAGAGTTAAGCACCCCTTTATTCACCTTGTGGGCCAACATGGAATACAACCATATCTCCTGTTGAGTTTCTGAAGTATCTAAAGAAAGTTGACCATTCTTCCATTTTGGCACAAAGTAGTAAACAGATTTGTATGCCAATGGATCATTGAAATACCGTTGTTCAATTAAATGGTCGTAAGTTCGATCTGGAACAACAAGTAACCGTGCTAGTTCAGAGATGATGTTTTCATCAGACTTTAAGTTATGGTCCAACTTCTGAGTATCCATAATCTGAATATTCATAATCTGAGATTTTCCTTGATTGTAAGTTAGCTTTTTTTCAAAAAAGGTTTTCTGTTCTTCTAAAGACATCCCGTTTGAATCAAAAATGAAAAAGCCTTGATGATCCCGAAGCGCTACTGCCTGTTTTAGCTCCTTAAACCTGGAAGCAAGAGCCTCATAATTGGATTGTTTCATCACTGGCGCGAGCTGTTCATGAAAGGGAAAGATCAACACTTCACCTTTCGAATAATCTACCCCAGCCGTATGAAGATTTTGGTCAATCTCTTTTTCAAGCTCTATAGAACTTACAACATCAGAAGTAAGTGCAAATGAATAAGATTGCTCCTTAAGAAATCTTTTTTGCTGCTGCATGGAGTCAAACGTTGACGCTGCTCCTACACAGGAAATGATAGAAATTAGGGTAATTAATGAAAACAGCCCGGCATTATTCCTAATTTTGTATGTGATCTCAGATAACCATAATAAGCGTATTCCGCTCCAAGACCATTTTCTGTTAGCTCTAAGCAATTGAATGAATAGTACACATAATTGGGTGTAAAATAAGTAAACACCAATAAATCCCATTACAACTGTATATTTAAATGTGTCTCCAACTGAATAGTGTAATATATAAAAAGAAAGAGTCCCCAAACGATACGGTGCCAGATAAATGTAGGGTGGAAAATCAATCCTCATCAAATATACAGCCGCTCCTATTAATACTATGGCAAGAAAGGACAGGCTCCATGAAGCTTTTAAACCTTTTTTTAGCTGTGGAACCTTGCTAAAAGGCTGCTGTAATTTAAAATGGCGTATGAAGAAAACAGACACAAATGAGATCAATATAAACAAAAACATAAAGCCCACCACGGTGAAAGCCAGTGCTTTCCAAGGAAAATAAAACGTTAAATACATTCTTACGACATTCGAGCCCAAAAGTAGAAAGAATTTCGCTGAAACAAATCCTCCGATAATCCCGGTAATTAAGGATAAAAAGCCTATAATTAGATTTTCATATGCGACCAAAAAATAAATCTGTCTGTGATGTGTCCCTAAAATGGTCAGTATACCAAATTCTTTTTTTCGTGCAGCAACAAAAATATGGTTTGTGTATAATACGAAGAAAAAGGAAAACACAAAAATCAACAGATCAGCAACTTGTAATCCCTTTTTCACATTAGCTGCTGTGATTGCATCTGAGACATCCGGGTGAAAAATAAATATCGCATATACGAAAAAAATCGAAATCATCAATGAGCTGCTTACATAGTAAGGTACATAAGCACGCACATTGTGCTTGAGATTATTCCATGCTAACAGACGAAAGCTCATGCGCATGTCTACTTCCCCCCAAAAAGGAGAGTATATCTATAATTTCTTGAAAAAATAATTGCTGACTATGACTACGATGGATTTCATTATATAACTCACCATCTTTTATAAAAATAACCCGATCGCAATAACTGGCTTCCACGGCTCCGTGTGTTACCAGCACGATTGTGGAATGATCCACACGACTGATAAGCCCCAGCATTTCCATCACAACACGTGAAGACATGGAATCGAGATTTCCAGTGGGTTCATCTGCGAGCAAGAGTGAAGGAGAGTGAATAATAGCCCTGCCTATAGCTGCCCTTTGCTTTTGTCCCCCTGACACCTCATAAGGCCGTTTATCCAAAATATCAATAATATCCAGTTTCTTCGCTACCTCTTCCAGTTTGTGCTCCATTTCCTTTAATCCTTTTTTATTCAGCATCAGAGGAAACAGTATGTTCTCTCCCAAAGTGAGAGTTTCCAGCAAATTATAGTCCTGAAATACAAATCCCAGCTCTTTGCGACGAAATAAAGCCAGCTTATCCTTCTTGAGCTGATGTGGATTTTCCCCTTTAATGCAAACCTCGCCAGAAGTCGGCATATCAATGGTTGAAATCATGTTTAATAACGTAGTCTTCCCACTACCAGACGGCCCCATAATGCCAACAAACTCGCCTTGTTTGATCGTTAAATGGATGTTGTTAAGGGCTCGGTAGGGAACCTTGCCATAGTATATTTTGGTGACTTGATCCATTCGTACAATCTCCATAATTCATTCCTTTCTTTTTCCTATGTCATGATCATAATCCATCCAGACAAGTGAAGCGATCGATTAACATTACAAAAACCTTAAATCTGTTGTAAGGTTTCTCATTTGCGAATTGGAAACAGAATTTGAACCGTCGTCCCTTCACCAACCGTCGATTTTAACTGAATGTTATGATTCAGTCTTTTGCAGATTTCAGACACCAAATAGAGTCCCATCCCGGTTGATTCACGATACTTCCGCCCATTTTCACCTGTGTAATAAGCCTCAAATACCCGTTCTACGTCTTTTTTAGGGATACCAATCCCCTCATCCTGTACTTCCATCACAATGACATGATCTCTTACGTGAGACATCAGTTTCAGACTGTGGGCATGACCTGAAGAATACTTCACCGCATTGGTCACCAATTGGTTAATTATGAATCTTAGCCACTTGGCATCGGTTATCACACACAACTGCTCGTCCACTTCATTGGAAGGATAAATTTCGTTACGAATCAATAGTCTTTTGTTATCATAGATCACATCACTAACCAGTTTTCGTAATACAACAGGCTCCACATGAAAATCAGGTTCAAAGGATTCCAACCGTGACATATATAAAATCATGTCTAGTCCTTTTCCCATTCGATCAATTTCATCGTAAATCTGATCAGATTCAGGATCTATTTTTCCTTTGAGGATTAAATGAATAACAGCAAGAGGAGTTTTCATCTGGTGAACCCACTGATTGATAAATGTAATATGATCACGCTGCTGATGCTCTAACTGATGAATTCGAGACTGATACAATCGGTAATATTGTAAAAGCAAGTGTTGCAAAGAAGAGGCTAACGGATTAAGTACCTTCATCTGAATAAGCTCATCTAAATCTCTTAGGTTCGCAGTGGATAATATTCGATATAAACCAGAGTACAGGACATATCGGAAGAGCAAATAAACCAGCAATATGGAAGCCCCAAAAAAGACGGAATACAGGGCCGTCGGCCAGTTACGGTAACCATCCAACCAATAGATACTTAACACAAGAAAAAGTTGGATGATATTAAAAATCACCAGCGAAAAATGGTCACGCCAAAAAAGCTTCACCGTTCATCCTCCTCAGTCAAGTGAAGCCGATAGCCAGCCCCTCTAACCGTCTCTATGATATCCCCCAGTCCCAGCTCGCTCAGCTTTTTACGGACACGAGTGACATAAACATTTAATGTGTTCTCGCCCACATATTGGTGATCATCCCATAAAGCCTCTAAGAGATGAACTCTACCCACAACCTGTTTAGGATACGTCATTAATAGCTCTAGCAGCGCTGCTTCTTTCTGGCTAATTTCGACCTGCTTGTCATGGAACACAAGTTCCATAATATCGGGATATAGCGTCAAACCTGACACTTTTAAGGAACGTGATTTTGGAGCAACGGCATAAGAACCATAGGCACGTCGCAGATTACTTTCTACTTTGGCTAACAGTACTTCGGGATAAAATGGTTTCGTAATGTAATCATCTGCTCCATTTTGCAAAGCAATGACCTGATCCATTTTATCATCGCGTGCAGACACAAAAAGGATGGGACATGTAGATTGAGTCCGTATTTGTCTACACCAATAAAATCCATCGAAACGAGGAAGATTCACATCAAGTAGTACCAAATCAGGCTCTACCTTTTGAAAGGCAACTAAAACTTGATCAAAATTTGAAACAATAACTCCTTGGTACCCATATTTTTCAAGATATGATTGGAGCAAGGAGCTGATTTGAGGGTCATCCTCTACTATTAATATCTTTTGCATTGTGTTTTCTACCTTCTTAGTGCTTGAATTTTTAACAACTGATTTCTCTATAATGCCTTTATTTGATCATTCAAGCAATAACAACAATCTAACCCCCTTTGGTTGTAGATTTAGGAGGTTTTCGTGGTGGTGTATATAGAACCCCGGATAATATGCATGGTGCCAAATACCAGAGTGATTAACAATATAATTATAGTAACGACAACTATTACTGTTATAATGGTTTTTTTACGATTTTTTAATATTTCATTGAAACTTTGCTTTGGATCTTTCAATTCTGCTCACTTCTTTCCTTGCCTAGCTATTTACCAGCATAATTAGTTTCTACATAACGAACAACAGTTGAATCTTACAAAAACATTTCTTTGCTGTAAGGTTTCTGATTACCTACAGACCATCGTCGGATTGAACTAACGTATATACATAACAAAACTGCCCGGGGTTGAGAATCTTTTTCTGATTCTCAACCCCGGGCAGTTTATCCTTTCTATCCTTTTACAGCCGAACCTACCGTCATCGCCCGCTCCACTTGTTCACTCAAGAACAGGTAGACGAGTACCATCGGTAAGGAAGCCATAGTCATAACAGCTCCCATGGCTCCCCAATCCGTGCTGTAGGAACCTTGGAAGAAAAGCAATCCGAGTGGTAATGTCTTCATATTTTCATCAGAAATTAGAATATAGGCCAAAGTGAACTCATTCCAGTTATTCAAGAATTGAAAAATGGCCACCGTCGCAATTGCGGGCAATGCAAGTGGCAAAATGATTTTCAGGAACAGTCTATAAATATTAGCTCCATCCATGCATGCCGCCTCTTCAATCTCCTTAGGAATTGCTATAAGAAACCCGTAAAAAATCATGGACGAGAAAGGAAGTCCAATTGCGATATAAGGAAGAATAAGAGCTCCATACGTATTGGTAAGATGAAAATCGCGAACCAGAATCGCCAGCGGTATCATGATAACCTGCAGTGGCATAAACATTCCTATGATCATATAAGTCCGAACGGCAGAACGAAACCTCCATCTCATACGAGCCACTGCGAAGGCAAACATCAGAGCCAGTAAAAGGATGAACAGAGTCGAAATCGTTGATACGACCAGACTGTTCAGAAAGTAACGGGGAATATTAAACTGCGTCCAGGCATTAATGTAATTTTCGTAACGAAAATGCGTCGGCAATCCAAATGGATTAGAGACAAAGATCTCATCGTTGTTCTTGAACGAGTAGGAAACCATCCAGAACAACGGGTAGACCGAAACAATAAAATACAACCACAGCGGTATCTGCAGAACAGCTTGTCTGAACTTGCTCAAAGCGGTTTTACTCATTTCGTTCTCCTTTTCGATACACGCCTTATCAGGCGGTTTGTCCGCGGTCGAACAGCTTATTGATGACTACAGTTGCCAATAGTGAGATTAGTACAAGCAGCACGGATACAGCACATGCATACCCATAGTTGCTTTCCATGAAAGCATAGCGGTAAATCATGAATGTCATTGTATAGTTTGTAGTGCCGGGGCCACCATTTGTCATAATCAGCATCTGCACAAAGGCCCCAATTCCAGAGGTAATCGCAATAATAAAGCAGAATTTGTAAGTTTCCCTCATCAGAGGAAGTGTGACATGCCAGTGCGCTCTCCATTTGCTGCAGCCGTCAATCGTGGCGGCTTCAAAGTAGTCCTCGGGTACTGACTTAACTCCTGCATATAGCAGCGCAAATTGATACCCCATAAACTGCCAGGCATTAACGAAGGCGATGGCAATAATCGATGCTGTCGGGGAGCTTAGCCAATTTTGCTGATAAGGGATGTTCAAGAGATCAAACAGCCGGTTGATCAATCCGTTAGTTGGGTCATAGATTGCAATCCACAGCTGGCACACCACGGTTACCGATAAGACAACTGGGATAAAATAAGACGTTTTCAGTATTTTTCGCCCGCGTGTGCGCGGGTCCGCACAGATTAGCGCTAATAGTGTTCCCAGTCCGATCTGAAAGACCGCCAGCACAATGGCAAAGATTAATCCGTTCTTAAGCGAAGTAGCAAGTAGAGGATCGGAGAACAGTTCCCGATAATTACTCAGTCCCGAAAAGGTCAGCGTACTCAGGCCGTCCCAATCATAAAAGCTGCGAAGAACAGTTTGCAGAACGGGATATATCAGTATCACGCTATACAGTATCAAAGCAGGGAGGAGAAACAGTGCGAGCGCCGATTTGTTCCCCAAATATTTATTCATGTCTTGCTTCCACCCCTTATCTTTGGAACAGCATCCCCCAGCGACTTATCCGCCAAGGGTTGCCGAATTCCTGAATTCTCAGTTTTCTTTTTCCAATGTACTATTCAGATTGTTCACAAAATCCTGTTCAGAGAAATTGTCTACCATTAAATTTTGAGTATTGTCATTAATGGTGTTCTGAATTTTTGTATTGCTCAGAAGTTGAGCATATTCCTGCGCGTTTGGCAGCAACTCTTTGACGACTCGCTGCATCATTGCTGGGACATTGGAGGCCATTGGCTTATCCACTTTCTGCGAAACAATTGGACTTCCAAGTTGGGTGTATCTATACTCGGCTGACTTGGTGGCAAGGAAGGCCGCTACCTTTACAGCTGTTTCCTTGTTCTTGCTACTCGGTGATACTGCGTAACCTTGTGGTGAACCTGAGCCGTCTATGAAATATTTGGAATTCTCGTAGGTTGCTTCATCCTTTGCAGGCCAGTACATCCAATCGACCTGGTCGCCCAGCTTTTCTTGTGAACTGTAAATTTCCCATTGTCCGTTCACAAACATAGCAGCCTTCCCCTGATAAAATAAGGACGATGCCTGATCATAATTGGTATTCGTGGCGTTGGCGTCGAACAATCCGGCTCTCTGCAATTGCTTCATCTGCTGAGCTGCTGTTACAAATGCTTTCGGCAATGCTATTACACCTTTCTGATCAAGTGCTCCGAATCCATGTGGCTGCTCCCTTGTAACCAGTCCATTATAAAAAGCGGTCGTTATCCATTTTTCCTTGGCAAAGATTGACATAGGCACATAACCTGCGTCTTTCAACTTTTTCGCTGCATCGGCCATCTGGTCAATCGTCTTAAGCGGTGTTTTGATTCCGACCTTCTCAAAAATTGACTTGTTATAATAGATCATTTGGAATTCTATACCGGTTTCGGGATAAGCATATACATGATTGTCTGGAGCTACCAAACGCGATTCAACACCAGGGTTAAGATTCTTCTTGAATTCGGCCGTTGTGTCATAGTTGTCCAGCACCTCAACATTTTTCGATTTTGCGAAAGTTTGCAGAACAGACCAATCCGCTAAATAGATGTCCGGCATGTTTCCCGTTGCGGCATAGGTTTTCAGCTTCTGGCCTCCATCCTGCACGGCAGGATCCAGTTCAATCTCTACGTTTGGCATCTTCTTTTTGAGCTCTTCCACCGCATAATCGAACGGCTTTATGGTATCGTCATCAAAATGCTGCGCATACACCTTCAATTTGATCGTACCGTCCCCTGCCTCGCTCTTGGAAGAGGTCGAGTTATCTTCGCCACAAGCGACCAATCCAATAGACATGGTGAGCACTAGCAAAGCTGCACTCCAACTTCTGTAAGTTTTTTTCATGTGTTTAATCCCCCTCATGCAGTGTGTTTTTATGATTACGCTTTCATTTGCATGACTACAGTATACATCCGCTTCTTTTTTTGATTAAGGAATAAAACGGGCTTAATCAGTAAAAAACGGGACAAATAGAGCAGCGGTTCTCCATATATAGGAAAACCGCCAGGCTTAAAGCGATTTGTCCTGCCTCGTAGGAAAGGCGCTACCTTTTTTTAAGTTGCTCATATTCAGTCGGTGTCATGCCAAAGCGTTTCTTGAAGCATTTGCCGAAATAATTGGGGTCACTGTATCCAACACTTTCAGCGATTTCTGACAGCTTCCGATTTCCATTTAGCAAAAGCTCCTTGGCCTTTTTCATCCGGATGTGTGTAATATGATCCACTATGGAGAAGCCAGACTCCTTGCGAAAAACGCGCCGGAGATAGCTGGGATCGACGAAAACTCCGCACGAAACCTGCTCAGCAGACAACTCTGTGTCTGCATAATGGTCCTCGATATAATTGATCGCCGCCGCAAACAAATTGGAAGCCTTCGTAGGACGCATATTCTCCATCAGCTGGATCAGCTTGCGGTATAGGGCGAGCATCCAACCTTCAGCAGCCTCCCAGGAATCCAACTCCCGCAGCCGGTCGTAAGGAGATTTGTTCCCTCCTTCATCCCATAGCCGATCATAAGGAATACCGCGTTCACTTGCAAAGGAAAGTGCTAGAGATACGATTCCCATAAGCATCGCATCCGCGTATTCATCCCCCCACTTGTATATACTAAGCTGCCGGATTGCCTTACGGACCTCCTCTAACGTTTCACTGTCTTTCATTCGGAGGTCTAGCACGACCGCATCACGCAGATGGCCCAAATCAGGCATACCTGCTCTGCCGTGCAACGCTTCGCTACCATGCTTACCCCACTCGGTACTTTCGCTCTCTTGTGGAAACACTGGTAGTTTCGGCTTAATACGTTCCAACATCGAGAGCATTTCTTCTGCATTGAACGGCTTCAACAAATAATCCTGTACTCCGGTTCGAACCGCCTTCTGTAGGTATTCAAATTCGTTATGTCCGGATATGAATACAATAACGATGCGTTCGAACTTGACTTTTAACCTCTCGGCTAATTCAATTCCGTCAATAAAGGGCATATTGATATCTACGAGGGCGAGATGCGGCTGATGCCGCTCGGCTTCCTGAAGTGCTTCCTGGCCGTTCCTTGCTTCGCAGCAAACCCGAAAGCCATGACTTTCCCAATCTATCTTAATACGCAGAAAGTCTCGGAACAGCGGTTCATCATCGACAATCATCACTTTATACATCTTGGTGTTCACTCCCCTTTGGCAGCATCGGCAGCAACAGGTCAACAGTTGTTCCCTCCGTGAGCACACTTTGCACGGATATCCCATACTCCTCGCCAAAATACAGGCTCAGTCGTTGCTGAACACTGTAGGTACCGATTGATCGTATTCCTTCTTTCGGTAAATGTCTGGACATGATAGTCTGAACTTGGAATTCATCCATCCCCACACCGTTGTCCTGCACCCGAACGACCACCTTATCGCCCTGTTTAAAGGCAAAAATACGGATAAAACCTTTTGTTTCTTTCTTCTTAAGACCATGGTAAATCGAATTCTCGACAAGCGGCTGAAGCGAGAGCTTCGGGATCGGTGTACCTGCAAGCTCGGGAGGGATATCCACTTCATAGCGAAACACATCGGGATAACGGATTTGCAGAATCGTCAGGTAATCATCAGTAATCTGGGCTTCCTTTTCTAAAGTGATTAATTCCCGTCCCTTGTTCAGCACCATTCGATAAAAATCTGCCAGCGCTTTTGTAGTATCTCTAGCCTCCTCATTACGATCTAACTCATTGAGTGCATAAATGGTATCCAAAGTGTTGTACAGAAAATGCGGTTTAATTTGGGCACTTATCAGTGCAAGTTCATATTCACGCTTACGGTTCTGTTCCTGCCTTACCTCATCCAGCAGCTCCCGAACTCGTCTTATCATAAAATTAAACGCTTCAGCAATGGTACCGATCTCATCCTCTGTGCGGACTGTTGTAACCGATTGCAAGTCACCGGTTACAACAGTCCGCATGGCCCTAGTTAGTTGTTCGAGAGGGCTAACGACCATTTTAGATAGAAAGCTAGCGCCCAGCCAGGAAAAAATAAGACATAACACGCCGATTAAGAGCGACAGTCTAACATTTTGCCGGACATCAGCCGTAAGCAGGCTAAGAGAAACAATATTGACCAACTTCCAATCCATCCGGTTGTAATCCGTGACCGTTACCAGATTGCCCTCATACTCGAATGAGCACGTTCCATGGGATGCATTAGGTGCACAACGTTGGATGGACTCACCCAGCTGTGGATTCACCGGATTCATCAGCATCTCATTGTCTTCTGCCACAGCCACGCGCATTTCGTTATCTAAAAAATAATAAGATTTGGGCGCATCTGGATCGCTGGAACGAAAGTAATCGGACAAACCTTCTTCCTTCACTAACAGAAAAAGCGTTCCATAGGGTTCGCCGGTGTCTATATTAATGACCGTCTTCCCCAGCGTCAAAACGGGAGAGCTCGGATCTGGTGTTAGGAAATCCCTCTTCTCCATATCAAACCAGAGGGCCTGTCCATAACTTTCAGATTCCCTTACCCGCTTAAGCATGCTATAGATCTTGCGATCATCCCCGCTTTCGGTATAAGAGGCGAAAATCGTCCCTTCGTTATCAATAAATACAGCGGCATCCACCTCACGAAAGATTGACAAATCAATGGATAGGCGGCTCTGCATCAAGTTTTCAAACTGAATAGGCTCCATGGCAGTATCAGGTTTGACACCGTATGAATCATACATCCGGTTAATATTCGTGACCATAATATTGGCCGCCGTTTCCACACTCCTGAATATGTAATCGGTCCTAGACAAGATAAGCTGAGACTCATCGACAACATTACTGGTGGTTTGCTCTATCAAAGAACGGCTGAAAAGTTGGTTGGACAACAGTCCAAGAACAAGCAGAGAAATAATAATTAGCGGAAGAAATACCGTTATAACCTTGCTTTTAAAGCGAAGTCGACCAAACCACTTACGAGCTAGTGACAGAATATTCAACTAGGACCCCTCCCTCATCAAGAGAATATTCATCATGTTAACACAAACAATCTCTACAGTAGTAGATCAAAAATAAAGTTAAAAAAATTCAACCGTTCTTCTTGAAAGTGCTTTAGAGATGTGTTAGGATAAAGTCGATTTTTAGTAAAATTATTAACTAAAAAGGTGTGAGCTCTTTTGGCAACCATTAAAGACATTGCCCGCGAAGCGGGTGTGTCTGCCGCAACCGTTTCAAGGGTTTTAAATAACGATCTGTCACTGTCCGTAAGCCCAGACACTAAAAACAGAATTTTTGGGGTTGCCGAGCAACTCGGGTATAAGCCTACCCGGCTGAGGCAATTAAAGCAGAATACGGAACGTGCCGGGAAAACGGTCTCCCTCCTGCTGTGGTGTTCTATTGAGGAGGAAAGAGACGATCCGTATTACGCCTCGATCCGCCGTGGAATCGAACTGCGCTGTGAAGAGCTTGGACTGACGTTGGGCCAGACCTTGCGAGGCCGCTCATCCATCGGCACCCTGCAGAAGGCGGACGGTCTGATTGTTGTGGGCGGCGTTGATCCTGAAGAGGTATTCAAACTTCATCCTGACAAGAACACCATTGTCCTTGTCGACCAGTACCATGAACAGCTGGAGTATGATTCTGTACGACTTCATTTCCGGCAAGCTGTTGATCAGGCACTCGGACATCTACTTGAGCTTGGCCACCGACAAATCGGATTTATCGGCGGTAAGAGCGACGGTGAGCGAAGAGCGCATTATTTTGAACGATTCATGCGGGAACAGGGATTGTACAATCCTCAATTCGTCCGTATAGGTGCCTGGAGTACCGCGGATGGTTATCTCATGATGAACGAACTCCTAACCCAACAGGAACGACCGACTGCCTGCTTTGCTGCAAGCGATCCGCTCGCTATTGGCGCCCTCCGCGCCCTTCATGGACATGGAGTCAAGGTACCCGAAGATATGGCTGTTGTCGGCTTCGACGACATTGAGATGGCAGCCTTCGTGCAGCCTCCGCTAACCACTGTCCGTGCCTACCCTGAACAGATGGGAAAGGCTGCCGTGCAACTGCTCTCTGAACGGTTTGAGGGACGTGAACCACCTGCGTACAGCGTGATCGGGACTAAGCTTGTCATTCGGGAGAGCTCATGCAAAAAAGGCTAACATCAGTACTTGAGAGTCTTGTTGTCATTGATCAGTATCCTTACGTAAAACAATAATGATAACCCCCTAAGGAGTGAATATCATGAACATTCATGTTAACGAGGCGCTTGGTTTGTTTCATTTGCAGTCCAAGGATTGCAGCTATATTATCCAGCTTGTAGAAGGATATCCCGCACATGTCTATTGGGGAGCTCAACTTCATCATCACCAAAGTCTCGCAAGTATATTGGAGCTTAGGGAGCGTTGCTCCTTCTCTCCCACTCCCGTTTCTTCCAGCCGTACAATTTCTTTGGACACGCTTCCTCAGGAATACCCCCAATATGGAACAAGCGACTTTCGTCAACCAGCTTACCAGGTTGCACTTGCGGACGGAACTCGGACTACGGAGCTGAAATATAAAGGTTACCGTATTGAACCTGGTAAACCAAAGCTCGAGGGACTTCCTTCCGTCTATGCCGAATCGGATGATGAAGCCACAACCCTCTTTTTGATCCTTGAGGATCAATACTCGGGGCTTAAGACTACATTGCTCTATACTGTATTTGCGAATCATAGTGCCATTGCTAGATCTACTCTTTTTGAACAAAAGGGAAGCGCTACCATAAATATTGAACACGCCATGAGTGCCTCTGTCGACTTCGCCGATTCCAACTACCAAGCTCTCTACTTATCTGGAGCCTGGGTTCGGGAAAGACATATCCAACGCCGTGATCTCGGACCCGGCTCCATTCGGCTCGAGAGCCGACGGGGTTCCAGCAGCCACCAAATGAACCCCTTTCTGGCACTACTTCGTCCTGATGCGACTGAAGATCGTGGGGATGTTTACGGTTTCAGTCTAATCTACAGCAGCAACTTCGTCGCACAGGCAGAAGTAGAGCAGTTCAATCAGACTCGTGTAAGTATCGGAATCAATCCTTTTGACTTCTCCTGGCGGCTTGAGCCGGGTCAGTCATTCCAGACCCCTGAAGCCGTATTGGTCTTTTCCGAAGAAGGTCTTGGAGGCATGTCACGCACCTATCACCGACTCTATCGCACACGTCTGTGCCGAGGGGCTTACCGTGACAAAGAACGTCCGATTCTCGTGAACAATTGGGAAGCCACGTATTTCGACTTCGACGCCGACAAAATCGAAGCGATTGCCAAGGAAGCAGGGCCCCTTGGAATTGAGCTCTTTGTTCTAGATGACGGTTGGTTTGGTAAGCGCGACAACGATGACAGTTCGCTTGGAGACTGGTTTGAAGACCGTCGCAAGCTGCCTGGCGGGCTTGCTGACCTGGCAAAACGGGTTAATGAACAAGGATTACAGTTTGGCTTGTGGGTTGAGCCGGAAATGGTATCACCGGATAGTGAACTGTACCGCAGCCATCCCGACTGGTGCCTGCATGCGGAAGGCCGGCGGCGGACGGAAGGCCGATCCCAACTGGTGCTCGATCTCTCCCGCAAGGAAGTATGTGACTTCTTGTATGAGACACTTAGCTCCGTATTCTCGATCGCTCCGATTACTTATGTCAAGTGGGACATGAACCGTAATATGACGGAGATTGCTTCGGCTACAGCTCCTAGTGAACGTCAAAAGGAAACTGCGCACCGATATATGCTCGGACTTTACGATCTGATGGAACGTCTGACCTCCCAGTTCCCGGACATCTTGTTCGAAAGCTGTTCCGGAGGCGGTGGACGATTCGATCCCGGAATGCTCTACTATATGCCGCAGACATGGACCAGTGACGATACCGATGCTATTGAAAGATTGGCTATCCAGTACGGCACAAGCATCGTGTATCCAGCCAGTACCATGGGCGCACACGTATCGAACGTACCAAATCACCAGGTGGGGCGAATCACCTCCCTCGCTATACGCGGCGACGTGGCAATGAGCGGAAATTTTGGCTACGAACTTGACCTAACTGCCTTTACAAATGAAGAAAAGGAGCTCGCTGCCAAACAAATTGCTCAGTATAAGGAAATTCGTTCCCTCGTACAGCAGGGAGATATGTATCGACTCCTTAGTCCATTTGAAGGCCGAGGCGATACGGCCTGGATGTTCGTTAGCGAGGACCAGTCCGAAGCTTTTGTCGCTTACTTCCGCGTACTAGCTGAACCGAATGGGCCCATCCGGCGACTAACTCTAAAAGGACTTGACCCAGATAAAAAGTATATAATCGAACACGGAGCGACGGGCAACACAGCAGTCCATGCGGGTAATACCTTAGTGGAAGATGGCGGTTCCCCCTTCTGCGTAGCATTTGATGGCGAAATTTTTGGAGGTGACCGCCTAATGAAAATTGGGCTTGTTGTCTCGGATCTCTCTGGAGATTTCGCCAGCTCTACCTTCCGCCTTAAAGCTATCTCTAACTAATAACAAATGCAGTTAGCAACGGTGAATATCGATGAAAAAATTAAAACAAGGCAGTCCGATTTTCCGGACTGCCTTGTTTTATAACTTTGGTCCCTGTAGATTAAAGACACACAAGAGATTGCCAAGCAATTGATCATTTAATAGCATCCTTGACTTTGATTCTCCATATCATATGATCAGAGCCTGCTCCCCAATAATCTTTTAATAAATAATCAGGAGTTCCAAATTTCTTTTTCCATATTTTCTGCGCAATACGATATCCACTATCTAAACAAAATTCTTCTACTCCTCTATTCTTCAGCGCCAAATACATTGATTTCAACAATAAATTCCCTACCCCAATCTTCTGGTAGTCAGGGTGAACAAATACAGTTCCTACCTCGCATAACTTTTTAAATGTATCACTGGTAGATTTACTTATTAGTTGACTTACTGGTCCATATTCAATAGAACCCATTATTTGATTCCCATCTACAGCGATTAAGAAATATCGCTGCTCACCGTGACTCTCCAAGTCACTTTCCAAATATAACCTCTTAGTATCAATTTCCTCCTCTATGTCTTCCAGCATATGACCAATGCCTTCTTTAGCAAACGTGTCTGTAATCACAACTCTAAACAATTCATTTAACTTTTCGATATCCTTAATTTCCGGCCTTCTGATTTCGACATTATTCATCTAATTTCAGCCGATGTATGATTCAGTACGGGATACTTTGAAAGTACACTATTCGGCAGCTCCATCAAACTTGTTATTTCATAAGTAGGTTGAATCCCAGACGCATTTGATTTTCTGGAAGGGTTGAACCAACAGGTATCAATTCCGTATTTGTTCCCTCCTTGAATATCAGAGGTTAAAGAATCGCCGACCATGAGGACCTTACTTTTATTTGAGATGGCCAAATTGGTAAATGCGTAATCGAAAATACCAGGGTGCGGCTTTTGACAACCCACTTCCTCTGAAATAATTACCTGCTCAAACACATCACGCAGCGGCGAAAGCTGAATTCTGGAGGTTTGCACCTCTTTGATTCCATTCGTAATGATCGCCAAACGACAGTCGGATAGTACATTACATAATTCAATCGCTCCGTCCATCAAAAAAGCACCTTCACCCAAATAACGTAAATAAGCAGCACTAAAGGCATCTGGATTGAAGTCTAGACCATGAACAGTAAATAATCGCTTAAACCTCTCGACCCGTAGCTGTGCCGAGGTAATATGTCCTTCCTCTGCCTCTCGCCACAACGAACTGTTGATTTCATCATAGCTGGATTTATACTCCGTGGCCCCTTGCGGCAATCCAAATTGGGCAAACGTATTATGTAGCGCATGACTCTCTGCCATTTTAAAATCAAACAGCGTGTCATCAACATCAAACAAAATAATTTCGTATTTCATAACGACCTCCATATCATTGCTTTACTAAATTGTTCAGTCCGCTTGATCCTTTGAGCTGTTCCAGATAGAAGTACAACAAAAAACTAACAATACATTATTACCTTTCGGTTATTATACAGAACCTAGTTAAGCCGTCAAGTCACTAATAACAAAGTCATAGTATTTTGTCATCGGTGCAAAAGGTAAATAACGCTCAATAATAAAGCCCGTAAAATGAAGGTGATTCTCATTTTACGGGCCACTAAGCATCTAAGAGATGATTTAGCAAGAATCCTAGTGATCTTCATTAATCCATTCGGCTAGTGTTTGATCAAAACAATGAGGTTCTTCAAACATCGGGTTATGCCCACTATATTCAAAAATCACTTTTTTCACGTTCTCGTAGGTGTCATCGACCCTATCCCATAAAGAAACTGGCGCAACCAAATAATCATACCTTCCCAAACCAATAAATACGGATTTATGGATATCCGCTAAGGATTGTATCAAATTCATGTTTCCGAATACTTCTCCCCATAAATAATCAATGATAGGCATGTTCGTATATACATCATTCCACGTGTAAGCCGCATCATAGACATAATCATAAAAGCTTTGAGCTCCCATACGTATACACATGTGAACAAATCTTCTATCAGGGTCTCTTTTGATATCTTCCTCTAATAAAACAATGTCCTTTTCAAAACGTTCCTTTCTTTCTGAACTGGCCGTTTCATTAAAGAAAGAAAAGCTTTGCCGTTGTCTTTCTTGGCTGTTTGTAGGTGCTGAATTTAAAAGTACCACTTTTTGAACATAGTCCGGGTATTGTTTAGCATATTCTAAAGCCATAAAAGCATGCCCGGAATGTCCTAATATGATAAATTCATTTAGATGAAGGCATTGTCTTGCTGTTTCTATATCATTAATAACTTTATCCAAAGTATAGTCTTCTGGTTTTAAAGCTCGAGTCGGTTTTGCAAACCCTCTATGATCCAGAAAAATAAACTGAAACTTTTTATATAAATGGTCTGAAAATAAACGAGGATAATATACACTACTGCCGATCACCAATATCGGTCTTCCGTTACCTTTTATAACATATTTCAGCTCAAATCCATCACTAATAACTGTTTGATAAGTGCTCATTTATAATCTCCTTTTCTTTTTTAAATCACTCCCTTTCCTTTGTGTAATTCCCTTGTATTCTCCATAGAACGTTCCAACACTTCAACTCACCTCAGAAAGTACATTTATTTTTATGAGAAAAGTTTAACATGGTTTTTTCAAAAACAAAACTGTGTTATTTTTCTCTTACTTGTCTTGACTTATGGGATTCATACTGGATTTTTGACAAGCATATCTTTTTGGAAACAAAAAAACCGCGATAATCGCGGTTTTTTATGTAGAGGTCATACTTTTATTTGCTTGGCGACGTCCTACTCTCCCAGGACCCTGCGGTCCAAGTACCATCGGCGCTGGAGGGCTTAACGGTCGTGTT
>NZ_JAAMNR010000015.1:0-62828 GCF_011066115.1 Paenibacillus sp. EKM212P
AAAGATGCGTCTCCCCATATAAAAATAGAAGTGTCGAAAAGTCCTCTGGACTTTCTCGACACTCTGAGCATTCTATATAGAATGCTTTTTATCTTTCTCATGATTTGGTGATGTATCAGAGTGTGTTAATATGCGGTCAAGTACTTTTTCAGTAAGTGGCATAAAGTAATTGAGTATTAGCCCCCCTAAACAAACGGTTAACAAAGTTCCAATGCCAATGGGTCCATTTAAAATGACTGCTATGATCAAGAATATAAGATAGATGAGTGTTCTCGAAAAAAATAGATTTGTTCTAGTTAATTCTTGTATGATTAATGTTAATCGGTCAACCGGAATTGGTGCAAAATTTGTCTGTAAATATGTTGCAGTTCCTAATCCTACAACAACTAAACCAATTCCAAAACAAACAACTTTGCTGTACCATAGTTCAGGTGCTATCAAATTGTGTAATAAAAAAAGCCACATATCAATACCAATACCCGTTATAAATGCTGTTAACAACCCCAAAACTTCAGGTCTTTGTCTTTTTAAAAGCGAATTACAACATATCAATATTATAGCTATTATGATTTCCCAACTTCCCACAGTAAGCCCTACATTTATGGACAGTCCTACCAAAAGTGCATCAAAAGGTGAAGTCCCAAGGTCTGATTGTATAGTAAACGAAATTCCAAGGGATAATATAAAAATTCCTAATACGAAAAAAACATATCTCACTTTACTCGACCTCTTTAACATAATTTTATGTTGCAAATGCAATAAAAATAAGGTAAATTCAATATATATCATTTTTATTGCATTTGCAATAAAATAGGTGCGAAGGAGTTAACTATGAAGGAAGTACTTCGTGAAATTGGAATGATTGCAAGGGCATTAGATTCTATAAGTAATATAGAATTTAAAGAATATGACCTTACAAAAGGGCAGTATTTGTACCTTGTGCGAATATGTGAAAACCCAGGAATCATTCAAGAAAAGTTAGCTGAGATGATAAAAGTAGATCGAACAACTGCATCTCGTGCTATAAAAAAACTTGTAATTAATGGATTTATTGAAAAGAAAGAAGATAACCATAACCAAAAAATTAAAAAACTCTATCCAACAGATAAAGGGAACAATGTTTATCCTTTTATAAAAAGAGAAAATGATTATTCCAATAACGTTGCATTAAAGGGATTTTCGGAAAGAGAAGTAGAAACCATTTTCAATCTTCTTCAAAGAGTGAGAGAAAATATAGGGGAAGACTGGGAATTTGTAAAAAAGGGGAACAAGAGAAATTATTGATTTACATGAAGGAGCGATACATTAAGTGACTGTAAAAATAATAAAGTGCAACCGTGAAGATTTACAAATACTCCAAAAAATAAGTATTGAAACATTTAATGATACTTTTAAAGATCAGAATTCACCTGAAAATATGAAAGCCTATTTGGAAAAAGCATTTAACTTTAAACAGTTGGAGGAGGAATTGTCCAACGTCTCTTCAGAAATCTTTTTCATCTATTTCAATGAAGAACTGGCTGGATATTTAAAGGTAAATATGAATGACGCCCAATCTGAAAAAATGGGTGATGAGTCGCTCGAAATTGAGAGGATTTATATAAAAAACAAATCTCAAAAACATGGGCTTGGTAAATATCTGCTAAATAAAGCTATGGAAATTGCGATGGAGCATAATAAAAAGAAAATCTGGCTCGGCGTATGGGAAAAAAATGAAAATGCCATTGCTTTTTATAAGAAAATGGGGTTTGTTCAAACTGGCGCACACTCTTTTTATATGGGTGATGAAGAACAAATTGATTTCATAATGACCAAAACAATGATACAAGTTTAGAATGATATAAGAATTCTTTATTATTTTATATTATAATTTATTCACTACTGTGTATAATATTAACTATAATTGAATTCGAAAATGTTTTCTAGGGTTCCGCGATGTAATATCGGCTGGTCCGAGAGAAAACTCACAGTCGTCGTACTGTGCCACGGAGGGATAAAAGCCTGGGAGAAAAACTGCTGTATGCAGTATTCTCTCAGGCTTTTTTTATTGCTGCTATAAATCCATACTACATTTGCAGCATTATCAAAAAGGAGGAAGCACAAAATGAACAAGACATGGTTATCTGTTGTAGTTGCGGCATTATTCGAAGTTGGATGGGTCATCGGCCTGAAACATGCCAGCGGCTGGTTAGAGTGGGGGGGCACTTTAGTTGCCATTTTAGTAAGTTTCATACTCATGATTATGGCTTCCCGTACGCTTCCGGTAGGTACGGTGTATGCAGTATTTGTCGGGTTGGGAACGGCCGGCACTGTATTAGCAGAAATTTTGTTGTTTGGTGCTGAGGTACAAGGATCTAAATTGTTGCTAATTGGGGTGCTTCTGCTCGGAGTTGTAGGGCTCAAAATACAGAGCAAAGAGAAGAAACAAGGAAAAGAGGTGGACTGACGTATGAACTGGGTATTTCTAATTTTGGCAGGCGTATTTGAGATGATGGGAGTTCTCATGATTAATAAGCTCCATAAAGATCGGAATTTCCTGTCTGCTTTTTACCTGCTTGCAGGCTTTGGATTGAGCTTCTTGTTTCTATCCCTGGCCATGGAAACACTACCAATGGGCACGGCCTACGCTGTTTGGACCGGTATTGGAGCTTCTGGCGGTGCCATATTGGGCATGATCTTTTACAGTGAACCGCGTAATACCGCGAGAATTCTGTTCATCGCGATGGTACTCGGTTCAGCAGTTGGCCTAAAGCTGGTAAGCTGAATAATGATGGAATTGGAAAAAATAAAGAAAATAGATAGAAAAGACCAGTATGCAGACAAAGTATCGATAAGAAATTTTGTCTGCATGTTTTTTGCATTTGCTTACCCTTCTATACTCTGATCTTTAGGATCGTCGCGTTGTGCTTTCAGTTTTAGAAAATGAAGAGTCAATTGAAGTTTCAGGCGAATATCACCATCGCTTAGATCAATCTCAAAAAGCTCACGTATCCTGTTGATTCGATAGAACAAAGTATTTCTATGAATAAAAAGTGTTTTAGCAGCAATATTTGGAGTGTCCACATATTGAAGATAGGCTTCAGGGGTAGGCAGCAAACTTGTTTTGTGGGCATTGTCATAAACAATTAACTTTTGGATAACCGGATGGCAGAAGTCAGCGAGATCGTTCTGTTCCGATATGATCTTTCCAATGTGCTCGCAGAGATAGTCCTCATACATATACACTGGCTTGTTAGAATCAAGTTGGAAACCAATCTCGTTGGCGGTTAGGCATTGCTTATAATATTTTCGCAAAAAAGTTAAATGACTAAAGCAGTCACTCAGCGAAGCAGTTAGTCCGTTTACTTGGAGAAATTCCAGAATTCGTTTGTCTTCAGCAATGATTTTACAGGATGAATCAACAAGGGAAATGAGAAATACAATACGTCCCGGATATACGATCCAACGGCTATCCGGCAGTAATTGGATCATATGCTGTGCAACCAGCTGAACTTTCCCGTCAAAAAAGCCGTTCTTCAAGTCTGTCAAGGTCATCACTCTCAAGTAAGGTGTATGCGTCCATTCCAGATGAGTCAGTCGCATTGCGATAATATTAGCATCATTGAGCTCGCCTGTAAGCAGTTCGGAAAGCAAAAAACTATGCATCATTCCTGGATTGCAATTATAAAAGTTGTTCTTTTGCAATTCTACCGAAACCAGCTCACAAAGAAATTGTACGAGTTCAAAATCAATATCTGTAAATTTGCGATCCAGCTCCATAACACTGACCTGCGCGAATTCTATACCATGTACGTACACAAAAGCTGTTATCCAACAGTCGTTGGTCTCCGGATCACGTGAATAATAAGGAATAAGAGCCATACGGGTCAGTTCGTACAGATTGAATTTCTTCATGCTCTCAATATTACTGTCAGGAATATAGCCCAAATTTCGCTGCTGTTCGATATCAGGTCGGCTGGGGATAGGGGCTTGACACATAGCGATTAACTTATAGCCTGCGTCGACAATGATTACCGGATTACCAAAGATGCGGGAGGCCTCGTTTGTAAGTTCGGCCACCCTTATGGCTGCAGGAATGGTTCCTTGTATCGCTGCACGTGATTGACGAAGCGGTGAGAGTTACCTGAACAAGATTCTAAAGCTTTCGAACTTCTTGTTTAACAATTGCTTCTTGCTGTCGTTTTTCGAAATAATTACCGCCTAAATCTTTGTAATCCTTGCTGCGCGTGAGGAGATGGTAAACAATAGTCATGATGGAGTGGGCGACCGCCACGGCCGCTCGGTTTCTGCCTTTTCAGCGTCGGTACTGAACACCCGAGTAATTGTCGGATCTGCATACGGAATGGGCAACTTCAATGAGTGCCGAACAAAGGTATTTGTTGCCTTTGCGAGAGTCTTGGAGGATATTCGTTTACCACTTTCGTTCTGCCTTGGAACTAGACCTATCCACTAACAGAGATGAGTGTCGGAGGGGAAACGCGCACCAATGTCGGTCCCGACTTCGTGCAGAATTTGTTCCACGGTGCGTGTTGCGATCCCCGGGATCGTATCTAGCCTTCTTCAGTGTTCTTCGGGCGAATGCAGCCAGCTTTTCCATATCTTCTTCACCCTCGATCAGGAATTCATCATGTCGCTGCTGCTCACCCCATGATGTCGGAGACAACGGCAGCTAGTTTAATGTTGGCTCCTTCCAGCACTTTTTGGCCCGGTTGTGTTCGCGGGACCGTCTCTGAATCAGGCTGCAACGGTAACGAACTAATTCGCGCAGTTCTCTTAGGTTCCGGTCTGGGATGTAACTGGGTTTCAGCAGACCGTGGCGGAGCAGATTACAAATCCATTCTGCATCTTTTACGTCCGTTTTTCTGCCGGGAATGGCTTTGATGTGCTGGGCGTTAACGACGAGGAACTGAATTTCTTCAGCTTCAAGCAAATTCACGATCGGTTTCCAGAACACGCCGGTACTTTCCATGGCCACATGAGTGCAGCAATGTTGCTTGATCCAGTCGATCAAATCAAGCAGGAAAACCGTGTAGGTATGAAACGTCTTAATCGCTTTCCTTCGGGAGTTACGACACATGCGGTAATGGACTTCTTGTGAACATCCAAACCGCAAGCTCGCTCGATCAGGACATCCATAACATTCACCTTTCTACGGCAATTAAAATTGAGAACTGGCGCAACAACCAGCAAAGGGTTACTCTACCCAGCGTGCTTCTATGTTATGGTTAGAAAAGAATCATTAAGAGGCAGGCATTAGAAAAAGTTTTTAAACATATTATAGGTAATATCCGTTCAAATATGTTGGGGAGGATATCATAAAACCTATGTTACCTATGGAAGAATATTTCGGTAAGTTAGAACTCGTTTATTCATTTTATGGGGCTATGCCTACAGGCGTTGGTGTATCAGAAACCGGACGTATCTTCATTTGCTTTCCGAAATGGGGAGATGACGTTAGATTTACGGTAGCGGAAATTGTTGAGGGTCGGTTGCAGCCTTATCCTAATTTAGAAACGAATTTGGTAAATCCTTTGAATATCACTATGTCCTTCATCAGTGTCCAAAGTGTAATTGCTGATGGAAGGGGAACCCTGTGGGTACTGGATACAGCTGCACCAAATTTTTCTGAGCCTATTAAAGGAGGGGCAAAATTAGTCGCTGTAGATTTAAAAACAAATACAATAAGAAAAGTATACACGTTTGCAGAAGATGCAATCTTGCCGACAACGTATCTGAATGATGTCCGATTTGATTTTCGTGTTGGTAAATCAGGTTACGCATATATAACGGATTCTTCTTCCAAAGGTCCAGGCGCTATTATAGTCGTAAATTTAGAAAATGGAAATGCGTTTAGACGGTTAAATGGAGCAAATTCAACTTCACCCGATCCGTATTTTTTACCGAAAGTGGAAGGTAAAATTTTGATGAATCGAAACACAGATGGTTCGACATCTCCCTTTCGATTGGCCTCTGATGGTATAGCGATTTCCCCTGATGGAAAAATTATATTTTTTTGTCCATTAACCAGTCGTCATCTATACTCGATCTCAACAGAAGCCCTAAGAGACAGAACGATACCGGATTTCAATTTACGTTATCATGTGCAGTATTGGGGAGAAAAAGGTGCGTCTGATGGATTGATAACCGATGCAAAAGGAAACGTTTACGCTGGTGACTATGAAAACGATAGTATTCGAAAGATATTTCCGAATGGAATAATGGAAACCATCGCACATGATCCGAGAATTTTATGGCCGGATACTTTTTCTATTGGTCCAGATCAATACTTATATGTTATTGTGAACCAATTACATCGGCAGGCAAGATTTCATTATGGAAAAGACCTGCGACAAAAACCTTATAGTTTACTTCGTATAAAAATTGATGAATTACCTGCTCCTACCTTTTAATAAATATTTCACTTTACAAAGTTGACTTTATTTGAATAGAAAATGCATTTCATAACCAATGCATGCTGCCACACAATTAGTAGTGGCATGTATTGTTAATTTCAGCAATTCCAGGGAAGCTCTACATATTCTTATGTATACTTAAATTAGGACGTTTACGTTTTTTGAGAAATTGGAAATCAAATAGCTTTAATCGGTATGCTAGCTGCTGTTATTTTTGATCTTAAGCACTACACTACATTGTAGACTATCGGTACTCTGTTAAGAGCTAACAGGCAGTTTAGTCCAACGAGTAATCCTAATTCCGAAAAAACATTGTGGATAATGGAGCTGCAAACTGGCGACGGTAACTCAACTGGTGTTAGTCTCTTTAATCCAGCTTAGGTTCTTCGATTGTAAAACTATAAATCAAATCGGTGAATTGGTGGCTAGCCTTTAAGCCAATGATATGCGTAGCTTCTTGTGGAACCGCAGATAAGAGTCAAGCAGATGATTACGCACGTCAGAAAAAATTTAAAAATCTTGATATAGTGGTATAATGATTTATTGAACAGAATTTATCGTAACCAGGAGGAAAAGTCGATGGATAGCCAACAAATTCTCATTCGAAACAACGTCAAAGTAAGGGGCTTTGGTTCCAAGACTCTTATATTCGCCCATGGCTTTGGCTGTGACCAGAACATGTGGCGCTTTGTCGCACCAGCTTTCAAAGAGAAGTACAAGCTGGTATTGTTTGACTTTGTAGGTTCGGGAAAGTCCGATATGCAGGCCTATAATCCTTGTATTTATCATGATCTGAACGGGTATGCCCAGGATATCTTAGACATTTGTTCAGCGCTCGAATTGAAGAATGCCATTCTAGTGGGTCATTCCGTCGGTGCTACTATCGGTATGTTGGCCTCTATTCAAAGATCGGAATACTTTGATCGGCTTGTTCTGATTGGTCCTTCTGCACGATATTTGAACGATTTACCTGATTACATCGGCGGGTTTGAACGGGAAGATCTGATGGATTTATTGGACTTGATGGATCAAAACTTTCAAGGTTGGGCGAGCTATCTAGCTCCTGTCATTATGGGGAATACAGACCGGCCGGAATTATCTCAAGATCTTGAGTTGAGTTTTTGCGCAACCGATCCTAAGGTAGCCCGTCGTTTTGCGGAAGCAACGTTTCTCTCTGATTACCGTAAGGAACTCGGCAAGGTAGTGGTGCCTTCGTTGATTTTGCAATGCTCCGATGATGTAATCGTTCCGATGGAAGCTGGAGCCATATCCACCAGCAGATGAAGGAGAGCGAGTTCCGACTGATGGATGCAACCGGTCATTGTCCACACGTAAGCCATCCGGATGAAACCATTAGACTCATCAGCGAATATCTTGCCTCAATCGATTCAATACAGGAAAGCGAGTTGCACACATAATATGGACGAACGGTTGGATCATGCCCCCTGCGGTTATTTGTCGATGGATCAAAATCTGACAATACGCATCGTCAATGCAACGCTGTGCCGCTTGTTAGAATATGAAAAACAAGGGGTAAACGGTATCAGTTTTGAATCCCTGCTAAATCGGTCCAGCCAAATTTTCTTTCAGGTTTATTTTTTACCGTTGATTCGGCTTAATCATCACGTAGATGAGATATATTTAATGATGAAAACGGGTAGCGGCGGAACACTTCCCGTTCTTTTAAATGCTGTGATTCGAGAGCAGGGAGACGAATTGGTGTACGATTGTGTCTTAATTCCCATGCTGCGTAGGAAGGAATACGAGCAACAGATTGAAAAAGCTGAGAAAGCCTGTCGGAAGGCGGGAGAGGAGCTACTAAAGATTGAGCAGGAGCTTGATAAAAAAAAGGAAGAACTTTCATCTTTACCTAATCCCAAGATATAGTTCAATGCTTCTTTGAGTAGTTATACTCTAAAAGCCCGAATTACCCCGGCTTTTTATTTTTGGCTCTGTTAAACTATAGTATTGATAATGTCTATTGGAACCTCCCAGCTATCAGACTTACCTTTATTGACTACCGATAGGCAATTAAAAGAACAGGGAATTTGAACGAGGACCTATACGAACTCGCAAGTGATTTTTTTCAAGCGAATGAACACCCCTTTCGGTAAACAGATGTTGTCGTTATTGATATCAACATTATTAGGTATTCGAAGATTTCCGAATCATTTTGGGAGAATCACTCGCTGCCAAAACTAAGGAAATTTCAAGTATTATTGATCACTTGAACGATGGTGTGTAAATGTTGACCTAGCTGCGGATCTTATGGTTGGTTTTAAACCACCAGCAAGTGATTTGGATGGCTCCATTAAGCAAGGAATTGAAATAGTTGTGAATGGTATGTGAAAACCTGATTAGGTCTTGTAGAAATTCTACAAGACTTATTTCATTGACATCTCCGATACGATACTGTCACCTCGCTCCAGTCTACGTGTGTCTCCCAATTCAGGACTGAATGAGATCGTTAATAATAAGCGGTCTGACCTTGTTACATAGTTTATATGATCTTCTTTTTTGACATGATCTCCACTTTGGGATAAAAAGATTTCACGTAAACAAGGTTTTGAATTTCAAGTTGTAAGTTACGTTCCCTTCTTCCTGATTTAGTTTCCAAGTTTAAGTTATAAGTGGGTGCCGTTTTTGAGAAAAGTTATAAGCGATGGCATACCCTTGTCACCTTTTTGACACAATTGCTTTACGTATTATATTTACGCACATTCATCTTTCGAAGATCGTTGAGAGAGTTGATGTCCTGCTTTCGATGATTGTATTTATTGGAATCGGAGTCAAAACGGCTGGCTTTATGTTTGGTGCCGTCATTGGGCTCCAAACGATAACCCCCTTTAGATATAAGCCTGCTTTACTGTTGCTAAGCATCATCATATACGCTCTTACGTTTCTCTCCTCTAGGTTAACCGAATTTTTGTGGTTCGGTCTTCATGTAGCTGCTGTAGTCACGAGCATACAGGTCGTAAAAGATAATGAATGCAAGCATTTAAAATGGATGTTGAAAATAGTACGACACCCGTACTGAAATTTTAGTACGATATCGTACTATTTTCGAGGAAAAGGGAGGTGCAAAATGGGAATTATAAAGAAGGAAGAGCTGTTTTTTTATCAGCATCAATAGATGCATTGCTGGCTAGAATAGTTTCGAGAAAACACAGGGAATCTGAGGTTAATACTTTAACAGCAACACAAGCAAGAATTTTGTTTTACCTTTTGGAGGAAAGACGAAGTACCTATACATGAAATCTCAAGGATTAGCAATCTTCAGAAGTCAACTTTAACAAGTATATTAACTAAGTTAGAAAAAGCAGGACATATCAGTTTTATACCTTGCCCAACAGACAGACGGAAAACAATAATTAAAGTAGTGAATAGAAACGAAAATTTAGTGGAATTGAATAAAAAGATTATTGATGAAGTCGGAGATTTTTTCTACAAGGGATTTAATGAGGATGAAATAGCATTGTATCAAAGTTTCTTAATAAGAAGTTTAGATAACTTGATAGAATGCGAGAAAGCAAAAAAGTGAGAATCATTTGAAAGGCCTTAAGGCATAGCTTTGAACCAGATTCTCGCTAATTCAGATTAAATGTTTCCAACCGCCGTCGGGATTAGATTCAAATTCAAGCCGAAAGGTTGTAACCGAAGCAACTCCTGTCTTGGTGTATGTTCATGGTGGAGGATGGAGTATAGGGGACTATCAGGGTGATGATGCTCCTAAAGATGCAAAAAAACAAAACTGCCGCACCACAAATGACGGATAGAGCTACAGATCAAGTGGCTAGAAGATTCAGCATACCAAGTTTTCAAAAAAGTATTAGAGGGTAAAATAACCTTTGTTTCAATAGATGATTATCGAGTGGTGAAGCAATTTTTCCGGCTCCAATCTATGATGTAAAGGGCAGTATCAGATATTTGCGTGCGCATGCCAAGGAATACGGTATCGATCTAGAAAAAATTGCAATAGCAGGAAATTCTGCAGGTGGACATCTAGCTACCGAACTCGCTGTTACTAGTGATATAAAAGAGTTCGAAGGTGATGTTGGGGGCAATCTTCAGTATTCGAGCAAAGTAATGGCAGCCGTAGATTTTTACGGTCCAACAGATATGTTTACCATGGGACCTGAAATGGATTCAACCTTGCTATCTCCTGAGGAGGCAGCCGAGACACATGACTCTTCACGAGCAGGTGAAGCCAAACTTCTTGGATTTGATAAAGAAGGGCAAGGTGTGGCAGTCCTGAGAGATATTCGAGATAAAAAGCAAACAGATTCTCCTAATTGCGAAAAAGTCAAGTTAGCAGAAGTGGCTAGTCCTATAAATTAAGTATCTTCAGATGATCCACCAATGTTTATTGCACATGGAGGAAGTGACAGTTTAGTATCTATTCAACAAAGTTTGAGACTTAGAGACGCTCTTAACCATGCAAGGGTAGAAAATATTTTTATGTCTAACTCTAAAGCTCCCCATGGTGGTCAGGGTGAAGATGTTAATAATGCAGCTATAACTTGGGTAACAAAAAAACTGCTTAATAAATGAGCTATTCTGAATATTCATGTTAAAAAAGAGAACCCTCTTTATGAACTGACCCCTATCAAGTAAACAGTAATAAAAAAAGCAATATTTAAGCAACCTGAGTCCGATATTCATACGGTCTTAGGTTGTTTAATTTTATGCAGAGAATATTAGTTTTTTATGGATAGACGTTAATTAGATAACATGTTCCACTTTTTCACCTGTTCGAAAAGTGTAGCGTTTAAAACACTCTGATTTGAAAATGGCTAAAGAAATTTCAAGTCATTTCTACAGCTGATCTAATAGGCGATAATCTCGTTGTTATACAGGTCTTTGATGGCAGATAGGTTTTATGTCCATTAAATATTAAATAGCGTAATAAGGATTTTGCTTACGTATGACAGCTTAACTCCTCATCTCGTTCATCAAGCGTATTCTCGATCCATACTTTGACCCGTCGATAATCGTAGATTCCTCTTACCTCTTTACAGCATCCGCTATCTTCATTTTGATCTGTTCGTCCTCGAGCTGCGTGGAAGAAGTAAACTGATTCGTTTTCACCACTTATGTGTGTGAGTATGAATCCACTATATAGTACAAGAATAACAATAATTTAAATCAAAATTCATAAGGGTGAATTAAAGATTCATAAAAATGAAACGGCAATATTTTCTTTATCACATACTTAGTCTCTACCACTCTTTGCAGAAATTGATAGTTTGTTGTTATATGAAATAATTTTCACTCCAATAGAACTATTTCAATTTTTTTCCTTCATGTCGATATAATTGAGGATTCGCCAAAAAGCCTTTTCATATAGGAAGATGGGATCAACTCGCTAAACAAAAAAATAATGTACGTTGCGATTGATGGTATCAGTCAACCAGCCGATCCTTAGGGAAGGAGGTAGTGTACTAGAAAAATGGATTATGTTATGCACAAAAATAGGGGGCTAAAACAGAGTATAAATACTTGAGATCGTGGGATTAGGTTCTTTGATAACTTCTTGTTTCCCACATAACAGACCTTATTTTGCGATAACAGACAGCGAGATATAAACATTAGGAGGATAACCAATATGAATTCATTTAAAAAAACGAAGAGCTTGATCAGCACTCTGACCGGGGCAGCGTTATTATTCTCGCTACCAATGACGGCAGGCGCAGAGAGCAATATCAACTATTTTGCCCATGCATCCGAAGAACCGGTTACCGTGTCTGAAGCTGTGTATGAAGCAGGATCAGGCGTTCTGAACGGGGGGGTGGCCGAGTTTCAAAAATCGACGGTCACTGAGGAGCATCAGGTTAGGAAGACACTCGTTAATCCCAACGCCTCGCCTGAAGCCAAATCGTTGATGAGCTATCTGGTCGATCAATACGGCAAGAGCATACTATCCGGTCAGCAGAACAGTTCTAACATTAGCTGGATGCAGGACGCGATTGGTAAAAAGCCAGCCATTGTCGGATTCGACCTGATGGATTATTCACCGTCTCGAGTCGAGTACGGCGCTTCCTCCTCCGAGATCGAGAATGCGATCGATTGGCACAGCCAAGGCGGTATTGTCACCGTCGTATGGCATTGGAACGCGCCGAAGGGTTTAATTGACCAGCCCGGTAAAGAGTGGTACAAGGGATTCTTCGGAGATTCCACCACTTTCGACGTTGATTACGCGTTGGATCACCCGGAATCCGAGGATTATAAACTTATTTTGCGGGATATCGATGCCATTGCGGCACAGCTTCAAAAGCTAAAAGATGCGAAAATCCCCGTGCTCTTCCGGCCGTTGCATGAAGCGGAAGGAGGATGGTTCTGGTGGGGCGCGAAAGGTCCGGAGCCGTCAAAGAAACTTTACCACCTGGTGTACGACCGCTTAACGAACGTGCATGATCTGAACAATTTGATTTGGGTCTGGAACTCTAGCGCACCGGAGTGGTATCCGGGACACGATGTTGTAGACATCGTGAGTACGGACCATTATCCGTCTGCGGGCGACTATAGACCAGTCACTGACAAATATGACGCACTCGTCTCGCTTGTGAACAACCAGAAGCTGGTCGCATTAACCGAGAACGGCGCGATCCCGGATCCGGATTTACTCTCCAGTGACGGAACGAACTGGAGCTGGTTCACTACCTGGACGGGAGAGTTCCTGACCGATGGCGTAAACAACAGCCGGGAGCATTTGAACAAAGTGTTTAACCATCCAAACGTGATCACGCTCGATGAGCTACCGGATGTAGATCATTACGGCCAAAACAATTAACGGTGTGTCGTAAGTGCACAATGAACAACCCAGGCCTCCTATGCGGATACGGGTTGCCTGATCTCCGACAAGATCATACCGACGCAGGGCAGTTTTACCTTGACGGTAACAAATAAGAGAAGTCTTTGTGAAAGATAAAGAGGGGAATTGGACAGAAGACTTCGTTAGGTTTAGACTCCATGCCAATGAACCTGCAATGATTGAATGAAATTTAAAAAACGCTATGCTGAAGTGATGCACTGGTATTATCCCCTTTTAGTAGACAAGAGAAAAAAGACATCTGGTAAGATGGATTTAATCTTGTTGAACGGAGGGGATTTTTTCATGGCCAAAAAGGGACAACCCTTTCGGCAGTCTCCTTGGAGTTAAAGATGGAGGCAGAAAAAAACAGGTACTCGAGTATATTTCATTTTATAACCAAAGTAGATTTCAGAAAAAAATTAAACAACCTGTTAGTTCTGAACTAAATAACAATAAGCATCCTAGCAGGACAGCAAGTATAACCACAACAGCTGTAGCCGTAGCCCCCATTAGGGATTTCATTAACTTATCAGTCCCTACAAAATACGGAAATAGGTACACGATAAAAGCCATTTCGCTGAACAGGGCCACGACGATCATTGTACCATTCCATATTCCAGCTGGTTGCCCAGCTGTAACCAATGCAACGGCCATGTCTATATTCATCTCTTTCGAGGCGAATAGGGGGAATGCCAGAACTGAGATTTCATGAAGCACTGGCATAGACCGTTAACGTCAAAAGTTTTAATTGATAAAATTCTAACGAAATGTGATTCCGTATGTCGAACATTACTGTAAATAAGATGATTGTTGCACAATACCAAACGGGATAAAGATTAAAGTCGCTAATTCTCTCGTTACACATAGAAACTATTTCTTTTATAGAGAGGCCGATTTTACGAATACCTGTATATTTTTCTTTTTCTAAGGCTATGTTAAATTCTAATGTTGATTTTTGAATATAAGAAAACCGCCTTGATGAAAAGGCGGTTTATTGAGCTATCGTATCCGTTTGTTTAACTTTTGTATCGCATCAAATAGTGAGTAAAGAAGATTTTTTTTCAATCACAGCTTTTATTGTTGAAACACTTTGATTGATTTGTTGTGTCAATAATATTGGATTCATAGTGCTCCAAATTGTTAAATTGCTCCCACATTTTCTCTACCAACTCAATGTGGGCATCTTCGTCCAATTTGGAACGATTGATTGCTCGTTTCATTGTTACTTCTTTAATCGCTCTTAAGATAATGTAATGTACTTCATAATTATCTTGTACGGCTTTTAACCACGGTTCTAAGAACCAAGGACCAACAATTCCATCTATAATCACATCGAACCCACCACGTGCAAAACGTTTTGCAGCTTCCAAAAAGGCTTCAATAACAATTAAGTTTTGTTCTTGTGATTCAGGTAAAAATGGAGGGATTGCCCCCTTATGAATGTAGTGATAGAAATCATCAGTGTGCATATGTACCGACTTTGATAAATTAGACTCTTTAGCAACAATTGATGCCGTTGTACTTTTACCAGTCCCTGGTGAACCAGTAATTATAATAATTCTGCCTTGTTTCATAAATATTCTCCTTAATTAAATGTAGGCTTAAAACTACACCCTTCAATCAACTAACCTGCCACATTTCTTCAAGCGGCTATGATAGCTGTTTACGTTTAGGATATGGTACACGCCTTTGCCACGTTGTTTTCCTTCGGACTTGAATCGGTAATGAGCCAAGCCCTTTGGATTCGCATAGGAGCTGAATGCCTGCCAGGAATCCGTGCAAAGCACGTTTTGGTCCGATAGATGACCGCCAATCGCCTCATCTAATTTCGTTGTCCGAATGCGACCACGCCCAAGAACGCCAGAGTAAGTCATTTTCTGACGGTCACGGGCAACGAGGACACACACTTGGTCCTTGCTTATGCCACGATATTTAGCGATTCCGCCTCGATACGTGGCTTGCGTTCGGTGATGTTCCTCTTGCCCTTTTCCAATTACAGAAAGTATGTCTCGTCCATTTCAACGATAGCTTCTGTCTTTAGAAGCGATTTGCTGATGTGCATCTTCCAAATCATAAAACCAGGAGAGATTTGTAATGGTCAATCATAACAAACGGAGTTTGGCGAAAAGGGATCAGCGATGTTACACGCGAAAAAAAACGGCCTCTTTTGAATGATCCAGCGTGAAGGTCGTCTTTTTATTGTCCTCCGAATACCATTACTCAGATGTCATTTCATTACCTGATACGACATCTCATGCAGCTAGAGGCAAAAAGAATATTATGATTCGAGTAGACAATACGATAATACCAATTATCCAACAACGGTGCTCATCTTGATCTTTCGATCTCGTTATCCGTTTCACGTATCGACTTTATAACAAGTTCAGAGAAAGCTTTCACTGTTGGAGATAGCCACTTTTTCTTTTTAATCAGCATATGGGAGTATATCGGATCGAACTTTTCGGAATGACTTACAATTTTAAGTTTTCCACTATCCACGTCTTCTTTAACTGTAATATAAGGCAAAAAAGAAAATCCAAGCCCACTCATAACGGTTTGTTTAATCGCCTCTATACTCCATAACTCCATGGTTTGAAATGGATGAATATCATGCTTTACAAGATATCTTTCAAACATGGTCCGATAACTACAGCCTTCTTCATTTAAAAAAATGGTTGGTGTTCTCTCGCTTATATTCATCGAAATGGTCTGGGCCGTCATTGCTGCACACCAGGACAATGTTCTCCTGGGCCACATTCATGTACCCCGAACGGGTAAGGGGACTTCATCTCAATTATATTCCTGGAAGCTACAAGCCACCCCTCACTCCGAATACACCATCTGTTAGCGAAGAAGAGCGAGCTTACTTTGACATCGTAGCTGAGTGGTTGGAGCGAGAAGGTGCTTATAGCGCCCTTCATAGAACGAAGCCGGAAACACTGGCTTTTGCACTAAGTGATTCCCCAACCGGTCTTACCAGCTGGATGGTAGAAAAATTTCAAGGTTGGAGTGACTGTGACGGAGATATGGAAAGGTCTTTTTCACTTGATCATATCCTCACCAACATATCGATTTACTGGTTTACCAATTCGATTGCCTCTTCCATACGAATATATACTGAAGGCACCAAAATGCCACTGCATTTCACCGAAGGCCAGCGTGTTACTGTTCCAACAGGGGTTTCCTTATTTCCCAAGGAGCTACCCACGCCTCCTCGAAGCTGGGTAGAACGCGTCTATAATATTACGTACTGGGAGAAAGCGAATAAAGGCGGTCATTTCGCCGCTATGGAAAATCCTAAATTGTTTGCCGAACATCTAAATCATTTTTTTTCATTCATTAAGCATCTGATAGTCTCTATCCTTGAGAGGGCTATGAAACACCAGTACAACTGGTTACCGTCTTCAGAATGCAACTCTTCAGGTGCTTCTTTTACCAGACTTAGATTTACTCTTAAAGGGAAAATGACACAAAGTTGCCCCTTAAACCCAGTCTCAGACATAACCACAGTGAGATTGGAGTTGATCTAACTAGTAAAATCATTGTAAAAAGAGGCACGCTTTGTATTATAAATTCAAATAGGGTTAAACTTTGTGTCACTGGACAGTCCTGCAGCGATGATTTTTGGGTGGAATTAGCCATAACCAGTAAGATTTACTTCTCAATCAGATCGAAGCCACAGAGAGATATCCAGTGGTAAACAAACAATGACAAAATAAGCTTCCCCTCATTAACACCGGGGAAGCTTATTTTGTCTCAGCCCTCATTCTTTACCGCTGCTCGTCTCGTTTTAGAAGTCGGTTTGGGAACGGCCGTTGATTCACCAATTACGATGCGAGAAATCAGTCGCACGAACTCGTACGGACGGTCTGCATGCTTCATCCGCCAGAGTAGCTGTTCGAAGGAGCGAGCACCGATCCGGTCGGCCTTCACTTCAGCTGTCGTCAGTCGAGATAGAGTTGGCGTGGAATCAGTGTGTTTACCCATTAAATCAAACCCGGTAACCGACAAATCTGTCGGGACGCGAAGACCAACCGATTCAAGATAACGGATGATCTGCAACGCTACCAGGTCGTTTGCGCAAACGAATGCGGTTGGAAGTGGGTTCATGGCGTCAAGTCGGCCGGCAAATTCTTGAATAGAGTAATAATTCGACAGACTAGGTTCCAAGATACAGTAATTTTTATTAATGGGTAAATCCGCATCTACCATGGCATGCCTGTAACCAAGATAGCGTTCCATAAAAGATCGGCTTATCGAGATGTCACCGATAAATCCAATCTCTTTATGTCCCAAGTCAATCAGATGGCATGTAAGGTTTCGGACAGCCTGTTCGTTCTCAGAAAGTACGGAATCGCACAAAATCCCACAAGTGCCCGAGTCATAATAGCCGTCAATCAGTACAACTGGAATACCGCTCTCTGTAACGGCTTCAGCGTATCGCTTGCTTGTAATGCCTGCTAGAATGATACCATCTGCAGAATGACTGGTGATAGTATCGGGTAGCCGAGCGTCGTGTAAGTCTTCGTCAGTCCCGAACTTGAGAACGAGTTGGTAGTTGTTCTGGCGAGCCGATTCTTCGACACCGCGAAGTACCTCGCTCCAAAACTCCTCCTGGAAGATGTTGATGCTGGATTTAATCATGAATGTAACCGTTTTGGTATATCCAACCTCGAGCTCGCTAACTTGGGAATTATAATCAAAATCCACCGGGACTGAGTTCCTGCGGACATGCCGGTAGCCGAGGCTCTCAGCTGTCTCAAGTACGAGTTTTCGCGTTCTTTCGGGGATACTCGGATGATTGTTTAACGCCTTAGACACGGTTGCACGTGATAAGTTAAGCTGTTTAGCAATATCGGACGTCGTATATTTATTCTTCATGGGTCTACTCCAAACCTCAAGGTTTTAGTTTTATGATATCAATCTCCATGACAGTATAGCATATTCAGAACATATAGCTACAACAGGTTTTACAAAATGGATTTTGTAATTCTCGAAAATCTTGATTGAAGAAATCTGCTTCCCTACACTTATTATTTTGACAATTTTGACAAAAAAATTGACGTTATATTTACAAAATAGCAAATTTGTAAGTTTACATAGTATTCATGTAGCGTTACAATAGTCTTGTTGTAAGCGTATTTATGCATCTAATGGAAACTGGGTAGCAAATATAATAAAAGAAAAGATGGAGGTTTTTAATTTGAAAATGGTATGTGATTCCAAGTATCTTATTTTTCCAGCAAGTCATCATGCTCAAAAGAAGCGAGTAGAATTTTATATCGATGGAATTATGCAATATGATCTTGAGGTTCAGTTGGATTTTATCAATCCTGATTATGAATTTTATTTAAATGTTGAACGATTTAAGGGCAATCAATTGGAATTAACTTGTGTCCCCGAAGTTGACTTGCAACTAAAGAAATCGGATAAAGGACTTCCAGACCAAGAGGCTTATACAGATCAATACCGCCCAGGATTCCATTTTACCGCCAAAAGAGGGTGGCTTAACGATGCTAATGGTCTGGTCTATTACGACAATCAATATCTAATGTTTTATCAGCACAATCCTGTTGGGAACATTTGGGGGAATATGCACTGGGGACATGCAGTGAGTAGGGACCTGGTTCATTGGAATGAAAAAGATATTGCTTTATATCCCGATCCTACAGGAACGATGTTTTCAGGATCAGCTATCGTAGACACGAATAATGTTACTGGACTCCAAGAGAATGAAAATGATGTGATTTTGATATTTTATACAGCAGCTGGAAACACTTCTGAAACTTCGAAGGGTCAGCCCTTTACTCAATGCCTTGCGTACAGTACAGACAGAGGCGTCAGTTTTAAAAAATATAATAAAAATCCTTTGGTGCAACAGATTGTGCCTGGCAATAGGGACCCGAAAATCATTTATTATGAACAAAGTAACAGTTATATCATGTCTCTTTACCTCGATAATCATCAGTTTGCATTACTCTCTTCAAAAAATCTGTTGGATTGGAAGCAAATCCAGGTCATTACTCTATCTGATGAGGCCGAATGCCCTGACTTTTATCCACTTGCATTGGATGACGATGAACAAAAAATCAAATGGGTACTCATTGGTGCATCGGATGTTTATGTTATAGGCAGCTTTGATGGGAATACTTTCAAACCTGAAACAGAATTGAAGAAACTGAAGTATGGCAATAGCGGCTATGCTTCACAATCCTGGTCCAATATCCAACGAGAAGATGGAAGAAGAATCAGGATTGCTCATAGTTCCAGTACAATCCCATCGGTACCCTTTGGGGGCTGCATGAACTTCCCTTGTGAGATGAAACTAAAAACCTATCAAGATGATGTCTTTTTATGTGCCTATCCGGTTCGAGAAATTGAAGAATTGTTTATGAGTAACGATAGTGTTGAGAATATTCAGCTTGTTTCAGGTTCTGCATTTACAGAGAAGTTAACAGGCAAGCTCTATGATATTACCCTGAATCTTTCACCAACAAGCGATGTAAGGTTTAGTTTATCAATTTTTGGACTCACCATAGGCTACGATGGCAGCAAAAAGGAATTGAACTGCTTGGAAAGCTTCGCTCCTGCAGAACCTTACGAAGGGGACATTGAAATACGAATTCTTATTGACACAATCATAACTGAAATCTATATTAACGGCGGTAAAGCATATTTGTGCATGAACCATATTCAGGATTATAATATGAACAGACTGGAGCTGAAGTCACTGCAAGGCAGTGTACTACTAAACGAATTAAAGATAGTAGAACTACAAAGGATATGGAGCCATGAGGAGTCAACATCATAAAGAAAAAACTTAGAATGGAAGCTGGCGTCGAAACTTATTCGGCGCCAGCTTGTTTAGTTTCAATTGAATCTATTCTTAGTTGTACATATTGAATTGAACAGGTAAAGGTGCCTAACGAACAGTATATATTGTAATCCTTAGCCATTGAAAAAGTTTAATATATTTATTAGGGTTAATGTATATTCGGGAGTGTTGGCAGAGAGAAGATTTGCGAAGAAAACTTAGGCATCTATTTAAAGATAGAGGCCTTCCGAGAACTTTACAAGAATTTTAAATACTATTGCCCAATCGTACATAAGGTTTATGCCCTTATGTACGATTTTTTATTTGCACAAGAAAACTCCAGTTCGACTGGGGGTTTAGGAAAGCTATGAGTAGTCATCCTTTGAACTCAGGTGATAAGATGAGAGCCGGTTTGTCGACCGCTCAAACTTACCAGGGAGGACAAAGGGTGGACAAGAGCAGTCTAGCACATACGAAGTGGAACTGTAAATATCATATCGTATTTGCTCCTAAGCATAGAAAACAAGTAATCTACGGGAATTTGTAACGAGAGATAGGAAAAAAATTTAGGGAACTATGCGTGTGAGAAGGAGTAGAGATTATCGAAGCGGAAGCACGTGCGGATCACATACACATGTTGGTAAGTATACCGCCGAAGCTAAGTATCTTCCCCTCTATAAGGTGCAGGTTAAAATAGCCCGAATCTTTAACCCCTATTGGGGTGGGTTAAGGAATGATGATGGAAGTGCAATCTCTTAATTCTGTCAATCAGGCAGAGGCTACCGGAGTAATTATTAACATCGGTAATCCTGTGGAGCATACTATTCTTGGATATCGCTCAACTCATCAAAGAAATTGACACAATCCAATAGCAAAATTACGTTTCAACCGCTAACCCCAGGACCATCCAAATATGAGGTGTCCCAACATTGATAAAGCAATCAGACTTCTAAGTTGGGACCCCACTATTGACATTGAAGAGGGGCTGACGCGTACAATCTGTTCCTACAAGAAATATTGTAATTCGTGTGCGGTGCTTGAATCCCTAAGAACGGATATACGAAAGCAGCATTTCTTTTAGGATACGCTGCTGTTTACGAGGAGTAACATCGTCCTCCAAATATGAGATCGGCGACTTGAGCGCAATGTTGTTGCCGAAGGTACCGTATGCGTTAATAATCGTGATTAGGGTCTCTTTAACTGGAATATCCGTTCGGATGGAGCCGTCAACCCGCCCGTCATCAATAATACGCATGAATATTTTGGAGATTTCCTTTTGCGTATCGATGTAATCCTGAATATCTTGAAGCGGGCTTTTCGCAAAGGAAGCGTAGCTTTCAAATGCCTCTCGAAACTTGACCCCGTTGTTTGGCTGCACATGGTCGTCTTTCGTTAAATAGTCCAATACATTCTCCAGTCGCTCGTATGCCGAATGGTCCGAGCCTGCGAGTTCTCTAAATGCCCCGATGTTTTTCTCGAGGTTGGCAACGGCAACAGCGACAATCAGTTTATCCTTTTTTGGAAAATATCGAAACAACGTGGCGATGCCGATGCCCTCGGCATCCGCGACATCTTGCATTTGGACATGGTCCAGTCCTTTGTCGAGGAATAATTTCTCTGCTTTATGAACAATACTTTTATAACGTGTGTTTTTCTTCCTTTCACGCAATCCGGTCGATGGCATAACGCCATTTCACCTCTTTCTATTTGCAGGCGATTCCGCTTGGATAGAGTTCTTAACTACTATGGTCTTTTCCTATTATAGCGTAATTTATACGCTTTTAATAACTTGCGGAACGGATTTGCAATACGAAATGACGTCAAGTATACTAAAAATATGATAGTCTAACTATCATTTATAAAAAAATTGGTTGAATGAGGTGACCTTATGAGATTGGCCAATAAAGTAGCGATTATTACTGGCGCCGCTGGCGGCATGGGGAAAGCGGATGCGCTGCTGTTTGCCAAAGAAGGCGCGAAGGGTCGCCATAACGGACTTGCAGGAGGACAAGCTCCGGGAGGTGATTCGCGAGATCGTCGAGAACGGCGGCGAAGTGATCGGCTTAAAGCACAACGTGGCTTCCGAAGAAGACTGGGTTCGTGTTGTAGATGAGACGGTTGCGAAGTTCGGCAAGATCGACATTTTAGTCAACAATGCGGGGGTGTCCAACGCGACGCCTTTTATGGACCTGACTGTCGAAGGCTGGGAAAAGACAATGTCTATCAATGTGACGAGCATTTTCCTCGGCCAGAAGTATGTCATTCCTCACATGATCGAGGCGGGAGGTGGCTCGATTATCAATATCTCTTCCATCGCAGGCTTGACCGGCGGGAGCGGCTCCGGCCCATACACCGCAAGCAAAGGCGCCGTACGTATGCTGACCAAGGCGACGGCAGTCGATTTTGCCAAGTACAATATCCGCGCGAACTCCATCCATCCCGGATACATTGAGACGCCAATGACAGTCGATTTGTTTAAGGACGAGAATATGAATCAATGGTTCCTATCACAGACGCCGCTTCCACGTTTGGGCAAGCCGGAAGATATCGCCAACGGCGTCCTATTCCTGGCATCGGACGAGTCTTCCTACATTACGGGCGTGGAACTGCCAATTGATGGCGGCATACATTTCGGACCCTCGCGGACCGCGTTCTTTGTATCAGCGAAGGTCCAGTGCAGTGACGAACGATATCGGCTGCTACCGTGAGATCAAGTACCTTCCGATTAGATTGATACCATTATCTTCAACGATGTCATTAATCTGTCTCCCGATAAGTAGAGTTACCCAAGTTGTTGAAGGTGCTTAAATCGGCAGAATTGACAGGAACATTATAGAAAACGTAAAAATTTTCATGATATTACCTTCAGTGATATATGAGTAATTGAAAGGTGGATGGCAGAAGCCCAAAAATAGCTCAACAAAATGAGAACACGATCCTGGAATACGGATTGCGTGTTCTCATTTTTGTCTTTGTCATTTATCGGCTTCGATATTCGTGGGGAGGTGCCATAAAACCGAGCTGGCTGCTGACTTCCGCGATTTTCAAATCTGTATTGAGAAAAAGATAAGCGGCTCTCTTTCCATACGTAGACGATATAAATATTACCCAATGGTTTCACCTGAGACGATTATAAAAAGGTAAAGCAGCATCGTAAACTGCTGAGCGCGAGAAGGTTCTTTTGTTGGATCTCCGATGGATAGGATTTAATTGATTTTAGCCAGTGCCTCGCCCCAATTTCCGGATTCCAGTAAAGAGGGCAACAGCGGGGGCTCGTAAAAATTGATCCAACGGTGTCCCTCAGCGAACGAGCATTTGATAGGGGATACTACAAATATCCCGATTGCCGATTGGCCGTTCCTAATCGCAATACCAGAGGTTCCAGATGATGGATTAAAACAGGAACTGAGGGACAAGAACTTGGTCCGATTATCGCATTAGATACTGTTCTAAATAAATCATTCGCTAGGCTAAGATAAATACATGGTCATTTCAGAAAGCATTAGGGAATTAAAACCAGGAGAAATTTGTAGTGGTCAATCATAACAAACGGAGTTTGGCGAAAAGGGATCAGCGATGTTACACGTGAAAAAACGGCCTCTTTTGAATGATCCAGCATGAAGGCCGTTTTTTTATTGTCCTCCGAATACCATTACTCAGATATCATTTCATTGATTACCTGATACGACATCTCATGCAGCCAAAGTCAAAAAGAATATTACGATTCAAGGAGGAAGCATGGTTAAACCGTTTCCCACAGTTTATTGAACATGTGGACGGCTTCTCGATATACACTTTGTGCATGTTCGGGGAGAAGGGACATCCGAACGACCACTGTTGCTGACTCATGGGTGGCCAGGATCATTTGTAGAGATGTTAGAACTAATACCTTATCTAACAACCCCATCGCTATATGGTGGACATGCTGAAGAGGCATTTGACGTGATTATTCCCTCTTTGCCAGGCTTTGCATTTTCGAGTAAACCCACACGGCCGGGAGTGGGGTCCAAATACGTAGCCACGCTGTGGGCAAAACTTATGGATCGTTTGGGTTATGAAAGTTATTTGGTTCAGGGAGGGGATATTGGAGCAGGGGTCTCAACATGGTTAGCATTCATGTACCCTGAACGGGTGAGGGGACTTCATCTCAATTATATTCCTGGAAGCTACAAGCCACCCCTCACTCCAAATACACCATCTGTTAGCGAAGAAGAGCAAGCTTACTTTGACATCGTAGCTGAGTGGTTGGACCGAGAAGGTGCTTATAGCGCCCTTCACAGAACGAAGCCGGAAACACTGGCTTTTTCACTAAGTGATTCTCAAGTCGGTCTTGCCAGCTGGATGGTAGAAAAATTTCAAGGTTGGAGTGACTGTGACGGAGATATGGAAAGGTCTTTTTCACTTGATCATATCCTCACCAACATATCGATTTACTGGTTTACCAATTCGATTGCTTCTTCCATACGAATATATACTGAAGGCACCAAAATGCTACTGCATTTCACCGAAGACTAGCGTGTTACTGTTCCAACAGGGGTTTCCTTATTTCCCAAGGAGCTACCCACGCCTCCTCGAAGCTGGGTAGAACGCGTCTATAATATTACGTACTGGGAGAAAGCGAATAAAGGCGGTCATTTTGCCGCTATGGAAAATCCTAAATTGTTTGCCGAACATCTAAATCATTTTTTTCATTCATTAAGCATCTGATAGTCTCTATCCTTGAGAGGGCTATGAACCACCAGTACAACTGGTTACCGTCTTCAGAATGCAACTCTTCAGGTGCTTCCAGAGAGCAGGGTAGAAGCGATAACCCGTTAATACTTGATGGTTGTTGGTCATTAAATATACGGAGGAATGTACGCACATAGAAGCTATCGTTGGTGCATCTTGTTATTAAAAATTTAGTCCAGAGCAATATCCGACTCTCTCTTGGATCTACTTTTTAATGAAGCAACCTTAGCACGGTGCAATACCGAACTGAGGTTGCTTCAGTTAACTAAGACATACTGCCGTTTACTTCAGATAGTCTCCCGTTTCTCCAATTCCACCTCTGCCATTCAATACATATACCCTTGCATTTCCTTTGCCGGAGCATGTCAGGGTAATCTTGCCATCAGTAACGGTTTTGGAATCACCAGTCACCGCATCCACATAGGTTCCGTTCGGAATTCCGGTAAACGTGGCGTTTCCTGAAATCGTGACCAATGCAAAGCTGTCAATGCCTTTGGCACTGTCGGTATATCTTCTCTTAAACGCCAGATTGCCCGATACATTCTCTGTGGAATACTGTCCTTTTTGCAAGGCGGGAACAGCTCTTCTGATTAAATTAAGCTGTCTGATATGTTTCGCCAGAGGATGGTTGAGCGATTCCGCAAGTGTGCCGGTAGCATTTGTGTATTTGCCGTAATCTTGTACCGTAACACTACCTTCCATGTGATCGCCGAAATATGCCCGTCCTGTTTTGCTTAGCGGTGCATTTGGACCTGTATCAATGGTTGCCCCTTTTTGGAACTCGATTTCGGAGCCATAGAAGATAGCGGGTATTCCGCGGAAGGTGAACATCAGATCGAGATTCTCGGCCCAAGTGTCCTGTGTGCCCGCAAATCTTTGATTTTCCGGAGCCTGGTCGGGCGCATAGTCATGCGAGTCGACATAGGTTACATTCCAGGTAGCATCATTATAGTATTGATCGCCACCTTTCATACTGAATGCTTCCTGTGCAGTCTTGAATGCCCAATGCATTGGAAAATCAATCACATCCATGCCTGATTTCATCGAATAGTCAGGCGTATGATAAGTATTTCCGTTTAAGAAAGCATTGTTCGAGGTTGGCTGTCCTGCTGTAGTAGAGTTGTCCGCCCACTCTTGTTCAACTGACGCTTTATTGGAGGCGTAGTCATTCTTTCCATCGCCCGGATACGATTTTGAGCTTTTCCAAGTATAGAATGGCGTCGAGATCGCTGGAATTCCACTGTTCCAGACATCTCTGTAACGAGTGGCTACTTCTCCAAAAATATAGAAATCCGAGCCGCCTCTTGTCTTCCAGGCAGGAATATAGTATTTATTGAAAATATACCGGCTTACATGCTTCACCGTATCGACACGGAAAGCGTCAACACCCATGTCTATATAGTGATTGTAGGTATCAATTAAATATTTGTTAACTGCAGGGTTTTCCGTGTTCAAATCCACGCAATCGCCCGCTATCTGACCGGTTTGAACAGTATAGGATTCCCAGGAGAGACTTTTCTCTGTATGGTAAATGTTATTGTTCGTCCCCTCTGACTTCATTAAGGCGAGCCTTGCCTGATACTGCTGATCGGGTGTCATGGAATCATAGTTTGGCGGCAACTTATCCGTAGTCTTCACCAAGTTGTTAGCGGTATCGGGTTTAGCTGGATCTTTCTTGAACATGGGATACAGATTCTCTTCACCGAAATTACCGGTATGATTGACAACGATGTCTTGAATAACCTTCAGCCCTTTGGCATGGGCCGCATTGATCAAATCCTGGTAAGAAGCTCCCGCCGATTCATACCGTGGGTCTACTTTGGCGAAATTTATTGCATGGTAACCATGATAATCATAACCGCTGGCATTTTGCACAACAGGTGTAATCCAGATGGCGCTGAATCCGAGGGCTTTGATATAATCGAGCTTTTGAATCAGCCCTTTAAAGTCCCCTCTCCAAGCCGGGTCCGACTCTGGATTGCGCGCCTTTCCATCATCCCATGCGTGCACGTTATTGCTCGGATCACCGTCATAGAACCGGGAAGTAATTACGAAATAAATAGTATCTTCCCGAAAATCACCTTTATTTCCAATATTATAAACAAAGCTCTGTTTGGTTTGATTTCCAGCGCCGTCTATAACGAGAAATTTTAATGTCGTGGTTTTGGAGATAAGAATAGACGGCCCAGTCAATCCAGCCAGCGCGTTGCCGAGGATATAGACTTTTGAGCTTGTGGTTGGTTCTGTACCATCCTCCGTATAGTATGCCTTGGTCGTTGCCGCCTTGTTATCTTTCAGGTTAAAGGATACAGTCACCGGGGAATCGGAATGTCTGGTAGGCAAATTCGCTGTGATTGTCGGAGCTTGCAGATCTGCATTTAGGTCAATCACATAAGCGAAAGAGGATGGATTTCCAGTTTGACCGATTGAGTTGACACCGAAGGCCTTAATGGTCAAAGAGGAAGCAACTTGGATTGGAGAGGTATACAAGGTCGAGGATGTCGTAGGTGTCGAACCGTCTATCGTATAGTAAATCTTATCGTCACTGTTGGTGCTGGAAAGCGTCACCGTTTGGGACGAATCATAAGTTTTGGGTACAGGAGAGGCGGAAATCACCGGAATTTTAGGCATTTCCGGGCTGGCATCATACCATGTGTTATCTGTGTAATACCAGCCCTCTTTCACACTGCGGGACAAGTCGGCCGTCTGTTTGCCGCTACTGTCATTGAAGATGAGACTTGAGCCTGTCGCCTCGGCAATGGTGTAGCTGTACCAGTCGTTTCCATCCGGCTTCATCAGGATTCCCGGCCACGCCCCGCTTATCGGAACGGTTGTCGGATTCAGATTCCAATAATGGATTCGAATCGCTGAATTCCAGCTTGAAGGTTTCTTAAAGTGAACCGTTAACCCAGTTTGAGTTGATTTAGGTGTTGTGGTAGGTGCATACGTTGCGGTTACGGTAGACGTGATAGAAGCGGTTGTCGATGGAAGGGCAGTTGCTGTGGAATTCGTGTAGGTGGATGTATAATCGGTGTTACTGGCCGAAGCTACGCCGGGTAAACCGAAGAAGTTGAAGCAAAGTGATAAAATAATCAACCAAGAAATAAAACTCCCAGTTTTTTTCCTTAGCAAGTTAACAACCTCCTGATAATATTTAGTAGGGGAGATAGTGCAAACGGTTGCATTAAAAGTAAAAAAAAGAAAGACATTTATTTTGATAAAATGGATTCATTGATCGCCTCCTCCACGGTATATATGGAAAATAATCATTGTACGCGCTTACAAAAGAAACTATGAGAAAAGCCCATTAACATAGGGCTCTATATCAATGATTTTTTCCTTTTATGATTATATCATCCATACTTTTACTGGTCAATGCATTGCTAGGGACATATTTTTAAGGTTTTAAGAGTTTATATTTAGTACTAAAAAGGGGATGATTCCTTCAATGTAATAGCATAGCGAGAACTTAATCCACATATTCGAAGAGTTTTTGCAAGAAGCTAGTCAGTGAATGGCTAAAAACAGTGAAAAGATGGATTTTCAGAGAAAAGCGTATGTTTAAACGAAGAATGTGGAGTGAACGGATCAAGGAGCAGATGGGGAAGCCGTTAGAAATTTATCTTTAATATAAGCATTGACAAATTGTTAAATGAATAAAACCATGTCTCTGAGTATAATTATATGCATACGATTGCTCTTTTGAAAACGCATAGATTTTGTTTTTTACCCTCTTTTATTTACTCCTAATCTCTCAAGAGAAGTTGGTTGTAAAATAAAATCAAGTTTAGTATGAGGAGGAAGGCAAGCCCCATCTTGAGACGTATCTGGAGTATCGTTCTCTTTGTCGCATTGTTGTTGCAAACGATTGGCTTTAATCCCGAAGCACAGGCGAATGCCGATGTTCGGCAGTTAGACGGTTCGGGTGCGAAGCTATCGGCAGTCGCAAACTACGGACTCTCGGAAAGGACGAAGGATGGTCTTATTTTTCATGCGTGGAACCTTTAATACGCTGTAGCTAGATTGCGGCAACGTGCAATCTTGAATTTTTTTACAAACAGGAAAAATTCACTGTATTTTCAAAAAAACTGAAAATCATTTAAAATTCGTGCTTAACCAGCCTGAGAAAGTTTTTTATATTATTTTGTGCTGCTATCCTTCCAATGAGAAAGCTAGGACAGAATCAGGATTTTGAGGCTTCTTTAAGGATGTTATTACATAAGATCGGATCTTAATGCAATCTTAATGCTGTAGGCAAATTCGTAATACGGTACTGATTTTGCTCATGATATACTAAGGATTGAGAGAGAATATAGTAGAGGGTGGGCACAGGATGGCAGCAAAACAGAACAATGCCGGGTCCATACTTGATCGAATAACTGACTTGCCGGTAAGGAAAAGAAGAGGAAGACTGAAGGTTTTTGTTGGATATGCACCAGGTGTTGGGAAGACCTGTGCAATGCTTAGCGACGCCCACGAAGAGCAAAAAGAGGGTATAGATATCGTAGTTGGATATATTGAACATTATGCCCGACCATACACTGCGGCGCTGTTGGAAGGACTTGAACTTCTTCCTTACATTAAAATTTCAAATAAAGAATCCTCTACTAAGGAATTTGATCTGGACCAAGCGCTCCAGAGAAGTCCTGACCTTATTTTATTGGACGATTTGGCCCATACCAACGCGGCAGGATGCCGACATAAAAAAAGATATCAGGACGTGGAGGAGCTTCTTCGCGCAGGAATTCATGTATATACGACGATGAATGTTCAACAGATCGAAAGCCTAACGGATATTGTCTACTCCATTACTGGCATTTCTGTTAACGAACGCATACCGGACAGTGTATTTAACAGTGCTGATCAGGTGGAATTAGTCGATATTGAACCGGATGATTTAATAGGACGTTTGAATAAGGGAAAGATTTATCCTGAGGAGGAGAATACACAGGCTCATTTATTTACCAAGGAGAATCTGACGGCTCTACGTGAAATTGCATTGCGTAATACAGCAAGTCAGTTAAACCGAATCGCGGAGCAAATCAGTGAGCAGGCGATAACAAATGAATTTGATACGAAAGAACATATTTTGGTCTGCCTGTCTTCGGCTGCTTCCAATAAGAAAGTGATCCGAACAGCAGCAAGAATGGCGGCAGCTTTTCATGGTCATTTCACCGCGTTGTTTGTGGAAACACCAGAAGCGAGAGAATTGACATCAAAAAATAAAGCGGAGTTAAGGGAAAACCTTAGGCTGGCTAAGCAAATGGGTGCACAAATCGCAACGATGTATGGAGACGATATTCCAGGACAGATTGCCGAATATGTCAAAACAAGCCGTGTATCGAAAATTGTCCTAGGACGCTCCCCTTACAAGAGGAGAGGGCTTGCAAAATCCAATGTAATGGATAAACTAACGGCCTTGCTTCCTAATATTGAAATCTATATTATCCCCTATACTCAGTCCTCCTTCTATAAAAATGCAATCAAGTATACCCAAGATGGCTCTCACATCACAATTTTCGCAAGACACGAGAGACATATAGTCATTGTAGAAATCTCAGATGATGGACCCGGTATTTCTTCAGAAGAAGTCAAGGTTAGACTGTTTGAGATGTTTTATACGGCAGACAACATTCATGGGGACGGACGTCGTGGATTAGGATTGGGGCTTTCTCTGTGCAAATCAATTGTGAATGCTCATGGAGGTACTATTGGTGTTAAGGACAATGTCCCTAAAGGGACGGTTTTTTATTTTACCCTGCAAGCTGAGGAAGTGAATGTTCATGAATAAACCTTTTATTCTTGTTGTGGAGGACGATAAACCCATCCGCAAGCTGATTACGACAACGCTGGAGACACAGGGGTATAAATATCATACAGCTGAAACAGGGGAGGCATCGATTTTAGAAGCAGTATCCAAGCAGCCGGATCTAATGATTCTGGATTTGGGGCTGCCAGATATGGACGGTGTAGATATCATAAAAAAGCTTCGTGCATGGTCGAATATGCCTATTATCGTGGTCAGCGCACGCAGTGAAGATCGGGATAAAATTGATGCGCTGGATGCCGGAGCGGACGATTATCTAACAAAGCCCTTCAGTGTAGAAGAACTGCTGGCCAGACTTCGAGTCAGTTTACGAAGAATTCGAAATGACAGTGATAAGCTCCTGAAGGATGCTTCCAGCTTTATTAATGGAAATTTAAAAATTGATTATGCTGCAGGATGCGTATGGATTGGTGAAGAAGAAATTCACCTGACCCCAAGCGAATATAAACTGCTTTGCCTGATGGCAAAACATGTAGGCAAAGTACTGACCCATAATTTTATTCTGCATGAAATATGGGGCAGCCACGGCTATGACATTCCTGCCCTGCGTGTGTTTATGGCAACGTTGAGAAAAAAAATAGAAAAAACATCATCACAAACTAAGTTTATTCAAACACATATCGGAGTTGGTTACCGTATGCTTCAGGTTGGAGATGATAGCTAGGTAATAATATCATAATGATGTAATTAGAGGAGATCATGCTCTTTTGGAGCATGGTCTCTTTATTTTTCATCTGTCATCTAAATCTTAAGGTGATCTTTATACCTATATGGAAACCCTAATCCTAAACTAATGGTGAAAATGTTACGCTGAACTCGGAAGTAAAGAGGATAAGGAGGTTTGGCATGTGAGATGGGCACTACCTTGTTCGTCTGTTTCATCGGCTAAGCTGTCAACTGAGTGAAAGGGAAAGAGGTATGGGGAATGAATGAAATTTTAACAATTGCGGGTCTGATCTCAATTATGCTGGCGGTGCTGTATTTCGTTAAAAAAATATATGATTTTATCGATTTGCAGAAGGTGACACGGAAGGATATCTATGAGAACTATGATATCTATAAAGCAGCTCAGAAGTTTGCTCTCGGTACACCCGTCGATGAGATCAGAGAAATCCTGACAAACAGCTATGAGTTAGACGATAACCAGGTTGAAGAGACAATGCTTTTGGCTCTCCTCATCGGCACGATACCGATGGTGGTTATCTTGCCTTTATCAAGGCTGTAAATCGGGTGCTGGAACAAGAGGTTTACAGCTAAACTCCGATATGAATCGTCAGGCCGCGTTACCTGGTGTTTGCTCCCAATCTGGCCGGAGGACAATTTTATTGAAATCGATATTAAGGAAAAACAATTGCCGATAAAGGAGTTCAGCAAGTATATATATTGAAGAACAACGGAGTCAATGCTATCAAGTATTAGAAGTGATCCGCCACAAACTTGATTATATAAAACTCGACCAGACTTAGAAGGCTTATTCCACTTGTTAAAGACGGAGTGAGCTTTTTTTGTATGCAGAAAATCTAAGTAGAATGACAGACACTGGAAAAACAAGAACAGGTAGAGCGGAAAACAGAAGAAAATACGTAAAGACAAGAAAAAAACTGGGTTGATATCTTGAACGATGTCGCTTCTTTTTTTTGGTTCGTGTGAACGGAAGGACTACAACAAGCAATTAAAAACGGCAAGTCATATATGCAAAGAGGAAGGGAGAATAAGTTCTATGAATTCCATGAAAGCGTTTGACATATTTGAATATCAATCTATAATTATGAACAGAATTGGACCTCACCGAGAAGGAAGTATCCTGATTTTTTCAATCTGAATCGAAAAATGTCGCCAATTTTCAAATAGGTCGCTGCCTATGAGGAAGATTGATAGAGCTGTTGTTCATAAACAGCAAGCTTCATAACCAGGAGCTTGCTGTTTCATTTACCTAAGGAGAATGGGTCGGAATGACACTTAAAAAAAGAATCTTTTTATTGTTTTTTCTCAGCGCGTTTATTCCCTTTATTAGTATATTTGCAATTTCTTACTATACTATTGATTCCATTTTTGCGAATAAAATCAATGATGGAATTAGGAGCAATCTACAGCAGGTAACTTCATCACTGGAAAATTCAATTACCAACCTGAATCATGTTACTCAGCAATTATCATATAGTGGTACATTAGGAAAAAAACTGGATGAAGTCTTGAAGCCTTCCTCCAATATATTTGAATTGATTGAGGCTAGAGATGAATTAAAGAATGAGTTAAATGTCGTAACGTTTACTAATCCGAATATAGGTCTGACCTTATACTATTTCCAGAAAGAAGGCACTACACAGTTCGCTAACTTTCCCATTAAAGATCGTTTTTCTCCCGTGTCTTTGCCTGTGCTTTCCAAATCATATGGCATTGCGTACTATGGTCCCCATATGAGTATGAACCGATTTGATGATCAGCTTGTTTTATCTGCTATGCGAAAGGTACAGCTGCCTCAAAGGGACGATGTATATATTTACGTCGAATCCGGCTTTCGTCTTACTCAGGATATACTGGGTTACAATCAATACAAAGGAGCGTTATCGCATTTAATCCTGAATGGTGAGGGCAACATTGTTTACAGTGAAATTCCAGAAGCGATGAAGGTCGGAGAGAATTTCTCCAGCATATCAAAAGATACTGCAAAAGATGGAATATCCCGTGATTACCATTGGTTTAAGGAGGACTCCAGTCAGAATTGGAGCGTCATATCGGTAATTTCGCAGGCTAAGTATCAACAGGAGAAAAACCAGTGGTTGCTTCAAATATTACTGGTCGCTTTATTTTTTCTCGGCTTTACCGTATTTCTGGCTTGGCTTCTGTGGAAGATGGTTTACAAACCACTCGGTCTGTTCCATTCGGAAATTAACGGAATGTCTCAGAATCCACAAAAGGCAGGCAGCCAGACCCGGACTCAAATTCCCGAGTTTGATTTTCTGTTGGGGGAATTCTCAAATATGCAGCATCAAATCGGCGACCTGTTCAAGGAAGTGCAGCAGAAAGAGAAGATTCGTGCAGATTTGGAAGTGGAAAAATTGTTATATCAGATCAATCCTCACTTTCTGATGAATACGCTGGATACTGTGCACTGGCTGGCCGTCATGAACGGACAAGGGGAGATTGACAAGTTGGTGCAATCCTTAAACAAGCTGTTGTATTACAATTTGGGTAAATTAGGGCAAGTATCCACGATGGAAGAGGAAATTGATGCGCTAAGACAGTATCTAATACTGCAGCAAATTCGATATGATTTTGAATTTGACGTACGTATTTCAGCGGATGATCAAGTGCTTCAAATACCTGTGCCTCGTTTTATTTTGCAACCGTTGGTTGAAAATTCACTTTATCATGGACTGAGTGACGAAGGTTTTATTCAAATTGAAGTTACACTTGCCAAAACGCTGAATATTTTAATACAGGATAATGGAGCAGGCATGACCGAGGAAGCGATTCAAAGACTTCTGAACAATCGTATAACTGAACATAAAAAAGTAGGGATGGGCATCGGACTCAATTATGTCCACCGCATGTTGAGGGCACAGTACGGAGATCAAGCACAACTGGTGATCGAAAGTGAATTGGGTACAGGGACAAGTATACTGCTCATACTTCCTATCAAAGGAGAAGATATCTGAGGATGATTAAGGTATTGATAGTGGATGACGATAAATTAGTACGAAAAGGAATAAGCTCCGCGATGCCGTGGAACGAGTTCAATATGGAGGTTGTAGGAGAAGCAAGTAACGGGTTGAAAGCACTGGATTTTCTGAAAGCCCAACCGGTCGATCTGATGTTGACGGATCTCGCGATGCCGGTGATGTCAGGTATTGAACTGATGCGAGCTGCAAGGCAGCTCTATCCAGAACTACATATTGTCGTATTAACACTGCATCAAGATTTCGATTATATCCAGGAAGCGCTCAGACTTGGAGCCATCGACTATATAGCCAAAGTCCAGCTCGAGAAGGAGCAATTCGAACACGTGCTGCATCGAATACATACCCGGATTGACGAGCTGGCGAATACAAGACGAAAGCTGCCTCTGCTAAGTGAGACCAATGTCCATTATCGCCATGTGTATGCACTTGTTTCACTGGACCGCAAGTCAGGACAGAGCTGGCCGATTGAACTGACATCCAATGTAGACGAGATCCGATGGGAGGTTGAACGGAACTGCTGGATGTGGGCGGCATCCATGGACGTAGAGGATCAGCTGTTCCATAAACTGAAAGAATCCCTGGATCAAGTTCCCCAAGGCGCCTTGCTGGTTATGTCCGATGTACAAGGCCGAACATGGTCGCAAATCCAAAACTGGATTATGAATTATACAGAAACGTCCTTATTCTATGCATACAACCCTTATGATCCTGTCATTGTCGTTTCGATGAATGTAGAGGACTCTTTTCCAATAGAACCGAAGGATGAAGACATGGATCGTATTAAGCAAAGTTGGTTCCTATCACCATGGACCCACAACGACAGTTACTACAACCAACTGATTGAACAGCTCAAATCACTAAGACTGCATAAAGGCCAGCTGATGGGATTGCTATACTCTATAGTTATGGAATGGAATCACCTTTTTGCCCAGACTACGCTGGGTAGAATCTCAATGATCCATTCTTTTCAAGCCTGGTACGAGGTAGAAGATTGGATCAAGCAGACCTCTGTGGGCATTCGTAAGTCAGATGAACAGACTTCGTATTCACAGGAAATTGTAGACGCCGTGAAAAAAGCGATTATGATCATGCAAAATGATTTGGATCAAGCTTTTACAGCTTCAGGTCTGTCTCAGCAACTGAACATCAGCCGAAGCTATTTTAGTCAATGCTTCAAGGATCTGATGGGGAAAACCTTTAATGAGTACTCCCGATTTATACGAATAGAGAAGTCTAAAGAGTATTTATTGAATACAAACAACACGATTTTCTGGATTGCGGAGCGAGTGGGTTATACGGATGAAAAATATTTCAGCCGAATTTTTCGCGAATTGACAGGTCTGCTGCCAAGCGAATATCGACACCTCGGCAGAGGGGATAAATAGCGTACTCTCCCAGATGACCAATAAACCGGGCGAAAGAAGGGAAAGCGATGATTAAGAAGATGGCTGCATGTGTTCTTGTGGTCAGCTTAATTGCAGTGACCGTATATTTCAGCAAACCATACTTCCGGGAATCGCCGATGGGACCAACGAAAACAATCTCGGACACTGCCGCTGCCGATCCATTTGGGAAATATGAACATCCCGTTTCCATCCGACTGGGATATGCGGTAGACCCAACAGGCGCGGATCTCTCCGGAGGAGAAACACTTGAGAAGAATATATGGAAAACGGTGATTAAACAAAACCTTAACATTGATGTCCAGGTATTATGGCAGGTATCGAAGGAAAATCTGAGTCAGAAAATCGACCTGGCTATCGCCAGCAATGATCTGCCGGATGCCATGATTGTAAATCAGCTCCAGCTGAACGAGATGATCAAGGCTGGAGAAATTGAAGATCTAACCGAGGCATACAATAGCAGCGCATCACCGGAAATAAAAAAAATTATTGATAGCACAAACGGATTGGCTATGGAACAAGTGACCTTCGCTGGCAAGATAATGGCTGTTCCTTCTGTGACAGCGGAAGACTTCAGCATGCTCTGGATTCGACAGGATTGGCTGGACCGTCTTGGACTTAAGCCGCCGAAAACGGTAGATGATCTAGAAGCTATCGCCAAGGCCTTTGTGGAGAATGACCCAGATGGAAACAGTAAGCGGGATACGATTGGCCTTGCTTCAAGCACTGGACTGTATAACGATTTCAACAACAGTGCTTTTTCTTTTGATCTAACCCCAATCTTCGCAGCATATGGATCTTTTCCGGGATATTGGCTGAGCAAAGATGGAAAACCTGTATACGGTTCGGTTCTACCGGAAACGAAGGACGCCTTGGTCAAACTGCGTGAAATGTACGCCAAAGGCCTTCTCGATCCAGAACTGGGTATCCGCAAAGAAGCGGAAGAAACAGTTATTAACGGTCAGGCGGGGATGTTCTTTCAAGGTTTTTATGCTGGGTACTGGCCCCTTCCGAGCGCTTGGCAGAACGAGCCGGAGGCGAACTGGCAAGCATACGCACTCCCGCTGGATGCAAACGGAGCATACCATGTGAAGGTGGATAATCCGTCAAGTTCATTCTTGGTGGTACGAAAAGGATATGCTCATCCCGAAGCGATCATTAAAATTAACAATCTGTACCTTCGTGATGAGTTCAAGTACGGTACGCGTTTTATGCTGGGCCGCAATTTCTTTGCTCCGGCAGATGAAGCACGATATGAATCGAAGGCCGCGCAGGATATTCTGATGGGAACCAAAACACCCGCCGATTTCAAGGACAAGTCTGAATACAAATTGCTGGAAAACTTGGTTTCGACAATAAAACAAACCAAATTGAAGCCTTATGATCAATATGGTATTTCCTATTGGAATGTACACAGCGACAGCTTTATGCGGAGTTATTCGCTTCTTGTAGGCGGAAGAAATTTTTTCGATCCAAACATCCATAAAGTTCGAAGCCTTACCTATATACGAACTCCAACGATGGAGAAGGCTTGGGGTGAACTATCAAAACTGGAACATGATACATTTTTAAAAATTATTTTAGGCGCTGAACCGATCGATTCATTTGATCAATTTGTCGAGGAATGGAAGGAACAAGGGGGCGATCAAGTGACTGTGGAGGTGACTGCAGCCCATAATCATCGCTAAAGAACATCATGAATGTGATACGATAAATTCTATAAGACACTCTTAAAATTCCATTAATCAAGCCGACGATTCCTGTTACAGGAGTTGCCGGTTTTTTTGTTCTTCACTTTGATTAGTAAGTAAGGATAGACAAATGTATGTCGAAAGGTAGGATAAATGCTTACAAGCCAACTCTGGCTTTATGATCCCGGATGAAACCGCATACATTTATCTATCCAAACAGACGTTCAATCCCTATCTCGATTTGTCTTCTCCGAGCTATATAATGAAAGCGCAAACAACAATGATAGAGAAATATTCATAACGAAGGGGAATCGAATGTGATGAGAACTAAATGGTTCATAAAAAGCAAAATGTTGACGAGACGTCTGGCTGCGCTGTCGATGTCTGCCCTGGTGATTTCAACCCTTGCAGCCTGTGGGGGTTCCTCCAATCCTCCCACTGCGGAGGAAGCGGGCAAGTATGAGGCAACACCGGGAGACCCATTCAGTGCCTATAAAGACGAAATAACCGTAACGATGGGTCGTGTGACTACAGCCAACCCGAAACTGCCGGCTGGAGATACGTATGAGAACAACGCGTATACTCGGTTGGTTAAAGAAACGTTTAACGCTAAGATTAAAGACCAATTTGAAGCCAACGGAGAAGATTACAGCCGTCAGGTTTCTCTCGCCATCGCCTCTGGGGAACTGCCTGACATGATGCGTGTTGATTCCAAGGATGAACTCAAAGAACTGGTTGATAATGATCTGATTGAAGATATGACGGAAATTTACAAACAGTATGCCACAGATAACATCAAGAACATTTACGACTCTTATGAGGGCCGTGCATTAGACAGTGCGACGATAGATGGACGTTTAATGGGGCTTCCGGCTACTTCCCTAGATTCCGCGCCCACCATGGTCTGGGTTCGTCAGGATTGGCTGGATCTACTGGGAATCCAACTTGACGCAGACGGAGACGGGGCCATCAAACTGGATGATGTGGAGAAAACGGCTGAGGAATTCCTGAAAAGAGATCCTGGCCAATCTGGGAAACCGGTAGGTATTCCCTTTGTGAACACCCTGAATACAAGTGACTATAATGCTTCTGCCTATACCATGCTGGGAGTTGCCTCCACCAAGGGTGCATTCCCTCAATACTGGGTGAAGGGGAAGGACGGCAGCATTGTTTATGGCTCGACAACAAAGGAAACCAAGCAGATGTTAGGCGTCATGGCAGATTGGTTCAAGAGAGGCCTCATCGACCCGCAATTTGGAACACGCACATTTGATGATATTACGGCACTGTACACCAACGGCCAAAGTGGTATTGCTTTTGGACCATGGCATATTCCTGACTGGGGTCTGAGCAGCGTGAAGCAGATGGATAAGAATGCGAAATTCACGGCTTACACTTTGGAGGATGCAGACGGAAAGGTAAACGTGGCACACGCCAATCCAGCCAATCAGTTTATCGTTGTGAGAAAAGGATATGAACACCCGGAACTCGCCGTTAAAATAGTAAACCTTTTCTACGATAAACTGGCAAATGATAAAAATGTAGAAACATCTATGCCAGAAGCCGCCAAGTATCAAGAGAACGGCGTAGACGGTTCTACCAGACCTTTTAATATTGAAGTCAACTCGGCTACTTCGCTGCTGGATGATTACTCTGACATTGTTCGCGGAATTAAAGGGGAGATTAGTTTGGATCAGGTCCGGACAACAGAATCAAAGAACAATATTAAAAGTATTCAAACCTACTTGAGCGATATGGATACGGATAACGTAACAGCCTGGGCGAAATATCACTCGCGTATCAACGGAGTGGGACTCATCGACAAACTGACACGGGAAAACAAATTCGTTTGGATGACACCCGCCTTCTCTGGCACTACACCAAGCATGAAACAGACATGGGCTAATCTGACCAAGATGGAGCAGGAATCTTTCATCAAAATCGTGACTGGTGCAGAATCTCTGGATTACTTCGATACTTTCGTTAGCAATTGGAAGAAACAAGGTGGTGACCAGGTAATTCAGGAAATTGAAGACGAGGCTGCATCCGAAAAATAAACAATCATGAACTGCGAGAAGGGCTGCGATAGCAGCCTTTCTTCAGGAAAGGGGTCCATCCATGAAACAGGGAAATGATAGAGTAAAAGGTCGGTTGGGCACGGGTGCCATGTATCATTTGATGATGCTTCCGGGGATTTTATTTTTACTGGTATTCAGCTATGTTCCGATGGTCGGTGTCATTACGGCGTTTCAGGATTATATACCAGCCAAGGGGATGTTTGGCTCCAAATTTGTAGGGCTGAAGCATTTTATTTATATGTTTAAGCTGCCGGACATCGCACAGGTTTTTAGTAATACGTTGGTGATTGCCATTGCCAAGATTCTATTGGGAACAATGATGGCTATCATTTTTTCCATCTTATTAAATGAGATCCGCATCAAATTCGTTAAAAAATCCGTACAGACAATTGTTTATTTGCCACACTTTCTATCCTGGGTAGTTCTAGCATCCGTGGTTGTTAACATGTTCAGTTTGGATGGAATTGTGAATCAAATTTTGGCTTTTTTCGGTCTGGAGAATATTAATTTTCTCGGCAGCAACACCTGGTTCCAGCCGCTGATTATTGGGACAGACGTGTGGAAGGAGTTCGGTTACAGTTCCATCGTCTATTTGGCTGCAATTACTTCGATTGATCCGGGTCTGTATGAAGCGGCAGGAATGGATGGAGCCAGCTGGTGGAGAAAAGTATGGCATATTACATTGCCAGGCATGCTGCCTATTATCCTGCTCATGGGAGTGATGAGTCTGACCAATATTTTGAGTGCCGGCTTTGATCAAATTTATAATCTGTATAATCCGGTTGTCTATGAATCGGGAGATATTCTGGATACTTATGTATATCGGATTGGACTCGTTGGGCGACAGTATAGCTTCGGTACGGCTGTTGGCCTGTTCAAGTCAGTGATCGGTATTGTTTTGCTATTGTCCGCCAACCATTTGGCCAAGAAATACACCGACCGAAAAATATTCTAAGGAGGCAAAGCCTATGTCATATTCTGTAAGCCTAAAAGATCGAATTGGCCGGTTTGTCATCAATGCCATCGTCATATTTCTGGCATTGATCTGCCTTCTTCCGTTATGGAATATCGTTGCGATTTCATTCAGCAGCAGCGAGGCCGTGTCAGCTAATGCTGTAGGTCTCGTACCGGTCAATTTTACAACAGCAGCGTATATGAAAATTATCGATGATGCTCAGTTCTGGCGTTCCTTTGGCATATCTGTTCTACGTGTTGTGCTCACACTTATTCTCAACATGATTCTTATTATTTTAATGGCATACCCGCTCTCTAAGTCGAAAAGGGAATTTAGGGGCAGAAACATTTATATGAATGTCATGATTTTTGCCATGCTGTTCAGCGGCGGGATGATCCCGAGTTATCTACTGATCAAAAATCTCGATATGCTTAATACAATTTGGTCGCTTGTTCTACCGGGAGCTGTCCCTATATTCAGTGTCATCCTTGTCATGAACTTCTTCTCTGCTGTACCTAAGGCGCTAGAAGAAGCAGCATTCATCGATGGGGCGAATCCGCTCCAGGTCCTGTTCAAAGTGTATGTTCCCGTGTCCATCCCTGCGCTGGCGACGGTAGCACTATTCAGTATCGTGGGAACGTGGAATGATTTCTTTAGCGGTTTGATCTATATGACCCAAGTCAGCAATTATCCGCTAATGACTTATATTCAGTCCCTTAACGTGGATATTGCGGAACTTCTTCAATCAGGCACCAACTCAGCACAACTTAGCAACCTGACTGAAATTTCAAACAAAAATCTAAATGCGGCCAAAATCGTAGTCGCTGTCATCCCGCTGCTGCTGATTTATCCGCTGCTTCAAAAATATTTTGTGACTGGAATTGTTGTAGGATCGGTAAAAGAGTAATTGTATGCTGTGACTTGATTGAGATAAAAACACCTATTCGTGTATTGGAAGGGTTGTAATGAACAATGAAAAATAAAAAAATGGTGGAAAGAAACGGTTGTATACCAGATATATCCACGGAGCTTTCAAGATAGTAATGGTGATGGAATCGGCGATTTGAAAGGAATTGTTTCCCGTCTAGACTATTTGCAGCAACTCGGTGTCGGAGCAATTTGGCTATCACCAGTTTGTAAATCCCCTCAGAATGACTTTGGTTGTGATATTTCGGACTATCGGGATATCGATCCGATGTTCGGGTCTTTGGATGATATGGGGACGTTAATTCAAGAAGCTGGGAAACGTGACATTCGGATCATAATGGATTTGGTGTTAAACCATACTTCCGATGAGCATCCCTGGTTTCAAGAAGCAAAAAAAGTAAAGAAAATCCGTACCATGACTATTATGTCTGGAGAGATGGCGTTGGAGGAATGCCACCAAACGACTTGGGTTCCATATTTGGTGGTTCAGCTTGGGAATGGGTACCCGAGATAGGACAATATTATTTACACCTTTTTTCTGTAAAACAGCCGGATCTCAACTGGGAAAACCCAAAAGTCCGACAAGAGATTTACGAAATGATCAATTGGTGGATAAGCAAGGGTGTAGGCGGTTTTCGGCTTGGCGTAATTGACTTAATCGGAAAAGAACCAGATTTGAAAATTACCAACAACGGGCCGAATCTGCATAAGTATATCAGGGAACTCAGCAAGGAGACGTTTCAAAAAGCTGGAGATCTGCTGACGGTTGGAGAAACATGGGGCGCTACGCCAGAGATCGCCAAATTGTATAGCAACCCGGACGGCAGTGAGTTTTCAATGGTATTTCAATTTGAACATATCAGATTAACAAGGCTTGAGCTACGAAAAACTTGTGCATTATGGTATAAATGGATAATTTATGGGAATGGTCAGTTATCTTCAATCAGTATAGACTCTATTTAAACCTATTATTTAACCCTCTATAGACTTCTCTCCAATAAGGCTCCAACTTGTTCAGCCATGATTTGTGGCGGATACGGCATTTCATTTCTAATCCACCATTCTATTACCCCTACATAAGCGGTACCAGCATATTGCAACATAACGTCTTCATTTAAATCCACATTTCTTCCACTTTCTCTATCAATCTCACCTCTGAATCCTCCCATAACATAATCAAGAAGACGAGTTCTAAAAGAGGGGGCTCCTTTACTGGCTAACATAGTCGAAAAAAATAAATAATTTTTCTCAAAATACTCAAAAAAAGGTACAAGTCCATTGCTCCAATCCAGCTTACATGCCCATTCATCCATTTCGCCTAATTCATTCATGTGTGATTCGATCAGTTTATCCAACAAATCATATTTGTCCTGATAATGAAGATAAATCGTACCACGGTTTACGTTTGCCTGGTCTGCAATGTCTTGAATGGTAATGTCATCGAAGTTTTTTACAGCCATCAGTTCAATAACGGCTTTTTTCAAGGATTCTTGCGTTTTTAGAATTCTCCGATCCACTTTTATCATTTAGTCTTTCCCCCCTGACCAACTCAAAATAATGAACACTTTTCGTGATGATGTTGTTATTTCAACAAATTGCGCTTTTTTAACCATTGAACTTAGGCTTCTTTTTTATAATAATAGACGTGAGTTGATAAAACAACAAGTTTTGTTTATCCGCTCTCTGTGGCTCACTAATATTACCTAAAAGGAGAACTTAAATTTAGAAAGGAGGGATGTTCACTTGGTAGTTAATAAAAAAATGTGAATAATCATTACTAATTTCTAAAAAAGGACTAACAGATAAAATTGTATTCACTGGAGGTTATATATGATTAATGCTAATGCACGTGCTGTGTTCGGTCTGGAAGGTCCGTTCATACTAACTACAATTGAGCGCAGAGATCTTAAGCCGCATGATGTTCTCATTGAGATCAAGTATGCGGGTATTTGCCACTCTGACATCCATACCGTCCGTGGGGATTGGGGGCCAGTCCAATATCCTATCGTTCCAGGACATGAGATCGCCGGTGTTGTCGCCCAGGTTGGCTCGGAAGTCACAAAGTATACTGTTGGTGACCGAGTAGGAGTTGGCTGCATGGTTGATTCCTGTCGAGAGTGCGAGAGTTGCCGTAGAGGAGATGAGCAATATTGTCTTAATGGACATACGGGTACCTACGCAGCTATCGACAGATATGGACAATATACACAGGGGGGTTATTCCACCCACATCGTCGTAACGGAAGATTTCGTGGTTCGAATTCCTGACGGCATTGATCTTGATGTCGCCGCTCCGCTTTTATGTGCTGGGATCACAACGTACTCTCCGCTGCGCCATTGGGGTGCTGCTTCCGGCAAGAAGGTAGCAGTTGTTGGACTTGGCGGACTCGGACACATGGCTGTGAAGCTCGCTCATGCTATGGAAGCAGAAGTAACGGTTTTATCTCAAACCTTGAAGAAAAAAGAAGATGGTTTGAAACTAGGAGCGGACCATTATTATGCCACCAGCGATGCGGAGACATTTAAGAAGCTGGCCGGCACGTTTGATCTCATCGTGAATACGGTGAGCGCGAAAATTGATTTGAATGCCTACCTATCACTGCTGGCAGTGGACGGTACCTTGGTTAATGTCGGTGCGCCGCCGGAGGCATTGCCTGTTCAAGTATTCTCTCTTATCCCGCATCGTCGGTCGTTTGCTGGATCGGCAATCGGCGGTATTCGGGAAACACAGGAAATGCTTGATTTCTGCGCTGAACACCACATTACGCCTGAGATCGAGGTTATCTCCGCTAATCAGATTGATGAGGCATGGGAACGCGTACTTGCTTCGGATGTCCGGTATCGATTTGTCATCGACATCAGCACGATGGGGAACGAATAGGGATTCATTGCAGCAAAAAAATATCAAGGGCACGCCGGGTGGTGTGCCCTTGAGTTGGATAAGGAAAAGACAGATCTTCCGAAATTTATCTAAGACCCTTTGTATATCGGAGGGGTATACTGTCACAGGGTAATAAAACGACAAAACCTAAAGCAAATGCGTTGGCTTAAAGAATGTGCATTTAATCAATCATAGGAGTTAAAGGAATGAAATATAAGACCCAAAAAAATTCTCTCGGTTTTGCTCTAATATTGGCCACATTCTCGGCGCTGGGGCCGTTTACCGTCGATATGTATCTTGCATCACTTCCGCAAATCGCTGTTTTTTTTGGAACAAGTGCAACTGCCGTTCAAGCGAGTTTAACCACTAGCCTGTTAGGATTAGGGTTAGGACAGTTGATAATGGGGCCGTTAAGCGACATTTATGGAAGACGCCGGCCTTTGTTGATTTCCATGATATTATTTATCCTTTTCTCGATTGGATGCGCTTTTGCACCAAGCATAGAATGGTTTATATTTTTAAGATTTATTCAAGGGGTTGCTGCGTCCGCCGGACTCGTTATTTCGCGCGCTATTGTTCGAGATCGGTTTAGTGGGATTGAAATGACTAAGTTTATATCGTTGCTAACGATGATAAGCAATGTCGCTCCGTTAATTTCCCCTACGGCCGGAAGTACGGTCATGTCATACAGCTCTTGGTTAGGTGTATTTATATTTTTAGGGGTGCTAGGTATAGGATTAACTGGGATAACCATATGGGGGTTAAAGGAAAGCTTACCTGTACAGCAACGTGCTCCAAGCAGTCTCCGTTCGTTGATGAAAAATTATAACAGCTTGTTCCGAAAGCGGTCTTTTATGGGATATGCTCTCGTCAATGGCATATTGTTCGCAGGTGTTTTTGCCTATGTTGCGGGTACCCCATTTATTTATCAAAAGATATACGGCGTGTCGCCGCAACTGTTTTCGATCCTGTTTGCGTTGAATGGTCTTGCTATTATCTTGGGATCTCAATTCGTCAAACTGCTTGCAGGCCGGGTAACGGAAAATCGACTATTTTTGACCGGATTAATACTGTCATTTATATCTTCCGCTGCGGTCTTATTTATAGTACTAGTACATGGAGCATTATCAGCTATGTTTATTTCGATCTTCTTATTCGCCTTATCCATTGGGATCATTGGACCCATCTCTTTTACATTAGCAATGGAGTCGCAAGGGCATATTGCAGGGAGCGCTTCTGCCGTGCTCGGCACCTTACAATTCGCGTTAGGTGCCGTTACGTCTCCGCTTGTGGGAATTGCAGGCGAAAATTCCGCTATACCTTTTGGAATTATTATTTTTTCTACCAGTTTGTTATCTATAATTACCTATATCAATCTGGTTAAAGGGATAAAAAAATTATCCGTTTGATGCACTCCATATCAAAGGAGTATTGGCGCTCACTCTATGTATGCACCGCGTGAAACCAACCCCTAATGTACATCAATAAAGGCGCTCATTGGACTATTTTTAAAGAGGCCATTTACCAATGTGCGCCTTATTTAGGATTCCCCAAAACGCTAAATGCCATCGCGGAGATTAATGAAGTTTTCAAGGCCAAAAATATAGTGTTACTTCTCGAAAGCCAAAAGCAGGTTGAAGAAGAGAATCGGTTAGACAAAGGGCTTGCAGTGCAGGTAGAAATTTTTGGCGATATCATTGAAAAAAATAGGGATAATGCTCCATCCAATCAAAAGCATATGCAGGACTATCTTTCTGCCTTCTGTTTTGGGGACTTCTATACTCGTGGAGGTCTTGATCTGAAGACACGGGAGCTGCTGACCCTCTGTATCTTAAGCAGCCTGGGCGGTTGTGAAAGTCAAGTCAAGGCACATGTGCGGGGCAATCTGAATGTGGGCAATGACAAGGATATGATGATCACTGCCATCACTCACTGCCTTCCATATATGGGTTTTCCGAGAACATTAAACGCTTTAAGTTGCTTAAATGAAATCATTCCGGAATAGGTGGAGAGAATTTAGTGAAGAAACAGATTTCTCTATCCCTTGTTTTTTTGCTGACCCTTACCCTCATGGCTTGTGGCGGTAATACCATTGGAGGAAAAACTGTGGCCAATCAAACAACTAATATAAAAATAAAATTGATATTTAACAACGAGGAAGTAATGGTAAGCATGTACGATAATCCGACCAGCCAAGATTTTTTACAGAAACTTCCAATGACTATAACCTTCGAGGATTATGCTGGAACCGAAAAAATCAGCAGGCTAGAGAAAAGATTGTCCATTGAAGCTGCGCCGTCAGGCATCGATCCTTCCGTTGGAGATTTTACTTATTATTCTCCTTGGGGCAATTTGGCTATATTTTATCAAGATTTTGGTTATTCAAGTGGACTTGTAAAGCTAGGTCATATTGAGGTCGGAGTTGAAAAGCTTGTAAAAATGAACGGCAGTTTCACGATGACGATTGAGCAAGCCCAATAGCGTTAATGATTCCTAAAAAGTAAGAAGTCGATAGCATCGCGTTGGATAATAATAAAAATATAAGAAAGTAGGGATAAAAAATGAAGAATGAGCACTTAAGCAATAGCACACTCTTCCCATTGGGTCAAAAAGTCGAAAAAAATTTTATCGGTGACGCATACTTACAAATGGTGTTTACCGATCCAGCACCACTCAATACAGCAATTGGGAATGTAACCTTTGCTCCCGGTGCCCGCAATAACTGGCACTCTCATCATGCTGGGCAAGTGTTGTTGGTTATTGGCGGTGAAGGATGGTATCAAGAAGATGGAAAGCCAGCCCAATTACTCAAAACAGGCGATGTGGTAAACATTCCACCAAACGTAAAACATTGGCATGGTGCTACGAAGGACAGCTGGTTTGTTCACTTAGCTCTTACACCAGGACAAACAGATTGGTTAGAACCCGTAATGGATGAAGATTATACTAAACTTTAATAAATGAAGTAACACACAGAAACGGCAGACATCAATGCTGTCGTTTCTATTGAAGCTTCTCATAAACCAGGAACCCTCTGTTTCTAGTCTGCGGATATTCATCAAACGAATATGAGGTCAGGGAATATTTGAAGCTAGTACTGAGTGATTGGAGACAGTATTATGCAAACGATCGATCAACAAATACTTACTGGAGAACGAGCACTTTTCAAAAGAAATAACCTTACTATTACAAATTCTATTTTTGCAGATGGCGAGTCCCCACTGAAGGAAAGCAACGATATTACTATCGATAATAGCATTTTCAAATGGAAGTATCCCTTATGGTATTGCAATAATATTCGTGTTAGTAGCAGCACTTTCCTTGAAATGGCCCGATCAGGAATATGGTATACACATCAAATTGCCATCAGTGACAGCGTAATAGAGGCACCAAAGATATTTCGGCGTTCGAGCGGGATCCGACTGACAAATGTCGATCTACCCAACGCACAAGAAACCTTATGGAATTGCGCAGATATTCACTTGAATCATGTGACCGCAAAAGGCGATTATTTTGGAATGAATAGCGCAAATATCACCATCGACGATTTCACATTGGCAGGGAACTACGCATTCGACGGAGCAAAGAATATGGAGATTCGCAATGCAAAACTTATTTCAAAGGACGCTTTCTGGAATTGTGAGAATATCACCGTTTATGATTCATTGATCATCGGAGAATATTTAGGCTGGAATTCGAAGAACATCAATTTATCAACTGCACCATCGAAAGCAATCAGGGAATGTGCTACATGGACCGTCAAAGATTGGACGATTGATTCAATAACGGTTACCGGACACTCCTCCACGAAACGAATGGAAAATCTGCTTTAGAGATGCGTAAAAAATTCGTTTAGTTAGCGATCGAGAAGTTATATATGATGATCAAACTGAAATCGATTTGACCTCTTTGGCGGCCACAATGCGTTCATCGTTATTAAGCGTTTTGAGCCATAAGTGAAATATAAATGATTAAACCCCAGGGATCTTATCCATCTGGAAGAAGCCCTGAGGTTTTTTGTTATTGAGCAGGAAGGCCTTGTCCGTAGTAATACGAAGCGGTCTCAAAATCTTTTTGGTGATAATAAGCTTCAGCTATAAGGATATACAATTCACTTATTTTTTGTGCGCTTGCTGTTGTTGATATATGGTGCGAGCTAAAAAGAAGTGATCCAGAGCTTGTGCTAGATTTCCATAGCGGGAGTAGATTTGTCCTATTAAAATATTGAGCTGGGCTTTTAAATCCAGGTTCATATTTACATGCAAAAAATTATCACATATCCTTTGTGAAGAAGGCAGAATTATTAATATTTCCTCTGTAGCTGCTTTACGAGAGGAAGCTTCGACCTTCATTATGGTGCTTTCAAGGCCGGATTGATTGGATTAACCAAATCCTCAGCCCGTGAGCTGGCAAAATACAATATTAGTGTGAATGTGATCGCGCCGGGCCCGATCGCTTCGGAAAAGACAGATTCATTAAATGACGCTGTGATGGAAGGGATTATCGGGAATACGCCGCTAGGTCGCCTGGGTAAAAAATCCGAGGTTGGGGAGCTTGTGCTCCAACTTGCCAATCCGAAAATTGGTTATCTCACTGGATAAACCATTGTCATGGATGAAGGACGCTATATGCAATAATCATATTCGCTTTTTGTTGTATACTACCAGTTTCTACATGTAAAGCATGCCTCCCAAAAGCGGTAACACAGCCCCATCTTCTTCTACGAAATCACACATGAGATTCATTCCATTATGGTACGTTCATATATTAGTCCATATAAAATGACAAAAATCTCGGGATGTATACACTTAAATGGATACATTTATCCATATTACACAAGAAAGACGGACACAGTGATTTGAAAGGAATTACACAAAAACTTGATTACTTAAACGAGGGCAAACTCCATTCGGGGTGGATTTGGAGGTCAACTGCCTCTGGCTTATGCCCCTAATCCGTCTCCAAGTTACCATAAATATGATGTAACTGATTACTATCAGGTATACCCGCTGTGTGGGAGTCTAAATGATTTTCGCACCTTGATGGAAGCAGCGGACCGACAGGGAGTCAAGGTTTCATGGACCTTGTTATCAATCATTCAAGCAGCGAACATCCATGGTTCAAGGAGGCAGTAGCAACCTACAAAACAAATACCACTGTATATGGATGATATTACAGATTTGAATGAAAAGGGCTCGTAGGGTCAGATGTTTTTTCACGTTTAACCATGTTAAAATAATAGAATAATTGGAGACTTGGCATGGAGAGAAGGCAGGTTGAATCAATGAAACCAAAACTTAACGATGTTGCACAATTAGCTGGAGTTTCACCGACTACAGTTTCTCGCGTACTTAATAATCGTGGCTATATCAGTCAAGAAACGAAGGATCAAGTTCATAAAGCGATGCAGGAACTGAATTATTTACCAAATGATGTGGCTCGGTCATTATTTAGTAAACGAACAAATCTAATTGGATTAATCATTCCAACTACAAGCAACCCATTTTTCGGAGAGCTGACTTTTCATATAGAGAATATTTGTGCGTCATTAGGCTATAAGCTATTGCTTTGTAACAGTTTGAATCAGTTGGATAAAGAAGAATCTTATGTGGATATGCTTATGCGAAATCAAGTTGACGGTATTATCGTTGGTACACACAACCGAGGTATCGTAAATTATGAACAGAAGAATATTGCCGTCATTGCAATCGATCGCTTCCTATCCGATTCAATCCCAGTTGTAGGATCGGATAATTATATGGGTGGAAAGCTGGCGTCAGAACTGCTTATTAAAAAGGGGTGCAAGCATATCTTACACATAAATGGCCCTGTTGAATTAGAGACACCGGCAAGCTTAAGAAGAAAAGCATATGAAGATGTGATGAAGCAGTATGGTCGAAAGGCAATTACCTATGAAGTAGATGATCCCTTCCACCAACAGAATCACGATGAACCGATTAAACGCTTGCTCGATGAACATCCTGAAGTAGATGGATTGTTTGCGAGTAATGACTTGGTGGCTGCGTCTTTTATTGCTAAAGCAAGAAGAAGAGGAAAACGTGTTCCTGAAGATATTCGCGTAATTGGATATGACGGAACAGAAACAACCCGCAATCTTCTCCCTGAATTAACGACAATTCAGCAACCAATACAGGAGATCGCGAGATCTTCCATAGAGTTACTTATTAAAGAAATTGAAGGTGGATTCAGTGATGTCCCGCGAGAAACCTATCTACCAGTGAAACTTATTGAAGCTAGTACAGCTTAATACAATTTCCATAGTTTTCAGCATTGTGATATAAGGTGGAGCAATCCCTATTAGAGTAATTGAAATCAAAGAGGAGAGCTCTTTTCCTTTTAGAAATATGTCAAACGGTTGACATATGAAAGCGGTTGACATATAATCGATCTGTAAATACGGAAGTGCTTTCATTTACATTAAATGTTCAACTTAGAGGAGCGTTCGATATGAGAAAGTCAAAGAGCATGTACTGGAAACTAAGTGCCTATTTCTTCTTTTTCTTCTTTACTTGGTCAGCAAGTTATTCATTGTTCTCCATCTGGCTAGGGCAAGAAATCAGTCTGAATGGTGCTGAAACAGGTGTTATCTTTACTGTAAACGCTATCTTTGCGCTATGTATGCAACCGCTTTATGGCTATATATCTGATAAAATCGGATTAAAGAAGCATATTTTATTTCTAATCAGTTCTTTGCTCTTATTTGTTGGTCCTTTCTATATCTTTATCTATGGGCCGTTACTTCAATACAATGTATTCCTCGGCGCCATTGTAGGTGGATTATACTTGGGTATTTCTTTTTTGGCAGGGATCGGAGCCATCGAATCTTATGTCGAGAAAGTCAGCCGAAAATATGACTTTGAATACGGAAAATCTCGTATGTGGGGCTCGCTAGGTTGGGCAGCAGCAACATTTTTTGCTGGTCAGCTCTTCAATATCAACCCTAACATTAACTTCTGGATTGCATCCGTATCTGCTGTCATTCTGTTTATCATTATGATGACAATTAAAGTTGAAATGACAGATTCCGAGATGGAGCGAGCAGAATCTATTAACTTTAAGCAAATCGGCTATTTGTTTGCAAATAAGCATTTGTGGTTCTTCATTTTATATGTTCTTGGTGTTACCTGTGTTTACAATGTGTATGACCAGCAGTTCCCGAATTACTTTTCATCGACGTTCTCAACGGTTGCTTTAGGCAATCAAGTTTACGGTTACTTAAATTCCCTACAAGTATTCTTGGAAGCAGGCATGATGTTCTTAGCGCCTTTCATTGTCAACAAAATTGGAGCAAAAAAGGGTCTGATATTGGCAGGGTTCTTGATGGCATTCCGGATCATGGGTTCAGGCTTAGTTATTGGACCTTATGGTATCTCAGCTATGAAATTGATTCACGCATTGGAACTGCCAATCATGTTGATCTCCGTATTTAAGTACTTGGCTGCTAATTTCGATACGCGTCTGTCTTCGATCTTGTATCTGGTGGGATTCCAGTTTACGAGTCAGGTAGGAGCTTCGATCTTCTCGCCAATCGCCGGTATGTCTTATGACATTAGAGGCTTTGCAAATACGTACGTGATTATGGGTGTTTTCGTATTTGCCTTTACAACAATCTCAATCTTTACCTTAAAGAAAGAACCGAAAAAGCTGAATCCCAAGCCTAACAAGCATATTGAAACAGCATAGGAGGAAGACAGATGAACACATATAATAACAATACGAAGCAAGCTGAGGAAGCATTGAAACAGGCAGAAGCGAAAATGAACAAGCGGTACCGATTAGGTTATCATATTATGGCACCAGCAAACTGGATTAACGACCCAAATGGATTAATTCAATTTAAAGGTGAATATCACGCCTTCTATCAGCATCATCCTTATGATGAGAACTGGGGTCCAATGCATTGGGGTCACGTGAAGAGTAAAGACCTTGTACATTGGGAGCATTGTCCGATTGCATTAGTACCTGGAGATGCGTGTGATCTTGATGGCTGCTTCTCAGGAAGCGCAGTAGATAATAACGGCGAACTGACATTGATCTATACTGGCCATCACTATATTGATCAACCAAACAATATCTTTTTCCAAAATCAAAATGTGGCAGTAAGCACAGATGGCATTCATTTTACAAAACTAAGGCAGAATCCCGTAATCGCTGAACCTCCGATAGATAGCTCCCAGCATTTCCGTGATCCGAAGGTATGGAAGCATGAGGATACATGGTACATGATCCTAGGTAACAGCACGAAAGAAGATCTGCCGCGTGTTATTCTATATACATCTCCTGATCTTAGAACTTGGACCTATCATGGTGTGCTTCTGCAGGGAGATAAGAATATGGGCTTCATGTGGGAGTGCCCTGATTTCTTTGAACTGAACGGTAAGCATATATTTATGTTCTCCCCACAAGGTATTGATGCGCAGGGAGATAAGTACAATAACTTGTTCCAGACGGGATATTATGTTGGCGATTATAATTATGATAGTAATGAATATAAGCATGGAGAGTTCATCGAGTTGGATAATGGTCATGACTTCTATGCGGTTCAAACTTTTCTAGATGATCAAGGTCGCCGCATTGCGATTGGTTGGATGGATATGTGGGAATCGGATATGCCGACGAAAGCAGACGGCTGGTGTGGAGCAATGACGATCCCACGTTTAGTTACGTTGGGTGACAATAATAAAGTACTGATGAATCCAGTAGAAGAAATGAAGTTGCTTCGTCAAAGTGAACATATTTTGTGTCAATATGGTGCCATTTCTGGAAGTTACTTTGAGGAAGTTGAAGCCGACCTGCTTGAACTTAAGGTAGTGTTCGACCTCACGAAGTCAAGTGCAGACATGGTAGGCTTGAAGTTTCGTGGAACAGGTCGAGAAGAAACGGTTATCACATATTCTATTCCGGAGCAGAAACTTATGCTTAATTGTTCTAAATCAGGTAAGAAGACAGATGGAGTACGTCAAACAGCCTTCAATGCTGAGGGGCAGCTGACATTGCATGTATATCTGGATCGCTCATCCATTGAAATGTTTGCAAATGAAGGGCAAGCTACGATGACAAGTCGCATCTATCCGAGTGAGAAATTGCTAGGCATAGAAATCATAACGGAGGGTGGAGAGGCTCTAGTAAATGAATTGACCTATTGGAAATTGAAAGATATATGGCAAGCTGAATAACTCAATGAAAAGATTGCAGTTCATATTATGTAAAAGAAAAGTAAGATTTTATCTCGCTAAATTACTTAAGATAATCGGATTAAAGACGACACTGCAGAAAATATGTAGTGTCGTTTTTTTAAGGCGATAGAATTAATATTTTTTAAAGGCAAATGAGTGGATATTTAGTCTTGAATGAAGGAGCATAAAATTGTAAAAATCAGAGGTGAATATAAAATAAACATGAGCATCTTAGTCACCCTTTATCAAAATAGGGTGACTAAGGTGTCAAATAAAGTTGTGAGTTCTGAAGCAAGGGCGTTCATGGATTAATGAGCGTCCTTTTTTCGTTCCTGGTTGCACTCTAGGCTTGGTTTAAACCAAGCTTGGTTTAAGGGAGGGTTCCAGATAGGGAAGAAATCGGACCGTCTGCAGGAGGATCGGACGTGTTGCAGCTGCCGCGGCCAGACCAAGAGCTTCGTTCCTTTGCCGGAAAGAACAAGAACTTGTGAACATTTGTAGATACATTTAGTTTACAAAATAAAGAAGGACGATTAGATAAAATTAAATAAAAGTTGCCATTTTCGAGTTATTTAATATATTTTTGTGCAAATGTAAAATCAAAAAGCTCATTCATCCAAAAATATTTGGAATGCAGTAAAAAAAATTGACAAATGCACGCTGTTGGATTATTTTGGTTCATAAGAGATGCATTTTTCAGGTACACTAAGCAGTTATTTGCACGCATTCCAATTTAGTTGCCAAGCTAGTTGAATCACTTCTATTAAGATCCTAAATAACCTAAAAGGGGGGTGAGTAACATTAAAGAAATACATTTATCTGGTGAGATGAGTAGCAGAAAAGGACCAATGAATATTTTTTATAAAAATAAATACAGCCCCAATTACACTATTCGCCTAAGGAAAATTGGATGAATGATCCCAACGGCATGGTGTACCATGAAGGAGAGTACCACCTGTTCTACCAACATACCCCTTATGATACACAGCCAAGGTAACCCTGTTTTGTTCCCAACGAAAATGCTAGACTTTCGTGATCCGAAGGTGTTTTGGTATGACGAATCGTCAATGTGGGTAATGGTTCTTGCCGTAAGAGACCGTGTAGAATTTTACACGTCTCCGAATCTTAAGGAATGATCTTTTGCAAGCGGTTTCAATTCCGATATTCCGGGTATCCATCGAGGGATATTTTTGAATGTCCTGAGGTATTTAAAATCCAAGTGGATGAAGATTCCAATATCACTAAGTGGATTCTGATGCTAAGTGTCGGGGATAGAAATGGTGTGAATCCAAACGATTCAGAACCACCGGCAGGCGGATGTGACCTGGGATGGCATTCCGAACGAGGACGCGTGAAAGTTTTGGGTCGGCTGGATGAACAATTGGCGTTATGCTTCCACTCTTCCTTCAGAAGAATGGCGTGGTCACATGTCAATCCCCCGAGAGATACAGCCTAGGACGTATTCGGAGGGAATTTGCTTAATCCAAACACCCATAAGTGAATTAAGTCAGCTAAGAGCTGTTCCCGTTGATTCGAAAGGCTGTGCTACATAACCTGAACGGCTATGTCAACTCTAGTGTCATACTGGATCACATTGTTGATTATATTGTGCTGCCAGGACTCGTCAAGTTAAGCTCGAGTTGCTGACCGCTACTTTCAATTCCATTAGAAAAGAGGGTGAGGGTAAGGAATGAAAGATAAATCTAAATTCGCAATATGTCTTCTGATGGCAACGGGGTTAGCTCTGACTTCAATGGGCATTTTTACATCTAGTCCGGCTACGGGTTGGGCTGTGTTCGCTGATCAGGAAGCAAGTAAACAGGCAAAGGAGGAGTTTTCTATTTTTGAAAACGCTACCAAATCAAACACCAATTTGACAGGCTGGCAAGTGAAAGGGAAAGGGTTATTAGAGTATACTTCAGAAGGAATCTTGCTGACTTCGCAGCCTAAAGAAAATGTAACGGCCATCTCCGAGACGGTGTCCGATGATTTTATCTATGAAGCTGATGTCATGATCAGGGATACGAAGGCAGTCGCAACGTTGTTGTTCCGTTCTAATGAGGATGGCTTTAGCTCGTACATGCTCCAAATCATTCCGGATACAGGTCTGATTCGGTTAAGAGATGCAAGGAATGGAGATGGGGAATTAAAGGAGGAGCGTAAAGTTTCTGTTGAAGCGGGTCAGATTTATCATCTCAAAGTGAAGGCAGTGGGTTCCTCGCTAAAAGTATATTGGGGCAATCAATATAAACCTTTGATTGATGTTCAGGACATTACGTATCGAAGCGGAAAGCTGGGACTTCATGTATGGGATGGATCCGCCTTGTTTTCGAACATCGTGGTGAGCGATCTGAAAGGTAATTTGGGTACGGTGGTTGCAAGTAAGGGAAAATGGCAGCCTGATATCAGCGGCAAAAGAGGGACGATAGCACATGAGAGCAAGGCACAGCAAATCTATAACAAACAGGCGGCTGATATTGTGTATGAAGGGAATATTACCCTTCTTCCTGATTCTGTTGCGGCTCTCGCATTTCGTTCCTCCGCCGATGGAGCTGAAGGATATGAAGCTACTCTTACGAAGGAAGGAGATCAGGTCCGTGTAAGTTTGACGAATACGAAAGGAACAGTAATTGCAAGTTCACTACGTACTTATCCGAGTCAGATGGGAGCCAAGCATCATGTGGAGATCAAGGCAAAGGGAAATCGAATTCAGGTCTTCCTGGACGGATACACTACGGCCGCGATTGACGTGAAAGATTCAACCTACACGAATAGAAATACCGGAATCGTCGTCAGACAGGGGACGGCTTACTTCCAGGATACTTATGTGACGGAATCGAGCCAATATTATAACGAAATATATCGTCCTCAGTATCACTACACGCCAATACGTGGTTCAGCAAGTGATCCGAATGGACTTGTCTACTTCGAAGGAGAATATCATCTCTTCCATCAGGATGGAGGCACATGGGCGCATGCTGTCAGTAAAGATTTGCTGAACTGGAAGCGGCTTCCGATTGCACTTCCGTGGAATGATCACGGACATGTCTGGTCTGGATCGGCTGTTGCGGATATGACGAATGCATCCGGTTTATTCGGGGATTCAGGAGGCAAGGGCCTTATTGCATATTATACTTCCTTTAATCCGGATGGCCCGAATGGGAACCAGCGTATAGGTCTGGCATACAGCAAGGACCAAGGTCGCACTTGGGAATATTCGAAGGACCGCCCGATCGTGATCGAGAACCCAGGTAAGAGCGGAGAAGACCCTGGGGGTTGGGATTTCCGCGATCCGAAAGCGATCTATGATGACGAGAATAACCGATGGGTTATGGTTGTGTCCGGAGGAGATAATATTCGTTTCTATACGTCAACGAATTTACTTGACTGGACATTGACAGATAATTGGGGATACGGGGATTACGTCCGCGGAGGTGTATGGGAATGCCCTGATTTGTTCCAGCTTCCGGTAGACGGAACGTCGCAGAAGAAGTGGGTTATGATGATCAGTACGGGAGCGAATCCAAAAACTGGTGGATCAGATGCCGAGTATTTTATCGGTCATTTAACAGCTGATGGTAAATTCGTGAATGATAATCCGGCGGGTAAGGTGCTAAGAACAGATTTTGGTAAAGAGTTTTACGCTTCGATGTCTTTTGCTAACATGCCTGATCATCGCAGAGTGATAATGGCGTGGATGACGAATTGGGACTATCCGTTCGCTTTCCCAACGACGAATTGGAAAGGTGAACTAACCATTCCGAGAGAAGTATCATTGGTAACGACCGAAAATGGAATTCGGATGGCACAAAGTCCAATTAAAGAATTGGAATCATTGCGTAAACCGTTGTACTCTGCTTCTAACAAAGGGGTGAGTCCTTCTTCCGGGAACCTGCTAAAAGGCACTATTTCAGGTGCTTACGAAATTGAAGCTGAAATTGAAATCCCTGAAGCCAGCACAGTGACCGAGTTCGGCTTTAACCTTCGTGAGGGTGCAAATCAGAAGACGGTTGTGGGTTATACCGCAAGCGAGAGTAAAATGTTTGTGGACCGAACTGCATCTGGAGTAACGGACTTTTCCAGCCTTTTCAATAAAAAACATGAAGCGCCGATGCAAATGGAGAATAATCGGGTCAAGATGCGTATTCTTGTGGATGAGTCTTCCGTTGAAGCCTTTGGTAACGGCGGCAAAGTCGTCTTTTCAGATGTTATATTTCCGAATCCAGCCAGTAGAGCGATGAGTTTTTACGTGAAAGGAGGGAATGTGAACGTTGTTTCCTTGAAAGTGCATCAACTTCAATCCGTCTGGAATGAGGACATTAATTCAAAAGCTCAGATAAAGATGGATACGAGGGTTCGGGAACTGGGTATAGGGGGGGCGGACACACTGCAGGCAATGGTCGAGTACAGACCAGGTTTTGGCGTTCAACCGCTTAAGTGGGAGTCCAGCAATAAAGAAGTAATAGCCATAGACGTGGTAGACAATTCACAGGCGGTTATTGAGGCGAAAAAAGAAGGGGAGTCCACGATCACCGTATCTACTCCGGATGGTAAAGCATCCGCTAGTGTGCTCGTTAAAGTCACAGGTGGTGAGTTCCGGACAAACCTGAGTGGATGGACCAAAGATCTGTCTGCTGCTTCATGGTTAGTTAGCGAGAATGGGATTCGTGGTAATTATTTCAGCGATGCGAATTATATCGCTAAAGAGAAGGCTGGGAATTTTACGTATGAAGCAGACATGATGCTTGGTGAAACAGGAGGGGCAGGTTCTATTTTGTTCAGGGCTAGCGAGGATGGGCGCAGTGGTTACTATCTGAATCTAGACCCTAACATGAAGGCGATCCGTCTGTTCTATAAAATTAATGGAGGATTTGAAGAACGGCAGGTTCTTGCGAAAGTACCGACTTTCATTCAGCCAGGTCAAACTTATAAGGTGAAAATAGAAGCGAATGGACCGCATATTGTAGTTTATGTGGATAGACAAAAAGTCATAGATGTAATGGATGGTACTTTTGCAGAAGGCCACTTTGGACTTCATGTATTTGGCGGCTACGCATCTTATCAAAACGTCAATGTGAGCAACGAAGAACCTGCAAACATCATCATGTCAGCCTTGTAAATGCCGCAGCACAGAAATCGATTTATACAGTGAACCTTGTCAATGGGGAGCCCGTTGTCCTGCAGGATGCAAGTGCAGCTTCAATGAGAACTTTTCTTATGTTGCCTGCATCATCATCAAGGCTGAAGTGAAGAGTCATTCTCTGACTTATACGGTTGCCATCCTGGCAGGAGAGACAATCTAATATTCCGCCGTGAAAAGCATGAGGTGGAAGTCATTGTGGATAACAACATGAATCTGACCGTGTATGGGTTCTATCAGAAGCAGGGATATGATGAGGAAAAGTCAGTTGCGGTTGCGACATTTATTGAAGTTTGTTTGTCAAGAGCAGGCATGATGGTGGGCGGACATATCCACAGAGGTATTACTTGCTTTACGGGAGAGATTGCCTTTTTACCATTTGGCATGTCTCATGATGTGCTGTACCGCCAGTTGCATGATCGGACAACTTTTCATTCTTTGTCTGGTCGTGCCGTAACCAGCTTGATTGCAATAATGAACCCGGAGACTATTGCCCTGACGGGGAGCTTGGTAGACTCCGGTGATGTGGATATCATTCGTCAGGAATCCCTGAAGTATATTCCAGAGATGCATATGCCAAAGCTGAGGCTGCTCGAACATCCGGATGAAGATTAGCGCAATACCTACATTTCCGTTCGAACAAATGCCAATGAAAAGGAAGAAGGACGCCCAGAACGTTGCGGGCGCTCCGGGCGTTCTGACAAAATAAGCTCAAAATAAATTTGAAATTCTCTGCTCAAATAAGGTGCAATTTCGTATTATTATTTTATCGCATTTCCTTGGACAGACTCCATAGAGTTCAGACTTAACTTAAGGCTACTGTTCCTTGGCATAATTCAACCCTAAATGATGAGCTTGGTTAAGCAGCATCTCATAGTGCTTGGGATTGGAGTCTAAAGTCTCGTATAAAAATTCAACCTTGGAATTTAAAACACCGCAATAATCTGCAATTCCCACATTGAGCAGATGAGTAATCATTTCATCATAGTTGCGCTTTTTCATCTGTTCTTTGGAAACGCCCGCCAAACCAATCCACAAGACATGCTGATGATGAAGCCGGTTCGAACCGTACGCAAACCCATTGTTCCATACACGGTCAATATAACCTTTTAGCATGGCAGGCAAATGCCACCACCAAATTGGAAAAATAAACGCCAAGGCATCATGCTCCTTCATTCTCCTTGTTTCCATTTCTACTTCAGGGGTAAAGGACTGTTCCGCAGCTGACCAGTCAGGTTCATCTACTCCCTTTAAAACAGGGTCAAAGCCAATCCCATGTAAATCCAATATCTCGTAATCGTGGCCAGCCTCGGCAAGACCTTGTACGAAACGATCGGCAACCTTAAAGGTCAGGGAATTTTTTCTCGGGTGCGAAACAACGCTTAATACTCTCATACTTGTATTCTTCACTACCTTTCTCAACAGCTAACTTGTAGCCATGATCAATGGCTGATGCTATTATAAATAGTACTAAAATAATCTGGAAGTACGTACTTTCAAGTTCTATAGGATGATACAGGTCCCTTAGGAACATGGAAGTGCCCTAGATAGATGCCCTAGAAACTTACCTGAATAATGGACTGAAGTGAATGAATGTTATGTAGGAAAAACACAGCCTTTTAACGGAGGAATAAGAGATGACTGAAAAGAGGGAAAATAGCGTTCAAAAAAAGTATAAAGTTGGAGTGGAGGCGGCATTAGAAGTAATGGGGGGGGAATGGAAGCCATCATTTGATGACAGGACAGAAACGGACGTCTGAGCTTCGCCGGTTAATCCCCGGCATTACGCAAAAAGTGCTGACCACTCAACTAAGAGGCCTGGAAAAGAATGAGATTGTTGCACGAAAGGTTTATAAAGAGATCCCACCCAAAGTGCAGTATGAGTTAACTTCCTACGGCTGGGGATTAAAGCCCGCGCTAGACCATTTATGCTATTGGGGAGAGGATCACCTGGAAAAGGTTCATGGACAAATCCAAGGTTTTGGAAGAGTTTTAGGTCTGTACAAAGTAAACAAAGGTGCTCAAAAGTATGATGTTCAGTTATACATGAACTAGCTTTGATTGTTACTAAAATAGAGATGATTAAAATGAATAGCAATATAGTAGGAGTGTGTAAAATGAATCTAAAAGAAAAGTTGATATTGATAAAAGCAAATGACTACCAAGCACCTTCCGATACATTCCAATTGATACAAGAGATGATGAATAACATCGGTTCTTTAGATGCCCAATTACGTGATGAGCTAATTTATACAACCTTATCCAATTGGATTCCTGGTAATGCTCTAACTGTAAACGAACTGGAACAACTCCTACCCGTTGTTTTGGATAAAAACCATTTGCTTTTCAGGCTTGATGAAATAAATACAGACTCTGTCTTCACTAGATCTTTCTCTATGCTAGTTATACCGCTTTTCCTTATGAGGCATAGGGAGTCACCATTTCTCTCAAGTGAGCATATTCATCAGATCAAAGAGAAAGTATTTTGTAATATACATAAAGAGCGAGATTACCGTGGGTATGATGAAGAAAAAGGATGGGCTCACGCCATAGCTCATGCAGCAGATGCTTTGGACGATCTGGCCCAATGTTCCGAACTGGACAAAAAAGACCTCTTAACCATACTCGATTTGGTTTATGAAAAGATGACCATATCAGATCGAGTTTACTCCGATGGGGAAGATGAAAGAATGGTGAAATCCGTAATTAGTGTTTTAAATAGAAAAATACTTAGTCAGACCTATGTAGAGAAATGGATCCAAAGTTTTGGTGACGTGGAGAAAAATCCAGAATTTCTTCATGCCTTTAAGCAAAAAAATAATATAAAGAACTTCTTGAAAAGTTTATACTTTCGAGTTAAATTTCACAAAGTAGATGCCGAACTTTGTCCAACTATCGAGCATACATTATATAAAGTAGAACAAGTATACTATTCCTAGTTAAAGTGGGGAACGCCCCCTCACTTGTTCGTCTCACTTCAAGTGCAGTAAAAACAGTAGCCCCCAGAGGACACTTCATCTCCATATTTTTCACAGTTGATTTGATTGGTGGTTCAGATAAATCTCCATTGTTCAAGACGTGAAGTTATTCTGTCATCGAAGAACTCATTTTTTATATGCGGCAATTATTAGACGATTGGGGACGCATTATTTTAAATTTAAACGGAGCAGTTTGCTGTCAGCAGCTGCTCCGTTTTACATTAAGCTAACGGGCAGTTTAGTTCAACAAGTAATCTTAATTCCGAAAAAACATATTAAACAGTATTTTACTAATCTCATGAATTTGATTTGTAACAAATTTACTTCTTCTATCGTTGAATAATTAGGGTCGAATATAGATAGGAGGGTTTATATGAAGAATACAGTCTTGTTATTCGTTATGGCACTAACTCTTATATGTATAGTTGGTTGCGTGGGTGTTCAGCCAAAAAACAAGGACCTTGAGGGAGAAAAACCACCAAAGGTTCAAATTCAGATTGATAAACGAATGTACAAAACAAAACTCGGCACATATTGCTGGACAACATCATGTGTGGATTCAGCTGGTCCAGTTGAACTTTTAAAAGGAAAAGAACCGATTCCAGTAAAGCCTGGTGATGTTGTAAAATTCCTTATGAATTATGAGCCCCAACCGAATAAATTTCATGTCGAGCAATTCTATGAAGGAAGACTTACAGAAGTTTTATTGAAAGAAAATAGTTTTCAAGTTCCTACAGAAAAAGGGACATATTTTTATTCATACGGGGTATGGTGGATGGATGAAGATGTAGAGAACCAATCTCGTGGCGATGCGTTTTATCATTTTGCCTTAAAGGTCACCTAGAGATTAAGATAATTAACGCAACACGAATGGTATCATAAGAATAGGTTGCCGTAATATCGGCTGCCTGATAAGCTAACGGGCAGGATGGGTTAATAACATATCGAATTTTTTAAGAGTGGAAGGGTATACGAGATGAGCGTTGCTTAACTGAAGCATGAAGTAGAATGTAATCAAAATGGAGATACCCAGATGGAAACAAATCAAAATATTCGTTTAGCAATCGAAGAATCTATACAGTTCCTTGAATCTACTCCCCATTTGGGGATGACTCACGGCGAGTGCAGCCGTCGAAAATGGGATGGAGCTTGGTGGCATATGGCTGCTCTTTATGAAATGGGAGAGGTGAAACTAATTCCCGAGTCTGCTATTGTCGGAGCAAAATATTTACTCGAAACTCAGGTCTGGCCGACCTTCATCATATCCGCCGATGACCATCCAACAAGTGAAAGTGATAAG
>NZ_JAAMNR010000016.1:0-62179 GCF_011066115.1 Paenibacillus sp. EKM212P
ACACGACCGTTAAGCCCTCCAGCGCCGATGGTACTTGGACCGCAGGGTCCTGGGAGAGTAGGACGTCGCCAAGCAAAAGTGAAGAGGATGATAATCTCAATGAGATTATCATCCTTTTTTTATGCGTTTTTAGATGACCACCTGTTTCTAAGGTTGACAGAGAGAATGGGGTTTGCCACACTCTAAGTGTGTAATCTTTTTAGGGATGTCCAAGTATACAAGCGAGGTGACGAAGTTATGGAGATCAGACAATTACAACGTAAGGAATTTGAAGCGGCTATTGAATTATCTCAATATGCTTTTCAGTTTACAATGTCCCTGGAGGATCTGGAGAAAGCTAGGAAGAAGTTCAAACCAGAGCAAACATGGGGAATATTCGACGGACATGACTTGAATGCTAAACTGACTTTGTTACCGCTACAGGTATACATAAACGGTCAGGTTTTTGATATGGGAGGCATTGCTGGTGTGGCAACATGGCCAGAAAAGCGTCGCGGAGGCATGGTTTCACGTTTGTTGACGCATGCGCTTGAAGAGATGAAGTCTGCGGGACAAAGCCTTTCCTTTCTGCATCCCTTCTCCTTTGCCTTCTATCGTAAATTTGGATGGGAAACGTATATTGAATACAAAAAGTATGTCATTCCCATTGAAAAATTCCCTGCAAAACTTAAAACAGAGGGTACAGTCAAACGCGATGTCAAAGATATTTTAGAAATGGACCAAGTGTATCAAGCGTATGCATCTCGTTATAATGGCACGCTGGTACGAGATAAGGAATGGTGGCAAGAGCGGATTTTAAATGAGAACTATCGAACTGCGGTATATTACTCAGAAACAGGCGATCCTCAGGGATATGCACTGTACAAAATTGAAGATAAACAATTGAATTGTGATGAGTTGGTTTATGAAAATGAGACGGCCCGTCAGGCTTTATGGACTTATTTTGCAAATCATGACTCCATGATAACCCATGGTAAATTTATTTACGTTCCAGCAGATGACAATCTGCCATTTTTACTTGATGATCCGCGAATTCAACAGGAGACCGTGCCTTATTTTATGGGCCGTATTGTGGATGCAGCTGCTTTTGTAGAAAGATACCCTTTTGAGCAGGTTGGAGAGGAAACACGTTTAACCTTAAATCTGACAGATCGGTATGCACCATGGAATGAAGGAGTGTGGAGATTAACAATTACTACGGAAGGGAAAGGACATCTGGAGAGAGTGGATACAAGCAATTCATCTGAAAACGCTATGGTAGCTGACTTGAAACTTGGGATTCAGTCACTGACGACTCTGATGCTTGGCTACCAGCAGGCTGATGATCTGTATAAGTGGGGACGTATTGAAGGGGGCAGTGAATCTGTGTCTGCGCTTAAACGTGTAATACCAGTAAAACAAACGTTTTTATTGGATTTTTTCTGATAAAGGCCCATTTAGATCTTCTTATGTTCCGTTTTTCAGGGAATATAACTTGTGTGATTATTATAATTTTCAAAACTCTTTCTGTAATTGGGAAGAGTTTTTTTATGGTATTGTATAAAACATAATTAGATTGCGAAAAATGGTATTGACCCCTTGGCAAAAATGAATAATGTGCTATAATATGAATATAGTCAAAGAAAGTCAAAGTCAATCAAACCTCGTGAGGTTCTGTAGAAGTATTTTGGTGGATTGGCCGTATAAAGTAATTTTGATAGCAAAGAAGCAAACGAGGATCGAAATGATTTGCGTATAGTTAGGAACTGCCTTTTATGAAAATAAGAGAAGTGTATGACTAATCGCAAATAAAGGCCACACTAGAGACAAAACGGTACAATTCCAATGAATGTAGAACAGGCAACAGCCTGAATACAGCTTAGATTCGTGACTTTACCGTTTGGTTAAGTTCAATATACGGCGGACTCTGTGGAGCGTGAAATGTACTTGAATACTTGCGTTTCCGTTAGTGGAGGATGATGAAATGCGCAATGTTTCCGATATTATTGAACAATATTTAAAGAGTATATTGCTGGAAAGTCCCCAAGGTTTAGTGGAGATTCAGCGCAATGATCTGGCTGACCGCTTTTCCTGCGTGCCGTCGCAAATTAATTATGTAATTAGCACCCGGTTTACGCTGGAAAAAGGCTATGTGGTGGAAAGTAAACGCGGTGGCGGGGGCTACATTCGTATTCAGCGAATTCAGCTGCCTGCACAGCATGCCATCCATACACATCTTCATCAGAGCATCGGGGAGGAAATAAGCCAATCGGCAGCAGAAGGACTGATTTATCAGTTAGAGGAGGCCCATTTTTTAAGCAAAAGGGAAGCTAATCTAATGAAGGCTGCTTTATCTAGGGATACATTATTACTGAAGCTTCCCTATCGTGATCAACTGCGAGCAAGATTGCTTAAGGCTATGCTGATTTCGTTGCTGGCGACCAAATAGTGTGTGAATAGAGACTAACGTTTGGATGTAGGGGTTGGTATAAATCCTGACATTGAAGGAGGTGCTTTTATGCTGTGCCAAGAATGTAATATGCGGCCGGCAACTTTGCATTTCACCAAAATTGTGAATGGCGAAAAGACAGAGTTTCATATTTGTGAGACGTGTGCCAAGGAAAAAGGGGAGATGATCCCTGGAACACCTAACGGCTTTTCGATTCATAGCTTGTTGTCGGGGATGCTGGATTTTGACTCCAGCACAAAGAGCCAATCTCCAGGTCACGGTAGTCCGCAGAACCTGCAATGCAAGGACTGTGGTATGACCTATGCACAGTTTAGTAAGCTGGGACGTTTCGGATGCCCGTCGTGCTACCAATATTTTGATAGTCGTTTGGACCCTCTGTTCAAGCGTGTGCATGGCAGTACGAATCATGTTGGTAAAGTTCCGGTTCGCACTGGAGGCCGACTGAAGGTTAAACGGCAAATTGACGATTTGAAAAAAGAGATGCAACAGCATATTGTACAGGAAGAATTCGAATCAGCAGCTGAGCTTAGGGATCAAATCAGAAAGCTTGAAAAAGAAATGACTGAAGAGTAAAGTTTGTGAAGAGTAGGAGGGATGCGTAATGCCCAATATTCGGTTTACGGAGAAGCCGCTAAGTGACTGGATGCGTGGTGATGCTGCGGATTCGGAGATTGTCATTAGCAGCCGGGTGAGAATTGCGCGTAACTTGCAGCATCTGCCTTTTCCCATGCTTGCTACCAATCAGCAGTCGGAAGAAGTACTTCAACGCTTGACGGATATCCTTCAGTATGATGATTTAGGCGGTTTTGGTACTTTTCATACGTTGAAAATATCCGAGTTGGATGAGATCGACAAGCAGGTGCTGGTTGAGAAGCATTTGATTAGTCCTAATTTGGCGAACGAATCTCGTAACGGTGCTGTTTTAATTAGCGATGATGAATCGGTTAGTGTTATGATAAACGAAGAGGATCATCTGCGTATCCAGTGCTTATATCCGGGTTGCCAGGTTAGAGAAGCTTGGGAACGAGCTATGGTTATTGATGATGCATTTGAAGCGCATGTTGATTATGCATTTGATGATCGGAGAGGTTTTCTGACCAGTTGTCCGACGAATGTCGGCACAGGTATGCGAGCTTCGGTGATGATGCATTTGCCTGCATTAGTCATGACTCATCAAATCAATCGTATATTGTCTGCTGTTTCACAGGTAGGTCTTACGGTTCGCGGCATTTACGGTGAAGGCAGCGAAGCGGTCGGAAATTTGTTTCAGGTATCTAATCAGATTACACTGGGACAAACTGAAACGGAAATTATAGAGAATCTACATGGCGTGGTGCTACAAATTATTGAGCACGAGCGTTCTGCCAGAGAACGGCTAATGAATGAATCTATGCTGCGAATTACAGATCGGGTGATGCGTTCATTCGGTATTTTGTCATATGCAGCAGTACTGGATTCCAAGGAGGCTGCACAGCGGCTGTCCGATGTGCGTCTTGGCGTAGATTTAGGGATTTTGGAGCGTCCTTCCACCGCAGCGATGAATGAGCTGAATGTGATGACACAACCCGGGTTCCTGCAAAAAAGCTTTGGGGATAAAATGAATACCGAAGAGCGCGATATGTACCGGGCGAAGCTGATCCGGCAAAAATTAGGCACAACCCTTTAATATATAGAATGATCTGAAATACACACTGTGGAGGTGCAGGATATATGATGTTTGGAAGATTTACGGAACGTGCACAGAAAGTGCTTGCTTTGGCTCAGGAAGAAGCTGTTCGATTGGGACACAACAACATTGGCACAGAGCACATTTTGCTAGGCCTCATTCGTGAAGGTGAAGGAATAGCAGCGAAAGCCTTAATCGGTTTAGGACTGGGACTGGAAAAAATTCAGGATGAAGTGGAAACGCTGATTGGACGCGGTCAAGAGCAACCGACGAACATTGCCTATACTCCACGCGCCAAAAAAGTCATCGAACTGTCTATGGATGAAGCCCGCAAACTGGGCCATACCTATGTAGGTACAGAACATATTTTGCTTGGTCTTATTCGTGAAGGCGAAGGCGTAGCAGCACGTGTACTGAATAACCTGGGCATTAGTCTGAACAAAGCGCGTCAGCAAGTGCTTCAATTACTCGGTAGCAGCGAGGCTGTTTCCAGCCATCACGGTGCTCCAGCTAATGTCAGCACGCCAACTCTGGACAGTCTGGCACGCGATCTGACGGCATCTGCGAAGGAAAACAACCTGGACCCTGTTATTGGGCGTAGCAAGGAAATCGAACGCGTAATTCAGGTGCTCAGCCGCCGTACAAAGAACAATCCGGTTCTGATTGGTGAGCCTGGGGTAGGTAAAACGGCGATTGCCGAAGGATTGGCCCAAAAGATCATAGCGAATGAGATTCCCGAAACGTTGCGCGACAAGCGCGTAATGACACTGGATATGGGTTCTGTGGTAGCAGGCACCAAGTATCGTGGTGAATTCGAGGATCGTTTGAAAAAAATTATGGACGAGATTCGTCAAGCGGGTAATATCGTGTTGTTCATTGATGAGCTGCATACGCTGATTGGTGCTGGTGGAGCGGAAGGCGCAATTGATGCGTCCAACATCCTGAAACCTGCTCTGGCACGTGGCGAGCTGCAATGCATCGGTGCGACCACGCTGGATGAATACCGCAAATATATTGAGAAAGATGCTGCTTTGGAGCGTCGTTTTCAACCAATTACAGTGGATCAACCTTCTCCAGAAGAGGCGATTCAAATCTTGTATGGTCTGCGTGACCGTTACGAAGCGCATCACCGTGTAAAGATCACTGATGAGGCTATTGAAGCAGCCGTAAAATTGTCAGATCGTTATATCACCGACCGCTTCCTGCCAGATAAGGCTATTGACCTTATTGATGAGGCGGGCTCCAAAGTAAGGCTGAATTCTTACACTGTACCGCCAAACCTGAAACAGCTGGAAAACCGTCTGGAAGATATTCGTAAGGAAAAGGATTCAGCGGTACAAAGTCAGGAGTTTGAAAAAGCGGCAGCGCTGCGTGATACAGAGCAAAAAATCCGTGAAGAGTTAGACGTAACGAAAAACCAATGGAAAGAACAACAGGGTCGTACAGATTCCGAAGTTACCCCAGAGGATATCGCTCAAGTCGTTGCAATCTGGACAGGTGTTCCAGTCAGCAAGCTGAAAGAGGAAGAAACACACCGCTTGTTGAATATGGAAGAGTTGCTGCATGAGCGGGTAATTGGACAGGATGAAGCAGTTAAGGCAGTAAGCCGGGCGATTCGCCGGGCACGTGCCGGACTGAAAGATCCGAAGCGTCCAATTGGTTCCTTTATTTTCCTCGGTCCAACTGGGGTTGGTAAAACAGAGCTGGCACGCGCCTTGGCTGAATCCATGTTTGGAGATGAAAATGCGGTTATCCGTATCGATATGTCCGAATATATGGAGAAACACTCCACGTCCCGTCTGGTAGGAGCGCCTCCAGGGTACGTTGGATATGAAGAAGGCGGTCAACTGACTGAGAAGGTACGTCGTAAGCCATACTCTGTTGTGTTGCTGGATGAAATTGAAAAAGCACACCCAGAAGTATTCAATATTCTTCTGCAAGTGCTGGAAGATGGGCGTCTGACAGATTCCAAAGGTCGTGTCGTTGATTTCCGTAATACACTCATCATCCTAACATCTAATGTTGGTGCACAGGCGATTAAACGTAACTCCACGCTTGGTTTTACAGCTGTAGTGGACGCTGGAGCGGATTACGATAATATGAAGGGCAAAGTGATGGATGAACTGAAGAAAAGCTTCCGTCCTGAGTTCTTGAACCGGATTGATGAAATTATCGTTTTCCATTCTCTCGAAGAAAAACATATTGCCGAAATTGTATCACTCATGTCTGAGGAGCTGCGTAAGCGCCTGAATGAGTATGAGGTGGACTTCGAGTTGACAGACAATGCTAAAAAATTCCTTGCCAAGGAAGGCTTTGATCCAGCGTATGGTGCGCGTCCATTGCGTCGTGCAATCCAGAAGCATATTGAAGATCGCCTGTCCGAGGAACTGTTGACTGGCAACATTACTAAAGGTGACTCACTCTTCATTGATGAGGAGAACGGTGCATTGACTGTAACCAAAAAGGATAATGTATCTGCCAAGTCCTAAAGCAGTTTACTAAATAAATAGTAGAAAAGGGTGTCTCGCAAGCTGGAAAGCTATTGCGAAGACACCCTTTTTGTGTATAAAACACGGTGAAAAGGTTGGGTAAATGCTTTGGGAAAGTTTGTGATATTGCTTTACGTCCGCCAAGCTTCAATGGTAAACTTTTATTGTTACAGCTCTTTCTGGGCTGTATGAACATAAATTTGACATCATCGTCGTCAATAAGGAGCCAGGGAACAAAGTATGGCTAAAGTGAAAACTAAATTTTCCTGTACGGAATGTGGTTATGAATCGCCCAAATGGTACGGAAAATGTCCTGGATGCCAGGCATGGAATTCCATGGTCGAAGAAACGGAAAGCGTTGTAAAAACTCAAGGAATGGGGTCTTCCCTTCTTACTCATAGCACAAAAGACAAGCCACTCCCTATTATAGAGGTGGAGAGTGGCAAAGAAACACGAATTTTGACGGGAATTGGCGAATTGAATCGAGTACTCGGTGGAGGTGTGGTGCCGGGTTCACTCGTTTTGGTGGGCGGTGATCCGGGAATCGGTAAATCTACGCTCATGCTGCAAACATCTAATGAACTGGCTTTAACTGGTTTAAAGGTGCTGTACGTGTCTGGGGAGGAATCTGTCCGTCAAACGAAACTCCGTGCAGATCGGCTCGGTGCCTTGTCCCCCAGCCTATACGTATTATGTGAGACGAATTTGGAGACGATTGAAGAAGCGGTGGACAGCTTGAAGCCGGAGTTTTTGGTCATCGACTCGATACAGACTGTATATTTGCCTGAGGTGACGAGTGCACCAGGTAGTGTGGCTCAGGTGCGGGAGTGTACTTCACGCTTTATGCGAATTGCCAAGGGGCTAGGTATTGCTACGGTATTGGTAGGACATGTGACCAAGGAAGGGGCCATTGCAGGTCCGCGTTTGTTGGAACATATGGTTGATTGTGTACTTTATTTTGAAGGAGAGCGTCACCATACGTATCGGTTATTGCGTGCAGTTAAAAATCGTTTTGGTTCTACAAATGAAATTGGTATTTTTGAAATGGCTGAAAGCGGTTTGCGTGAGGTGTCGAATCCTTCTGAACTTTTCCTGTCTGAACGACCACTGGGTGTGGCAGGTTCTACTGTTGTAGCCAGTATGGAAGGAACCCGACCTGTATTGGTTGAACTGCAAGCATTGATTGCAGCTACACATTTTCCCTCTCCACGCCGAATGGGCACAGGAGTCGACCATCATCGAATGGGATTAATCATAGCCGTGCTAGAAAAGCGGATGGGCATGTTTTTGCAAAACCAGGACGCTTATCTCAACGTAGCCGGAGGCGTGAAGTTGGATGAACCGGCGGTGGATTTGGCTATAGCTGTGAGTATTGCTTCCAGCTTTAGGGATGCTCCTACAAAGCCGTATGATGTGATTTTTGGCGAGGTGGGACTGACAGGTGAGGTGCGCGCGGTATCCCGAGCAGAACAGCGAGTACGAGAAGCGGAGAAACTAGGTTTCAAACGGGTGATCATGCCGGAGAAAAGCTTGAAGGGCTGGACACATCCGAAAGGGATACAAATTATAGGAGTAGGAACGGTGGCAGATGCACTGGCAGCCGCATTAGATTAGGGGGCATTGAGAATGAAAGAAGCGAGCCAACTGGATAAAATGAACGATTTGCTGCGGCTTGTGGCACCGGGAACTCCCTTTCGCGACGGGTTGGAAAACGTTTTGCGTGCCAAAACGGGTGCTCTTCTGGTCGTTGGCTATAGCCCAGAAGTTATGGAAGTCGTGGATGGCGGTTTCTCCATCAATTGTGATTTTTCGCCGAACTATTTGTATGAATTGGCTAAAATGGACGGCGCAATCATATTGAGCGAGGATTTAAAACGAATTTTATATGCCAATACACAACTGATTCCGGACTCCTCCATTTCTTCAATTGAGACAGGAATTCGGCACCGGACAGCAGAACGAGTTGCAAAGCAAACTGGCAAATTAGTTGTGTCTATTTCCCAGCGGCGTAATATTATTACCTTGTATCAGGGGACATTACGGTATGCGCTCAAGGAAATCGGGGTGATTTTAACGAAAGCTAATCAGGCTATTCAGACGTTAGAAAAATATAGATCCGTGTTGGGGCAAGCCTCTACGAATTTGACAGCATCTGAATTTGAAGAGCTGGTTACCATGCCAGAAGTCGTTAATGTCATCCAGCGGATCGAAATGGTGCTGCGCATCAAAATGGAAATCAAACGATTTATTAACGAACTCGGAAATGAGGGCCGTCTAATTAGTATGCAGATGGAAGAGCTTGTCAGCAACATTGAGGAAGAAGCTTGGTTGCTGTATAAGGATTATGCCAAAGACGATAGTGACGAGAAGATTCGTGAAATTATATTGGGACTCAAACGTTCTACGGACGACGAATTGTTGGATGTGAATCATATTGTACGTTTACTAGGCTACCCTTCTTCAGCTGCGACATCAGAGGAGTATATTGCTGCACGTGGCTATCGGGTACTGAACAAGATACCGCGTTTGCCGAATGTGATTATTCATAATCTGGTGGAGCGGTTTGGACGTTTTCCACATGTCATCACAGCAACGATAGAAGAACTGGATGAAGTGGATGGTATTGGAGAGGTTCGTGCGCGTACGATTAAAGAAGGTCTTAAACGTTTGCAGGAACAAGTTTTCATTGACAGGCAAATGTAAATGTAATACAGTGAAAGGATTATAATGGAACATACATTGAGGTGAAGAGATGATTACCAAATCAATTCCGAACATGTGTACCTTAGGTAACTTGTTTCTCGGAATGATCGCCATTTTATTGGCTGTAGACGGAAAATACAGTCTTGCCGCTATTATGGTTATTGTCGCCATGTTGTTGGACGGACTGGATGGTAGGATGGCCCGGGTCCTGAATGCCCAAAGCGAATTCGGTAAAGAACTGGACTCCTTATCAGATATGATATCTTTTGGTGTTGCTCCCGCAGTTATTATGTACATGGTTGCTTTTCATGATGCGAATTCGGCTCTCGCTTGGACGGTTACTGCCATTTTCCCGATGTGCGGAGCGTTGCGTTTGGCTCGATTTAACGTACGTCCTGGTGTACCAGGTTATTTTACGGGTTTGCCAATTCCGGCAGCAGGTGGCGTATTAGCCACTTTGTCCTTATTCCATAACGATATTTCATTGTTATACATGTCGATTGCCATGTTGCTGGTTTCTTATTTGATGGTCAGCTCCATGAGATATCCGAATTTTAAAAAGGTCGGCCTTCCGAAAAAAGCGATCTGGGTTGCTCCATGGGTCGTAATTGCAGCGGTGGTGTTGGCTGTTAAATTCCCTGACCAGCTGTCGAAGCTGATTTTTGTACCGCTGGTGCTGTATGCATTGTATGGTATGAAGCTGAACATTCGTAAGCTGTCACGCAGACGTGGACGTGATCGGGAGCGTTCCAGTCAGGAAGAACAGGACGATCAATATCGTCATTCACAGCGCTAGTATCAAGCAAGAACAAGAATAAGCATTTATTTCCTTGAATCATTTTAGGGAGATAAATGCTTTTTTTATGCATAAAAAGTGAAAACACAGGGTTAGTTATGTGGGAAATGGATCATACTGGTAAGAGAAATGCTATGTATCCAATAAGCAGCAGACTATATGCAAAGAAAATAAAGGAGGTATAGAGACTCAATGTGGAGAAAGGCTATTTTAACTTTTACAGGATTGTGCGGAGCATGGTTTGGCTATACGTTATACCAGCGGGTAGGAGGCATTGTATCGTGGATGCCACAATGGTTGAGTGATGGGTCTTTACCGGGAATGATTGTTTGGATGATGGCGGGAGCAGTGCTATTTATGGCTGGGTGTTCATTCGCAGGGGCATCCGTGGCAAATCGATTGCAGCAGGGCATTGAAGGCTTGGTACGAATTCCGATGAACGAGATGATGGCAGGTGTGATTGGTTTAGCGGTGGGATTGACGCTTTCCTTAGCAGTTTATCCGCTTTTTTCATGGTTGGGGGCCCCAGGTCAACTTATCCAGACCGCTGTTACCGTGATATGCGGATATGTAGGATTGATGGTTGGACTAGAAAAGCGGGACGAGCTGTCATCCTTTTGGAGTTCTGGTTTTTTTGGTCGGGGAACGGGTGTAGAAGAACGCAAGCTGGAGGAGCATAAAATATTGGACACCAGCGTCATTATAGATGGGCGTATTGCAGATATTTGCAAGACAGGTTTTATTGAAGGAACGATTGTGATTCCTGAATTTGTGCTGGAGGAGCTTCAGCATATTGCAGATTCATCAGATTTACTTAAGCGTAATCGTGGACGCCGGGGTCTGGATATTTTGAATAAAATCCAAAAAGAGCTGGATGTGAACGTGCTCATTTACGAAGGTGATTTTGAGGAAATTTCAGAGGTCGACAGTAAGCTGGTCAAGCTGGCAAAGGTGTTGCAGGGTAAAGTTGTAACTAATGATTTTAACCTGAATAAAGTATGCGAACTGCAAGGTGTATCGGTGCTGAATATTAACGATTTGGCGAATGCAGTGAAGCCTGTCGTATTGCCCGGCGAGGAAATTATGGTGCAGATTATTAAAGACGGCAAGGAGCATGGCCAGGGTGTAGCCTATCTGGATGATGGCACGATGATTGTTGTAGAAGGCGGACGTGACTATATTGGCTCTCTGATGGAGGTACTGGTTACGAGTGTACTTCAGACCTCTGCCGGCCGTATGATCTTTGCTAAACCAAAATTATTGGAAAAAGCTCAATAAACGCGGTATGATGAAGTAGATGTGTTATCATACGGATCGTCCAAGTGCGATCAGGGCAGGAGTTATTTGAATGAACAATCGGGTAGGAGTTGTCATTGTGGCAGCAGGGCGCGGCTCCCGTATGGGGACGCAGGAGAGCAAGCAATTTCTGCTTTTGCGGGACAAGCCCATCTTCATACATACACTTGAAATATTCGCAGCTATGCCCGAAGTGGATGAAATGGTGATGGTGACTGGGACAGGAGATGTGGAACGCTGCCGTGATTGGATTCTTCAATACAAAATCGGTAAAAATGTACGGGTGGTGGCTGGTGGCAATGAACGCCAGCATTCGGTTTATCGCGGTCTGCGCCACTTACAAGCGGATTGGGTGATGGTGCATGATGGTGTGCGTCCACTCATTCAACCTGAGCTTGTACGTTCATGCCTTGAGGCAGCCCAGCGTACTGGTGCTTCTGTAGCGGCAGTACCTGTAAAGGATACGGTCAAGCAAGTGAACGGGGATGGTATCATTACAGCAACGCCGGATCGCCGAAGTCTGTGGAGTATTCAAACGCCACAGACTTTTCGTCTTTCCGATCTGCTGCGAGCCTATGAGGAAGCGGAGCAGTCGGGATTCTTGGGAACAGATGATTCTATGCTGATAGAGCGGCTAGGAATTCCGGTTACTGTCGTTCAAGGCAGCTACAAGAATATCAAAATTACTACGCCTGAGGATTTGGATATGGCGGCGTTATGGGTAAAAACAGGGGGAGAGGATATCAAATGATCAGAGTGGGACAAGGATTTGACGTCCACCAGCTGGTGGAAGGAAGGCCATGCATCATCGGAGGTGTGAATATTCCGTATGAAAAAGGTTTGTTGGGCCATTCCGATGCAGACGTGCTGCTGCATGCCATTAGTGATGCTATCCTAGGCGCGCTTGGCTTGGGAGACATCGGGAAGCATTTTCCGGATAACGACCCAGAATTTAAGGATGCCGACAGTCTTAAGCTACTGGAGCATGTGTGGGGGCTTGCTAAAGAGCGAGGATATCGATTGGGGAATATTGATTCTACGATTATCGCACAAAAGCCCAAAATGGCATCGTATATTCCGCAGATGAATGAAGTCATCGCTCGGGCGCTGGAAGCAGAGGAGCTATCCCAAGTGAACGTCAAGGCGACCACTACAGAGCAACTCGGGTTTCCCGGACGGGGTGAAGGAATCGCGGCTCAATCGGTTGTCTGTCTTATCAAGTAAATGCTATCATCTTGAGTAATTCAATTTGGAGGAGATTATATGAGCACGGAAGTTCGTGTACGCTATGCACCAAGCCCTACAGGGCATCTGCACATTGGAAATGCCAGAACGGCATTATTTAATTATTTGTTTGCTCGCAATCAAGGTGGAAAATTTATTATTCGTATTGAAGACACAGATGTGAAGCGCAATATTGAGGGCGGAGAAGAAAGCCAACTTAAATATTTGAAATGGTTGGGTATGGACTGGGATGAGAGCGTAGACGTGGGAGGCGAGTTTGGACCTTATCGTCAGACGGAACGCTTGGACATATATAAAACGTACTGGCAGGATTTGCTGGATCGTGGTTTGGCTTATCGCTGTTACTGCACTGAAGAAGAGCTGGAGCGCGAGCGTGAAGAACAGACGGAACGTGGGGAGACACCACGCTATTCTGGAAAGCATCGTGATCTAACAGAAGAACAGTGCCAGGCATTCGAAGCAGAGGGCCGTGTACCAAGTATTCGTTTTCGCGTACCGGAAGATCGTGAATATACGTTTGATGATATCGTTAAAGGTCAAATTACGTTTAATTCCAAGGAAAGCGGCGATTTTGTTATCGTCAAAAAGGATGGTATTCCGACATATAACTTCGCTGTAGCGGTTGACGATTATTTGATGAAAATATCGCATGTACTACGGGGCGAAGACCATGTTTCCAATACACCGCGGCAGTTGATGATCTTTGAAGCTCTCGGCTGGGAACCGCCACGCTTCGGTCATATGACGCTGATTGTAGGCGAGGATCACAAAAAGCTCAGTAAGCGTAACGAATCCATTATTCAGTTCATGGAGCAGTATGACAAGTTGGGCTATTTGCCAGAAGCCATATTCAACTTCATTGCACTACTGGGCTGGTCCCCGGAAGGCGAAGAAGAGATCTATGATCGGGAACAACTGATTTCGATTTTCGATCCTAATCGTTTGTCCAAAAGTCCAGCTGTGTTTGATACAAATAAGCTTGCTTACCTAAACAATCACTATATTAAAAAGGCTGATCCTGAGCGAATTGCCAGCATGGCGATTCCACATCTCCAGGCAGCGGGGCTGTTGCCGACTGAACTGTCTTCGGAACAACTGGATTGGGCTAAGGCCCTTGTTCGTTTATACCAGGAACAGATGACTTCTGCATCCGATATTGTAGCGTTGTCTGAGTTGTTTTTCCGTTCACATCTGGAGCTGGATGCTGAAGCAGCAGCTGTATTGGCCGAAGAGCAGGTTCCTGAGGTACTTAGAGCTTTTGCAGGTAAAGTTGAAACGAGTGAGGAATTTACAGCTCCACAAATGGCTAAGCTGATCAAGGAAGTCCAAAAGGAAACGGGTTTTAAGGGAAAACAACTATTCATGCCGATTCGTGTGGCTCTTACAGGCCAAACGCATGGACGAGATCTGAATGAAACCATCTTTTTGCTCGGACGTGACAAGGTACTGGATCGTCTCAAGGCACAAATTAAAGGCTGATATTTCTTGTCAATTTGTTGTCTTTTCGCTATAATGACTCCATTGATACGGATTGATATTTACGTGTAAAGGCTGCGAACAGGAGAAGTACACTGCATATGGGCATCTGCCAGAGAGGACGGTCGAGGGGAAACCCCAGGCTGAGAGCCGTCCAGATGACCTGCGGAGGAAATGCGCCTGGGAGCCGTGCGCCCGAACTTTCATTAGCGTCAAATGCTGATGTGACAAGGGCGTGCCGAGTCGTTCCCGTTACAGGACGCCAAAGACGGACTGTCTGCTTTTTATGCAGCAGATATGTTCGAAGCAGAGTGGGACCACGTTCATGCGTCTCTGCAGCTTAGGCTGCGGAGGCGCTTTTTCTTTTTTATCAGACTCAGACTCGTTATAGATTGGAAAATGTCGAAGAGTGCTGGTGGATGCGAAAATTGGCGGAACGTGAAGTGCTGTGATGATGCGGCAAGGATATGAAGGGAATAGGAGGGCGACATGTTCAGACATTTCAAATCCGACATTCAGACTGTTTTGGATAATGATCCGGCCGCCCGGAGTAAGCTGGAGGTCATTTTTACGTATTCCGGCGTTCATGCCCTTTGGGCACATCGAATCGCACATTGGTTTTATTTGCGAAACTGGTGTACTCTAGCCCGTGTTATATCCCAGGTATCAAGGTTTATGACAGGCATTGAAATTCATCCTGGCGCTCGTATCGGAGATCGGCTGTTCATTGATCATGGCATGGGAGTTGTCATCGGTGAAACCTGTGAGATTGGCGACGATGTCATATTGTATCAGGGGGTCACACTCGGCGGGACTGGGAAAGAGAAAGGGAAGCGCCATCCGACCATTGGGAATAATGTTGTTATCGGCTCCGGTGCAAAGATATTAGGTTCTTTCACGATTGGGGCACAATCCAACATTGGCTCTAACTCGGTTGTGCTCAAAGAAGTTCCACCAAACAGTACGGTGGTGGGCATCCCGGGGCGAGTTGTCAGACAGGATGGTAGGCGTCCAGACCGACTTAGTCATCAATTGCCTGATCCGGTTGTGGACTCTATGCGAGAACTTCAACGGGAAATAGAACGTTTGCGTGCAGAAATGTCTGATTTGAAGGATGGGGCATCTGCTCAGAAACATCAGGTGACCCAAGAGAATAAATTAGAAAAATGATTTTCATGAGGGAGGAACATAACAATGCCGCTTCAAATTTATAATACAATGACGAGGAGTCGGGAGCCTTTTGTGCCACTGGAGCCTGGAAAGGTTAAAATGTATGTATGCGGACCTACCGTGTATGATTACATTCATATTGGCAATGCACGACCTGTAATTGTATTTGACGTGGTGCGCAGCTACCTGGAGTACTTGGGCTATGATGTAAACTATGTGGTGAATTTTACGGATGTCGATGATAAATTAATCCGCAAAGCTCGGGAACTTGATATGGAGGTTTCGGCAGTTGCTGAGAAATTTATTGCTGCCTACCATGAGGATCTGGCAGGATTGAATGTTCCTGCTGCCAGTATGAACCCTCGTGTAACAGAGAGCATAGACCTGATTATTGATTTTATTAAGGAATTGGTAGACAAGGACTACGCCTATGAGAATGATGGCGATGTGTTCTATCGAACCAAAAAGTTCAAAGATTACGGACAACTGTCAGGTCAAAATCTGGAAGAGCTTCAGTTCGGTATTCGCATCAATGTGGATGAACGCAAGGAAAATGCTGAGGACTTTGTACTCTGGAAGGCAGCGAAGCCGGGCGAAATTTATTGGTCGAGCCCTTGGGGAGATGGACGACCAGGCTGGCATATCGAATGCTCTGCTATGGCTCGCCATTATTTGGGGGATACACTGGATATTCATGGGGGCGGACAGGATCTGCAATTTCCGCATCATGAATGTGAATGCGCACAATCCGAAGCGATCACGGGTAAGCCATTATCTCGCTACTGGATGCATAACGGCTATATTCGCATAGATAATGAAAAAATGTCGAAATCACTCGGTAATGGTATTTTGGTTAAAGATTTGCGCGCTCATCACAAGCCGGAGGCTTTACGTTATTTTATGTTGTCGACGCATTATCGGAATCCTTTGAACTACAACCAAGAGACTATGAGTCAGGCGGAGAACAGTGTCGAGCGGATCGCCAATGCAGTTGCCAATGTGAAGCATCGTTTAGCTAATGCGCTGGAAGGTAATGGGGGAGTATCGACGGAACTGCAAACGAAGCTCGACGGAATTTTGCAGCAGTTTGGCGAAAAAATGAATGATGATTTCAATACACCTGATGCGATTACTGCTGTATTTGATTGGGTTAGCGAAGCAAACCATTTGTTGCAGCGAGATGTCGTACATCAGGCGGAACTACAAGCTGTATTGCATACCTTTCAATCGATGAATAACGTTCTTCGCATTTATTCGGAACCGAGTGAAGAGTTGCTGGATGACGAAATTGAGCAGTTAATTGCAGAACGTGTCGAAGCTCGTAAGACCAAAAACTGGGGTAGAGCTGACGAAATTCGCGATCTGTTGGCTGCAAAAGGTATTGTGCTTGAAGATACGGCGCAGGGTATGCGGTGGCGGCGAAAATGAGTGATAAGCCACTGAACTCAGGAGCATTGGCAGGTACGGGGAACTGGTTCCCGTACCCTGCGTCCAAGCCAGCTCGTTTGATGCCTCCCATTGCACTAGCTTATATTGGCGATGCAGTGTATGAGGTAGCTGTCCGGCAATATTTGTTGGCACAGCCCAACCTGCGTCCAAATCATCTGCACCGCCGAGCCACAGGGCTAGTCTCCGCCAAGGCGCAGAGTCGCATGTTGGGGCTATTGGAAAAGGTACTGACGGAAGAAGAACGCGATATTGTCCGACAAGGAAGAAATGCTAAATCAGGAAGTTTGCCCAAAAATGCTGATGTGCTTGAGTATCGGCACGCCACTGCACTGGAAGGGTTGATTGGATCTCTTTATTGTGATGGACATTTGGACAGATTAAGAGAGTTGATTACGTACGGAATTGCACAAATGGAAAATACAGAAAAATCATAAATGGGAACGGACTGGATGGAACAAGCATCGGCCGTGTCCCGGGAGGAAGCTAGAGATGGAAGAAGAATGGATTGCCGGTAAGCATTCGGTAACGGAGGCATTGCGTTCAGGCAGAACGATAAATAAAATATGGATTGCGGATAATGCACAAAAACATTTGACGCTGCCGATTACAGCCGAGGCCAAAAAAGCAGGAATTATTGTCTTGCAGGTGGACAAGCGTAAGCTGGATCAAATGGTTCCGGGCATTCAGCATCAGGGAGTGGTCGCGCAAGCTGCGCCTTTTGCCTATGTTGAAGTGGAAGAATTGCTCGCCACTGCTCGTAATAAGGGAGAAGAGCCGTTTTTAATTTTGCTGGATGAGATTGAAGATCCTCATAATTTGGGCTCCATCCTTCGTACAGCGGACTGTACTGGAGCACATGGTGTTATTGTGCCGAAAAGGCGCTCTGCAGCTGTAACTGTAACAGTGTCCAAAACATCGGCAGGTGCTGTGGAGTACGTCCCGGTGGCGCGTGTAAACAATCTGGGACAAACCATTGATCGTCTTAAAGAAGAAGGTGTATGGGTAGTTGGTACGGATGTTACAGCGACAGATCCTGTCTTTGGGAATGAAGTATTCACGGGGCCAGTAGCCATTGTCATTGGTAACGAAAATAAAGGAATGGGCCGTTTGATCCGTGAAAAATGCGATGTACTCGTTAAGCTGCCAATGGCGGGGCAAATTAATTCCCTTAATGCTTCTGTAGCTGCGGGTGTTGTCATGTACGAAGTATTGCGCGGACGACAGGCACGGGGCTAACGATATGGCTGACACGCGGGATGTTCTGCTTGTGGACGGTTACAACATGATTGGAGCCTGGCCCGAACTTTCCGCACTGGTACAATCTGGTATGCAGGAAGCGAGGGACAGACTTCTTGAACGACTGGCGGATCATCAGGCGTATTCCGGCAGAAGAGTCATCGTCGTATTTGATGCTTACAGGGTGCCAGGATTAGGTAAAACTTTTGCTCAGAGCAAAGTCCAGATTTATTTTACCAGAGAAAAAGAAACTGCCGATGAGTGCATCGAGCGATTGGTTCGGGAGCTGAGCAGTAAAAGAAGAAGTATTTACGTAGCGACAAGCGATCAGGTAGAGCAACATGTCGCATTTGGACAAGGTGCACTCAGGGTGTCGGCGCGGGAATTACTGATCGAGATTGAGGAATCCGAAAGGGAAGTGCAGAAGCGAATCCAGCAGGATAGTGCCAAATTGTCCCGTAACTCGCTAGATGCCAAACTGAGTCCGGAGCTTCGAAAGTTGTTTGAACGATGGAGAAGAGAATAAACCAATAATTGGGGACTCCTCCATTTTGAAACCATTGACAATTTTGTTAGTGCTCTTCTTTTTTAGGTTGTTGTGGTTGACGGTATCAGGTTACATCGCGTATACTTGTCGTATATTTGAGAGAGTAACGGGTACCTTGCGTTGCAGCCGGAGGGATTGTTAGTGAGTGTGGACCTCAAGGATATCATGTTGTCAAAGTTTGATTACAAAAATGATGAAGACATTGTCGGAGCAGTCCATGAAGGTGATGGGGAAGCGCTGGAGTTTCTGATTAACAAATACCGGAACTTTGTGCGGGCCAAGGCCAGATCCTACTTCTTGATTGGTGCTGATCGCGAGGATATTATTCAGGAGGGCATGATTGGTCTCTACAAATCCATTCGTGATTTTAAGGGAGACAAGCTTGCTTCGTTCAAGGCTTTCGCCGAGTTGTGCATTACACGACAGATTATTACGGCAATTAAGACGGCTACACGACAAAAGCACATTCCTCTGAACTCTTACGTATCTCTGGACAAACCCATCTATGATGAAGAGTCAGACCGCACGTTGCTCGATGTGATTTGCGGAACACAAGTAAGTGACCCTGAAGAGCTGATAATCAATCAGGAAGAGTTTGTGGGCCTTGAGGACAAGATGTCCGAGATTCTGAGCGAGCTGGAACGCAAGGTACTTATGTTGTATCTGGACGGACGTTCGTATCAGGAGATTGCAGAGGATCTTGACCGCCATGTGAAATCCATTGATAACGCGCTGCAACGGGTCAAGCGTAAACTTGAAAAGTATCTGGAAGTAAGAGATAGTTGAAAGTAGAGGCTGACAGGGAAAAGGCTCGAGTCCGAGTCTTTTTTTATTCGTTATAGGTAGGCTATGCAGGTTTATAAGTGTTACAAATGATTTATACTAAAAAAGATGAATAATAGATATCGCCTTGATTTTTGAAGCAGCTTTTCAGAGAACAGTTTTAAAGGATGCACAGATGTTAAAATGCACCACAGCCGGGACTGCGAATTGTATGCAAACATTCGTTGACATGGAAAACCCCGTGTGATAAAGTGTTTTAGGTAGGCCTAAATTCGCGGTTTTTTTTAGGATCAATTATGAGACTTCCGGTGTTGGATGTCTTCGGGAGGTGCACATCATGCGGGTAATTATTACTTTGGCTTGTACAACATGCAAACAAAGAAATTACACAACGACGAAAAACAAGCGTAATCACCCCGACCGCATGGAGATGAAGAAATTCTGTAAGTCCTGTAACGAACAGACTTCTCATCGGGAAACCAGATAGTTTTTGGAGGTGTAGTCGGCGTGAAACGCAGTTTCAAGTCTCTGTTTTCCTTTTTCTCTGAAAGCTGGGCTGAACTCAAGAAGGTTCGCTGGCCCAATCGTAAAGAACTGACCAACTATACGTTGATTGTCATAGGGACAATTGCGTTCGTCACGATTTATTTTTGGGTTCTCGATATCGGCATTTCCGCTGTGATCGAAGCGATTATCTAGGAAGGGTTCCAGGTGGCTTGATATGGAAAAAAGATGGTACGTCGTTCATACCTATTCAGGGTATGAGAACAAAGTCAAAGCCAATTTGGAAAAACGCGTTGAGTCCATGGGCATGGAAGACAAGATATTCCGTGTTCTTGTTCCTATGGAAGAAGAACTGGTAACCAAGGACGGTAAGAAAAAAACCGTTATGCGTAAAGTCTACCCTGGTTATGTCTTAGTCGAAATGGTCCAAACCGACGACTCTTGGTATGTTGTACGCAATACACCAGGTGTTACGGGATTTGTAGGGTCGACAGGCTCGGGTTCCAAACCGACGCCATTGCTTCCAGAAGAAGTTGAACAGATTCTGAAGCATATGGGCATGGTAGAGCCGAAACCGAAGATTGAATTCGATGTTAAGGAATCCGTGCGAATTAAAGTTGGTCCTTTTGCGAATTTTGTGGGCTCCGTGGAAGAAATTTTGGTTGAGAAGAGCAAGCTTAAGGTTCACGTCAACATGTTTGGACGGGAAACCCCGCTTGAGTTGGATTATACTCAAGTGGAGAAAATATAGATTTTTCTTACAGGTTTCTTGTGGGAGGATCGATAGGTCCGTCTACCACTATTGAGTCAAGGAGGTGTCATCCATGGCAAAAAAGGTAATTAAAATGGTAAAACTGCAGATTCCTGCAGGGAAAGCTAATCCAGCGCCTCCAGTAGGTCCAGCTTTGGGTCAAGCAGGTGTCAACATCATGGCATTCTGTAAAGAGTTCAATGCTCGTACTGCTGATCAAGCAGGCCTGATTATTCCGGTTGAAATTTCGGTATTTGAGGATCGTTCTTTTACGTTCATCACCAAAACTCCACCGGCTGCTGTTCTGTTGAAAGTTGCTGCTAAAATCGAAAAAGGTTCCGGTGAACCGAATAAAACGAAAGTTGCAACTGTAAATCGCGCTGCTGTTCGTCAAATTGCAGAGCAAAAAATGCCTGACCTTAACGCAGCTTCCGTAGAATCGGCAATGCGTATGGTTGAAGGTACTGCTCGCAGCATGGGTATCACCATCGTAGATTAATTTTATTAATCTACGTGTGCCGGCAGTTTGACTGTCCGGCAAGTGTGGGAGGAATATCCGCTAATACCACATAAGGAGGAAAACATTATGGCTAAACATGGTAAGAAGTACCTGGAAGCTGCTAAGCTGATTGACAGCGAAGCAACTTACGAGCCTTTAGAAGCCGTTGAACTGGTGAAAAAGGCTGCGACTGCTAAATTCGACGAAACCGTTGAAGCAGCAGTTCGTCTGGGCGTAGATTCCCGTAAACAAGACCAGGCTGTTCGTGGTGTTGTTGTCCTGCCGCATGGTACGGGTAAAACACAACGCGTTCTGGTATTTGCAAAAGGTGACAAAGTGAAAGAAGCGGAAGCGGCTGGCGCTGATTTTGTTGGCGATCAAGATATGATCAACAAAATCCAACAAGGCTGGTTCGAATTCGACGTCTGCGTTGCGACACCTGATATGATGAGTGAGGTTGGTAAACTGGGTCGTTTGCTCGGTGGTAAAGGTTTGATGCCTAACCCTAAAGCAGGCACAGTTACTTTCGACGTTGCCAAGGCTGTTCAAGAAATTAAAGCCGGTAAAATCGAATACCGTCTCGACAAAGCCGGTCAAATTCACGCGCCAATCGGCAAAGCTTCCTTCAGTGCTGAACAGCTGAACGAGAATCTTAAAGCCTTGGTTGAAGCCTTGAATCGTGCGAAGCCAGCGGCTGCTAAAGGTGTATACCTGAAAAACATCGCTATTTCTTCGACTATGGGACCAAGTGCACGTGTGAACGCATCTGTTTACAGATAATATTTTGATTGACATGTTCAATCAAATTTGTTATTCTATAAAAGTTGTGAGTCCTTGTGACTGACCATTAAAGTTGAATATGCTTACCGTAGACAGTAGGTGCCTTTGGGCTTAATTTCCTACCGAGGTGTTATGATAGAACGTTTCATGTGACGGGCTTGTCCCGTCCATGTAGATTTATCAAGCCTTCGTACTCTACGGAGGCTTTTTTCATGCTTATGAAAGCAAGCTTTGTAAGATCACCAGATTGGGTGCTTCGAACAAAGCGGATAAATTGATCAGGAGGTGTACAGTTTGGCAAATGCAAAGGTGATTCAAGCAAAACAAGAAGCTGTTGAAGTTGTAGCTGCAAAATTGCGCGAGAGCGTAACGACTGTGGTTGCAGACTATCGCGGTCTGAATGTTGCCCAAGTAACTGAGCTGCGTAAGCAGCTTCGCGAAGCCGGAATCGAATTTCAAGTGCTGAAAAACACACTGCTCCGCCGTGCAACTGCGGCAGCAGAATTGACTGAACTGGACGCAGTATTGACAGGTCCTACTGCAATCGCGTTCGGCAAAGATGATGCAGTGTCTGCAGCTAAAATCTTGAACGATTTCGCTAAGAAGAACAATGCACTGGAACTGAAAGGTGCAGTTGTAGAAGGTCGCGTTATCGGTGTTGAGGAAATCAAAGCACTGGCAGAACTGCCATCCCGCGAAGGTCTCCTTTCCATGCTCCTCAGCGTGCTTCAAGCTCCTGTGCGCAACTTCGCGCTTGCAGTTAAAGCTGTTGCAGAAAAAGAAGAGCAAAGCGCATAAGTTAGGGATTAAACCTGCTGTATAGCAGTTGAGAACAAAAAAATACGAATTTAAATGGAGGTTCAACCATGAGTAAAGAGCAAATCTTGGAAGCAATTAAAGGTATGTCCGTATTGGAACTGAACGATCTCGTGAAAGCAATCGAAGAAGAATTCGGCGTAACTGCAGCAGCTCCAGTAGCTGTAGCAGGTGGCGCAGCAGGTGGCGCAGCTGAAGCTGAGCAATCCGAGTTCGACGTAATCTTGACAAGCGCTGGCGCTTCCAAAATCAACGTTATCAAAGCAGTTCGCGAAATCACAGGTCTTGGCCTGAAAGAAGCAAAAGAACTGGTTGACAACGCTCCAAAACCACTGAAAGAAAAAATCGCTAAAGAAGAAGCTGAATCCATTAAAGCAAAATTGGAAGAAGCAGGCGCTTCTGTAGAAGTAAAATAATTGACTGCTTTCTAGCAGACAATGGACTAAAACAAACCCCTTGAGGTGATCTTCAAGGGGTTTGTTGCTGTAAAACGGTAGTACCAGCATGTCTGAAAGGTTATTGTAAAGGCTATGATGGTAGTACAACCGAAAGAGGTGGGCATGAATGGCTGATCATTATTACTCCAAGCGGCCAGAGACGGCGCATGAACGACGGAGCCTGGAAACAGTGCTGCGGGGGCGGTCATACCGTTTTGCCAGCGATTCAGGCGTTTTTTCGAAGCAGGGAATTGATTACGGGAGTCGTGTGCTAATTGAAGCGATGCAGCTTCCTGCACAAGCCTCGGTATTGGATGTAGGATGCGGTTACGGCCCGATTGGTCTGGCGGCAGCCGCGCTTGTCCCAGAGGGACACGTTACAATGGTTGATATTAATGAGCGAGCCGTTCAACTTGCGATAGAGAATGCGGAACGTAATGGGGTTAAGAATGTCACCATTAAGCAAAGCGATTTGTTTGCGGAAGTGAAGGATGAACGCTTTGACGTGATCTTGACGAATCCTCCTATACGTGCAGGAAAAGAAACAGTGCATACCATTTTTGAGCTTGCTTATGAGCATTTAAACGAAGGTGGAGCTTTGTGGGTAGTTATTCAGAAAAAGCAGGGGGCCCCTTCGGCGAGTGCTAAGATAGAGAGCCTTTTCGGTCATGTAGAGGAAGTTACAAAGGATAAAGGTTATCGAATTTTGAAGGCTGAAAAAAGTTTTTAAGAAAATGCAATAGGACCATTGACATGAATCCTGGTCTGTGATATTATTATAAAATGTCAGTATTAGGATGCCCTCCATGGCTTTAGTTTGTTGAAATGTCAATAGATTTATGCGTAGTAGGTATAGTATTTATCTCTATTACGTATAATACAACCATTTTGGGCAAATCTACAAGTGATGAAGATCTTCCGGTAAGAGGATTCTGCAGATACGGTGCTCTTTTTTCGAATGCATTCGAGTAAGGGCTTTTCTGTATTTGTAAGATTGAATCTTCTGTATGTGTCTTATTATAAGGTCACAAACAGAGGTTCGCAATGTATTTTTAAAGTGAGTAGACATGAGGGGTGAGTTTAAGTTGGCAGGACATCTTGTTCAATATGGTCGACGCACTCGGCGCAGTTATGCACGTATTAATGAGGTACTCGAGGTTCCGAACCTGATTGAGATCCAACAAAAATCCTATGATTGGTTTTTGGAGGAAGGATTACGGGAAATGTTTCGGGATATTTCTCCAATTCAGGATTTCACTGGAAATTTGATTCTGGAGTTTATCGACTATTCTCTCGGAGAACCCAAATATACCGTTGACGACGCAAAGGAACGCGACGTTACGTATGCAGCACCGCTTCGGGTAAAAGTCCGGCTTATTAATAAAGAAACCGGGGAAGTGAAAGAGCAGGAAGTATTCATGGGAGACTTCCCGCTGATGACTGAAACGGGTACGTTTATTATTAACGGTGCGGAACGGGTTATTGTCAGCCAGTTGGTTCGCTCTCCCAGCGTCTATTTCAGCACAAAAGTCGACAAGAATGCGAAAACAACATACACCGCAACGGTAATTCCTAACCGGGGGGCTTGGCTCGAACTGGAGATGGATGCGAAGGATATTATCTATGTCCGGATTGACCGTACCCGTAAAATTCCGGTTACGGTGTTGCTGCGTGCGCTGGGCTTTGGCACTGATGCTGAGATTCTGGATTTGCTCGGCAATGACGAATATATCCGCAACACACTTGATAAAGACAACACGGATTCCACCGAGAAAGCGCTGATTGAAATTTATGAGCGTCTTCGTCCGGGTGAGCCGCCTACACTGGATAACGCAAAGAGCTTGCTAGTTGCGCGCTTCTTTGATCCTAAACGTTATGATCTGGCCAACGTAGGCCGTTACAAAATCAATAAAAAGCTTCACATCAAAAACCGTTTGTTCAATCAACGACTTGCTGAGACTTTGATTGATACAACAACTGGTGAAATCATCGCTGAAGCTGGTCAAATGGTGGATCGCCGCCTGTTGGACGAGATTTTGGCCCAGCTCGAGGAATCAGTAGGACATCGTACGTATCATGTTGCTAGTGGTGTGTTAGAAAGTAATGATATTCCACTTCAGACGATCGATGTATTCTCACCAATTGAGGACGGTAAAGTAGTCAAACTGATTGCTAACGGAAATATTGATAAATCGGTTAAGAATATTACGCCTGCCGATATTATTTCCTCCATCAGTTATTTTATTAACTTGCTTCACGGAATCGGAAGTACGGACGATATTGACCATTTGGGTAACCGTCGTTTGCGTTCTGTAGGTGAGTTGCTCCAAAACCAGTTCCGTATCGGTTTGTCCCGTATGGAACGCGTAGTGCGCGAAAGAATGTCGATTCAGGATGCTAATGTAATTACGCCACAGGCATTGATTAACATACGTCCAGTAATTGCTTCGATTAAAGAGTTCTTTGGTAGCTCGCAGCTGTCTCAGTTTATGGATCAGACGAATCCGCTTGCTGAATTAACGCACAAACGTCGTCTGTCCGCACTCGGACCCGGCGGTTTGACGCGCGAACGCGCGGGCATGGAAGTGCGTGACGTCCATCCGAGTCACTACGGCCGTATGTGTCCTATCGAGACACCAGAGGGACCAAACATTGGTTTGATCAACTCTTTGTCCACTTTTGCACGCATTAACGAGTATGGATTTATCGAAGCTCCTTATCGTTGGGTAGATCCAAAAACCGGAAAAGTTACAGACCAGATTGATTACCTGACTGCTGATGAAGAAGATAACTACATTGTAGCTCAGGCGAATGCGGAATTGACGGAGGAAAACACCTTTAAGGATGAGGTTGTCATTGTCCGTTATAACAAACAGTCTGATAACATTATTCCGATGGCTAGTAGCCGTGTCGATTACATGGACGTATCGCCTAAACAGGTCGTATCGGTCGCGACTGCACTGATTCCGTTCTTGGAGAATGATGACTCTAACCGCGCATTGATGGGTTCCAACATGCAGCGTCAGGCTGTCCCGCTTCTGATTCCGAAGTCTCCATTGGTCGGAACAGGAATGGAGCACAAGTCTGCAAAAGATTCCGGTGTTTGCGTTGTATCTAAATACAACGGAGTTATCGAACGTTCTTCGGCTAACGAAATTTGGTTGCGTCGTATCGAAACTGTAGATGGCGCTGAAGTGAAGGGCGACATTGTTAAGTATAAATTACACAAATTTATGCGATCTAACCAAGGAACTTGCATCAACCAACGTCCGATTGTGAACAGAGGAGATATTGTCAAAGTTGGCGATATTCTTGCGGATGGTCCATCTACAGAGATGGGTGAGTTGGCGTTGGGACGTAACGTTGTCGTTGCCTTCATGACTTGGGAAGGTTACAACTACGAGGATGCGATCTTGCTGAGTGAGAAACTGGTTAAGGAAGATGTATACACCTCAATCCATATTGAGGAATACGAATCCGAGGCTCGTGACACGAAGCTTGGACCTGAAGAAATCACTCGCGACATTCCAAATGTCGGTGAAGAAGCGCTTCGCAACTTGGATGAGCGTGGAATCATACGTATTGGTGCTGAAATTGGCGCAGGTGACATTCTCGTTGGTAAAGTAACACCTAAAGGTGTGACTGAATTGACAGCTGAAGAACGTCTCTTACACGCAATCTTTGGTGAGAAGGCACGCGAGGTTCGCGATACTTCTTTGAGAGTTCCTCACGGAACAGACGGGATTGTTGTAGATGTAAAGGTATTTACACGTGAAAATGGCGATGAACTGCCACCAGGTGTAAATCAGTTGGTTCGTGTATATATTGCTCAAAAACGTAAAATCTCCGAAGGCGATAAAATGGCTGGACGTCACGGTAACAAGGGTGTCGTTGCTCGTATTTTGCCTGAAGAAGATATGCCGTTCCTGCCGGATGGCACACCAGTACAGGTCGTTCTGAACCCGCTGGGCGTACCTTCACGGATGAACATCGGACAGGTGCTTGAAGTCCATCTGGGTATGGCTGCAATGCGTCTTGGTATTCATGTGGCAACTCCAGTATTCGATGGTGCCAAGGAGTATGACGTATTCGATACAATGGAAGAGGCAGGCATGCAGCGTAATGGTAAGACTGTGTTGTATGACGGACGTACAGGTGACCGTTTTGAACGTGAAGTTACTGTCGGTGTCATGCACATGATCAAACTGGCGCACATGGTCGATGATAAAATCCATGCTCGTTCTACAGGTCCTTACTCTCTCGTTACGCAACAACCATTGGGTGGTAAAGCTCAATTCGGTGGACAGCGCTTCGGGGAGATGGAAGTATGGGCATTGGAAGCCTACGGCGCAGCGTACACGCTTCAGGAAATTTTGACTGTGAAATCTGATGATGTGGTTGGACGTGTTAAAACTTACGAATCCATTGTCAAAGGTGAAAATGTACCTGAACCGGGTGTTCCAGAATCATTTAAGGTCTTGATCAAAGAGCTGCAAAGCTTGGGTATGGACGTGAAGATTCTGTCTGAAGACGAACAAGAGATCGAAATGAGAGAGCTTGATGATGAGGATGACACAACTGGCGATAAGCTGAGTTTGAATCTGGAAGGCTCTGAGGTTGGCGTAGAGTAGTTTGACTGCTGACTGACTCATATCAGCTTTGTTATATACCTTGATCCATTCTAGAATGGATCGGGTTTCTTGATACCGCCCGGTGCTGCTGGGCGGTATCAAACCTAAAAACTCAGGATTTGGTTAAGGAGGGTTGCTCCTTGTTGGACGTTAACAATTTCGAATATATGAAAATCGGGCTTGCTTCCCCCGAAAAGATTCGTTCTTGGTCCCGCGGAGAAGTCAAAAAACCGGAGACGATTAACTATCGTACGCTTAAACCGGAAAAAGAAGGACTATTTTGCGAGAAAATTTTCGGACCTACGAAAGACTGGGAATGTCATTGCGGTAAGTACAAACGTGTACGTTATAAAGGTGTTGTCTGTGACCGTTGTGGAGTAGAAGTTACTCGTGCTAAGGTTCGCCGTGAGCGTATGGGCCATATTGAGTTGGCTGCTCCTGTATCGCACATTTGGTACTTTAAAGGCATTCCAAGTCGTATGGGTCTTGCTCTTGATATGTCTCCAAGATCTCTGGAAGAGATCATTTACTTCGCATCTTATGTTGTAACCGATCCAGGAGATACGCCTTTGGAGAAAAAGCAACTCCTGTCCGAGAAAGAATACCGTAGCTACCGTGAGAAATACGGCTATGGCTTCCAGGCAGGTATGGGTGCTGAAGCGGTTAAAAAGCTTCTTCAAGATTTGGATATAGACAAAGAGTTAGAATTCTTGAAAGAAGAGCTGCGTACAGCTCAAGGACAACGTCGTAACCGTGCGATCAAACGCCTTGAAGTTATTGAGGCATTCCGTAACTCCGGCAACCAGCCGGATTGGATGATCATGGACGTACTTCCTGTTATTCCTCCTGAGCTTCGTCCAATGGTACAGTTAGATGGTGGTCGTTTCGCTACCTCTGACCTTAACGACTTGTATCGTCGTGTTATTAATCGTAATAACCGTCTGAAACGTCTGTTAGATCTAGGTGCGCCAGATATTATCGTACAAAATGAAAAACGGATGTTACAGGAAGCTGTTGACGCCTTGATTGATAATGGTCGTCGTGGTCGTCCTGTTACAGGTCCAGGTAACCGTCCTTTGAAATCCCTCAGCCACATGCTGAAAGGTAAACAAGGACGTTTCCGTCAGAACTTGCTCGGAAAACGTGTTGACTACTCTGGTCGTTCGGTTATCGTTGTAGGTCCGTACCTGAAAATGTATCAATGCGGTTTGCCAAAAGAAATGGCACTGGAACTGTTCAAACCTTTTGTTATGAAAGAACTGGTGAACAAAGGTTTGGCGCACAATATCAAGAGCGCGAAACGTAAAGTAGAGCGTGTAAGTGCAGAAGTGTGGGATGTGCTGGAAGAAGTAATTAAGGAGCATCCAGTTCTTCTGAACCGTGCCCCTACGCTGCATAGACTCGGTATCCAGGCGTTTGAACCGATTTTGGTTGAAGGTCGTGCGATTCGTCTGCATCCGCTCGTATGTACTGCATATAATGCCGACTTTGACGGTGACCAAATGGCTGTTCACGTTCCGTTGTCTGCTGAAGCTCAAGCTGAAGCTCGTTTGCTTATGCTGGCGTCCGGCAACATCTTGAATCCGAAAGACGGCAAGCCAGTTGTTACACCTTCCCAGGATATGGTTCTTGGTTCTTTCTATCTGACTATGGATAACAAAGAAGAAGAAGGAAGTAATATGATCCTTCGCAACATGAATGAAGCTATATCGGCTTACCAACGTGGTACAGCTGGTCTTCATGCTCGTGTAGCTATTCCGGTTAAAGCTTTGAATAAAACGAGCTTTACGGAAAAACAACAGGAAGCGATGTTGATCACAACGGTTGGTAAAATTATCTTTAATGAAATTTTCCCGGCAAGCTTCCCGTACATCAATGATGCTACCCGTGCGAACCTGCTTTATGGTACTGCGGAGGAGTTCTTTGTTTACGAGAAGGGTGTAAATCTTACAGAAGCCATTCAAAACGCTCCGCAAGCTAACGGGGTAGGCAAGGATTACCTTGGTAATATCATTGCCCGTTGTTTTGAGACTTACCATACAACTGAAACAGCTGTAATTCTGGATAAAATTAAGCAGCTTGGCTTTACGTATTCCACTCGTGCAGGGGTAACCGTTGCTGTATCGGACGTAATCGTGCCGGTGGAAAAACAAGAGATTCTTAAGGGATCCGAAGATAAAGCGCAAATTGTGACGAATCAGTATCGTCGTGGTCTGATTACGAATGAAGAACGCTATGACCGGATTATCGACATTTGGTCTAAAGCGAAAGATGATATTACCGAAGTATTGATGAAGTCCATGGATCGCTACAACTCCATCATGATGATGGTGGACTCCAAAGCTCGGGGTAACAAATCACAGATTACTCAGCTCGGCGGTATGCGTGGTCTGATGGCTAATCCATCTGGACGCATTATCGAACTCCCAATCAAATCAAATTTCCGTGAAGGTCTGACAGTACTCGAGTACTTTATCTCCACTCACGGAGCGCGTAAAGGTTTGGCGGATACAGCCCTTCGTACGGCTGACTCCGGTTACCTGACTCGTCGTCTCGTAGATGTGGCGCAGGATGTTATCGTGCGCGAAGAAGACTGCGGAACGGATAAAGGCTTCACAGTAAGTCGTATCCAGGACGGTAAAGAAGTGATTGAGGATCTCTATGACCGTCTGGAAGGTCGCTATTGCTTTGAAACGGTACGCCATCCTGAGACTGGCGAGACTTTGGCTAGACGTAACGAACTGATTGACTCCGACAAAGCTGAAGCGATTGTTAAAGCCGGTGTACACAAAGTTCAGATTCGTTCTGTACTAAGTTGCCGTGCTAAACATGGCGTCTGCAAGAAATGTTACGGTCGCAATCTGGCTACTGGTAAACACGTTGAGATTGGTGAAGCAGTTGGTATTATCGCTGCACAATCCATTGGTGAGCCAGGAACACAGCTCACTATGCGTACGTTCCACACAGGCGGCGTAGCGGGTGATGATATTACACAAGGTTTGCCTCGTATCCAGGAGCTTTTTGAAGCACGTAATCCTAAAGGTCAGGCAACTATTAGTGAAATTGACGGTACAGTTAAAGAAGTTCGTGAAGGTAAAGACCGCCGTGAGATCGACATTCAGGGTGAAGCCGAAACGAAAACATATTCAGTAACGTATGGTTCCCGCCTGCGCGTAAGCGAAGGTATGACTGTTGAAGCTGGGGACGAACTGACGGATGGTTCGATTGATCCTAAAGAAATGCTGCGTATTAAAGGTATTCGCGGGGTGCAGAACTATATCCTTCAGGAAGTTCAACGCGTATACCGGAACCAAGGCGTAGAAATCAACGACAAGCACGTAGAAGTTATGATTCGTCAAATGTTGCGTAAAATCCGTATCATTGATGCGGGCGACACGATCTTACTTCCAGGCTCCTTTGTTGATGTCCATGAGTATGAAAATGCAAACAAGATAGCGATTCTCAGCGGCCAGGAACCAGCGGTAGCCAAGCCGGTACTGCTCGGTATTACCAAGGCCTCTCTGGAAACTGACTCCTTCTTGTCAGCAGCATCCTTCCAGGAAACTACTCGTGTCCTGACTGATGCAGCTATTAAAGGCAAGGTCGATCAGTTGCTTGGACTGAAAGAGAACGTAATTATTGGTAAATTGATTCCTGCGGGAACAGGTATGAACCGTTACCGTAGCGTGAAATTTGCCCAACCGGAAGAGGGACAGTCTCCATCTGAGGAGCTCGAACCAATTTCGGCCGAGTAATATAAAAATAGTATGATTGCCGGAACACCGTAGACATAAGCTTTGCATAAAAGTTACAGCAGACGGTGCTCCGGTGTTTTTTCAAAAATGAATCGTACTATTCTGTTTAAATGAATTATAGTTTATAATTGTCTTGACATTACTTATAGTCAATGCTAATATAGCAAAGGTGCGTGAGCAGCCTATATGCTATTGGGTCTTTTCGGAGGAATGAGATATGTCTAAAGAACAGGGACTGCAAGATGCTCATGTCAAAATCGGTACCAAACAAACCATTCGTATGGTAGAATTGGGCTTTGCCTCAGAAGTATATGTGGCAGAAGACGCAGATCAGCGTCTCACTTCCAACATCATTGCTTTGTGCAACAAGCAAGGAGTCAAAGTGACTCTCGTAGACACAATGAAAAATCTCGGAGCTGCATGTGGGATTGAAGTGGGAGCCGCAATGGCTGCTATCGTAAAACAATAGGGTAAGGAACGTTTTTGTCTAAGGAATTGTTATTCTTGGCGGCAAAGACTTTTCATTTGTTCTTTTATGAACCGCCTGGGTCTGTGGGCTTAGATAAGGTTTGTAAAGTAACAGCAAAAATTGAGGAAGGGGGTGGCAACCAACATGCCAACTATTAACCAACTGGTTCGTAAAGGACGTCAAGCCAAAATCGAGAAATCGAAATCACCGGCTTTGCAAAAAGGTTTTAATGCCTTGAAACGTGAAGCTACCGACATCAGTGCCCCGCAAAAACGCGGAGTGTGCACTCGTGTAGGTACTATGACTCCGAAAAAACCAAACTCCGCACTTCGTAAATATGCTCGTGTTCGCTTGACGAACCGTGTAGAGGTGACTGCTTACATTCCAGGTATTGGACATAACCTTCAAGAACACAGCGTAGTGCTGATTCGCGGCGGTCGTGTAAAAGACCTTCCGGGTGTGCGTTACCATATCGTTCGCGGTGCTTTGGATACTGCAGGCGTAAACAACCGCATGCAAGCTCGTTCCAAATACGGCGCAAAACGCCCTAAAGCTAAAAAATCCTAATGAATATAAACCGCGTATGTCGGTTTAACATGTAAGAAAGGGGGATATCCATGCCACGCAAAGGTCCAGTTACCAAAAGAGACGTGTTGCCAGATCCGGTATACAACAGCAAGTTGGTTACCCGCTTGATCAACCGCATCATGCTCGACGGAAAACGAGGCGTTGCTCAAAGCATTCTGTACAATGCGTTCAAGCTTATCCAAGAACGTACGGGGAACGACCCGATGGAAGTTTTTGAAGCAGCTATCAAGAATATCATGCCAGTCCTGGAAGTTAAAGCACGCCGTGTCGGCGGTGCCAACTACCAAGTACCAATCGAGGTAAAACCAGAAAGACGTACGTCCCTGGGATTACGTTGGCTCGTAAACTACTCCCGTAACCGCGGTGAGAAAACCATGGAAGAGCGTTTGGCGGCTGAAATTATCGATGCTTCCAACAACACAGGCGCTTCCGTGAAAAAACGTGAAGACACGCACAAAATGGCTGAAGCGAACAAAGCGTTTGCTCACTATCGTTGGTAGGATTCAGCTCAAAAAAATAACTTCAATTTTGAAGGGAGACCCATTTCATGGCAAGAGAGTTCTCCTTGAAAAATACACGTAATATCGGGATCATGGCTCATATTGACGCGGGTAAAACCACAACAACAGAGCGGATCTTGTTCTACACAGGCCGTACGCACAAAATCGGTGAAGTTCACGAAGGCGCTGCGACAATGGACTGGATGGAACAAGAACAAGAGCGCGGAATCACGATTACTTCCGCTGCGACGACCGCTGCCTGGAAAGGTCACCGCGTCAATATCATCGACACCCCGGGGCACGTTGACTTCACTGTTGAAGTTGAACGTTCCCTTCGTGTATTGGACGGAGCAGTTGGTGTTTTCAGTGCGAAAGAAGGCGTTGAGCCTCAGTCTGAAACTGTATGGAGACAGGCTGATCGCTACGGCGTTCCACGGATCGCATATGTAAACAAAATGGATATCATTGGTGCTGACTTCCTGAATGTTGTCTCCGACATGCGTGATCGCCTTCAAGCGAACGCAGTTGCGATTCAATTGCCAATCGGCGCAGAAAATGATTTTATTGGTATTATCGATATCGTTGAACAAAAAGCTCATATGTACAAAGATGATCTTGGTCAAGATATCGAAGAAGTAGAAATTCCTGCGGAATTCAAAGATCAGGTTGAAGAACTCCGTAATGAATTGATCGAGAAGGTTGCTGAACTGGACGAAGAATTGACAATGAAATACCTGGAAGGCGAAGAAATTTCAGTTGCCGAAATTAAAGCCGCTCTCCGTAAAGGTGTTGTAGAAGTTAAAATCTTCCCAGTTATCTGTGGATCTTCTTATCGCAATAAAGGTGTTCAGCTGATGTTGGATGCTGTTCTCGACTATTTGCCGGCTCCTATTGATGTGCCAAGTATTCAAGGGCATTTGGAAGACGGTACGGAAGTTGAACGTCACTCTTCCGATGAAGAGCCATTCTCCGCATTGGCCTTCAAAATCATGACGGATCCTTACGTTGGTAAGTTGACATTCTTCCGCGTTTACTCCGGTGTTCTTCAATCCGGTTCTTACGTATTGAATGCAACAAAAGGTAAACGCGAACGTATCGGACGTATTCTTCAAATGCATGCGAACAGTCGTCAAGAAATCACTGTAGTTTACTCTGGTGATATTGCGGCTGCCGTAGGTTTGAAAGATACAGGTACAGGTGATACACTGTGTGATGAGAAGAGCCCTGTTATTCTCGAGTCCATGAATTTCCCTGATCCGGTTATCGAAATCGCGGTTGAGCCTAAAACCAAAGCTGACCAAGATAAAATGTCTGTAGCTCTCGGTAAGTTGACTGAAGAGGATCCAACTCTTCGTGCTCATACTAACGAAGAAACAGGTCAAACCATCTTGGCAGGTATGGGTGAGCTTCACTTGGACATCATCATTGACCGTATGCGTCGTGAGTTCAAGGTAGAAACAAATGTGGGTAAACCACAGGTTGCTTACCGTGAAACGTTCCGTGCTCCAGCACGTGTCGAAGGTAAATTCGTTCGTCAGTCCGGTGGTCGTGGTCAATATGGTCACGTATGGGTTGAGTTCGAACCACTCGAACCAGGTACTGGTAGTCAATTCGAAAGTAAGGTAGTCGGCGGCTCTGTTCCTAGAGAGTACATTGCACCTGCTCTTGCTGGTATTGAGGAACAAATGAAGAACGGCGTTATCGCAGGCTTCCCGCTTGTGGACGTTAAAGCTACAATCGTGGACGGATCCTACCATGATGTCGATTCCAATGAAATGGCATTTAAAATTGCCGGATCAATGGCGTTGAAAGCAGCGAAAGACAAATGTAAACCAGTATTGCTTGAGCCGATTATGAAAGTTGAAGTAACGGTTCCTGAGGAATACATGGGTGATGTAATGGGTATGTTGAACTCCCGTCGTGGTCGGATTGAAGGTATGGATTCCCGTAGTGGAGCTCAAATCATTCGTGCGAAGGTGCCTTTGTCCGAAATGTTCGGATACTCGACTACACTTCGCTCCGGTACACAAGGACGCGGCGTGTTCTCCATGGAGCTTTCTCATTATGAAGAAGTTCCGAAGAGCATTGCTGAAGAGATCGTTGCCAAAACCAAAGGCGGCGAGTAATACAATGTATCAGCTGACCGGTATGCTTGAGGTTTTACCAAAAGGGCATCCGGCAGCCTAAAATAAAACAAGTTATTGAGGAGGAATTGTTCAAATGGCAAAGGCTAAGTTTGAACGTAACAAACCGCACGTTAATATCGGTACTATTGGTCACGTCGATCATGGTAAAACTACTTTGACTGCTGCAATCACAACTGTATTGTCCAAAACTTACGGTGGTGCTGCTGTAGCATTCGATCAAATCGATAAAGCTCCAGAAGAGCGCGAACGCGGTATCACAATCTCCACTGCACACGTGGAATATGAAACACCTAACCGTCACTATGCACACGTTGACTGCCCAGGTCACGCCGACTATGTTAAAAACATGATCACTGGCGCTGCACAAATGGACGGAGCGATTCTGGTTGTATCCGCAGCTGACGGCCCAATGCCGCAAACTCGCGAGCACATCCTGTTGTCCCGCCAAGTTGGTGTTCCTTACATCGTTGTATTCCTGAACAAATGCGACATGGTTGAAGACGAAGAGTTGCTGGAATTGGTTGAAATGGAAGTTCGTGACTTGCTGAGCGAATACGACTTCCCAGGCGACGACACTCCAATCATTCGCGGTTCCGCTCGTGAAGCTCTGCAAAACCCAGAGGGCGACTATGCTAAGAAAATTGTTGAAATGTTCGAAATAATCGACACTTACATCCCAACTCCAGAACGCGATACTGACAAGCCTTTCCTTATGCCTGTCGAGGACGTATTCTCCATCACTGGTCGTGGTACAGTTGCTACAGGCCGTGTAGAGCGTGGTACAGTTAAAGTGGGCGACGAAATCGAAATCATCGGTATTCAAGAAGAATCCCGTAAATCCGTAGTAACAGGCGTAGAAATGTTCCGTAAATTGCTTGATTCCGCTCAAGCTGGTGACAACATTGGCGCACTGCTTCGCGGTGTAGATCGTGCACAAATCGAGCGTGGCCAAGTATTGGCTAAGCCAGGTTCTGTTAACCCACATACAGAATTTTCTGCTCAAATCTACGTTTTGACTAAAGAAGAAGGCGGACGTCACAAACCTTTCTTCACTGGTTACCGTCCACAGTTCTACTTCCGTACAACTGACGTAACTGGTATCATTACTTTGCCAGAAGGTTCCGAAATGGTAATGCCTGGTGATAACATCACAGTTACTGTTCAACTGATCAACCCGATCGCTATCGAAGAAGGAACTAAGTTCTCTATTCGTGAAGGTGGACGTACAGTTGGCGCTGGTGCTGTAGCAACAATCTCCAAATAAGAAGGCTTTAGCCTTTAAATAGAGTAACAGTGTACTGGAACGAGTAACGTTGTATTGGAACGAAGCTAAACGAGCCCCTGCCCTGGTGCGGGGGCTTTTCTCTTGGGAAAAATCGCGAGCTGCGAGCACAACTGCATCTCTTGAAAATAAGATGCATTGTTTTTTCGTTTTTGCTTGCAATAGGCAGAACTATTCGATATAATAACTAATGTTGTTTGTGACTGTGCGATGATGTGAGAGGTTACTGACACACCCGGCCCCTTTGCCATGGGAGGGCTGTCGGAAAATTTTCACGGAGTATGTCCGATACCAAATTGGGCGATAGAAGGAGGGACTAAAATGGCAAAGCAAAAAATTCGTATTCGTTTGAAAGCTTACGATCATAGAATTCTTGATCAATCCGCTGAGAAAATTGTTGAAACAGCTAAACGTTCGGGCGCAGGTGTATCCGGGCCAATTCCGCTGCCAACTGAAAAACAAATCATTACTATTCTCCGTGCGGTACACAAGTACAAGGATTCCCGGGAGCAGTTCGAAATGCGCACACACAAGCGTTTGATCGACATTGTTAACCCGACTCCACAAACTGTGGATGCCTTGATGCGCTTGGACCTGCCGTCCGGTGTAGATATCGAAATTAAATTGTAATATGTAATTAGGAAAAGAAATGAGGTGTCAACATGAAAGGTATCTTAGGAAAAAAACTCGGAATGACTCAAGTGTTTACCCCTGAAGGTAACGTACTTGCTGTTACGGTTATCGAAGCAGGTCCTTGTGTTGTTCTGCAAAAGAAAGATCTGGAAAACGATGGATACGAAGCTATCCAACTCGGTTTCTCTGATAAGAAAGAAAAAAGATCCAACAAACCTGAAGCAGGACATGCGAAAAAAGCAAATACTGCACCTAAGCGCTACGTTCGTGAACTTCGTGGCATCGACCTTGCTGCGTACGAGGTTGGCCAAGAACTGAAGGCTGATGTCTTCACAGAAGGCGAGTTCGTTGACGTAACAGGTATTTCTAAAGGTAAAGGTTTTGCCGGCGTTATCAAACGTTGGGGACAAAGCCGCGGACCAATGGCACACGGATCGCGTTACCACAGAGGTCCAGGTTCTATGGGTTCCATTCAAGCTAACCGCGTTCCTAAAGGTAAACACCTTCCAGGACACATGGGGCATGAAACGGTAACGATCCAACGTCTTGAAGTTGTTAAGATCGATACAGAACGTAATGTATTGCTCGTGAAAGGTTCCATTCCAGGACCTAAAAATAGCTTCGTTAAAGTATTAGAAACGGTGAAAAAATAAACGACTGAAGAAAGGAGGAACACGAAATGCCAAAAGTAGCACTATTTAATATTAGCGGCAGCCAAGTTGGTGAAATTGAATTGAACGACGCAGTGTTCGGTATCGAGCCGAATAAGCACGTTCTTCATGACGCTGTTGTTATGCAATTGGCTTCCCTGCGTCAAGGTACTCACAAAGTAAAAGGACGTTCTGAAGTACGTGGTGGCGGACGTAAACCTTGGAAACAAAAAGGTACTGGCCGCGCTCGTCAAGGTTCGATCCGTGCACCGCAATGGGTTGGTGGCGGTACTGTATTCGGTCCGACTCCACGCAGCTATGCTTACAAATTGCCTAAAAAAGTTCGTCGTCTGGCGATCAAATCGGCGTTGTCATCCAAAGTGATTGAGAATGAAATTATCGTATTGGACGCTCTTACACTGAACGGACCTAAAACGAAAGAATTCGCAGCCATTTTGAATAACCTTAAAGCTGATCGTAAAGCATTGATTGTAGCTCCTAGCTATGATGATAATGTAGCACTGTCCGCTCGTAATATTCCTGGTGTGAAGTTTGTAGCCGCAGACGGCATTAATGTTCTTGATGTGCTCGGACACGACAAACTGATCATTACGAAGGAAGCAGTTCAGAAGGTAGAGGAGGTGCTCGCGTAATGAAGGATCCTCGTGATATTATCAAACGTCCGGTTATCACCGAACGTACGGCTGGTATGATGAATGACTTGAAATACGTTTTCGAGGTTGACATTCGTTCTAACAAAGTCGAAGTTAAAAAAGCAATCGAAGCCATTTTTAACGTGAAAGTAAGTAACGTAAATACGCTTCGTGTTCCTGCAAAACCAAAACGCTACGGACGTCATTCCGGCTATACGAGCGAGTGGAAAAAAGCGTTCGTAACGCTGAGCAAAGACAGTAAGCCGCTTGAGTTTTTTGAAACGGTATAATTGAAACTGTAAAGTAAGGAGGGAAACTCAGTGCCAATTAAAAAGTATAAACCAACGTCCCCGGCCAGACGTGCTATGTCTGTATCTACTTTCGAGGAGATTACAACTAATCAGCCCGAGAAATCGTTGCTGGCACCTCTGAGCAAGCAAGCTGGACGCAATAACCAAGGTAAAATTACAGTTCGTCATCAAGGCGGCGGACACAAACGTAAATACCGCATTATTGACTTCAAACGTAACAAAGATGGAATACCGGGCCGCGTTGCTACGATCGAATATGATCCAAACCGTACGTCCAACATCGCACTTATCCACTATGTGGATGGTGAAAAACGTTACATCATTGCTCCTAAAGGTCTGAAAGTAGGAGACGAAGTGGTATCCGGTGCAGGTTCCGATATCAAAATCGGTAACTCCTTGCCGTTGGAAAACATTCCAGTAGGTACGGTTATCCACAACATCGAATTGAAACCGGGTAAAGGTGGTCAACTCGTTCGCGCCGCTGGTACGGAAGCCCAACTTCTTGGTAAAGAAGAAAAGTATGTTACAATTCGTTTGACTTCTGGTGAAGTTCGCCGCATTCTGAAAGTTTGCCGCGCTACAATCGGTTCTGTAGGCAACGAAGACCACGAACTGGTGAAAATCGGTAAAGCTGGTCGTAGTCGCTGGTTGGGACAACGTCCTGAAGTTCGCGGTGTTGTAATGAACCCTAACGATCACCCACACGGTGGTGGTGAAGGTCGCGCTCCAATCGGACGTAAATCTCCAATGTCTCCATGGGGTAAACCAACCCTTGGTTACAAGACGCGTAAAAAAGGTAAAGCATCTGATAAGTACATCGTTCGTCGTCGTACTAAGTAATAAAACGTGCGCTTAAGTCGCACGTTAACATATTAAGAAACGACTACGTTTTAACGAAGGGAGGATTCATAAATGGGTCGCAGTCTCAAAAAAGGACCATTCATTGATGGTTACTTGTTGAAAAAAGTAGAGGTTTTGAATGAGTCGGACAAGAAAGTGGTAATCAAAACTTGGTCCCGTCGCTCTACGATTTTCCCGCAATTTATCGGACATACGTTTGGTGTATATGATGGTCGTAAACACGTGCCAGTATACGTAACGGAAGATATGGTCGGACACAAATTGGGCGAATTTGCTCCAACACGTACGTACAAAGGCCATACGGATGACGATAAGAAAACAAGAAGATAATCAACACAGCGTAGTGTTTGAGAGGAGGTAAACTCAATGGAAGCAAAAGCACATGCTAAGTCCGTACGGATTTCTGCTCGCAAGGTAAAACTTGTTATCGATTTGATTCGCGGTAAGCAGGTTGGTGAGGCGATCGCAATTCTTCGTCACACTCCAAAGTCCGCTTCTCCAGTCGTTGAGAAATTGTTGAATTCTGCGATTGCAAATGCAGATCACAACTACTCTTTGGACGTAAACAAATTGGTAGTATCTCAGGTTTTTGTAAACCAAGGTCCTACAATGAAACGATTCCGCCCGCGTGCAATGGGTCGTGCAAGTCGCATCAACAAACGCACCAGTCATATTACTCTGGTGGTATCTGAAAAATAAGGAGGGAAAACGTGTGGGCCAAAAGGTAAATCCCGTCGGACTCCGAATCGGTATTATCCGTGATTGGGAATCCAAATGGTATGCAGGCAAAGATTTCGGTGATCTTTTGCTGGAAGACGTTAGAATTCGTGAACATCTGAAAAAAAGATTGAAAGACTCCGCTGTATCCCGTGTTGAAATCGAGAGAGCAGCTAACCGTGTCAACGTAACGATTCACACTGCGAAACCAGGTATGGTTATTGGTAAGGGTGGTTCCGAAGTTGAAAATCTGCGTAATGAAATTACTAAAATCGCAGGCGGTAAAAAGGTACACATCAATATTTCTGAAATTAAAAATCCTGAACTGGATGCAATTCTTGTTGCTGAAAGCATTGCACAACAATTGGAACGTCGTGTTTCTTTCCGTCGTGCTTTGAAACAAGCAATTCAAAGAACTATGCGTTCCGGAGCAAAAGGAATTAAAACTCAAGTAGGCGGACGTCTTGGCGGTGCCGAAATCGCTCGTTCCGAAGGGTACAGCGAAGGAACTGTTCCACTGCATACGCTTCGTGCCGACATTGACTATGGTACAGCGGAAGCTCATACTACTTACGGTCGTCTTGGCGTAAAAGTATGGATCTATCGTGGAGAGGTTCTTCCTCCAGCTAAGAAACAAGCTCCTCAGGAAGGAGGCAACTAATCATGTTGGTACCAAAACGCGTAAAACATCGTAAACAACAACGTGGTCATATGAAGGGTCGTGCAAAAGGCGGTACTACACTGAACTTTGGTGAGTACGGTTTGCAAGCTACTGAACCTGCATGGATTACTAACCGTCAAATCGAAGCTGCTCGTATTGCGATGACTCGTTACATCAAACGTGGTGGTAAGGTTTGGATTAAAATTTTCCCTGACAAACCTATTACTCAGAAGCCTCTTGAGGTTCGTATGGGTAGTGGTAAAGGTAATGTAGAAAAATGGGTTGCAGTAGTGAAACCAGGCAAGATTATGTTCGAACTTGCTGGTGTTCCGGAAGAGATTGCTCGTGAAGCAATGCGTCTTGCCGCTCACAAACTGCCAATCAAAACTAAGTTTGTGAAACGTGAAGAATTGGGTGGTGAAGCAAATGAAGGCTAGTGAATTCCGCAACCTAACCACTGCTGAAATCGAACAAAAGATCTCCGGTTTTAAAGAAGAACTTTTCAACCTTCGTTTTCAACTCGCTACCGGTCAGCTTGATAACCCGACTCGGATCGGCGCTGTGCGTAAGGAAATTGCTCGTGCTAAAACTGTGATCCGTGAAAGAGAACTTGGGATTAGCTAAGATATCAGACCGGGTGGAAAATCCGCCTGTAATTAGGAAGGAGGCCAACAATGAGCGAACGTAATGCCCGTAAAGTATTAGTCGGTAAAGTAGTCAGCGACAAAATGGATAAAACGATTGTGATTGCTGTAGAAACTTACAAAAAACATGATCTCTACCATAAACGCATTAAAGTAACTAAGAAATTCAAAGCTCATGATGAAAACAACACCGCACAAATTGGTGATACTGTTAAAATCATGGAAACTCGCCCTTTGTCCAAAGACAAAAACTGGAGACTGGTCGAAATCGTTGAAAAAGCTGTTATAATCTAATGTAGTGTAGTTTTTCCGAAAGGAGGATAAATAAATGATTCAACCATTTACACGTTTGACTGTAGCTGACAATTCCGGCGCGAAGGAACTGATGTGTATCCGTGTGCTCGGTGGTACGGGACGTCGTACAGCTCAAATTGGTGACCTGATCGTTTGTTCCGTAAAACAAGCAACACCAGGCGGCGTTGTCAAAAAGGGTGATGTAGTAAGAGCGGTTGTTGTTCGTACTAAACGTTCTATCCGCCGTAAAGACGGTTCCTACATCGGATTTGACGAAAACGCAGCAGTGGTCGTTAAAGAAGACAAGAGCCCACGTGGTACTCGTATTTTCGGACCAGTTGCTCGCGAACTTCGTGACAAGGACTTCATGAAAATCGTTTCCTTGGCTCCGGAAGTGATCTAAACTCACCTTAAAATGTGCCCGTAGGAGGTGTACGAAATGCCAAAAGTGAAAAAAGTTCTGGAATCCCACAACAACAAGCTGCACGTCAAAAAAGACGACACTGTTCTGGTGATTACAGGTAAAGATAAAGGTAAAAAAGGTCGCGTTATCGCTGCTTACCCTCGTCAAAACCGTGTGCTTGTGGAAGGTGTTAACATGATTAAAAAACACCAAAAGCCTAATCAGCTGAATCCACAAGGCGGCATCATCGAGAAAGAAGCTCCGATTCACGTTTCCAACGTTATGCACATTGATCCGAAGAGCGGAAAAGTAACCCGTGTTGGTTACAAAGTTTTGGACAACGGAAAAAAAGTGCGCATTGCAAAACGTTCTGGCGAAGTGATCGACTAATTATTTTTTGAAGAAAGGAGGTATATGATTCATGGCTACAACAAGAATGAAAGAACGTTTCTTGAAAGAAATCACTCCTGCTTTGATGCAGAAGTTCAACTATACAACAGTGATGCAAGTGCCTAAAATCGAGAAAGTTGTAATCAACATGGGTGTTGGCGACGCAGTCCAAAACTCCAAAGTACTTGATTCAGCTCTCAACGACATGCAGCTGATCGCTGGTCAAAAACCAGTAATCACTCGCGCAAAAAAATCTATTGCAGGTTTTAAATTGCGTGAAAACATGCCGATCGGTGTAAAGGTAACACTTCGTGGCGAGCGTATGTATTATTTCTTGGACAAATTGTTCAACATTACTCTTCCTCGCGTACGTGACTTCCATGGTGTATCGACAAAAGCTTTTGACGGACGTGGTAACTACACGCTTGGTCTGAAAGAACAGTTGATCTTCCCGGAAATCGAGTATGATCAAGTTGATAAAGTTCGTGGTATGGACATCGTTATCGTAACGACTGCCAAAACTGACGAAGAGTCCCGTGAGCTTCTGACTCAGCTGGGCATGCCTTTCGCAAAATAATGTTGGCATAACGTTTCGGGCGTCTGATTTTAAAGACACCCTGTTCTCCGAAACTATTTAGGAGGTGTCAGGCTAAGTGGCAAAAACTTCAATGAAAGTCAAACAACAACGCGCACCAAAGTTTAAAGTTCGTGCTTACACTCGTTGCGAGCGTTGTGGTCGTCCACATTCGGTACTGCAAAAGTTTAAGATCTGCAGAATTTGCTTCCGTGAATTAGCTTATAAAGGCCAGATTCCTGGCGTGAAAAAAGCAAGCTGGTAAAAAGTCCTGTTTGGGAAGGAGGTTTATACACAATGACTATGTCTGATCCAATTGCAGATATGCTTACTCGTATTCGTAACGCGAACACAGTTCGTCACGAAACAGTAGAAATGCCTGCATCTACAATGAAAAAACAAATCGCCGACATCCTGAAACGTGAAGGATTCATTCGTGATGCGGAATTTGTTGAAGATAGCAAACAAGGGATCATCCGTATTTTCTTGAAATACGGTGCGAACAACGAGCGTGTTATTACAGGTTTGAAAAGAATCAGTAAACCAGGTCTTCGCGTTTACACGAAGAGCAATGAGATTCCACGCGTACTGGGTGGACTCGGGATCGCAATCATTTCAACATCCAAAGGTATCATGACTGACAAAGAAGCGCGTCAGTCCAAAGCCGGCGGAGAAGTTGTTTGCTACGTTTGGTAAGATAACGTTTAAAAGATAGGAGGTGCAACAGATATGTCCCGTATTGGTCGTAAACCAATCACAGTACCAAGTGGTGTTGACGTGACTTTGAACAACACAGCAATCACAGTTAAAGGTCCTAAAGGAACATTGACTCGTGAGCTTCATAAAGACATGTCCGTTACTGTGGAAAACAATGAAATTAATGTAGTTCGTCCTTCGGACAACAAACTTCACCGCTCTTTGCATGGAACAACCCGCAGCGTTGTCAACAACATGGTAAGTGGTGTAACTGAAGGGTTTTCAAAATCTCTGGAGCTGGTTGGGGTCGGATATCGTGCAAGCAAATCCGGAGATAAAATCGTTCTGAACGTTGGATACTCTCACCCGGTTGAAATCACACCGGAAGCGGGCATCGAATTCGAAGTTCCTTCGAACACTAAAATCATCGTTCGCGGAATTGATAAAGAGCGTGTAGGTGCCTACGCTGCTAAAATTCGTTCCGTTCGTGAACCTGAACCGTACAAAGGTAAAGGGATTAAATACGAAGGCGAGCGCATCATTCGTAAAGAAGGTAAAGCCGGTAAGAAGAAATAAGTTTCTTACCGACTTTGTGCGGTCTTTCTGCTGGAAAGACTTCGTACTTCTTTTTTACCCAGTGCGTCTTAGTATAAAGTTTTAAAAGGCAAACTGAAGGGAGTGAAAACTTGAGATGATTACAAAACAAGATAAAAATAAAGCACGTGTCAGAAGACATCTGCGTGTACGTAAGAAAATCGAAGGTACGGCTGTACGTCCTCGTTTGAACGTGTTCCGTTCTTCCAAGCATATCTACGCACAACTGATTGATGATGTAGCTGGTGTAACATTGGTATCTGCATCCACTATGGATAAAGAACTGAGCAGCGAAATCAAAAACGGCGGTAGTGTAGAAGCAGCTCGTAAAGTTGGCGAACTCGTTGCTAAACGTGCGAAAGAAAAAGGTCATGCTAACATCGTATTTGACCGTGGTGGATACTTGTATCATGGACGGATTCAAGCTTTGGCTGATGCAGCTCGCGAAGCAGGCCTTGAATTCTAAGACATTTCTCAAAAGGAGGTTAACGACTTGCGTGTAGATCCGAATACTTTGGAACTGACTGAAAGAGTAGTAAATATTAATCGTGTAGCTAAAGTTGTCAAAGGCGGACGCCGTTTCAGCTTCAGTGCTCTGGTAGTAGTGGGCGACGGCAACGGCTGGGTAGGCGCTGGAATCGGTAAAGCTGGCGAAGTACCTGATGCAATTCGCAAAGGTATTGAAGATGCTAAGAAAAACCTGGTTCACGTTCCACTCGTAGGAACAACAATTCCTCACCTTGTTACAGGTAAGTTCGGTGCTGGCCGGGTTCTGTTGAAACCGGCATCGGAAGGTACTGGAGTTATCGCTGGTGGTCCGGTTCGTGCTGTACTGGAACTTGCTGGTGTAGGTGATATCTTGACAAAATCTTTGGGTTCTTCGAATTCCATGAATATGGTCAATGCGACTTTGGAAGGTTTGTCCCGCTTGAAACGCGCTGAAGAAGTTGCAAAATTGCGCGGCAAATCCATCGAAGAGCTGCTGGGCTAAGGAGGGAATATCATGGCGAAATTAGAAATTACCCTCGTTCGTTCGTTGATCGGCCGTCCTGGTAATCAGAGAACGACTGTTAAAACGCTCGGCTTGCGTAAAATCAACCATAAAGTAGTTCAACCCGACAATGCAGCTATTCGCGGGATGATTAATCAAGTTAGCCATTTGGTTTCTGTTAAAGAAATTGAGGCTTAAGAAATAAAGTATTTTAACAATAATCAAGGAGGTGCAACGAACGATGAAGTTACATGAGCTTTCCCCAGCTCCAGGCTCCCGCAAAGAACGTAAACGTTTGGGTCGTGGTCCTAGTAGCGGTACGGGTAAAACTTCTGGTCGTGGTCATAAAGGTCAAAACGCTCGTTCCGGCGGTGGTGTACGTCCGGGCTTCGAGGGTGGTCAAAACCCACTGTATCGTCGCTTGCCTAAACGCGGTTTCGTAAATCCTACTCGTAAAGAGTATGCGGTTTTGAATATCGAAGATTTGAACAGTTTTGCAGCGGGTACAGAAGTAAGCCCTGAGTTTTTGCTGAACAATGGCATTGTGAAAAACGCCAAATCCGGAATTAAAATTCTGGGTAACGGTGAAATCACTGTGAAGTTGACAGTTAAAGCGAACAAGTTCTCTCAATCTGCGGTAGAGAAAATTGAAGCTGCCGGCGGTAAAACCGAGGTGATCTAATGTTCAAGACCCTGAAAAATATATGGCGGGTTGAGGATCTTAGAACCCGAATCCTGTTTACCCTGTTTATACTCTTTGTATATCGTATTGGCTCCTTCGTGCCGGTTCCCGGCGTGAATAAGCAAGTCTTTACTTCTCAGGATCAGGCAGGAAGCGAGTTGTTTGGACTCCTTAACACCTTCTCAGGGGGCGCATTGTATCAGTTTTCGATCTTCGCCCTCGGGATTATGCCATATATTACAGCGTCCATCATTGTACAGTTGCTGTCAATGGACGTGATTCCGAAACTTGCGGAATGGGCTAAACAAGGAGAGCATGGTAAAAAGAAGTTGGCTCAAATTACGCGTTATGGTACGGTAATACTTGGCCTGATTCAAGCATTCGGAACGTCGATTGGCTTTAATCGACTGTACGGTGCAGCGATGATTCCAGGAGCCACTTTTGCAGATTATCTGGTTATTGCCATTGTGCTTACAGCAGGAACTACGTTCCTTATGTGGCTCGGTGAGCAAATTACTGAAAAGGGAATCGGCAACGGTATCTCTATTGTTATCTTCGCAGGGATTGCGGCGGGTATTCCAAGACATATTCGGACGGTTGTAGAATCTCAGTTTATTCAGGCAGATCAGCTGTTTATGAATATTCTGAAGGCAATTATAATTGCCCTGGTGATTGTTCTGATTATTGTTGGTGTTATCTACATCCAGCAAGGTATTCGGAAAATCCCGGTACAATACGCGAAACGTGTAGTTGGCAACAAAATGTACGGTGGCCAGAATACGCATATTCCGATGAAAATTAATGCGGCAGGCGTTATTCCGGTAATCTTTGCGGTATCATTGCTGCAATTCCCGACAATTATTGCGAGTTTCTGGGCAGATCATGCTTGGGCTAAGTGGATTACCACTTACTTGTACTATGACAAGCCGCTGGGCATGGTTTTGTATGTCGTAATGATTATCGGTTTCACATTCTTCTATACCTTTGTACAGATGAATCCGCAGCAAATGGCCGACAATATGAAGAAAAACGGCGGTTATATTCCGGGAATTCGCCCGGGTAAAGCCACGGAGAAATACTTGACACGAGTAATGTCACGTTTGACAATGACAGGAGCTTTGTTTCTGGCAGTCATATCCGTTTTGCCGGTATTCTTCGGTTCGCTTTCGGGCTTGCCTCGTTCCGTGCAAATTGGCGGTACTTCATTGCTCATCATCATTGGTGTAGCACTGGATACAATGAAGCAAATCGAAAGCCAACTGATCAAACGCCATTACAAAGGCTTCATCAACAAATAGGCAATAGGTACCGGCTTAGGATGTTCGCATGCTTACCGGCACCTTTTGTGCTGTTTCTTGTGTAGGGGTCGTCTTGAGGAGTGACAGATTGTGAATATTTTGATCATGGGCCCTCCGGGGGCTGGTAAAGGTACACAAGCAGATGTCATTGTGAAGGAATTCGGCATTCCTCATATCTCGACAGGTGATGCTTTTCGCCTAGCGATGAAACAGGGAACACCTATTGGCATTAAAGCTAAAGAATATATCGACAAGGGTGAACTTGTTCCGGATGACGTAACAATCGGTATCGTTGAAGAACGGCTACAACAGCCAGATTGCAAGAAAGGGTTCTTGCTGGACGGTTTTCCAAGAACTTTGGCTCAAGCTGAAGCCTTGGATCAAATTTTGGGTCGTTTGAATACGAAGCTAGATGACGTCATCAACTTGAAAGTGGATAGTGACAACTTGTTGGCACGAATCACAGGACGGCGGGTTTGTAAAAGCTGCGGAACTAGCTATCATATTGTCTTTAATCCTCCTAAGGTTGAAGGCATTTGCGATAAAGACGGTGGGGAACTCTATCAGCGTCCTGACGATAATGAAGATAGCGTAAGAACACGACTTGGAGAATATAGTAATAAAACAGCACCACTCCTCACGTTTTATGAGAACCAGAATCTTCTGCGTCATATTGACGGAGAACAGGATATTGATGTGGTTTCCCAAAATATCGTGTCCTTGTTGCGGGGTTAGCTGTAATGATCATTTGCAAGTCGGGGACGGAATCAAGCTTAATGAGGAAAACTAAGAGAATAGATACGGAGACGGATCATCTCTTGGCAGGACACATCGAGCCCGGTATTACGACCGGTGAACTTGATCATTTTGCTGATCGGTATATTCGCAGTCAGGGAGCTGTGCCGTCTTTTAAAGGTTATAACGGTTTTCCTGCTAGCATTTGCGCTTCAGTCAACGAACAACTGGTGCACGGATTTCCCGGCAAACGCAAGTTAAACAAAGGCGATATCATCGCGAAAACTCGCCAGTTTACAATGTCGCATGCCATTCGGCAATATATTGAGAATCCAAACCGTGGTATTCCTGAGCAGGGGCCGAGGCTGAAAACCGGCATTGGGCTGGCTATTGAATCTATGATTCAGATAGGTTCTCACCATGTAGGGACGCTGGAAGACAACTGGACGGTCGTTACGATGAACGTAACCTCATGTGCTCATAACGAGCAAGCGGTGACGTGCGAAACGGGCGGCATGGACATTTTCACGAAACTGAGTGCGTAGGTGATTGGAATGATTCAGCAAGGAAACCTGCAAATCGGTCAGCTGGTGAAGATTCTGAAGGGCAGAGGTGCCGGACAGATTGCGGTTGTCGTTTCAGTAGCAGATAGCAGGTTTGTATATATTGCGGATGGGGATAAACGAAAGTTTGATCAAGCGAAGAAGAAAAATGTTCTTCATTTGGTGCCTCAGCCAAAGATTAGTAGCGAGATTGTAAACAGTTTAAACGAAAGCGGTCGGGTGACGAACGGAAAGCTGCGCCATGCAGTGAAAACTTTCCTGGACTCGTCCGAATACCAAGCTGAAGAGAAAGGAGACTGACTTTGGCCAAAGAAGATGTCATTGAGGTTGAAGGTACGGTAATCGAGCCACTACCGAACGCTACGTTCAAGGTAGAGCTGGAGAACGGTCATCAAATTCTTGCTCATGTTTCCGGAAAGCTGCGGATGCACTTTATCCGTATTTTGACAGGCGACAAGGTGGTTGTACAGTTATCGCCTTACGATTTAACCAAAGGCCGTATAACGTACCGCAAGTAATTCATGCAGGTTTTTATTAAACGTATGTCATTTAAAAAAACTTGTTTTGCTCGGCAAAACGATGTGAATGTTCACGAAGCGAGTTTTACCAGGGTAAAGCTTGGAGGAGGTAATCAACATGAAGGTAAGACCTTCTGTAAAACCTATTTGCGAAAAATGCAAAGTCATTCGCCGCAAAGGGAATGTAATGGTTATTTGCGAAAATCCGAAACACAAACAAAAACAAGGTTAATAGAAGGGGGTGTAGCGTAAAATGGCTCGTATAGCTGGTGTGGATTTGCCACGTGACAAACGCGTTGAGATCGCCTTGACTTACATTTTCGGAATCGGTAAAACGACTTCTCAGAAAATCTTGAAGGAAACAGGCATCAGTGCAAACACGCGTGTTCGTGATTTGACTGAAGATGAAGTGAGCAAATTACGTGAAACGATCGACAAAGAAGTTAAAGTAGAAGGCGATCTGCGTCGTGAAATTTCCTTGAATATTAAACGTCTGACTGAGATTGGCTGCTACCGTGGTGTTCGTCACCGTCGTGGATTGCCTGTTCGCGGACAACGTACTAAAACTAATGCTCGTACCCGTAAAGGTCCTCGTCGGACTGTAGCGAACAAAAAGAAATAAGAAGGGAGGATAACATTCAATGGCTAAACCGAAAAAAGTTGTACGTACAAAACGCCGTGACCGTAAAAATATCGAGACTGGCGTGGCACACATCCGTTCCACGTTCAACAACACGATCGTTACGATCACAGATCCACACGGTAACGCAATCTCTTGGGCCAGCTCAGGCGGCATGGGATTCCGTGGTTCCCGTAAATCTACTCCATTCGCAGCACAAATGGCCGCAGAAACTGCTGCTAAAGCTGCTATGGAACACGGCATGAAAACTGTCGAAGTCATGGTTAAAGGACCTGGTGCAGGTCGCGAAGCAGCAATTCGCTCTTTGCAAGCTGCTGGTTTGGAAGTTAACCTGATTAAAGACGTAACTCCGGTACCTCATAACGGATGCCGTCCTCCAAAACGTCGTCGCGTCTAATGAGATTTCTCCTCTGCGTGTAGTATAGATCCGGCACAAACTGCCAAGAATGGATGTTTAGGTATACTGCATGATAGACTATGGATAAGGTGAATGTTTCATATAGGAGCGACGTTTTGAAGGAGGGATATTGCAGTGATAGAAATCGAAAAGCCGAAAATTGAGACGGTTGACGTCAATGATGATGGCACCTATGGAAAATTCGTAGTAGAACCGCTGGAACGCGGATACGGTACGACGTTGGGTAACTCGCTTCGCCGTATTCTGTTATCCTCGTTACCGGGGGCAGCAGTCACATCGGTTCAGATCGATGGGGTTCTGCACGAGTTTGCAACGGTTCCCGGTGTGAAGGAAGACGTAACGGAGATCATTCTGAACTTGAAAGCTTTATCGCTTAAAATCCACTCGGATGAAGAGAAAGTACTCGAAATCGATGCGGAAGGCGAAGGAGTTGTAACGGCAGGAGATATCCGTGCGGATAGTGATGTGGAAATTCTTAATCCGGATCTTCACATTGCTACGCTCGGACCGGGTTCGAGACTTCACATGCGTATTTTTGCCAATCGCGGTCGCGGTTACGTTAAGCAGGATCGGAACAAACGTGATGACCAGCCGATCGGCGTCATTCCCGTCGACTCCATCTACACTCCGATTGCACGCGTGAACTACGGCGTAGAAAATACGCGTGTCGGCCAGGTTACGAATTACGACAAGCTGACACTTGAGGTTTGGACTGACGGAAGTATTCGTCCCGAGGAAGCAGTGAGCCTTGGAGCCAAAATTTTGACCGAGCATGTGATGTTGTTCGTGGGTCTCACGGACGAGGCAAAAGATGCTGAAATTATGGTTGAAAAAGAAGAAGACAAGAAAGAAAAAGTTCTTGAAATGACGATCGAAGAGCTGGATCTCTCCGTCCGTTCCTATAACTGCCTTAAGCGCGCTGGTATCAATACGGTACAAGAACTCACGACTAAATCTGAAGAAGATATGATGAAGGTCCGTAACTTGGGTCGCAAATCTTTGGAAGAAGTACAAGAGAAGCTTGAGGAACTTGGTTTAGGACTTCGTACGGAAGAATAGTACAGCAACGTTTTTGTGAAGGAGGGGAAATTACATGGCATACCAAAAATTGGGCCGTAACTCCAGTGCCCGTAAAGCTTTGTTTCGTGATTTGGTAACCGATCTGTTCTTGTATGAGCGTATCCAAACTACTGAGGCTAAAGCGAAAGAAGTTCGTTCTATTGCTGAAAAACTGATCACCAAAGCGAAAAAAGGAGATCTGCACGCACGTCGTCAAGTGGCTGCGTTCGTTCGCCGTGAAACTTTGGATGGTGAGCAGGATGCAATCCAAAAGCTGTTTAGCGAATTGGCTACACGTTACACTGAGCGTCCAGGTGGATACACTCGTATCTTGAAATTGGGACCTCGTCGTGGCGACGCCGCTCCAATGGTATATCTGGAATTGGTTGACCGCGCGTAGACAGGCGAAGATGAGGGAAGGGTGGACAGAATCGGCTTGATTCTGAACAACCCTTTTTTTCTCTTGGAGGAGTCCTTGAGGGGCTTCTCCTTTGTTATGTTCGGTTATTCCTTGTAAGGCCAGAGACTACCCCTATAAAGGTGTGAGAAACATGCGGAACTTGTGCATGAAGGTGAACTATGACGGAACCCACTATGATGGCTTTCAGACGCAGCCTGACGGTAACACCATTCAGGACTGCCTTGAACATGCTATTTACTCATTGACGGGCGAGCGTCTTAAAATTACAGGCTCAGGCCGTACAGATGCAGGTGTACATGCATACGGGCAGGTATTCAATTTTCACACTGAATCGCCGATTCCGTTACAGCGCTGGTGTCTGGCACTTAATGCCTGGTTGCCTCGTGATATCATCGTTACGGATGCGAGAGAGGTGCCACTGTCCTTTCATGCACGCCGCATGGCGAAGCGGAAGACATATCGGTATAGTATTAATGCGAACCGGTTTCCGGACATCTTTCACCGTCGTACACAGGCCCATCATCCAACGAGACTGGATGTAAGAGCGATGGAGGAAGGGTTGGCTCATTTAGTGGGCACCTTTGACTATACTTCGTTCGCATCTCGACGTTCCCAAAAGACGAATCATGTTCGCACTATTTACGAAGCCTATATGACAGTAGACCATTCCTTTTCACGTCCGGGCTCGGATGATCAGGGAATTATCCATACTTATATTACAGGTAGCGGATTTTTACAGCACATGGTTCGGATTATTATGGGTACTTTGCTGGAAGTGGGAGAAGGCAAAAAATCGTCGGATGATATTCCTTCCATTTTGGAGGCGAAAAATCGTTCAAAGGCTGGACCTACGGCCGTTGGACACGCTTTAACGCTCTGGAATGTAGAGTACGACGAAAACATCAAAAAACATTGATTTTACCCTTGCGGAATTGATGGTTATCCTGTAATATAAAAGTTGTGTTTTCTTAATGGCTTTCCCACAGCCCCAATTAAGATAATCACTTTAAATTAACATCTAATCCATCAATAATGCAGCAACTTAACGAACGAAGATAAATGATGATTTCTGTTAACGAACTTAAGGAGGATACTTTTCATGCGTACTACGTATATGGCGAAGCCAAATGAAGTTGAGCGCAACTGGCACATCATTGATGCCGAAGGCAAAACGCTCGGCCGTCTGGCAAGCGAAGCGGCTGCGTTGATTCGCGGCAAACACAAGCCACAATTTACACCACATGTGGACACAGGTGATTTTGTTGTTGTAATCAATGCGGAAAAAATCGTATTGACCGGTAAAAAAATGGAGAACAAGAAATACTACCGTCACTCCCTGCATCCGGGTGGTCTGAAAGTAACGGTTGCACAAGAAATGGTTAAGAACAAGCCTGAGCGCATGTTGGAATTGGCTGTTCACGGTATGCTTCCTAAAACTCGTCAAGGCGAGAAAATGAAGCTGAGACTTAAAGCTTACAGAGGCACTGAGCATCCACATGCAGCACAAAAACCTGAAGTTTACGAACTTCGCGGATAATTAAAAGGGAGGACAGTTTCATGGCACAAGTACAATACTATGGGACAGGTCGTCGTAAACATTCGGTAGCTCGTGTTCGTCTCGTACCGGGTGAAGGACGCATTGTCATCAATAAGCGTGATATTAATGAATATTTTGGTTTGGAAACTCTCAAACTGATCGTAAAACAACCACTGAACCTGACAGAAACAGTTGGCAGCTATGACGTACTCGTTATCGCTCATGGTGGTGGTATCTCTGGTCAAGCCGGCGCAATTCGCCACGGTATTTCCCGTGCTCTGTTGAAAGCAGATCCGGAATTCCGTCCAGCTTTGAAAAAAGCAGGCTTCTTGACTCGTGACCCACGTATGAAAGAACGTAAAAAATACGGTCTCAAAGCCGCTCGTCGTGCACCACAGTTCTCGAAACGTTAATATTTCGAATACAGAAGAACCTTTTCCTTATGGAAAGGGTTCTTTTTTATTTAGTCATTTCCTGATCATTATCCACATGTGGATAAGTAGACCTACTCTAAAAGTTACAAGCTTCAGCATGTTTCAGCGAATACATAAATAACTGCATGCAAATGCACGGAATACGAAAAGTTATACACCATGGAATTGAAGATGATATTGTTATACACAAATACAGTTTGCTATTTCAACGCAGTTTATTCTGTAATGTTTATAACCTGTGACTAAAAATATAATGTTCGGTTATTCAATATAGCCTCATCTTAATATTTTCTGCTAAGTGCTGTTTCACGAGGATACTTTGCTTTCACTTGTTTATGTAAAGTGCTCCTTGATATGTTCTGGCTGGTACTGTCTATGCCTCTTGTACAGCTGTTTTGGGCTTAGCTAGGGATACGGCAAGGAATACCTCTTTTTATTTGTATGCCGGTGCAGAAAGACGGTCCTTAGCCTAGCAGTGTCCGCTTCCTAGGCTACTGCAATTGCAACGGCGATGTACATGTTACTGGTAATAGAAATAGTCTACACAGCAATCGCTCCAAACTATAACCGGGAGTACCATGTATTGTCCGACTGTCTACCCTCATAATATCGCCCCTCATTGATGACAGGCTTTAAATAGGCTTCCAGTAGCGATAAGAGTCTTGCTTGTGTTCAGTGATCAATTCCTCGGGAATTGCCGCTACGAGCGCTTTGGGATTGAATAGAGGTATAATAAGAGTTCAGCGCGCAGTCATTCCTTTTATAATTTTCAGAATGAAGGCATCGCTGACGCCAGAGCTCCAGAATAGTAGAGTGAAACCTAAAGTTGTTTTCAATTCCCTGGCTCAGCATCCTTCGATAATCTTAGATTTAGAAACGATGCTTGCTTTCTTCTACAGATGGTTCTTGCTTGATCAAAGCAACCCAAAGCTGTTCAGCATTACCGATGGCTGCCGGCACTGGGCCTATGGTCCATTTTCAAAATGTTTGGTATAAGAATATTTTATATAAGTCAATGAACTTGATTGGATACGCAAGAAAGCATTAAAGAATGCTGACAGAGCAACATTCCTGCAAATTTAGGTGGATAAATGCTTGCATCAGGACATTTTGCCGTGGATTGACAATGATTGTGAAAGTTTTATACTGTATTTAATCTTATTAGTTTAGTCGGTATTGGAGTGACACTTATTTATGAATCTTCATATGGAGGCGCATTGATAATGAATTTATTGGAGAAAGAAGCGTTGATTAGAGTCAAGGCAATTGAACTGGAAGAGGCTACGCCAGAGGAAATTATCCAGTATGCTGTTCTTACATTTCCCAATCTTACCTTTGCTTGTAGCTTCGGAGCAGAAGATGTAGTACTAGTAGATATGCTTCAAAAAATTAGCCCTTCCACCGACATTTTTTACTTGGACACCGACTTTCATTTTCAAGAAACTTATGATACGCGAGATCAGATGAAAGCCAGATATAACTTGGATTTTGTTAGGGTCTCTCCCTTAATTACTCCTGAAGAGCAAGCGGCTGAGCATGGAGAGGAACTGTGGAAAACAGATCCAAACACATGTTGTGGTATACGCAAAGTTGAGCCGCTGACACGTATTTTGTCACAATACGATGCATGGATTACCGGTATTCGCCGGGATCAGGCCCCTACCCGTGCGCATTCAAAAAAGGTAGAGTATGACGAAAAGTTTGGACTCGTTAAATTTAACCCCTTGGCAAGCTGGACATCCGAGGATGTATGGAATTATATCCGTACTCATGAAGTGCTGTATAATCCATTGCATGACCGCAATTATCCCAGTATTGGTTGTGAGCAATGTACCCGTGAGGTCCTACCAGGTGAAGATCCTCGTGCAGGTCGCTGGTCAGGCAATGAGAAAACGGAGTGTGGGCTCCATCAATAAAATGGTATTCAGGTAGCTATGAGTCATATTTATGAAGAGAAGGGAAGTGCATTATGACTGCAATTCTTCCGCATGGCGGAACACTTGTTGATAAAATCATTACAGGACCGAAGCAAAAAGCACTTTTGCAGGCCGCAGAGGAATTGTTCCCAATCCGTGTAAACTCATGGACCATTTCTGATCTGGATTTGATTGGAGTGGGGGCATTCTCTCCTTTGACGGGGTTTATGAATGAATCTGATTATCGGTCAGTGGTAACAGATATGCGTCTTGCCGATGGTACAGTCTGGAGTATTCCCATTACTCTTGCAGTTGCAGAAAGTGTAGCCAGTGAATTGAAATTAGGTCAGCAGGTGGCTTTGGTGGGTGAAACAGACGGTACTATTTATGCTGTACTTGATATTGAAAGTATTTATCAGGTAGATCAGGCTGAGGAAGCCAGACGAGTATTCAAGACGGATGACCCGGCTCATCCTGGCGTAAAAAAACTGTTAGATCGACCTGCTACGTATGTTGGTGGATGTGTGCAAGTGCTGAATCGGCCGGAGCCCACACAATTTAGTGAGTTTTACTATACACCATCACAGACACGCGACTATTTTGCAGAAAAAGGCTGGAAAACAGTAGTCGGATTTCAAACACGAAATCCGGTACACCGGGCACATGAGTACATTCAAAAAAGCGCGATGGAGATTGTGGATGCTTTGTTTCTAAACCCACTCGTTGGTGAAACCAAGTCAGATGACGTTCCGGCAGATGTGCGTATAAAGAGCTATCTGGTGCTGTTGGACAATTATTATCCGGCTGATCGGACTTTTCTGGGGGTATTTCCTGCTGCCATGCGATACGCGGGTCCTAGAGAGGCCATTTTCCATGCTATTGTGCGAAAAAACTATGGCTGCACCCATTTTATTGTTGGAAGGGATCATGCTGGTGTAGGAGACTATTATGGTACCTACGAAGCACAGGAGATTTTCAGGCACTTTACACCTGAAGAGCTGGGGATTACTCCATTGTTCTTTGAACACAGCTTTTATTGCACCCGATGTGGAAATATGGCCTCAAGTAAAACATGCCCACATCCCAAGGAGCATCATTTAACGCTCTCGGGCACCAAGGTACGGGAATTGTTGCGCTCTGGGGTTTGCCCGCCACCTGAATTTACACGACCGGAAGTCGCTCAAGTGCTGATTGAAGGTATGAAAGAATTTGTTCATGCCTGAGTTGTACTATCTACACGCCTCGTCCCATATAGATTATTAGTATCTGTATAGGACGGAGGCGTTTTGTTATGCAAAAAAATAATCGTAAAAACGAGGTTACACTGTGGATTCGCTATCGGACGTTGCAAAAAATGCTGTTGGGCTGTTGTCTCGCCGTTCTATTTATTACACTGGCATTGTATGAGATACCTGCTTCCAGAGCTTGGACCCATTGGAGTTTACCCCTTACTGGTAAAGTAATTGCCCTGGATGCTGGACACGGAGGGCCTGATGGAGGGGCGGTTAGCAAAGAAGGGATTATTGAAAAGGATATTAATCTGGCAATCGCTTTTTATTTGCGGGATTATTTACAGCAAGCAGGTGCTGTTGTTGTCATGACACGTGAGGATGACCGCGACCTGGCGCAGCAAGAAACGAAAGGTTATTCCAGAAGAAAAACGGAGGATTTGAAGCAGCGTGTGCGTATAATTGAGGAGCAGAAAGCAGACCTCTTTCTAAGTATCCATATGAACAGTATTCCGTCGAGCCGTTGGAGTGGAGCCCAAACCTTTTACGTACCTAACCATGCAGATAACGGGAATTTGGCGTCTTTAATTCAGGAAGAGATCAAACGCAACTTGGAAAATACGGACAGAGTGGCTAAGACCGTGAACACAGTTTATTTATTGAAAGCTCTCAAAATGCCATCAGCCCTTGTAGAAGTAGGATTTTTGTCCCATCCTGAGGAAGCTAGACGACTTAGTGACGTGAACTATCAAAGGCAGGTGGCGGCGTCCATATATAAGGGGATTTTGCGTTACAGTGCCGGGGAAAAGGGGATCTCACCAGCACCTGAAGCCAGATAGTGGTATACTGTAAGTGTTTACCACTCCGTAATTCATTAAAGCAGAGGTGCTGATAATTCATGCAATCAAGAGAGCAAGTTATAGAGCTACTTCAACAAGTGCGGGAGCCTCATACAGGACGCCGTCTAGTCGATCTCCATTTTATTCGGGATGTGGTGGTTAAAGAGGATCGGGTATCCTTGACTGCCATTACCCTGAATAGCCAGGAAGAGACGCTGAAAGAGTTGGAACGAGAAATACGGCAGACATTAGAAGAGGCGGGATTAAGTCACGTTCATATTCGTATTCGTGAGGCATCTGAGCATGAAAAGTCTGCCCTTCAAAATGGAGAGGAGACCGAGGAAGCGGCTGACCCGATTTTGACCAAAGGACATGCTGTTGGCATGGAAGAACATGAGCTACTTAGCCCAGCATCTGGCGTACGATTTATTGCCATTGCAAGCGGAAAAGGTGGTGTCGGAAAATCGACAGTAGCTGTAAATTTGGCGGCTGCTTTAGCTAGACAGGGGAAGCGTGTGGGTTTGATTGATGCGGATATCTATGGATTCAGTGTGCCGGATATGATTGGAGTAGAGGATGTGCCTACTGTCGAAGATGGTATCATTCAGCCAGTGGAGCGATTTGGTATCAAAATCATGTCTATGGGCTTCTTTGTTAGAGAAAACAACCCGGTGATCTGGAGAGGTCCCATGCTGGGGAGAATGCTCAGACAGTTTTTTAGTGATGTCGAATGGGGAAAACTGGACTATATGATTCTCGATTTACCACCAGGCACTGGCGATGTAGCGCTTGACGTACATCAAATGATTCCGCAGAGTGAAGAAATCATTGTCACTACTCCACATGCAACGGCGGCTTTTGTAGCTGCACGTGCAGGCGCAATGGCGCTTCAAACGGATCATAAGGTCATCGGCGTTGTGGAGAACATGTCTTATTATGTGTCCTCCACTGGAGAAAAGGACTATGTTTTTGGGCGAGGAGGGGGGGCTATGTTGGCAGACACTCTTCATACAAAACTTCTTGCTCAAATTCCGCTGGGTATTCCAGATAACCATCCGTCAGAAGCCGACTTTTCTCCATCTGTATATAAATCTGAGTCTGCCACGGGGACCATTTACAATGATATTGCAGCTCAGATTACGTTCTTGCACACGGAATCTGAATAAAGAAAAAAGGCTGGTTTATTAAACCAGCCTTTTTATTATTGGCTTCCTCCTTGTTCTCCTTCGCCCCCACCTTCGCTGCCCCCCCCACCTTGCTTATCGCCGCCTGCACCGCCTTGCTCACCACTTTTTTTCTCAACCTTAGGTTGAAGCTCCTCTTGTACGACGGTTTTGAGTAAATTCATAACCTCAAGTCGGAAAATCGGATTTTGCATGGCATCATGCATGACTGTCATAGATTGTTTGCGATATTCAGGGGTTTTAGTTAAGTCCATATACATTTTGGTTAATTCTGGTGACTTGAGCATTGCTTCAATTGATTTTTGATAAGAAGGGTCTTTTATAAGTTGCATATGAAGCTGTTTGCTTTGGCTGTTGATGGCTTTGGCAAATTCTCCGGCAAAACGCGGATCGGTCATAATCTTTTCGATTTCTTTTTTATATTCAGGTGATACCAAAGTATCTTTGACTGCGATCTTCATCTGTTCAGCCGATTGCATGGGCATAAGCATTTTCATTCCCATGCTGCCACCAGATCCACCACCAGCCCCACCCTCTTCACTGCTTTGACCGGATTGTCCTTCTTTTGAAGTGCTTTCCCCGGTTAAAGCCTCCTCTACGGCTTTTTTTCCGTCATCGCTTTTCAAGATATCGACAACCATCGTTTTCATCTCTTTATAACTGTTCTGGGGGGGCGCAGAACCCTGATCCGAGCCGCATCCACTCAGTGCAACGCCCAGTACGCATATCGTGCTAACAAATCGCAAACGAGTCCAATTCATGGCCGTATTCCTCCTTCATCATGAATGTGGATAGTATGCGGATGAATGGGGAGAAATATGTCGATTTGCTTTTGGTTTTTAGCTGAGAACGATGTAAAATAACTCCTTAAAGACCCAGTGCCTGATCGCGTACCTCTTTGCCTTTTACTGTACCCTGTTGAAGCAGTTCAGATACAGTCACGAATTCATAGCCTTGTGCTCGCAACTTGTCGATAATGACCGGCAGGGCTTCATGCGTTTGTTTACAGGAATCACTGGCATGCAGAAGGACGATATCGCCAGGATGCGCTTTATTTACAACACGGTCGATTATGACCTGAGTACCAGGGTTTTTCCAGTCCAGGGAATCTGTATCCCACTGAATGGTTTTGTAGCCTAAAGTGCCGGCAACCTGAAGGACTCTTTTATCAAAGTCGCCATTAGGCATACGGATCAACTTCGGGGACTGTCCTGTCAGTTCGGTTAATGTGGTATGAGCAATTGAAATCTGCTTACGAATATCTTCATCGCTTAAGCTGCTGTAATTTTCGTGTTTATGGCCATGACTGCCGATCTCAAATCCGCTTTCTTTAATCTGATTCACAAGTTCCGGATGTGTTTTACTCCAAGGGGCAGAAAGAAAAAAGGTGGACTTGGTCACTTTCTTATCCTCAAGGACTTTTAAGATGGGGGCAGTGCGCTTATCGCCCCAACTAATATCAAAGGTGAGAGCGATCAACTTTTTGTCCGTGGGCACACTATAAATAGCGGTTGGTGCTTCCTCGGAAAAAACTGTAACATTATCGGTTTCTACATAAATGACTCCGACAGTAAAGATGGCTGCAGCCATTACGATTAAGAATCGTTTGATTTTTTTACCGTTTAATACATAAAAAAAAGAATTCATGGTTAATAACGCCCCTTTCATCCTAGAAGTGCTTGTTTACTTAAAGCTATGCCAGGGGTTGTCAATTATTCCATTGGACTAATAGGAGGAATTATCAAATGGGACTAAACGCATTTTTTCACGATTTACAAATGACAAGACGGTTAATTTTAATCTCTGCACTTCTTTTCTGCACAAGTATTATAGTGGGGTGGTTAAGTACAGGCACTATTCAATCCATGCTGGCGCAACAAATGGAGGGACTGGGAGAAGTAGCGCAGCGCTTGCAGAATTCTGAGCATCCACAATGGAGTTTTTTTGTATTTATCTTTTTCAATAATGCGATTAAATGTGTGCTGGTCATATTTATGGGGGCTGTATTTGGAATCGTACCGTTTATATTTTTGATTGTGAACGGTATGGTTTTAGGGTTTGTAGTACACTTGCAGACAGATATGGGAAGAAGTATGTATGAAGTTGTTGTAAAAGGGTTACTGCCTCACGGTGTGATTGAATTGCCTGTTTTGATTATCGCTTGTGCCTTCGGATTGAAGTTTGGAATTAACATAATGTCTACTATAGGTACAAGCATAGGGCTAAAGCGCAAAGGAACTGGCCCATCGTGGAATGTATTTATGAAACAAACGTTGAGGGTGTCCCTATGGTCTGTCATCTTACTGCTTTTAGCAGCTGCTATTGAGAGTGGCATAACTTATCGTTTATTGTCACAATAAAATATTATGGCCAATTATTTATATATTTCCTGAAAATTGAACATAACAAAGGGGAGAGCCTAAAGAAAAGCTGAAGATTAATCGGGGGAAGTTTGAAACCTTAGCAGTTGAGTTTAAAAACAGGTAAAGATTGGAACAATAGTTGAGCAAATATAAGTACTATATAATCTGCTGATAAGGGAGTATGGTCATATGTTGGGAATGCTGTTTAACGAAAAAGAATGCAAGGAACTTGACTACGTTCTTCGTAAGGAGCTAGATGAAATGCTGCTTGATATGAGCGATACTCGATTGGATCAAGATATTCGCTACGCAATCGCACTTCGATATAAAACAGTCTTCCGCATGTATGCCCGTTTTGCACCCGCCAAGGAACTATCAAAATATGCTCGCAGAGGGCGAGTCCCACAAACCAAACAATGAAAAGATAAGGTGGAAAATATATCAGAGATATCAGGAAGTAAACTATTTTAAAAAGCTATACTTTCTGATATCAAAAAAAGTATTGACTCTATTCAATATTCATGGTAAATTAACTTTCGTTCCTTTTTGAAGGATTTGCTCGAAAAAAGAAATTAAAAAAACTCTTGCAAATTCTAAAAAGAGATGATATATTATAAAGGTCGCCACTGAGACGCGGTGACGAAACAAAGTAAGACACTATGCAAGTTTGATCTTTGAAAACTGAACAACGAGTGAGTATGGATTTTGTTTACAAAGTCCAACGCTGAAATTTGGTACATGCCGTCAGGCTGTATGAAATGGAAGCGAAAATGAGATATTTTATCTCGTCAGTTTCAACATGAGCTT
>NZ_JAAMNR010000017.1:0-25515 GCF_011066115.1 Paenibacillus sp. EKM212P
ACGAGATAAAATATCTCTTGTTTGATTTTGCGAACAAAATCGTTTTACTCACTCGTTGTTCAGTTTTCAAAGATCAAGCATTCTTTTGCTGTTGATTCAGCTCATCGCCTCATCAACTCTTATATCATATCATGTCCGAACCAATTTTGCAAGCATTTTTTTAGAATCTTTTTTTAAACACTCGCTCGCAATATTGTATTTCTTGGCCGGAATTAGAGTATACCATTCTGTATATTTAAATGCAACCCTTTTTAATGAATAGTTTTTACTATCTTTATTGTTGTAATTTTACCCTGTGTACACTGTACTTTTGCCAAATGGACTTAGTTATCCGCATCCAAGAACGACGTGATCTCCATTCAATGATCAAGAATATATGGGTTGCTCATTACAACTCAAGTGCATATTCTGTTTTTTTCTTTAATATTGATGATTTGACAAAGAAAGGATGGGTAAAAAGATAAGGAGCTAGCCACAAACCATACGGTAGCAGCTTTTGTTTCACGCAACTTTAGGTAATGATTAATTATAGCTGTATAGAGGAGTAGATTTTCTAATGAAGCAACGAAGGCGAACATGGACGAGAATTGTGTTTCTTATTATCTCTTGCTTATTGCTTTTCGTGATCTCCGGATTTGTGTATGAGTGGATTGCATCCAAGAAGGATAAATCACAATACCCACCTCCGGGGGAATTGGTCGATGCCGGGGGCTATCGACTTCATATTCGTAAACTCGGTAACGGTTCTCCAACAATTTTGCTTGAATCAGGGAGCGGGGAAAGTAGCCTCTCCTGGAGAGATATTCCCGAAAAGCTGTCATCATTCGCCACTGTTGTATCCTATGACCGGGCAGGCTATGCCTGGAGCGAGGAGGCTGCTACTCCACGAACCGGGGAAAACATCGTTCGAGAGCTTCATGTCGCCTTAAAAAACGCAGGCATCCAAGCTCCTTATATTCTGGTAGGCCATTCCCTCGGAGGGATGTACTCAAGACTGTACGCGCAGACATACAGAGACGAAGTGGCAGGATTGGTTCTGGTGGATGCCAGGCCTGAGAATGACGCCCGACGGACAAATAAGATCTATGCCAAGGAACGGCCTAAGGTCAATCCCTCCCCGTTAATATCCATTCTCCTAGAAAAATCAGGGGCTTTTCGCCTGTTCCCCAATTTTATGCTAACGGGTCGGGTCGAATATCAAGATAGAAAATCTTTTGTGAATATTGTCGCTTCTTCTAAATACTTTCGATCTGTTGCAGAGGAGGGTGACCTAGCGAGCACTACCGAAGATGCCATACGGGGACAGCATCTGGGTAATCTCCCTGTACGTGTAATTGCCCGGGGCATTCAACAAGATTTGACTCAGTTCGGTATTAGTAAACGCGGAAATGATCAGATTGAACAAAGCTGGCAAATGGGACAGCGCGAGATGCTTAACATCTCTACAAACAGCAAATTAATTGTTGCCAAGAAGAGCGAGCATATGATCATCCATGATCAACCGGAGCTTGTCATCCAAGTCATCCGTGAACTCATCACCGACACCAGTCACTTTCAGTCAACCACGTCTAAAGCATTCACAGATGATTAGGGACTTTATATGTTAAGGACAGCTTAAAAAAACAAAAGACGCCCGAGTTCCTTCTATATAAAGGAATCCGGGCGTCTTTGCTGCCTATCACTTATTATGCTTGATTGAGCTTAGGACAAAATGGGCTTGTTATTAGATGAAGCCTCTGTGACCTTGCCAAGTATCTGTCTCAGTACTTTAGCATTTTCCCCAATAAAACCGGAATCAAGCAGCACATCATGCGTTCCGATGACTTCGTATTCTTTGTATTGACCAAGTGTCGCCTGTTGCCATAACAATTTATCTAATGATGTATCCGGACCAATACTATCATCCTCTGCAATCAGAGCATGGATATTCGCATGAACTTCACCTGCGTTAATAAGCTCATCGCGGTAGGTGGAGTACACCAACATTTTGTCCATGACTCGCTCCCTGTCCACTGGATCGGCGAGGAATGCTTTGTACTGGTCCCTAATGCTGTCCAGTACCGTCTCGACAATCTCTTCGAGCTCCTCTGGTGTCGATTCATCTTTGGACATCTTTCTCATAGCATCTACCATAATAATGTCGCTAACATGGTGACCTCGGCTTTCCATGGCTTTAGCTACCTCGAAGGCGAGATTTCCTCCAAGTGAGTATCCCAGGAATACATATGGGCCCTCTGCTTGAATATCCACAATGGCATCAATGTATCGATCCAGCATATCTTGACCCTGGTACCGATCGCCGATAAATTCCATCCCGTACACCTCGCAAAGCCCTTCCAGCTCCTTGGCCATCTCATAGTACCCCAGAGAGTGGCCTACCCGTGGAGGGAAGCAAAACACTTTGAGTGTTCCTTTCCCTGGGAAGCGGATAATTTCCATTTCCTCTTCATTAGCAGCAGTTGTTGCCTGCAACTTGGATATTTCATGCGCCATTTCTTCCACAGTCGGCAGATTAAACACGACTTGGAGTGGTAGCTGGACGCCCATACCGGACGAAATCCTTTGGATCAAGCCCAATACTTTCAGGGAATGGCCCCCAAGTTCGAAGAAATGATCTCTGATCCCGATTTCCTGTACGCCGAGCACCTCGGACCAAATCTGAGCGAGCTCTACTTCTGTCTGCGTACGCGGCGCGATATACTCCGCTGTGCTCCGCAGAAGTGTTTCCGGTGCCGGTAGCGCTTTGCGATCCAATTTGCCATTTGGATTCAGTGGCATTTGTGCCAACTGTACGAAAGCAGTCGGAATCATGTAGCTTGGCAGTTCGCTGGCCAGTGCCTCGCGTAGTACGCCCGCTGCAAGCCCCTCTTCGGCCACAAAGTATGCACAAAGTTGAGTACTTCCGGTGGAGTCAGCCAGTGCTAGAACAACCGCTTCCTGCACCAATGGAACCTTCAGAATTTGTGCTTCCACTTCTCCCAGCTCAATGCGGTAACCGCGGATTTTTACCTGGTGATCGATCCGCCCCAAATACTCAATATTCCCGTCTGGTAGCCATCGAGCCAAATCGCCCGTTCGGTAAATTCGTGCTCCCGGTTTGTACGGGTGAGGAATGAACTTCTCTGCCGTCAGGTCTGGCTGGTTGAAATACCCCCGCGCTACCCCTTCGCCCGCAATGCAGAGTTCTCCCGGTACCCCCACAGGTGATACCTGAGAAGCGCTGTCCATCATCCATACTTGGACGTTAGCGTACGGTTTGCCGATCGGCACATGCGTTAGAGCCGCAGTCTCAAGGCTCGTTGTATACCGAGTCGCATATACGGCTGCTTCCGTAGGACCGTAGATGTTTTCCAGTACTGCGTAAGGAGATACTTTATAATACTCTTCAACAAGTTTGGCAGGCAGCGTCTCGCCGCAGGCAAACAGGTATTTCAGAGTAAGGAATCCTTGGGTGCCGCTTTCTTTCAAGTATTGAACGAGCACACTGAGCATCGACGGCACCAAATTGAGATGCGTGATACGGTTCGTATCCACGGCCTCTAGCAGTGCCATCGGGTCTTTGTCCACGCCTTGTGGCAGGATCACGAGAGTCCCTTGTCCAAAGAACCAGCAGAACAGCTCCGGCACGGAGAAGTCAAAGGTGAATGTCGTTTTGAGCAGGAAACGGTCGCCTGCCAACATCGGATATTCAGCTTCCAACTGACTCAGCGTATGGACGGCAGCGCGATGTTCAATCATTACGCCCTTCGGCTTGCCGGTTGAACCTGACGTGTAGATGATATAAGCCAGATGCTCCGGCCCCGCAATTGGCTCGAGATTCGAGCTATCCACATGATACGCCTGCGGATCATCAAGTGTCAGGATCGTGCCGGTGAACGGAAAACGATCTTTGAGATGATTCTTCGTCAGCAGAAGCTTCGCTCCCGAATCCTCCAGCATGTGGCGAATACGATCTTCTGGGAACTCTGGATCAATCGGTACATAGGCCCCGCCAGCTTTTAGAATGGCATGAATACCAATGATCATCTCAAGCGAACGCTCGACCATGATGCCGACTGGTTGGTCCGGTCTGACCCCTTGGGCACGCAGCGTACGTGCAAGGCGGTTCGCCTGCTGATGAAGTTCTCCATAGGTAAGCTCCGTTTCACCGTAAATAAGTGCTGTACGATCCGGTGTGAGCGCTGCTTTTTCCTCAAATATACCGTGAAGGGTCTGCTCACGCGGATAAGGAGCTGCTGTATCGCCCCACACCTCTATAATCTGCGATTTCTCTTCTGGCGTAATCAGCTCCAGCTCATCAATACGGATGGTAGGTTGAACAGCAACGCTTGTCAGAATTCTCGTCAAGTGCCCTTGAATGCGTTCCACGCTCTCCCGATCATAGACGCGGGCATTGTAACGGTACAAGAACTCCAGATTACGGCCCGGCAGCACAATGAGGTTAAAATCATAATTCGTCTGTTCAAACATCTGAACATCCGTAATTTTGTATTCAGCCTCTTCACTGGCAATCTTCTCTTCCAGATGCTCTTCTACCGGGTAATTTTCGAACACCATAATATGAGAAATCAAATCTTGCTTTTGTTCGCTCTGTGCTTGAATCTCATAGAGCGGATAGGAATCATAAGCATGTCCTGCCAAATATAATTCCTGCTGTCTTTTCATCACATGGGAGAACGTATCGCTTCCCTCGGCCTGAACCCGAACCGGAACTGTATTAATGAAGAGACCGATCATGCTTTCGATACCCGGAATCTCGGCAGGTCTCCCTGATACTACACTTCCGAAGACAATATCCTGGCTTCTATTGTAGCGCTGCAACACGATTCCCCAGGCTGCTTGCATCAATGTATTCATCGTCACCTGATGCTGTTTGGCCACCTGTTCCAGGCGATCGGTCAGTTCCGCATCCAACGTGCATACCAGCTTCTCCGACACGTAGGCTTCTGCTTTTGCTGATGGCTGTGTGATGGCCTGTGGCAGCTTCGTCTGCTGCTCGTAGCCTTCCAGGTACCCTCTCCAGTAAGAGGATGCCTCTTCCTCGCCTTGCTTCTCCAACCATTGAATATACTGGCTGTACGATACAGCTGCAGGAAGCTCTGGTTCCCTTTGCTCACGCAGAACCCCATACGTCTCAAACACTTCCTGAAGCACAAGCGGCATACACCAGCCATCCAAAATGATGTGATGAGAGCTCCACAGCAGATGGTAAGCCTCTTCGGATGTACGTAGAATAGCAACACGCAGCAATGCTTCTTCAGCAAGATTAAAGCCTCTTGCTTTGTCCTGAGCAGTATAAGCTGCAAGACGCGCTTGAATTTCATCGGCTTCCAGCTCGTGCAGATCCTCGTATACGAAGTCACACGCTCTTTCTTTGAACACAATCTGAATAGGGAAATCGCCCCACCCGGCATGGAAATTCGTTCTCAATATGGCATGCCGTTTCATCAGATGTTCTAAGCTGCGTTTGAAATCCTCAGGATAGAATGCTCCCTGAATTTCAAATTTGGCCTGCTCAAAGTAGACTTCCGAATGAGGCTCCAGCAAGCTGTGGAACAACATTCCTTTTTGCATCGGCGTCAGTTTATACATATTTTCAATACTGCCGATATGCCGTGTCTGCTCTTCTATCTCCTCAATCTTTTCTAAGCTGATATCTTTGAGGAGTACATCGCTTGGTGTAAGTTCTGTTCTTTCCTTACTTACGCAATGTCCAATGACTTCGCTGAGACGGTTCTTCAGAATGCCAACAAACTTAGTCACGGACTCCCCGTCGAGCTGATGACGGTTATAGCTGACCGAAAGTTGAAGCTGTCCTTCGGCAATCAGTCCATTAATGTTCAATGCCTGATGCTGCACCATCTGCTCACTGACCTCAGGTCCTACTGAATAAGACGATACTTCCATCATCCCTCCTGCAAGATCCTGGTCGAACTGTCCCAAGTAGTTGAAGGTAATCTCAGGTTCAGCCGAGAAGGAGGAGACGTCGGAACCGTCGCTTAAATATTTCAAAATACCATATCCGACACCTTTGTTCGGGATACGACGCAAGCCTTCCTTGACGTGCTTTATTCTGGCGCCGATCTCCAATTCCCCTCCCATCTCAAGGGCGACAGGGTATTGACTTGTAAACCAGCCTATTGTGCGAGTAATATCCAGTTCCGGCACAACAGGCTCCCGTCCATGTCCCTCCAGAAGGATGCCTACACGTTCGATTCCTGTCCACTCGTGAACAGCCATACCCAGAGCCGTCAGGAGCAGATCGTTGACCTCCGTATTGTAAGTGCGGTTCGCTTCTTTCAGGAACTGCTCTGTCTCTTCTGGTGACCATCTCACCGTGACAGCCTCACTGTCTTTGATGAGAAGAGCGCCGTCTACCTTGTCTTTGGGAAGAGGGACAAAGCCATCTCCCTCTACCTCTGCCCAATAGCTGCGTTCTTGTTCAGCCGCCAGACTATTCGCAAATTGTGTGATTCCCTCAACCCATGCACGGTACGAATCCGTCTTCTGTGGAAGCTTGACCGCTTCTCCACGTGCTGCCTGCTCGTAGCCATCCTGCAGGTCCTCAAAGAGGATACGCCAGGATACGCCATCCACAGCCAGATGATGAATAACGATCAACAGATGTTCGCCTTCCGCACAGCGGAACAGACCCAGTCTAAAGAGAGGTCCATCCTCCAGAGAGATGCTGCGCTGAATGGCTTCCGCACCCGCTTCTATTGCTGAAGCCGGGTCTGTCTCATCCCGCAGGTCGTGGATTTGGAGGCTATAGAGCTCACCCTCACCCATGCTCCGGTTCCAGGCCTCAAATCCCTGCTCTCCTTGGCGGAACACCAGTCGTAAAGCATCATGATGCTCTGCAATTTTCCGAACAACCTCGGCGAGCGCATCGGTATTGAAGCCATCCCGTCGGTACAACATGACCGACTGATTAAAGTGATGCAGATCCATTGACTGTTCATCGAAGAATCTGTGCTGAGCAGGTCCCAGTCTTACCGCTCCGTGTACCTCGCTTTGGTCCGCAATTCGGCTGACCACACTAACGCGCTGCGCCAACTCTGCAATTGTCGGATAACCGAACAAATCCTTCATTTCAAGCTTGTAGCCTGCTTGAAGAAGCCTTGAGGATACTTGAATGGATTTGATCGAGTCACCTCCAAGTTCAAAGAAATTATCATGTATGCCGACCAGCGGCACGCCAAGTACACCTTGCCAGATTGAAGCCAAAATGTTCTCCACATCCGTCCGCGGAGCGGTAAAGTCTGCTCCCGCCTTTATACCCGAGTTCGGTTCAGGCAGTGCCTTGCGATCCAGCTTGCCATTCGGTGTCAGAGGCATCACGTCCAGTTGGACGAAGTAAGACGGAATCATATATGCAGGCAGTCCGGCAGACAGTTCGTTTCTCAGCTCGCTGACAGACATTTCTCGATCCGCTACAAAGTAAGCACACAGAGACTTCTGTCCATTGGCGTCTGCCCACGCAACAACGAGAGCTTCCTCGACAAGTGGCATATCCAGCAACTTGGCCTCAATCTCACCAAGCTCAATACGATAGCCCCGTATTTTGACTTGATGGTCAATACGCCCAATGTACTCAATGTCTCCATTAGGAAGGCGACGAGCCAAATCCCCAGTGCGATACATATTTCCTTCCGAAGCGAACGGATTTCTAATGAATTTATCTGCGGTAAGCTCAGGACGGTTCAGATATCCACGGGCTACCCCGTCCCCGGCGATGTACATTTCGCCCTCCACGCCTAACGGTACGAGACGAAGCTGATCATCCAGAATATGGATGTATATATTGTCTGCTGGCAACCCAATCGGTACAGATTCACGCGTATCCTTCGCAGGATTGTACAGGTGAATCATGCAGCCGACGACCGTTTCGGTTGGTCCATATTCATTGTAGATTTTGATGTTGCTGCCAAAGAGATCTGTGATGGTTTTCGACAAATGTGTGGTCAGATTCTCTCCACCCACAATAAGCTGCTGAATGCGACTTTCTGCCGGGATGGTCATATCTTTAATCAGACTGAGATGAGTCGGCGTCAGCTTGAGAATGTCCACCGCATTTTCGCGCAAAATATGCTGTACAACCTCCGCTTTATCTATACCATCATAAATCCGCACTACTCCTCCGTTAATTAATGGAGTAAAGATCGATGTCATCGTTAAGTCAAAGGAAATGGATGAATACAACGGGAAATCCGTTGGTTTTCCAGCACAATAGACCTTATTGGCCCACCAGATGTAGTTCACGATCCCTTTGTGGTTAATCATGGTTCCCTTCGGATTTCCGGTTGTACCCGAGGTATAGATTAAGTACACCAGATCGTTTCCTCCAACAGGAATATTGGGATTATCCACCTCGGTTCCGTAAATGTGCGGGGAATCCAATTCCATAACCGTCCCCTCAAAAGAGGCTAACTCCGTCAGGTGGCTCTGTGTGAGCAGAATTTCAGCGCCAGAATCCTTCAAAATATACTGAATCCGCTCCTGCGGATATTCAGGATCAATAGGTACATAGGCTCCACCCGCTTTGAGCACACCCATGATGGCGACAAGCAGCTCTACAGACCGATCTGCCAACAGACCTACCACTTGTTCACTCTGTAGTCCTTGGTCTATCAAGGTGGAAGCTAGTCTGTTCGCCTGCTCGTTCAGCTCCCGATACGTGATCTGAGTGTCTCCATTTACAGCCGCAATCTTATCCGGCGTACGGACAACCTGTTCTTCAAACAAGGTATGCAGACCCTGATCACTTGGATAGGTATGTGCCTTGCCGCCCCAGTCAAGCAGGTTCATCCGTTCCTCGGATGTTACAATCTCCAGTTCCTGTATCGTCGCCTGCGGACGAGCAGCCACCTGATCGAGCATCTGCAACAAGTGTCCTCCGATACGTGCAATGCTTTCTTGCTCGTAAACCGAAGCATTATAGCGAATGCAGACCTTGATGTCTTCGCCTGGAATCACAACCAGGTTAAAGTCATAGTTGGTTTGTTCAAACATGGTGAAGTTGGCAACTTCGAGATTGTCCTCCGTTTGATTACCCGATTGCTCCACCTGCTCGTCGAGCGGGTAATTTTCAAAGATCATAATATGAGAAATCAGGTCCTGCTTTTGGGTTGTTTTCCCCTGAATCTCATACAGTGGATAGGTGTCGTAGGCACGACCAGCCAATGACTGTGCCTGTGTACGTTTCATCACTTCGACGAAGGCTTCGTCTTTGGATGACTGTACACGGATAGGTACTGTATTGATGAACAGACCCACCATATTTTCGATCCCTGCAATCTCAGCGGGTCTACCCGACACAACGCCGCCGAAAACGACATCCGAGCTGGCATTATAACGTTGAAGAATCAGTCCCCAGGCTGTCTGCATGAGTGTGTTGACGGTCACGTGATTGCGCTTCGCGACAACATCCATTTTACCTGTCAAAGATGCACCCAGATGGAGAACATGCTCTTTTAGAACATAGCCCGCTTCCTTTGCTTGGGATTTCGTTTTACCTTCCGGCAATACAGTATTCCCGTCATAATCTTTTAGATATTGGCTCCAATACGTTGAAGCTTCTTGATCATCCTGTGCATCAAGCCACTCGATATAACGGCTATAGGGCTGAGCTGGCGGTAGGACAGGCTGTACTTGCTGTTTCTTGGCAGAATAATAATCGAACAGCTCCTGTGTAATGATCGGGATACACCAGCCATCCATGACAATATGGTGGAAGCTCCACAATACAAGACAGCTTTGATCCTTCTGCAAGACGGTCACCCGCATCAGCGGATCTTCTGACAAGCTGAACCCCTTAACCATATCTTCAGCAATATAAGCCTTGATTCGGTCTTCTTGTTCCTGCATAGATGCGTCGCGCAAATCTACGTAGTGCAGAGGGATTAACCGTTGCTTAAAGACAACTTGCAGCGGTACATCAGCAATGTTGTTGTAAAATCCGGTACGTAGTATGGCATGTCGTTGCACCAAAGCCTGGAAGCTCTCGAAGAAGATATCTACATCGAAGCTACCACGCAGCTCAAACGTTGCCTGTTCGAAGTATGAAGAGGAGTCCGGCTCCAGCAGGCTGTGAAACAGCATTCCCTTCTGCATTGGCGTCAGCTTGTACACATCCTCAATCTCTCCAATGTGAGCCGTCTGCGCCGTAAGTCGATCAAGCTGCTCCAATGTTAATCCTTGGAACAGAACATCACTTGGTGTAAGCTGTGAACGCTCCTGAGCCACACAATGACGGATGACCTCACTAAGGCTTGACTGTAATAATTCAGCAAAATGACTCACCGTCTCGTTACGATACTGCCTGCTGCTGTACGTAATCGTCAGTGATAGCTGGCCTTCAGCAATCATGCCATTCACATCCAGAGCATATTGTTGTGGTGTGAGGTCGCTGAGCGCCTTACCAACTGAATGTGTGGATAAGCTAAGGGCATTACCCTCCAGATCCTGATCAAACTGCCCAAGATAATTGAAGGAAATTTCCGGCTCCACGCCAAATCCGACACTTTTCTCCGGTGCCATATACTTCAGAAGACCGTAGCCGATTCCTTTGTGCGGAACCTCTCGCAAATTCTCCTTGATGCGCTTGATGCGCGCAGATACTTCCTGTCCGCCTTGCAGGTTCAGCAGAACCGGATACTGGGTTGTGAACCAACCCACGGTACGGGTAATATCCAGGTCTGGTACGATCATTTCCCGTCCATGCCCTTCGAGATTGACCAAAATCTGCTCCATGCCTGTCCAGCGCTGAATGGCTGCCCCCAGAGCAGTCAAGAGCAAGTCGTTCGTCTCCGTATGATACGCCCGGTTCGCTTGCCGCAACAGCAGGTCTGTTTCCTGCGCAGACCACGTTACCGTAACCGATTCAGTATCCCGAATGGTGCCCGGCTTCTGATCCTCATCCTTCGGCAGTGGGGCCAAAATCGCCTCCTCGATCAGCTGCCAGTATGCACGCTCCTTGTCCAGAGCAGGCCCTGCTGCATACTTCGTCGCTTGCTCAGACCATACAAGATACGAATCGGTCTTTTGTGGAAGGACGATTGCTTGTCCATTCAATGCCTGCTCGTACCCCGCTGCAATGTCCTCAAACAGGATGCGCCAGGATACGCCGTCAACCAAGAGGTGATGAATGACAATCAACAAATGATCGCCATCGTCACAATGGAACAGGCCTAGCTTGAACAGTGGGCCACCTTCCAAATCAAAGCTTGCCTGAATGGCATCGACTTGGGCCTGAACCGCAGCTGTCTGGTCTTCCGCCTGCCGCACATCGGCAATGTGCAATGTGTAGAGCTCGCCTTCGTCCGTTCCCCGATTCCAAGCTGCGTATCCAGCTTCTGTAGGCCGGAAAACCATGCGCAGCGCATCATGATGGATCGCAATTTGGTCCATTGTCAACCGGAGTGCAGCCTCATCAAAGCCGTCTTTCCGATAGAGCATGACGGCATGATTATAATGGTGCGGCTCCGCTGTATGGCGTTCAAAGAACCAACGCTGAATTGGCATTAACTCTGCTGCACCTTTAATTTCGCCCTGTTCCGCTATACGTCCGGCTGCCTGAAGATACGGGCTTAGCTCGGCAATTGTCGGATATTTGAAGAGATCCTTCATCTCTAATTTATATCCGGCTTGAAACAATCTCGAGGACACTTGGATCGCCTTGATGGAATCACCACCCAGATCAAAGAAATGATCATGGATGCCGACCTGCTGCGCTCCCAGCACACCTTGCCATACGGAAGCCAAAGCTTCCTCAGCCTTCGTCCTTGGCGGTTCATAAACCGCTCCAGTCTGCACATTGGCCTCCGGAGCCGGAAGCGCTTTGCGATCCAGCTTGCCATTTGGCGTCAAAGGCATCTGTTCCAATTGCATAAAGTAAGATGGAATCATATAAGTCGGCAGTTCGGCAGCCAAGGCTTTTCTCAACTCTCCTACCGTCAGCATCTGATCGGCAGTGAAATAGCCGACAAGCACTTTTTGTCCACTTCCATCCTCTCGGGCGAGCACAACGGCCTCCCTTACAGACGGAGCATGGAGCAGCTTCGCTTCCACTTCGCCCAGCTCGATACGGTAACCACGGATTTTTACCTGATGGTCAATCCGTCCCAAATACTCCATGCTGCCATCCGGCAACCAGCGTGCCAAGTCACCCGAGCGGTACATGCGCTCGCCCGCTTCAAACGGATGAGCGACAAACTTCTCTTCCGTCAATTCCGGTCGGTTCAGATAACCTCGCGCCAGACCTACGCCCGCCACATAGAGTTCACCTGGAATGCCAATCGGCTGTGGACGGCGTTGTTCATCCAAAATGTACGCTCTCAGCGTCGGAATCGTGGTGCCGATATTGCTGCGGCCCTGTTCAATTTCCAACTCTGTAATTTCCTTATAGGTTACATGCACGGTCGTTTCGGTAATGCCGTACATGTTAATGAGCTGCACTTGCGGATACTTCGTTCTCCAGTCCTTGAGCAGGGCCGGGGCTAATGCCTCTCCACCGAAGATAATCATACGGAGGCTCAGTTCTGCCGCTTGATGACCGAGCTCTTCCTGTAGCAACTGGTAGAAGTACGTCGGTGTCTGGTTCAAAACGGTGACCTTCTGATCCTTAAGCAATTGCAAGAAACGATCTGGACTCTTCGCGGTAAGCGATGGAACGATGACCAACCGTCCTCCGTTCAGCAATGCTCCGTACATTTCCCATACAGAGAAGTCAAAACAGAATGAATGGAACAGTGTCCACGTATCCTGAGGACCAAAGTCAAACATATTTTTATCATTAAAGAGCAAGCGAACTACATTTTTATGCTCAATCAGTGTTCCCTTTGGCTTGCCTGTCGTACCCGATGTGTAGATGACGTAGACAAGATGCTCCGGTCCGGCTGCAGGCTGCAGGTTTGAGACATCCTCCTTGTAGGAAGCCGTTTTGTCCAGACTTACGATATCCCCGGCGAAGGAGACCCGTTGCTCCAGATGCGCTTGTGTCAGCAGTAGCTTGGCTCCCGAATCCTCAAGCATAAAGCGAATGCGGTCCTCTGGATATTCAGGGTCTACAGGGACATAGGCCCCGCCTGCCTTCAAGATGGCTAAAATTCCGACCACCATTTCAAGGGAACGATCCGCCATAATTCCAGCCAAACCGTCTGGTTGCAAACCACGTTCCCTCAGCGTTCGGGCAAGTCCATTGGCCCGCTCGTTCAGCTCGCTGTAGGACAGGGTTGCATCTTCACATACGACTGCCACTGCATTCGGAGTACGTGCGGCCTGCTCCTCGAACAGCGCATAGATCGTCTTGTCACGAGGATAATCTGCCTTGGCTTGGTCCGGCGCTTTCATCAGCCTTGATTTTTCCTGAGGTGTCACGATATCAAGGGATGACAACGGCAGTGCGGGATTGGCGATGGCTTCCCGAATAAGCTGTACAAAGTGGCCTGCCATCCGCTCAGCAGTCTCTTGCTTGTAGATCGCAGTCGCATACTCAAGCGTGCAGTTCAATGCCCCGTCTGCTTCACTCACGGTCAGCGTAAGATCGAACTTGGCAGCCGGATGTACATTATCGTAAGGAGTGAAGCGCAATCCTTCTATTTCTTGTTCTCCCTGCTCGATATTTTGCAGGACAAACATGGTATCAAATAGTGGGTTACGGCTCAAATCACGCTGAAGCTCCAGCTTTTCTACCAGCTCCTCGAACGGGTAATCCTGGTTTTCATAGGCCCGCAGCGCTGTTTCCTTCACTTCCTGCAGATAAGCCTCGAAAGGCTTCTCTCCTTCTGGATAAGTACGAAGTGCCACTGTGCCGACGAACATACCGATGAGGCCTTCAAGTGTCGCATGAGATCTTCCTGCCACAGGTGAACCGACAATGACATCTTCCTGACCTGTGTACTTGTGCAAGAGCGCTGTATAGGCTGCCAGCAGTACCATGAACAGAGTGGAACCCGTTCGGGTAGCCAGCTCCTGAAGTGAAGCACTCAGAGAAGAATCAATTTGGAAGTCGATTCGATCGCCCGCAAAGCTTCGCACCGCAGGACGAACTTCATCTCCTGGCAAATCCAGCACTGGCAAGCTTCCACGGAAAGCATCCAGCCAGTAAGCCTCCTGGGCCTTAAGACGCTCGCTTCCGAGCTGCTCTTGCTGCCATACAGCATAGTCTGTGTACTGGATCTGTAGCTCAGGAAATACGTCCTCCTCTTGGTAGAAGCGGAGAAACTCTTCTATGAGAATATTCATAGAAACCCCATCTGAGACAATATGATGCATGTCAAACAATAGTAAATGGCGCTCATGTGCAATTCGAATAAGGCCGACCCGCAGCAATGGAGCTACACCTAAATCAAAAGGACGGACGAACTGCTGAAGGGTAGCTCCTGCCTCTTCCTCGCTCAACTCCGCATATTCCACAGTAAACGGAACGTCCGTCAGGAGCTGCTGTACAGGTTCACCGTTCACAGTCACAAAACGAGTTCGCAGCGAACCATGACGATGAATCAGACGACGGAATGCCTGCTCTAGCCGTTCCCGATCCAAAGCTCCCTCAACGGTAAGGATCCCCGGCATATTGTAGCTCAGCTCTCCACCTTCCAGCTGACTTAGAATAAACAGTCGTTTTTGGGCCGAGGACAATGGATAATGCTCTCTCGCTCCCGCTGTAGGAATTTCTTCGAAATTCAGCGGTGTATAGCCCTCAATGGCACGAGCCAATTCTTCAATAGTAGGAGACTCGAACACTGCTCTCAGACTAATCTCGCGATTCATTTCCTTGCGAATTCGTGAGACTAGCAGGGCTGCACGCAGTGAATGACCTCCAAAATGGAAGAAATTATCCTTCACTCCCGCGCTCTCTACACCCAGCACCTCTTGCCAGATTTCGGCTAATTGGATTTCCACAGGTGTCCTTGGAGCCTCAGATGAAGCCGCTGCCCATCCACGCTCGCCCTGCAGCGCTTTTCGGTCGATTTTTCCGTTCGACGTCAGAGGCATATCCTCCAGTTGTATGAAGCGGGAAGGGATCATATATCCAGGTAACATCTCCGACAGAACAGCCCGAAGTTCGGATACCTCAAGTTTCTGAGCGGCTACGAAGTAAGCGACTAGATCTTTGTAGCCGTCTTCGCCCTCTACAGCCATGGCTACGACTTCCTGAACGGACGGCACTCTGAGCATTTGTGCTTCTACCTCGCCTAGCTCGATACGGTAGCCGCGGATTTTGACTTGGTGATCTATTCGACCTAAGTACTCGATGATTCCATTCGGTAACCAGCGAACCAGGTCCCCCGTCCGATACATGCGCTCTCCTGGAGCAAATGGATTGTCCACGAACTTCTCATCCATTAACTCAGGCCGATTATGATACCCCCGTGCTAACCCGATACTCGAAATGCATAGCTCTCCAGCTACACCTACAGGTTGCAATCTAAAATGGTCATCCAAGATGTACACACTATGGTTAGCAATAGGTCGTCCAATAGATACAATATCCGTTGCTTCCTCACTGTCCGGGACAGACCAGATGGTGGTGCATACGGAGTCCTCCGTTGGGCCATAGCCATTAGAGTAACGTACATGCTTCCTCCACTCTTCGATCAACTCGACCGATGCGGCCGATCCAGCGGTTAGCAGGCACCGCAGTGTTGGCAAACGCTCTGGATCAAGGTGGATAGCGTAAGCGGGTGGCAAAGTCGCTACCGTAATCCCCTTATCGTTCATGAACTGCTCGAACAGGGCATGATCTAAAATATCTTGTGTAGAAGGGATGCACAGAACAGCCCCGTGGCTCAGCGCCGTTAAAATTTCCGAAACCGATGCATCAAACGACAGGCTTGCAAACTGAACGATCCGATCCTGCGGTGTAACTTCGAAGTGTGTCCCGTATACGTCCGAAAGATTCGGTAGTCCCCGATGCTCGACTAATACGCCCTTAGGCTGACCCGTCGTACCTGAAGTGTAGATCACGTAAGCCAGATCATCCGGGCCAGCAGTATCCTCCAAATTCGAGGTATCGGCATCATAGGTCGATGATTCATCCAGCAGCAAAACATTTTCCATCCATCCGAGATGCTCCAAGAGATGGGCCTGTGTAAGGATCAGCTTCGCCCCGGAATCTTCAAGCATGTAACTGATTCGTTCTTTCGGATACTCTGGATCGATTGGAACATAGGCACCCCCGGCTTTCATAATGCCGTAGATCCCAACGATCATTTCGAGCGACCGTTCAGCAATCAGTCCCACCAGATCTCCCGTCTTGATTCCCTGAGTATGGAGCCTTCTCGCCAGTCCGTTGGCTTTTGCATTGAGCTCGGCATAGGTCAGACTCTCGTCCTCGAACCAAAGGGCAGTCGCATCCGGCGTTCGTCCCGCCTGTTCCTCCAACAGTCCGTGGAACGTGTTACAGTGCTCGTAAATGCCTTTTGTATTTCCCCATACGTTCAGAATCTCTTCTCTCTCCTGCGGCGTGACTAATTCTAGTGCATCCACGGAAATGGCAGGGTCCTCTACAATTTGTTCCATGAGGTGAATCAGATGGCCCTTGATTTGCTCAATTGTCACTGGGTCATAAACAAGTGCATTGTACTGGAACATCAATCTCATTTCTTCGCCAGGGAGGACAATTAAATTAAAATCATAATTCGTTTGCTCAAGAAGCTCCGCCTCCTCAATCTCAAAGGCAGCCTCGCCACCACCCAGACGCTCTACCTCCTCCTCCACAGGATAGTTCTCAAACACCATAATATGGGAGATTAGATCCTGCTTCTGATCCGTCTGAGCCTGAATCTCAAACAGCGGGTAGGTGTCATACATATGAGAAGCCATATATTGTTCCTGCTGCTGCTTCATCAGAACTGTGAAGGGGAGATTCTCCTCTGTCTTCACACGAACGGGAATCGTATTGATGAACAAACCGATCATCCGATCAATGCCCGGAATTTCTGCTGGTCTGCCTGATACTACACTTCCGTACACGACATCCTTGCTACCGTTGTAGCGTTGAAGCGCAATGCCCCAGAGGGACTGCAGCAATATATTCATCGTGACATGAGCATCCCTGGCCACCTTTTCAAGGCGCTCAGTCAATTCCCTGCTGAGAGGATAATTCAGCTTTTCTGCTATATAGCCTTCTCCCTTACTTGCTCCACCGACTTGAGGTAAAAGTGTCTGCTGCTCGTAACCGGCCAGATATCGGCTCCAATAGTTGGACGCAGCTGCTTCATCCTGCTGTTCGAGCCATTCGATATATCGACTGTACGGATGAACCTCTGCCAACTGCGGCTCTCTTCCTTCCAGGAGGGCAAAATAGTGTTCAAATACCTCCTGCGTAATTAACGGAACACACCACCCATCCATGACGATGTGGTGAAAGCTCCATAAGAGACGGAAGCTCTCTTCATCTGTTTGTAAAATGGATACACGGAGAAGCTCGTCTTCAGCTAGGTTGAAGCCCAGTGCTTTGTCCTTAGCACCAAATGTCTTCAGGTAAGCTTCGCGCTGCGATGCATTCATCTCCCGCAGGTCTTCGTACACCAATTTAGCGCCTCTGTGCCGAAATACAACCTGCAAAGGCTCGCTGCCCCATCCGCTGTAAAAGTTCGTGCGCAGGATAGCATGACGCTCCACTACTGCATCCAGACTGTGCCCGAAGGCGATCGGATCAAAGCTACCCTTAAAATCAAAGGCGGCCTGCTCAAAATAAGCACCTGTATGCGGCTCAAACATATCATGGAACAGCATGCCCTTCTGCATCGGCGTCAGACTATATACATTCTCAATATCGCCAATGTGACTCGTCTGCTTAGAAAGCTCCTCCAGATCGGCAATGCTCAGACCCTTCGCAAGCACGTCGCTTGGTGTCAATACGGTTTTTTCTTGGGTTACGCAATGCTGGAGAAGTTCCCGCAGGCTTTCTTCAATATATCCAGCGAGCTGTTCCATCGTAGATGACTTATACTGTTTTCCGTTATAAGTAATCGTCAGAGTCAGGGCTCCGTCCGTCACCATGCCATTGATATCTAGTGTATAGGCCGGTTCCTCCAACAAGCTTTGCGCGCTTCCGGTCGGATAAGGAGAAATCTGCAACGAGCTTCCTTGCAAATCCTGATCAAATTGCCCCAGATAGTTAAAAGAAATCTCAGGCTGCAAGCTGAAGCTGCCTTCGTCCAACTGACTTGTCATGGTTTTGAGCAACCCGTAGCCAATACCTTTGTTCGGAATCCGGCGTAGCCCCTCTTTCACAGACTTGATCAAGGAGGCCACTTCCGGGTCATCCCCCAAGTCTAAAATCACCGGAAATTGACTCGTAAACCAGCCTACGGTACGGGTGATGTCGATATTCGGTATAATCGGCTCACGACCGTGTCCTTCCAGATTCACAGCAACCTTTCCGATGCCAGACCATTTGGATACCGCCATGCCCAGAGCAGTCAATAGCAGATCATTCGTCTCTGTTTGATAAGCACGATGGGCTTTTCTCAACAATTGATCGGTTTCTTCTAGAGTCCATTGTGCTGTTACTACTTTGCTATCCTGTAAAAGAAGGCTTTCCACAGCCTCATCCTTCGGCAACTGTTCGAGTGGCTGATCCTCCAGCTCTCTCCAATACGCCCGATGAGTCTCCATTTCAGGACCTTCCGAATAACGAGCAAGGGCGTCTCCCCAATCACGGAAGGAATCCGTCTTCTGCGGGAATGTCAGCGCTTGTCCTTGAATCACCTGCTCATAGCCTGCTGCAATATCCTCGAACAAAATCCGCCAGGATACTCCGTCCACCACCAAATGGTGGATCACGATTAGAAGGTGGTCTCCATCCTGACAATGGAAAAGTCCTAACTTCAGCAGCGGACCTTCTGCCAGATTGATACTGCGCTGAATGTCATCCGACAGCGATGTAATGGCTGCAGTCGGATCGGATTCATTCCGTAAATCAGCGGTGAACAGGCTATACAACTCTCCTTCTTCAAGATCACGATTCCAAGCTTCGTAGCCATGCTCTGTCTGACGGAAAACCATGCGAAGGGCGTCATGATGCTCAGCGAGTTTTCTTAGCACCTGATGCAAGGCCTTTTCTTCAAATCCCTGTTCACGATACAACATAACCGCTTGATTGAAGTGATGAGGTTCTGCCTGCTTCCGTCCAAAGAACCACTGTTGGACTGGAGTCAAGCGAGTCGTTCCACGCACAACTCCCTGTTCAGCCATATGCACAGCCGTTTGTATTTCCGCGCCTAGCTCGGCAATGGTTGGCGATTTGAACAGCTGCTTCATCTCTAACCGATAGCCGGCCTGCAGTAACCGTGACGACACCTGAATAGCTTTTATGGAGTCTCCGCCCAATTCAAAGAAATTGTCATGGATACCCACCTGTTCGGCACCCAGCACCCCTTGCCAGACAGATGCCAAAGCTTCCTCAGCCAGTGTACGAGGAGCTGTATACTTCCGTCCTGTATGCGCCCCTACTTGAGGAGCCGGCAGAGACCTGCGGTCCACTTTTCCGTTTGACGTTAATGGCATACGATCCATCTGGATAAAGTAGGATGGAATCATATAGCCTGGAAGTACCTGCGATAGGGAAAGACGTACTTCGCCTGCCGTGAGCGTACGATCCGCCACATAATAAGCGCAAAGTTGCTTCTCGCCAAGCTCATCCGCGCGAACGACCACTACGGCGTCGATTACTGACTCCACCTTGGCCAGTTGGGCCTCGATTTCAGGGAGTTCGATGCGGTAACCACGTATTTTGACCTGCTCATCAATTCTTCCTTTAAACTCCAAATTCCCATCTGGAAGCCAGCGTACCAAATCCCCAGTTCTGTAGCAGGGTTCTCCGTCCTTCACAGGACTAGGAACAAATTTCTCTGCTGTGAGATCAGGACGATTGAGATATCCGCGCGCTACACCTTCACCGCCGACAATGAGTTCACCCCAAGCACCAATAGGCTGTAATTGCAGCGATCCATTGACCACATAAGCGGTAGAATTACTAATTGGGCGGCCAATCGGCACGACCCCTTCGGCACGACCCAGAATCTTGTAGGTGGTGGAGAAGGTCGTATTCTCTGTCGGACCATAGCCATTGATAGGGACAAGATCAGGATTAGCCTCGATTACACGGTTCATATGAGATATGGACAGTACGTCTCCGCCGACCAGCAATGTTTTTAGCCCTCTGAACAGGTACTCATCCTGCAGGGAAAGCTGATTGAAAAGCGGTGAAGTAAGCCACATTGTTGTAATCCCGTACTTGGTAATGGCCGCTTTTAGCCTATCGGCAATCAGGATATCGTCGTTCTCCACGAAATAGAGCTGCCCACCGTTGAGCAACGCTCCCCATATTTCGAATGTAGAAGCATCAAAGGCCACGGCTCCTGTCTGCAAAATTCGTGTGGATTCATTCAGCTCCACATAGTTGGTCTCTTTGACCAGACGGACCACGTTCCGGTGTTCAACCATAACGCCCTTCGGTCTACCCGTCGTACCCGATGTATAGATGACATAAGCAAGCCCCTGCGATCCCTGAGCAGTCTCCGGCTGGGCAGGTTCAGCTGCATAGGCCTCTTCACTGCTAAGATCGACAATCGGTATACCGTAGTCTACACTTATAAGCTCGCGCTTTTGCACCAATAATAGCTTGGCGTCGGAATCATTAAGCATATAACGAACCCGATCTTCCGGGTAATCAGGATCAATCGGCACATAGGCTCCACCCGCTTGAAGCACCGCGAGCATACCAATGACCATCTCGATGCTTCGTCCGCCCATCACGGCCACAGGCTGCTCCCTCAACGTTCCCAAACGACGCAGTGTTTGGGCCAGTCGGCTCGCCTTGTCTTCCAATTCAAGATACGTTAGCTGGACATCGCCGAATACAAGCGCCGTCTGCTCTGGTGTACGCTTGACTTGTTCTGCGAACAGCTCATGAATGGTCTTGTCCCTTGGATAAGGAGCCGATGTCGCGTTAAATACTTCAACGATCTGTACTTTCTCCTCCGGTGTGATCATTTCAATCTCGGCCAGTTGCAACTGAGGATTGGCCGAGACTGCCTGCAGAACCCGGAGCAAGTGCGTTGCAAGTCGCTCTACACTTTCACGCCGATATAAAGCCGTACTATACTCGAGGCCAAAGGCTAATTTCGACCCCTTCTCCTCTACATTGAGGGACAGGTCAAATTTGGCTGTGACGGTGTCCATCAAGTAAGGAGTAAAGTGCACTCCGTCCATATCCTGCTCTTCCTGCTCGGTATTTTGTAATACCAATAAGGTGTCAAAGAGCGGATTGCGGCTGACATCACGTCCTACGCCCAGCTTTTCGACCAATTTTTCAAAAGGGTAATCCTGATGCTCAAACGCCTTGAGCGCCGTTTCCTTGATTTCCAGAAGATAATCCTGAAAGGTTTTATCTCCTGCCGGGTAGCTACGCAAGGCCAGTGTGTTGACAAACATTCCGATGATGCCCTCAAGCTCAGCCTGCGGTCTTCCGGCTACTGGAGAACCTACGACGATGTCCTCCTGTCCTGTATATTTGTGCAGTAGTACCGAATAAGCGGCCAGCAATACCATATACAGTGTAGTACCTGTACGGGATGCAAGCTCTTGTATCGCCTTATTGCCAGACTCATCCAATGTAAAATCAATTCGGCTACCCTCGAAGCTCCGAACTGAAGGTCGTTGGAAGTCTGTAGGCAAATCCAATACCGGCAACTCTCCTTCAAAGGATAGCAGCCAATATTTCTCAAGATCTTGCCATTGGTTCTCTGACTGTTCCCGTTGCCATACGGCATAATCCTTGTACTGGATGTGCAGCTCTGGTAGCTGTTCTCCTTGATACAAATGAGTAAGTTCCTCTATCAATATCTGAATAGAAACCCCATCTGAAATGATGTGATGCATATCAAACAGCAACAGATGACGCTCCTCCTGGAGCTTCACCAAGCTAACACGCAGTAATGGAGCCTGGCTCAGATCAAAGGCACGAATAAAGTTGTGAATGAGCGTATCCGTCTCCTCCACCAAAGCCTCTGTGTAGTTCAACGCAAACGGCACATTCCTATGCACACGCTGAACAAGCTCTCCATCCTGCATATAAAAGCCGGTTCTCAGGGATTCATGACGCTGGATCAGTGCCTGGAACGCAGACTCCAGCCGCGTGCGATCCAACGGTCCATCCACTGTGAAGACCCCTGGCATATTGTAGCTGAGCTCTCCCCCGTCCATCTGTCTCAGCACGTATAACCGCTTTTGCGCTGAGGACACTGGGTAAGCTTCGCTTTCCGTTGCCTGTGGGATGGATTCGTACATGGTCGGAATGTGTTTTTTCACAAGTTGCGCCAAGGATTCGACCGTAGGTGACTGAAACACCTCACGCAGCGAAATGCTACATCCCAATTCTTTGTGAATCCGTGAAACGAGCACTGTTGCCCGCAAAGAGTGACCACCAATTTCAAAGAAATTATCTCTGACACCGACACGAGCAACGCCCAAGATATCTTGCCAGATGAGTACCATCTGAGCTTCCACAGCAGTTCTCGGAGCCAAATAAGCCTCACCGGATTGTACGCTGCTTTCAGGAGCCGGCAACGCACGGCGATCCAGTTTGCCATTTGGTGTAAGCGGCATTTGCTCCATCCGGACAAAATAAGAAGGAATCATGTAAGCGGGGAGTTCCGCCGCCAGCTGAGACCGCAATTCCCCCGGCGAAAGATCACTGGAGGCTACATAGTAGGCGCACAGCAATTTTTGGCCCTGTTCGTCTTCCCGTGCGAGGACAATCGTTTCCTGTACGTTCGGAGCCTTGAGAATTTGGGCTTCTACCTCGCCAAGCTCAATTCGGTAGCCGCGAATTTTGACCTGATGGTCGATCCGCCCCAAATATTCAATATTGCCATCAGGCAACCAACGAGCAAGATCCCCAGTTCGGTACAGCCGCTCTCCCGCCCGATACGGATGCTCAACGAATTTCTCAGACGTCAAATCCGGCCGATTCAAATACCCACGGGCAAGACCGTCCCCCGCAATGTATAGCTCTCCTGGAACCCCAACAGGCTGCAGGCGTCTTTGCTCATCGAGAATGTAAGCGCTAAGTGTGGGGATCGTTCTGCCAATATTGCTTTTCCCCGCTTCAATCTCATGTTCCGTGATTTCCTTATAGGTGACATGAACCGTTGTTTCCGTAATTCCGTACATATTAATCAGCTGCACATCAGGATACTTGACCCGCCAGTTTCTCAGAAGAGATGGACTTAAAGCCTCTCCACCAAAAATGATTTTTCTAAGGCCAAGCTCTGTCGAAGAGTGCATTAACTCTTCCTGTAGCACCTGATAAAAATACGTCGGCGTCTGATTTAAGATGGTGACTTGGTTGTCTTTCAACAACTCCAGGAAAGCTGCTGGGCTCTTGGCTGTGAGAGATGGAACAATCACCAATTTCCCTCCGTAAAGAAGCGCTCCGTACATCTCCCAAACGGAGAAATCGAAGCAGAACGAATGGAACAGCGTCCACGTATCCTGAGAGTTGAAGTCAAATAAATTTTTATCGTTAAAGAGCAGTCGAACTACATTTTTGTGTTCAATCAGCGTGCCCTTCGGCTTGCCAGTCGTACCCGACGTGTAGATAACATAGGCCAGATGGCTTGGTCCCGAAATACTCTCCAGATTGGAAGCATCTCCTGTATACGTTGCAGCTTCGTCCAGACTCACAAGCTTTCCGTCAAAAGTGGTGCTCTCCCATAGATGACTTTGGGTGAGCAACAGACTTACACCTGAATCCTCCAGCATATAGTGGATACGCTCTTCGGGATAATCGGGGTCAATTGGTACATAGGCACCACCTGCTTTCAAAATGGCCAACATCCCGATGACCATCTCCAAGGAACGGTCAGCCATAATCCCTACGAGCGTATCTGCCCCTACTCCCTCGGAGCGCAAATATCTCGCAAGCTGGTTAGCCTGCTCGTTTAGAGCTTGGTATGTAATGCTCTGCTCGTCCATCTGAACGGCTACGTGATCTGGCGTGCGCTCGGCTTGTTCCTCGAATAAGCCATGAATGGTCTTCTCTCGTGGATAATCGACTGCGGCGCCTTCCGAAAGAGCCAAAATGGATTGCTCTTCTGGTTCACCTAATAAGCTTACCTCTGCGATAGAAAGCTGAGGTGAATGAATGATCTGCTCGGCGATCGTAAGCAACTGGGAAACCATGTCCTTAACTTCACTGCGTTCAAACAGCTCTGTCCGATAATCGACATCCAGTACCAGTTCGCCTTCATCCAGGATCTCCACGATATGAAACACGAAATCGTTCACTTCGTCCCCGCAGAAATCATAATCTGTCAAAATACGCACATCATCCAAATCAACCCAATTGATAAGACGATATTCCATTGAAACGCCAAAAAGCCGCTGAATATCCTTGTTCCCATGCATTTCTCTAAGATCCTGAATTAACTGATTGTATGGATATTTCTGATGCCGCAGGACTGACATCTGATCTCTGGCTACATCCTGCAGGAAGCTCAACACATCTATATCCTTTTTGACGTATGTTCTGGCAGCAGCGGTGCTGACGAACATACCTATCTTTTGCTTCTCTTTTTTGTTCCCCCGGTTAGCGAACGAAGTGCCAATCACCACATCCGGCTGATTCGTCATTTTGTGTATGTAGATATACATCGCACCCATGAAGAACTGGAACAAAGAAATCCTATTCTGTTGGCAAAATGCTTGCAGCTCGTGATATAGCACTTCTGGTACGGTAAAATGCTCCCGAACAGCGTGGGTACTTAAAGATAACGGATTATATGACTTCCAACCCGTAAGCTCAGGCAAATCAGAAAATTTATCCAGCCAGTAAGCCTTATCCTTTTGGTATCTGTCAGAAAGTTCGTATGCATTCTCATCTGCAATATATTGAATATACGAGCAATCGTCGCCCAGCTTCGGTTCATTTCCTTGAATTAACTCCATGTAAAATGCTGTCAGCTGATTGCCATAGACCACCATTGATATTCCGTCAGAAATAATATGGTGCATCTTAATATTAATCCAATACTCTTCCTCGCTAATCTTCACAATTAAAAACTGGAAGAGCTCAGAATCCAGCAGGGGCAAGGGTTTTCTTTTGTGTTGCTCAAGTAAGGCTTCCACCTCAGATACACTTTCATAGTGGCTAAGATCCAGGCATTCCAACTGTCTCTCTTCATAAGGAACGACGTACTGCTGAGGCACTCCATCCACTGAGGTAATACGGATGCGGAACGCATCATACTGTTTGATAATCAAATTAATGGACTGCATAAAGGCAGCAATATGGATATGCCCCTTCATCTTAGCTGTACCGGAAAGCTGTGACACTGACGTATCTGGGTAGAGTAATTCGGTATACCATATACGCTTCTGCGCATTTGTTAAATCATATAACTGCATGTCATTCATCTCATTCACGCCTATTCCATGATGTGAATATCCTCCCGCTGCACCTGGCAGTCAGGAGGACAAAAGGACAGTTTAACGTGCGCTTCC
>NZ_JAAMNR010000018.1:0-24337 GCF_011066115.1 Paenibacillus sp. EKM212P
CGCCCTTAGCTCAGCTGGATAGAGCGTTTGACTACGAATCAAAAGGCCGGGAGTTCGAATCTCTCAGGGCGCGCCATATTTAAAAAAGTATAATATCGGGATGTAGCTCAGCTTGGTAGAGCACCTGGTTTGGGACCAGGGGGTCGCATGTTCAAATCGTGTCATCCCGATACTAATTTGCGGGTGTAGTTCAATGGTAGAACTTCAGCCTTCCAAGCTGATAGCGTGGGTTCGATTCCCATCACCCGCTTACCGATTACCTAGAAGCCGAAAGGCTTCTTTTTATTTTGTCCAGATTACATTTACTTCTATGTATATAAGTTAATGCAGTTATGTCTCCTGTCATGCACAGTTGGGGATGACTTGTGCATATTGTACATAGGCTCTTGTTACTTATGACATCTAGATCCCGAATTTCCCCTCTAGCGTACCCCCGATCTCCTGCAGTAAGGCTAATTTCGTGATCAAATCCTTTGAATATAGGAATCCTATAGCTATTATGGTACGAATTCATGGTGATAACTCTGCATCTGCTCTTGCGTTGTGCACATTCCCCTTTATTTATGTGGGTAAAAAGCGAAGTCTTAAAGAGAAAATGCCCTAGAAACACTGAGGATATGGCTAATTTGTGTATATCTTTGTGGATAGAAGGATAATGGGGTTGACTTTGTCAACAATTAATAAACATATACACATCATGTTGCATGAATTTGCACCTTTAAAACCACACTCTTTATAGGAGACTGTGCATAATGTTTCACGCATCACTAGTGTATACATTCATTTCTATTATCAATTTCATCCTTTTGCATAAAAATCCAATATTTTCTCAAAAAAAGTATTTCAAAAACATGATTTTTTACTGTAAATTTTGCAGCTTTTCATGCGTTTTTATTGTATGATGTTAAGAAAGTGTCAAATTTCGTGTGTATACGTACCTTTGCTACAACTGTATATGGTGTGGAACAGATCAGATGGGGGGAAAAGCATGACTGAGCTTACGTTAACCGCTAACAAAAACCAATCCAACAATCTGCTGCGGCGGGACGTTCGTTTTCTAGGGAATATTCTTGGTGAGGTTTTGGTTCATCAGGGTGGCAACGAACTTTTGGATATCGTGGAGAAAATACGTGAGACAAGTAAATCGTTACGTGCCGGGTATCAACCGGAGTTGTATGAGGATTTCAAACAAATGGTCAGCGGACTGGATACGGATATTCGTCACCAGGTTATTCGCGCGTTTGCGATTTATTTTCAGTTGGTGAATATCGCTGAGCAAAACCATCGTATTCGTCGTAAGCGGGATTATGAGCATTCCGCTGGTGAAGATGTTCAACCTGGTTCCATTGAAAGTTCCGTTCAGGAGCTTAAACAAGGGGGCTTCTCCGCCGAGGACGTTAGCAACTTGCTGAATGAGCTCTCTTTGGAACTGGTCATGACCGCACATCCTACAGAAGCGACACGACGAGTAATACTTGATATCCACAAGCGCATTTCCGAGGACGTCATGCTGCTGGATAATCCGATGCTTACCTTACGTGAGCGGGAACAGGTACGGGAGAATCTGCTAAACGAAGTAATTACGCTGTGGCAGACAGATGAGCTGCGTGATCGCAAGCCAACTGTATTAGATGAAGTAAGAAATGGAATGTATTATTTTCACGAGACCTTGTTTCATGTACTGCCAGATGTGTACCAAGAATTGGAACGATGTTTGGACAAATATTATCCCGAACAAAAATGGCACATACCCACTTATCTGAGATTTGGTTCCTGGATCGGTGGAGACCGGGACGGCAATCCGTCTGTGACAGCTCATGTGACTTGGGAAACGTTACGTATGCAGCGCAAGTTGGCTTTGAGAGAATATCAGCACACGTTAAAGGAACTCATGGGTTACTTGAGTTTCAGCACCAGCATTGTGCGAGTTTCCGATGATCTGCTGGCTTCTATTGAAGAAGACCGTACTCATATTACACTTAAAAAGATGGAAGTATGGCATAACGAAAAAGAGCCTTACCGCATTAAACTGGCATATATGATTGCTAAAGTGAACAACATCCTGGATGAAAGCAAACAGGGTACCAATGAGCGTTATAATTCTGCGGAAGAGCTCATTGCAGACCTAAATGTTATTGACAACAGCCTGCGTCATCATTTTGCCGATTATGTGGCAAACACATATATTCAAAAGATGATTCGCCAGGTAGAGTTGTTTGGATTCCATACAGCTACGCTGGATGTGCGTCAGCATAGTCAGGAACATGAAAATGCGATGACTGAAATTCTGTCTAAAATGAATATTGTATCGGATTACAGTAAGCTATCAGAAGAGGAAAAAATAAATCTGCTGGAAAAGCTGCTGAATGAACCTCGTCCGATTACTTCACCGTATTTAAAATATAGCGATAGCACACAGGAATGTCTTGACGTATATCGTACGATTTATTTGGCTCAGGAGGAATTCGGCAAGCAGTCCATTACAAGCTACTTGATCAGTATGACTCAGGGAGCCAGTGACTTACTGGAGGTTATGGTCTTATCCAAAGAGGTAGGCCTGTTCCGCATCGAGAAGGATGGCACTGTTATCTGTACGCTGCAATCCGTCCCTTTGTTCGAAACGATAGATGATCTGCACGCTGCACCTGATATTATGAGAAGATTGATGAACTTGCCTGTATATCGACAATCTGTGGCTGCGATGGACCAGCTTCAAGAGATTATGCTGGGATACTCGGACAGTAATAAAGATGGCGGTGTGGTTACAGCGAACTGGGAACTTCGGGTCGCTATGAACAGCATTACGGAAGTAGTTAATGAGTTTGGCGTAAAAGTGAAGTTTTTCCACGGTCGTGGAGGTGCGCTGGGTCGTGGAGGAATGCCACTTAATCGCAGTATTTTGGCTCAACCTCCTCATACGATTGGAGGCGGAATCAAAATCACGGAGCAAGGTGAAGTGCTATCATCCCGATACTCGCTTAGAGGCATCGCGTACCGGAGCTTGGAGCAGGCAACATCGGCGCTGATTACGGCTGTGGCATATCATCGTTCCGGGAAGAAGGAAGTGTTTGAGGAGAGCTGGGAGGAGATTATCGCCCGCATTTCCCAAGTTTCACTGGATAAGTATCAGGATTTGATTTTCCGAGATCCGGATTTCTTCAACTTCTTCAAAGAATCTACACCGTTGCCTGAGGTGGGCGAGCTGAATATTGGATCTCGTCCGTCCAAGCGTAAGAACAGCGAACGTTTTGAGGACTTACGCGCCATTCCATGGGTTTTTGCATGGACACAAAGCCGTTACTTGTTACCTGCATGGTATGCGGCTGGAACAGGTTTGCAAAGCTTCTATCAAAACAATGAGGATAACCTTAAAGTGCTGCAAACGATGTTTAGGAACTCTGCTTTCTTCCGGTCACTTATTGATACACTGCAAATGGCAATCGCTAAAGCGGATTTACTGATTGCAGAAGAATACGCTGGGATGTCGGATAACGAAGAGGCCCGGCAGCGTATTTTCGGGCAGATTTCAGCGGAGTTCAAGCTGACATCTGAGTTGATTTTGAAAATAACCGGACAATCCGAGATTTTGGACGACGTGCCGGTTATTCAGGAATCTATCCGGTTGCGTAATCCTTATGTCGATCCGTTAAGTTACTTGCAGGTTCAATTGCTAAGTGAGCTACGGGAGCTGAGGGATCAGAACGGTGATGACACTGAAATGCTGCGTGAGGTATTGTTGACAATTAACGGAATTGCAGCAGGCTTAAGAAATACGGGCTGATATAGTACGGTTGTACGAAAACAGGCAATCGGGTACTCATGGGGTGCCCGATTGTGCGTTTGTATATTGATGGCAGGTGTGCTTGCAGTTAGTAACAATACTACAGTTGATTTCTGGATAAAATTAAACTACGATGAATAATCATAAACATGTAATAAGTAACCCATCAGCAAGTCTGGGGGAGTATAGAGTGGATAATATGGAAAGCCGCTTGGTAAGGCTGGTACAGAAAGGCGATCAGCGAGCTTTTGCGGAGTTAGTCGAGTTATATAAAGATCGGATTTTTCATCTTTCCTACCGGATGCTAGGTAATCGCCATGAGGCGGAGGATCTGGTGCAGGAAACTTTTTTGCGTGTGTATCGTAATTTGGAAAAATATGATCATGGACAGAAGTTCTCAACCTGGATTTATCGAATTGCTACAAATCTGTGCATTGATCGTCTGCGAAGGAGAAAACCTACATACTCACTTGATGCTGAAATGAATGATCAGGAAGGTGTCGATGGGTACGCCATGCTCGCCAGTGAAGAGCTTACCCCTGAGGGGAGTACGCTTCTGTCCGAAACGCAGGCTTTGATTCATGACGCCATTGACAGCCTTCCAGATAAATACAGAACGATTATGGTTTTACGGTACTTGCAGGAGCTTTCCTTACAGGAAATCAGCGATGTGCTCAATCTCCCAGTTACCACTATTAAGACAAGAGTACACAGGGGGCGGGATTTTCTGCGCAAAAAACTGGAGCACAAGCTATAGATCATACGCATAGATTCTAGGAAAAGAGTCTGCATAGATGTTTTTATGAAACATAATGCTCGTTGTAACGTATGTAAGATGAGCAAAGTTTCTAAGCCGGAGCATGTTATGTTGAGAAACACGGAAGAATATTAGAAAGGATTGGCTCATATGGATTGCAAACAAGCCGTCTCTTTTATGCATGACTATCTAGATGGCGACCTGTCTGAGCAGGACAAACATGAGTTGGAACAGCACTTGTTAGACTGCCCGGAATGCCGCATGCGTTTTAAAGAGCTGGAGCGGACGGATGCGATGCTTTACGGTACACGCTATCATCAAGTGCCGTGTGTATCGGATGAGCTGACATTTCGCATTATGAATGCTTTGCCGCCGCATAAAAGACAGACTGCGGTGCCTATGCTGACGTGGGTGAAAAGGCATCCCGCTGTAACAGCCGCTGCCTTCTTCCTTATTGTTATATGCTCAAGCATGGCCAGCTTTTCTAGCACGGACCATCAATTGGTAGTCAAAGGAAGCCAACTGGATCAAGTCGTTATTCAGGGTGATACTGTGATTGTGCCTGAAGGGAAATCCATTGCCGGAGATTTAACAGTGCAAAATGGTGAAGCCCGTGTATACGGTGATGTGGAAGGAAATGTAACTGTGATTGATGGTTCTTATTATCAAGCGTCCACCGCCCATATTGCAGGACAGGTTAAAAGTATTGATCAAACCTTGGATTGGATTTGGTACAAGGTTACTGATTTGTTCGGGGGACCCTCTTCTCCATAAAAGAAGCTTGAAATGGCAAGGACAATATCGAGCGCCTCTTTCCGCTGGAAAAGGCGTTTTTTTGTATATGAAGCTGGCGAATTGTACTGTATTTTACTGATTTTAGCGGTTCTTTTGTCACACAGCTTGCAACGTGAGCCTGATCGTTATAACCTAGATAGAGAGAGCATACTGTGTACATATTACACCCACTCACTACAGAAAATTGCGGGGGCATGCGCATGTTGGATTATTTTGCGGACCTGACTTGGAAAGAGTCCATTAAAGATATTATCGACATTTTGATCGTAACCTATATTATGTATCAGCTTATTTTACTTGTTCGCGGAACGCGTGCAGTTCAATTGTTGAAAGGGATTCTGTTTCTAGTTGTCATTTGGGCGGTTAGCACCTGGTTTGATTTGTATACGCTCAAGTGGTTGATGAACCAGATGTTCACCTTTGGTGTGGTGGCTATCTTTATTATTTTTCAGCCTGAGTTGCGTCGTGCACTGGAGCAGTTGGGGCGTGGAAAATTATTTGGGCGTTCGTCTGCGGATGATGAAGAGATTAACAAGTTAATCGGAGAAATGATTAAGGCGCTGAATTATCTATCACGTAGGAAAATAGGAGCTTTGGTCGTATTTGAGCGCGAGACAGGGCTAAACGAATATACCGAGTCTGGTATCAAGACACAGGCCGTAGTCAGTTCTGAACTGCTAATTAACATCTTCATTCCTAATACGCCTTTGCATGATGGTGCGGTGATTATTCAAAATAAACAGATTGCTTCTGCGGCCTGTTATTTGCCATTATCGGAAAATCCGTTCATCAGCAAGGAGTTGGGAACCCGTCACCGGGCTGCGATTGGGGTGAGTGAGGTAACGGATGCCGTAACTGTCGTGGTATCGGAGGAAACAGGGCAAATTTCTTTGGCCATTAATGGACAGGTCGTGCGCGACATTAAGGAAGAATCCCTAATCTCCAAGCTGTATGAGGAGTTGCGGCCAACACCGTCCTTGAAGGAAAAACGCGGCTCATTCTGGAATCGGAGGGGAGGCCGTGGAAATTCATGATGGACAAATGGATTAACAATAACACGATTTCCAAGATATTGGCGCTTGCGGTTGCTGTTCTGCTGTGGGGAATGGTCCATCTAGATACAGGTACACCTTCATCTACGCTGACCGTTTCTTATAATAATAAAGTGATTGATAATGTGGGCATTCAGGCTAGTGGTCTGGATGATTCAAAATATGTATTGTCTACCATGGATACTGACCATGTTAAGATGGAGGTCAGAGGACAGCGCTCTGTGCTGACTTCTTTTTTCGCGGATAATTATCAGGCAAAGCTAAACTTAAACGGCTTAGGAGCAGGTACTAAAACATTGTCACTCGAACCGGACTTGCCGGATGGAGTGGAGTTGGTGTCTATGACTCCTAACCGTGTTACAGTGACGATTGAGGAAAAACAAACGAAATCATTTAATGTATCTATAGTTCCTAAAGGAAACCCAGATGGGGGACTGCAGCTTGGGAAGCCTGTAATTGCTCCTCAAGCCGTGAAGGTTACCTTGCCTAAAAGCCAGTTGAGTACCGTTACTGCCGTTCAAGGGGCTGTTAATACGGATGGTATCTCAGAAAAGTTTGAACAGAAGCGTGTAAAACTGAAGGCTTATAACAAAAAGGGACAGGAACTTACAGAAGCGGTCATTGAGCCATCCACTGTGTCCGTTGAAATTCCGGTAACTCAGCAGGCGAAATCTGTGCCTGTTAAGATTGTCTATGCTGGAGAGTTGCCAGACGGATTGGCGCTTTCTAAAGTCAATGCAAACGTGAAGGAAGCGGCGGTATATGCATCGCAGGATGTATTGAGCAGCCTCAGCTCTTACGTCACGGCTACATTGGATTTAAGTCAATTCACGGAAGCGGGAACTCGTACAGTTCAAGCTAATTTGGCAGCCCCCTCAGGTTCTGATAAAATCGAGCCAGGGTCAATACAAATTCAGGTGACCGTCGTCCCTTCCAATGAAGTCACAGATACGGAACGGACGCTGTCAGGCATCCCAATCGTTTTACAAGGTGCAGGAGATAAAGCGACTACTACTGTTACAGCACCCGCAGGTAAGACGATGGATGTTACTGTGAAGGGCCCGCAGGATATGGTAAACAATTTAACCAATGATGATATTAGTTTGGTGGCAGATGTAAGTGGCCTCGCGGCTGGTCAACACGAGGTTACTCTGAAAGTAGGCTTGCCTAAATATATTACGCAAGCCGGAAATGCTGGCCAACTAAAGGCAACGGTCAACATTGAGAGCCCTTCTACGCCTGCTGTAACGAATCCGAATGATGAGAATGAATCAAACCCCTCTGGTAGTGGCGAAAAGGGGCAGGAGAGGCCACAGGAGGGGCAAGGCAGTCAAGGTGGGGATTCTGACGCTAAGACCGGGGACAACGCAGCTGCGGAGGATAAAACAAATCCTCATAACGGCGCAGATTCTTCTGCGAATGGAACCTCGGAGAACAGTCAGCCATAACATGTTTTATCTGTAGTAAATAATCAAGATTTATTAGACAAAAAAAGGGAGTCATTTTACATGGGGAAATATTTTGGTACAGATGGTGTACGAGGCGTTGCTAATCAGGAACTTACAGCCGAACTGGCATATAGCATTGGCCGCTGCGGCGGATATGTTTTAGCAGGTAATGTAGAGAAACCGACAGTTGTTATTGGTATGGATACACGGATATCCGGACTGATGCTGGAATCGGCTCTTGTAGCCGGTTTGCTGTCCATTGGGGCTAATGTGGTTCGTCTAGGTATTGTTTCGACACCTGGGGTGGCATATCTCACACGTCAATTGAAAGCTGACGCTGGTGTAATGATCTCAGCATCACACAATCCAGTTGAAGACAACGGCATTAAGTTTTTTGGCGGTGACGGTTTTAAATTGACAGACGAAACGGAATTGAAAATTGAAGAGCTCATGGATGCAAAAGAAGACCAACTGCCTCGTCCGATTGGCGGTGGATTGGGAACGGTTGTTGTAGACGAGCATTCTCGCTACGATTATCTGGAGTTCTTGAAAACAACAATTAGCCATTCTTTTGAAGGGTTAAAAATTGTACTGGATTGTGCTAACGGAGCAGCTTATGAGCTGGCACCGAAGCTTTTTGCAGAACTGGGAGCTGAGGTACACACTATTGGTGCCGAGCCGAACGGTTTGAACATCAATGATCATTGCGGCTCGACTCATCCTGAAAAGCTGAAAGAGGAAGTACGACGCTTGAAAGCAGATATTGGTTTGGCCTTTGACGGCGATGCCGACCGTCTGATCGCGATTGATGAGAACGGGGAAGAGGTAGACGGCGACTATATTCTCTGCATTTGCGGAGATGCAATGAACCGTGCGGGAAAACTCAAGGACAGCACCATTGTATCGACAGTGATGAGTAATATCGGTTTTTATAAAGCTACTGAAAAGCTGGCACTCAAGACTGCAAAAACTGCGGTCGGGGACCGTTATGTGATGGAAGAAATGCGTCGGGGTGGATTTAACCTAGGCGGTGAGCAGTCTGGCCATGTTATTTTCCTGGATCACAATACGACAGGCGATGGCATGCTGACTGGGATTCAGCTGGTAGATACCTTGAAAGCTTCCGGCAAGAAAATGAGTGAGCTAAAATCGCTCATGAAACAGTATCCGCAAGTGCTCGTAAATGTGCGTGTGCAGGACAAACGCAATTACGAAGGGAATCCTGCCATTGCAGAAGCAATTGAGCAGGTGGAACAACAATTGGGCGATAATGGGCGTGTATTGGTCCGTGCTTCAGGCACAGAATCACTTATTCGTGTGATGGCCGAAGGCCCGGATAAGGACGAACTGGAGCAATTTGTCGGTCAGATCGTAGATGTCGTGAAGAAAGAATTAGTTTAAAATTTTGTAAACGTCGGTTGCCTGTGAAAAAGAAGCAGGCAACGGCGTTTGCGGTTATTTACTAACGATTTATGGCCTTCATGGTGTAATTATGAATAAAGTGTCATTGCCAAATGATACTTAGCTGAATATAATATAGGGATGCTGTGACTCAGATAGAGAAAGCGAGGGTTGTAAGGTAACGTAATACAAGCGCCAGAGCTTGATTTTGTGCGGGGGAACTTGGTGGAGAAGCAACGGATTCAGTTGAGATAAAGTTGCTCGCAAATCGGTTCACGACAAAACAAGCTGACGAGGTGAAGGTGTTCGAAACATTCGGCGGGGACCTTCCGGTGAAGCATCGAGCCGTAAACCGGCAGCGGAAAATGAACAGGCAACTGTTTACACAACGCACCGGTAGATGCCTTTATTATTTTATAACCTAAATTATAAGATTCATTTCATGAATGTGCGGCCATCATCATTGGCGTGCGCGGTTTGGGAATTTCGTTACATTCGTGAAGAGATGCCTGTAAATTCTATAGTTATCATTGACAACTTCATAGATGAATGAACTTTATTCCACAATCTACCGCACACGTTAGTCCTGTGATGAGTCGCCTTGTGAAATGATGATCGGGAGGATAACGAATATGTGTGGCATTGTAGGATATATTGGTAATCAGAATACGCAAGAGGTATTGATTGACGGATTGAAAAAGCTGGAGTATCGCGGTTATGACTCTGCGGGTATTGCCGTGTTTACAGATTCAGGATTGCAAGTAGCCAAGGCTAAAGGTCGTCTGGCGAATCTGGAAGCTAAACTGGATGGTACGCCGTTGGTAGGCCATGCAGGTATCGGACATACACGTTGGGCAACGCACGGTAAGCCTTCTGATGAAAACTCCCATCCACATTTGGATGAGAGCCAAAAGTTCTCTGTAGTTCACAACGGAATTATTGAGAACTATCTGGAGCTGAAGGAGCAGCTGATCAGCGAAGGTCATACCTTTATTTCCGAAACGGACACGGAAATTATTTCCCATCTGGTTGCGCGTGAATATAAAGGGGATATCGTTAAAGCAGTACAAAAAGCAATTACCTTTATGCGCGGTGCTTTTGCACTGGGTGTGCTGACAGAGCACGAGCCTAATAAGCTGGTTGCTGTTCGTCAAGCTAGCCCGCTGGTTATTGGTGTGGGAGAAGGCGAGAACTTTATCGGTTCCGACATTCCGGCTATTCTGAAATATACACGCAATGTATTTATTTTGAACGATGGCGAAATGGCTGTTTTGACCAGTGATGCTGTCGAATTAATGACAATCGAAGGCCAATTTATTTCTCGGGAAATGATTCATGTCGAATGGGATGCTGTAACAGCGGAAAAAGGCGGCTATGAGCATTTCATGTTGAAAGAAATTCACGAGCAGCCTAAGGCTTATCGTGATACAATGTTGGGCCGTATCGATAAAGATACTAAAAAAGTTGTTCTTCCTGAGCTGAAGCTGACAGAAGAACAAATTAAAAATATCCGCAACATTCAAATTGTTGCGTGTGGTACAGCTTACAATGCTGGTTTGATTGGTCGTACAGTTATTGAAAGTCTGGCTCGTATACCGGTAGAAAATGATGTGGCTTCCGAATATCGTTATCGTTCACCTATCGTAACACCAGAGACATTGGTGATCGTGGTGAGCCAATCCGGTGAAACTGCTGACACGTTGGCAGCCCTGCGTGAAGCACAAGCAAATGGCGCTCATGTACTGGCGATTACAAACGTAGTCGGTAGCTCCATCGCCCGTGATGCAGATGATGTGTTGGTTACACTGGCAGGACCGGAAATTGCCGTAGCCTCCACTAAAGCATATTCTTCACAGTTGATTGCGTTCTATCTGTTTGGTTTGTATCTCGCTCAAGTGCGTGGCACACAAACAGATGAGCAAGTAGCTCATGTGCTGGCTGCTATGGAATCCCTGCCAGAGCAAGTGGAAGAGATGCTGGGTAAAGCAGATGCGATCAAAGCCTATGCTGAGCAAATTGCAAGCCACAAGCACCTGTTCTTTATTGGTCGCGGTCAGGACTATGCTGTAGTACAGGAAGGCTCCCTGAAGCTTAAGGAAATCTCCTACATTCATTCCGAGGCTTATGCTGCGGGTGAATTGAAGCATGGTACACTGGCATTGATTGAAGACGGCATTCCGGTTATCGCTTTGGTAACACAGGAATCCGTGTTGGAGAAAACCGTGAGCAACATTAAGGAAGTCAAGGCTCGTGGTGCAGATGTTCTTGCGATTACGTACGAAGAGCACGCAGTTGAGTTGCTGAAGTCCGTGGATCAGGTATTTGCCATTCCGAAGACACTTCCAATTCTGTCTGCTGCAATTTCAGTTGTATCTCTCCAATTATTGGCTTACTACGCTTCTCTTGCACTGGGTCATGATGTTGATAAACCACGTAACCTGGCGAAAAGTGTTACTGTAGAATAAGCTTTAAGTTGCTTTTATGACTTTTGTCTGGTGATAAAAAAAGTGTGGAACCAGTAAAAAAAGTCTGGAACTAGTCATTTTACAAACATCAAGAAAGATCCCGATAATATATCGGGATCTTTTTAGCTTAGGAGGGTAATTATGTCTACAATAGGCCAACGAATTCGAACTATTAGAAAACAAACAACTTAAATCAAATAAAGTTTGCAAATATAATTGGAATTTCTCAAGGAACGTTGAGTGAGCTGGAGCAAGATAAATACAGACCCTCTCTTGATATAATTATAGCAATTAAAGAAAACTTCAATTCCCATATAGAGTGGTTAATCTTTGGAGATACGCCTGTATCAAAGAACACTATTTTTAATTTAGCCATTGAAGCTCAGGAATTAGAACTTATTTCTTTGTTTCGAGAACACCCCACGGTATCTGTTTCAGCAAGTTTTTTATACTTGCTCAAGAGCCATACGTGAGAAATGGTTTGAAAGAGCTTTGAAAGAAGGCGATTGGAACCTCAGCATTAGATATACCCCAACGGATCTAAAATCAATTTACATAAGAAATGAATTTGAAGATTATGAAGAATGTAGATTGGTGGTAAAAGAATCATTACAAGGTCTTAACATAGAGACCTATTTACAGAGTGTGCAACTAATGAAACTTGCAAAAGAAATATTGAAAGACTATCCCTAAAAGTAAAACTTCAGCTAACACAAAGTTAATTAAATTGTAAAAGAAGGTGTGAGGCGCTACTTCTTTAAGCGAACTAATGGGTACTAAAATTTTCTATTTACTATATCTTTTCTTTAAAGGAGAGACAAAATGCTCCATTAAAAAGGTAATATTTTTACCGATTAGATTCAAATCTTCTTGTTCTAATACCTGCCCATTTAATTCAATTCGAAAACCAGAATTTAGAAATGATAAAAGATCAAAGGATTTTTTGATTTTCTCGTTATTAAGGTCGGAATGAATTGTATCAATCAATTGAGTCCACACAGTAGGGGAACGTCATTTGATTAGCAATACAAAGTAAATAATCGGTTGTAGCATCAAAAACCTCTGTTAAAGATATTAAATGATTAATTTCAGGTCGTGCTACATTTTGCTCCCAATTAGAAACAACCTGTTTGGTTACCCCGATTTTATTAGCAAGTTCCTCTTATGTCCATTTATGGAGTAGTCTTAAATTTCTACATCGCTGTCCCAAAGTATTCATGAGTTCACCTCTATTGAGAATATCAAATAGGTTTTAACCCGACCCATCTGCTTACTAATTATACCTACTTATAGTCCATATTATAGCTTATTCATACCCTACTGTACCCTACGAGTAGCCTATGAATAGGATACCAAGTAAAATATAGCTAAGAAATATTACTTTGCTATTGTATAAGGCTGTGAGTTGTTATATTCTACATTTGTATTTTGAAGTAAAACTAAAATATATTTTAGGAGTAGAAAAAGGTAACTGAACTTTACTCTGATTTAGTAGTTCTAAAAAGAAGGTGAATAATGAGCAAAATTCGATCAAGTAACTCTATAGCATCTATTCAACGGAAAATCAAAGAAGGAAGAGGTCAAGGCCACTTTTCGGAATATAAACCTTGGTTGACTGTACATGATGTACCTTCAATAGGGATAGTTACTCAAATTCTTTGTTGGAAAAGTGGTCGACTTCACCATTATCTGTCTGAACACTTTGAATTGGCACATCATTACCAAATGGAGTGGTCAGAGCAAGAGATTGATATTCGCGAACAATTTCCTTTATTACCCCTAGATAAAGCCTCTATATTGCACAAAAGTTAGGCATTAAACATCCAACTGACCCCAAGAATAAGCTTCCCATCATTATGACTACAGATATGTTGCTTACAGTAAAACAAGAAGAAAGTATAAAATTTATTGCACATTCCGCAAACCGTAGAGCGCCAATATATCCCCAAGAAGGATGCGGATCGGGCATACGAGATCATTCGAACGATATTGGAACGTCTGGAGTTAACGTTACACCCGACCTAAACGCGAGTATGCAACGGATTTTCCAGCAGAGTATCCAGCTGACATCCAGTCACGTTTCCAGCCAGGCTTCCAGAAATTCGTCAGGTAATCATGTTAAGTTATCGCAAAGCGCAAGGATTCGGAGCACCGACAGAGAATGTCTACAGGGAAGATCTCCCAAATCGGCCGGCACCCCGCCTGAATGTCGACACGCGTCGAATTCCTCGATTGATGGCAAACCATTCCCAGCGTTTCTTCTCCATTCGCTCTTTTTAGGCAAAATATTAACACCATGTTGACCAAATTTAACTGAAGTTTTACTATACATTATTGGAAATTTTGATATAATTCTACCTAGGTCATCTTTCCAATTATGATAGAAAATAGAATTGGATGGTTTTTATACCTATCCAAGCTGTGTGCGAGAGACCAGTCCACTGGCTACCCAGCAAGCCGGCATGCGGAGACCGACAATTGTGGAAAATGACAGCCGAGAATATGTTGATCCATGACGTCAGAAGGTGGGGACCTGTTATATTCTGAGGACGGAAGAGCATATATTGATTTTTTTGCACGTGCCGGGGCACTGAATTACGGTCATAACAACGATTATATCAAGGACCAGGTTCTCGATTACTTGACCTCCGACCGGATTATGCACGGTCTGGATATGTATACAATGGCCAAGCGCGAATTCTTCAAGAGCTTCTCGGAGCGGATCCTGGAGCCGAAGAAGCTGGATTACAAGCTTCAAGTCTGCGGTCCGACGGGGACAAACGCGGTGGAAGCGGCCCTTAAGCTCGCACGCAAGGCGAAGAAGAGAACCGGGATATTCGCATTCATGGGCGGCTTCCACGGCATGTCGATCGGCAGCCTGTCGGCGACAAGCTCCAAGTCTATGAGGGAAGGGGCGGGGCTTCCTCTGGGCGGAGTTACGTTCATGCCGCACCCGAGCGGGGCTTTCGCAGAAATGGATACGCTCGGCTATATCGAGAATATCCTGACTGATTCGCACTCTGGAATCGATAAGCCGGCCGCCAAGGCCGCTCTCGAGTTCCGGGACAGAGCCGCCCTGGAAGCCCAGGTGAAGCAGAAGGAAGAGTTTGTGCGCTCGTTCTTTGACAAAGAAATCAAGCCTCTGCATCCGTCCATCGCCATCCGCGGACTCGGCCTGATCTGGGGCATTGACGTCTCGGGCTTCACGGATGAAGCCGGGGCGAAGCGGATGACGGAGATCAGCTTCGAGAACGGGCTAATCATTGAAAGAGCCGGCAGAGGAGACCGCGTACTAAAGATCATGCCTCCGCTGACCGTCTCGATGGAGCATCTGGCCACCGGCTGCGACATTATCAAGTCCAGTATGCAGCAGGTGATCTCTCAGGAGACCCAGGATCTGCTGGTAACGACCTAAGCTTGGCCAAGCCGGTGGCCGCCCCGGCAAGAGGCACGGAAGTGCCTTCCGGGGGCCGTGCGGCCCTGATGTTAAGATAACGCTTTCACCCTCATGCAGCACCATCGTCACATCTAATCGTCAGGAAAAGCTCACTACCCCGCAGTCGGATCTTTACTTATCCACACCAGGCGGGGGAATATACAAATCGTACATAGAGTGTATCAATATCCCTTAAACATAGGCTTCGACAAAGGCAGCTCCGGTGCCGAATCCGGAGGTACGGCCGACTTCCTGCTGGCCGGCCGGAATCCTACAGCAAGCCTTACATCGATGGGAGGAACATCCCTTGTTCACCCCCAAATCCAATTCCGAAACCCAATGTTAAACCAAAGCCCGTCTTCGGGCGGCTCGTCCGCAGCAAGCATATTGAAGCAGAGGGGCCGGAAGCAGCCGCATCTCTTGCGTAGAACGATGCTCTTTGTTGTCTTTCACGCATGGGAGCCGAGCGGGACAGCTGCTAGGCAGAGGATTGCCGCATGCGATCAACCGGGCAAGCGAAGCGGTGACCTGGCGAAAGCCATTGACATTGTTGTCACATGTTTGAAAAGGCGGGGAGCGAGGCTGGAGCGTTGCTGCGGCATATGCTCCGCCTGATTGCTTTTACCGATGAAGAGAGGGGAACGATCCAGATGGCTTTTGAAAAAGAAACGTTGTTTTGGAACGAAAAATTCGGTAGCGACGATTATACCTTGACGCGGCTGCCTTACAGCAAAGCTTCAAGCTCCCTGGCGCCCATTATGACAACCGTCGGCGGGACGCTTTCGGAGGAAGTGGCGCAGCGCGTCCTTCAAATGAGCAAGGGCGCTCCGCTGGCCACTTTTATGATTTTGCTCGCCGGTGTTCAGTCGCTCTTGCATAAATATACAGGCGCTTCTGACATTCTGGTCGGCATGCCGGTTGTACGGAAACCGACGGAGACGCGCCGATCCGTTAATCATACGATCATTTTGAAAAACTCGCTTTCGGCGGGTGCGACTTTTAAAACGCTTCTGAGCGAGCTGAGGACTTCCTTGCCGGAAGCGATTCAGCATCAACATATTCCGTTCTTGAAAATGACGGAGAAGCTGGACCTGCAATATGCAGACGGGATACCCGTCGTCCATACGCTAGTATCCCTTAAGGAGCTGCATCTGGACGAAATCGGGCAAAACGTGGTCACGGATTGTTCCTTTGAATTCAGCTTAACCGGCGGGACGATACAGCTAGCGCTGTCATATAACGAGCACTTATATGACTCCGAGTTCATGACTCGGGTCGTCGGCCATCTGAATCGCCTGCTGGCCGTGGGGCTTCACGAGTTGGAGCTGGACATCGTGCGGGCGGACATGCTGTCGGGGGACGAGAAATTTCAATTGCTGCAAAGCTTTAACGATACCGAGAAGGACTATCCCCGTGATCGGACGATTCATCAGCTCGTGGAGGAGCAGGTGAAGCGGGTGCCCGAAGCGACGGCGGTTGTCTTTGAGGGGCGGCGGCTTTCGTACGCGGAGCTGAACGAACGGGCGAACCGGCTGGCGCGGACGCTGCGATCGGTCGGCGTGCTGCCCAATCAGCTGGTAGGCTTGATGGCTAGGAGATCGCTGGAGACGGTCGTTGGCATTCTGGCGGTTCTGAAAGCTGGCGGTGCCTACGTGCCGATCGACCCGGAATACCCGGAAGAACGCATCCGCTACATTCTGGAGAACTCGAACGCGCAGCTGCTGCTGACTCAAAGGGAGCTGCAGCAGCAGGTGTCGTTCGAAGGGACCGTGGTGGCGCTGGATGACGAGCAGGCCTACAGCGACGATGGCTCGAACCTGGAGCCGGCCAGCGGTCCGAACGATCTGGCTTATGTCATCTATACATCAGGTACGACGGGCAAACCCAAAGGGGTCATGCTGGAGCATCGCGGGCTGGTCAGCCTGAAACTGACGTTTGCCCATACGCTTCACACGACCGAACAGGATCGAGTGCTGCAATTCGCCAGCCTATCGTTCGATGCGTCGTGCTGGGAGATGTTCAACGCTCTGTATTTCGGGGCGACCTTATATATACCGTCAACCGAGACGGTTTTGGATGATCAGCTGTTCGAACGTTTCATGAACGAGCATGCAATTACGATCGCCACTTTGCCGCCAACTTATGCTGCTTATTTGAATTCAGACCGCCTGCCGAGTCTGAGCAGGCTCATCACGGCGGGCTCCGCCGTTTCAGCCGAATTCGTGCAGCAGTGGAAAGACAAGGTACAGTACTATAACGCGTACGGTCCGACGGAAGCCTCGATCGCCACATCCGTGTGGGCGGCGTCTACGTATGACACCGAACGCAGAGCGATACCGATCGGACGTCCGATCTGGAATCATCGCTTGTATATACTGGGCGCACAGAATCAGCTGGCGCCTATCGGAGTGGAGGGAGAATTATGCATCGCGGGCGTCGGCCTCGCCCGGGGATATTGGAACCGGCCGGATCTGACGGCGGAGAAATTCATCGAACACCCGTTTGAGCCCGGAGAGAGACTGTACCGGACGGGCGACTTGGCCCGCTGGCTGCCGGACGGAAATATTGAGTATTTGGGCCGGATTGACCATCAGGTGAAAATCCGTGGATTCCGGATCGAGATCGGCGAGATTGAAGAGCAGCTTCTGAAGATCGACTCCGTGCAGGAGACGATCGTAATCGCGCGGGAAGGCAAAAGCGGGCAAGAACTGTGCGCTTACCTGGTCGCGGGCCGCCCGCTTACGCTCGGCGAGCTGAGAAGCACGCTGGCGCAAAAATTGCCGAATTACATGATTCCAGCGCATTTTGTTCAGCTTCCGCGGATGCCGCTCACGCCGAACGACAAAATCGACCGCAAGGCTTTGCCCGCTCCGGAAGGAAACGCGCTGACCGGCGGCGCGTACGTAGCTCCCCGCAATGAAGCCGAGCGGACGCTTGCCGATGTGTGGCAGGCGGTATTGAACGCCGATCGCGTTGGGGTAACGGATCATTTCTTCGAGCTGGGCGGAGACTCGATCAAGTCCATTCAAGTATCTTCGCGGCTTCATCAAGCCGGGTACAAGCTGGAAATCCGGGATTTGTTCAAATATCCGACTATCTCACAGCTCAGCCTGCATGTGAAACCGATCGGACGTACTATCGATCAAGGCGAAATAACGGGTGAAACGGCGCTGACGCCGATTCAGCATTGGTTTTTCGAGAGCTCCTTTGCGGACCCGCATCATTTCAGCCAGTCGGTGATGCTGTACCGGAAGGAACGCTTCGACGAAGAGACGGTACGTCAGGTGCTGCAAAAGCTGGCCGAGCATCATGACGCCTTGCGGATGGTGTTCCGCAAGACGGAACAAGGGTTTAGCGCGCGGAACCGCGCGATTCAGGAAGGCGGGCTGTTCACGCTGGACGTGTTCGACTTCAAGGATGCGGAGAATACCGCGCAGGCTGTGGAAGCGAAGGCAACGGACATTCAAGCGGGTATCGATCTGGAGAACGGGCCCCTCGTGAAGGCGGGACTGTTCCGGTGCGCGGACGGCGACCATTTGCTGCTCGCGGTTCATCATGCCGTGGTGGACGGCGTGTCTTGGCGCATTTTGATGGAGGATTTCGCTGTGGGTTACGAGCAGGTCGGCAAAAGCGAGGAAATTCGTTTCCCGGCGAAAACGGATGCGTACCGCACTTGGTCCGAGCAGTTGGCCGCTTACGCGCAAAGCCCGGAGATGGCGAAGGAACGGGCCTATTGGCAGGCCGTGGAACAAATTGCGGTTCCGGCCGTGCCGAAGGATCTGGAGGCGGACGTTACGACGCAGCAGGACAGCGAATCGCTGTTCGTCCGTTTGACTCCCGAAGAAACGGAGCTGCTGCTGAAGCGGGTTCACCGGGCCTACAACACCGAAATGAACGATATTTTGGTAACGGCGCTCGGCATAGCTGTTCGCAAGTGGACGGGACACGAACGGGTGCGGATCAATCTCGAAGGACACGGACGCGAATCGATCGGAACGGATATCGACATCACGCGCACAGTCGGCTGGTTTACGACCAAGTTTCCGGTCGTCCTGGAGCCGGAAACCGACCGGGATTTGGCCTATCAGATTAAACAGGTCAAGGAAAGCTTGCGCCGCATTCCGAACAAGGGGCTTGGGTACGGCGTATGCCGCTATCTCTCCAAATCGGAGGATGGCTTTGTTTGGGGCGCAGAGCCGGAAATTAATTTTAACTACCTCGGCCAGTTCGACGATGATGTCAATCAGGACGAGATCGGCATATCTTCTTATTCCAGCGGCAGCCCGGCCAGCGACCGGCAGGCCCGCAGCTTTGTGCTGGATATCAACGGCATGGTGCTGGACGGCGCTTTATCGCTCGATCTCAGCTACAGCCGGAAGCAGTATCGCAAGGAAACGATGGAAGCCTTCGCTCAGCGGCTTGAGCAAAGTCTCCGAGAGCTCATTACCCACTGCGCAGGCAAAGAAAACACCGAATTGACGCCGAGCGACGTGCAATTTAAAGGCTTGACCATCGCGGAATTGGAGCAAATCGCCCAGCGCTCGGGCCATCTCGGGGAAATCGAAAATATTTACTCGCTTACGCCGATGCAGAAGGGCATGTGGTTCCACAGCGCGCTTGACCGGCAAACGGCCGCTTACTTCGAGCAGACGCGGTTTACGATGCGGGGAGCGCTCGACGTCCAGCTTTTCGAGAGGAGCTGGATGGAGCTTGCGAAACGTCATCTGGTGCTGCGGGCGAATTTTGTGAAAGGACCGGCGGGGGAGCCGCTGCAAATCATATACCGCGACAAGCCGGTCGGCTTTGAATATGAAGAGCTGCTTCATTTGCAGGCGGACGAGAAACAAGCGTATTTGGATAAAAAGGCCGAGGATGACAAGCTTCGCGGCTTCGACATGGAACATGACGCGCTCGTTCGGGTTACGATCCTACGCACCGAAGAGCAAAGCTATCATGTGCTGTGGAGTTTCCAGCATATTTTGATGGACGGCTGGTGCCTGCCGCAGCTGACGCAGGAGTTGTTTGAGACGTACTCGGCCTTGGCATCCGGCAAGCAGCCGGCGGGAGATAAGGGATCGGATTATGGCGCTTATATCGAATGGTTGGAGAAACAGGACGATCAGGCGGCATCCGGCTATTGGACGGCATTCCTGGCAGGTTATGAAGGGCAAACCGTACTCCCGGGACAAAAGGAACCGGCGCCAAACGGCAGATTTACGGCTGATCACGTCACCGCCGAGCTGGGCAAGGACTTGAGCGAGCGGATGGACCGGGTGGCGAAACAGCGCCTGGTTACGGTCAATACGTTGCTGCAAGCCGCTTGGGGCGTGATGCTGCAAAAATATAACGGAACAAACGATGCCGTATTCGGCAGCGTCGTGGCCGGAAGACCGGCGGAAATCCCGGGCATCGAGTCCATGATTGGGCTGTTCATCAATACGGTGCCGGTCCGCGTCACGAGCGAAGCGGACACCGTGTTCGCCGACCTGATGGCGAAGCTCCAAGAGCGGGCGCTGGAGTCCGGGCGTTATGATTACTATCCGCTGTATGAAATTCAAGCCCGCAGCGTGCAAAAGCAGAACCTGATCAACCATATCATCGCTTTTGAGAACTATCCGGTGGACGAGCAGATGGAGCAGGCGGGCGACCAGCAGCACGGCGACCTGACGATCGCTGACGTTCAGATGGAGGAGCAGACGAACTATAACTTCAACGTGACCGTGGTGCCGGGAGTCGAGATCGAAATTCGATTCGACTTTAACGCCGAAGTGTTCGATAAAGACAGCATCGAGTTGCTCAAGGGGCATCTCGTCCATCTGCTGGAGCAGGTGACGGATAACCCGGAAATTACCGTGGGCGAGCTGGAACTTGTGACGGAGGCGGAAAAGGCCGACCTTCTCGGACGTTTTAACGACACCACCACGGAATTTCCGCGCGGGAAGACGCTCATTCAATTGTTCGAAGAGCAGGCGGAGCGCATCCCGGATGCAGCCGCCATCTCCTTGAATGAGCAAGAGCTGACCTACCGCGAGCTGAACGAACGCGTCAACCGCCTTGCCCGTACCTTGCGTAGCCACGGGATATCCAAAGGCCGTCTGGTCGCCATTATGGCTGAGCGTTCCATCGAAATGGTGGTGGGCATGCTGGCGGCACACAAAGCCGGAGCGGCTTACGTACCGATTGACCCGGAATATCCCGAGGAGCGTATCCGTTTCTTGATTGAGGATTCGGGAGCGCAGGTCATGCTGACGCAAAGCCGCTTGCGCGAGCGTCTGGCGGGTTCGGACTCCGTGATCTTACTGGATGACGAGTCCTTCTATCACGAGGACGGCACAAATCTAAATCCGGGCACCGAAGCGACGGATCTGGCCTGCGTCATCTATACGTCAGGCACGACAGGCAAGCCGAAAGGCAACCTTGTTTCGCACCGCAACATCGTGCGGATCGTGCGAAATACGAATTATATCGACATCACCGAACGGGATCATGTCCTCCAGCTTTCGAGCTATTCGTTCGACGGAGCGATTTTCGATATTTTCGGCGCTTTGACCAACGGGGCGCGGCTGGTGCTGGTTCCCCGCGAGACTTTGCTGGAAATCGTCCGGCTGGCGGATCTCATCCAGCGTGAGCGCATCTCGGTCATGCTGATTACGACGGCTTTCTTCAACGTCCTTGTAGATGTGAACGTCGATTGCCTGCGGGATGTCCGGGCGATTTTGTTCGGAGGAGAGCGAGTGTCGGTCGGACATGTGCGTAAAGCGCTCGCCCATATCGGACCGGGCAGGCTCAACCACCTGTACGGCCCGTCGGAAAGCACGGTTTATACCACGTACCTTCCGGTCGACTTCGTCGATGAGTCGGCGGTTACCGTACCCATCGGACGGCCGATCAGTAATACGAAGGTGTATATCGTCGACAGCCGGAATAAGCTTCTGCCGATCGGCGTGGCCGGGGAGCTTTGCGTCGGCGGAGAAGGCTTGGTACGGGGCTACAATAACCGGCCGGAGCTGACGGCGGAGAAATTTGTGGACAATCCGTTTGTGCTGGGAGAGCGCATGTACCGGACGGGGGATTTGGCGAAATGGCTGCCGGACGGCACGATCGAATACGTGGGACGGACCGACGACCAAGTGAAAATCCGCGGCTTCCGCATTGAGTTGGGCGAGATCGAGGCTCAGCTTCAGAAAGTGGAGGGAATTCGGAAAGCGACGGTATTCGCGAGGGAAGACGCCTCCGGCGAGAAGCAGCTTTGCGCCTATTATGAAGCGGACCGCGAGCTTCCGGCGGCCGAGCTGAAGAGCGTACTTTCCCAGGAACTGCCGGCCTATATGATTCCGGCGTACCTGATCCAGTTGGAGCGGCTCCCGCTGACGACGAACGGCAAGGTCGACCGCCGATCACTCCCGGCGCCGGAGGAGAGCTTGCAGCCGGGCGAAGAACGTACTCCGCCTCGGACTCCGCTGGAAGCCAGCTTGGCGGGAATTTGGAAAAGCGTGCTCGGACTGGAGCACATCGGGGTTCATGACAACTTCTTCGACCTGGGCGGCCATTCCCTGCGGGCGACGACACTGGTGAGCAAGGTGCATCAGGAGCTGAACGTCGAGCTGCCTCTGCGCGACGTATTCCGCTACTCGACGATCGAAGAGATGGCTCTCGCCATCTCCCGGATCGAAGAGCAGTCGTTCTCGTCGATTCCGCTGGTGGGCGCAAGAGTATATTATCCGCTTTCCTCAGCTCAGAAGCGGCTGTTTATCCTGAATCAGCTGGAAGGGGCCGATCAGAGCTACAACATGCCGGGCGTGCTGCTGCTGGAAGGATCGATTGACCGGAGCCTGCTGGAGAAGGCTTTCCGCGGACTGATCGCACGGCACGAAACGCTGCGAACCGGCTTTGAGATCGTACAAGGCGAAGCTGTACAGCGCATTTACGAGAGCGTCGACTTTGCCGTCGAGTACTGTCATGTGAGCGAGGAAGAAGCGCCCGAAGTCGTGCAGGCCTTCATCCGGCCTTTCGACTTGGCGAAGCCTCCGCTGCTGCGGGTGGAGCTCGTAGAGCTGGCAGCCGAACGTTATTTGCTGATGTTCGACATGCACCATATCGTCTCCGACGGGGTTTCGATGGACGTGTTAGTCGAGGAACTCGTTCGTATGTACGGCGGCGAGTCATTAGAGCCTTTGCGCATTCAATACAAGGACTATGCGGTATGGCAGCAGTCGGACGAGCAAAAAGTGCAGTTGAAACGCGAGGAAGCTTACTGGCTGGACCGTTACCGGGGCGAGCTGCCGGTTCTGGAAATGCCGACGGACTATCCGCGTCCTGCCGTGCAGAGCTTTGAGGGACAAACGCTGACGTCCTTCGTGGACGAGGCAACGAACGAAGGCTTGAAGCAGCTGGCCGCTCAAAGAGGAACGACGCTGTATATGGTGCTGCTTGCGGCATATACCGTGCTTTTGCAAAAATACACAGGTCAGGACGATTTGATCGTCGGAACGTCGATTGCGGGCAGAACGCACGGAGACACGCAGCCATTGATCGGAATGTTCGTCAATACGCTGGCGCTCCGCAATTATCCGGCTTCGGAGAAGACCTTCCTGTCGTATCTGGAAGAAGTGAAAGAAACGACCTTAGGCGCTTATGAGCATCAGAATTATCCGTTCGAAGAGCTCGTTGATAAAGTGCAGGTCAGCCGGGATTTGAGCCGCAACCCGCTGTTTGACACGATGTTCTCCCTGCAAAACTTGGAGGATAAAGAGTTTGAGTTGGAAGGGCTGAAATTGTCCCCGTACCCTAGCGAATACGGCACGGCCAAGTTCGACCTGAGTGTGGATGTTACGGAAGAAAACGGCGGCCTGGAGTGCAGCTTTGAATTCGCAACGGCTCTTTATAAAGAAAGCACGATCCGGCGGCTGTCGACTCATTTCGGACATTTGCTTGCGGCGATTGTAAGCCGTCCGGATGCGAAGATCGCCGAGCTGAACTTGTTGACGGCAGAGGAAAAAGAACAAATTCTCGGCGCGTTCAATCCGGCGCAGCCGGAAGCGGCTCCTGTGGCGGCGTTCCACCGGCTGTTCGAGGAACAGGCGGAGCACACGCCGAAAGCGGCGGCCGTCGTGTATGAGAACGAGCGGCTGACGTATGCGGAGCTGAACGAGCGGGCGAACCGCTTGGCGGCCACGCTGCGCGCAAGCGGCATCGGCCGGGA
>NZ_JAAMNR010000019.1:0-22804 GCF_011066115.1 Paenibacillus sp. EKM212P
CCGACCGGCACCGGGTTCAGATGCGCGTCCACGATGTAGAATTTCGCATTCAGCCACGCTTTGCCGATCGGCACATTGCCTGTCTGCGGCAGCTTCGCCAGCTCCTCGTCGTAGAAGCTGGAGTCGATCGCCGCTTCCGTCACGCCGTATGCGTTGATGATCCGGAACAACGAGCCGAAGCGTTCCTGCAAGGTCCGGTAATCCGCCACGCTGCAGCTGTCCGAGCTCGTGATCAACAACTCCATCCAGCTCATATCCAGTTGCTGCTCGTGCACGTACTCCAGGAACGGCACGATCAGCGCCGGCGTCGATTCGAAGATGGTGACCCGCTCCCGCTCAATCCAGTGGTGCAGACGAGACGGATCGATCCGGTCGTCCTTCGGCACAATCACCATCGTGCCTCCGTTGTACAGCGTCCGCGCGATATCTCCCACGAACACGTCGAACGAGAAGCTTGCGAGCTGCAGCAGCCGCACCGGGAACTGATCCAACCGGTATTCCCGCCGGTAGCCCGCCGCCGTGTTCACCAGGCTGCGGTGCTCGATCATCACGCCCTTCGGCTTGCCCGTCGTTCCCGACGTGTAGATCACGTACGCCAGGTCCTCTGGACGGGCTTCATGGAAGCTGTCGGTGCCAACATTCTGATGGCTCTCATCGCCGTCGTCCACAGCATCCGTCAGCTTGCCGGAGACCATGCCGGAGACAATCGGCGCATTCGTCCGCTCCTCGCTGTACGAAGTTTCGTCGTCGAGGTACAGCACCGCCGCCAGCGCCAGTTCCTCTTCGCCAAGCCAGGCTTCGGCACGCTCTCGCAGCGCCGTTTGCGTCAGCAGTACCTTCGCTCCGCTGTCTTCGAGCATGAACCGCACGCGCTCCGCCGGGTAATCCGGGTCGAGTGGCACATACGCCCCGCCCGCTTTCCAGACGGCCAGCACGGCCACCAGCAAGTCCACCGAACGCTCGGCGAGAATGCCGACGATCGTCTCCCGGCCGATGCCGCTTGCACGCAGCGTAGCCGCCAAGCGGTTCGCCCGCTCGTTCAGCTCCGCATACGTCAGCCGCTCGTTCTCGTACACGACGGCCGCCGCTTTCGGCGTGTGCTCCGCCTGTTCCTCGAACAGCCGGTGGAACGCGGCCGCAGGAGCCGCTTCCGGCTGCGCCGGGTTAAACACGCCAAGAATTTGCTCTTTTTCCGCCGACGTCAAAAGCCCCAACTGATTCACGCGGATGTTCGGGTTAGCCGCAACCTTCTCCAGTGCCCGGGCAAAATGACCGTGGATCAGCCTGATGTCTTCCTCTCTGAACGTCAGCGCATTGTACGTAAACCGCAGCAAAATATGCTCTTCCGGAATGACGGTAATGTCCAGGTCGTAGTTCGTTTGCTCCGGCGACTGGATATTACCGATTTTCAGCGCTTCTTTATCTCCGCCGACGACCTGCTCAATCTGTTCTTCCATCGGATAATTTTCAAAGACCATGATATGGTTGATCAAGTCGCGCTTTTGCTCGCTCAGCGACTGAATTTCGAACAGCGGGAACGTTTCGTAAGCTCCCGATGCCAGCGCTTGATCCTGGGTTTTTCTCAAGATATCGGCTACCGTCTCCTCGGCTTTGCCTTGAATACGGACCGGGATCGTATTAATAAACAGGCCGATCATGCTTTCGATGCCCGGAATTTCCGCCGGACGCCCGGATACGACGGAGCCGAATACGACATCCTCGCTGTTGTTATATACCTGCAGAACCAGTCCCCATACGGTCTGCATGAACGTATTGAGCGTCACCTGCTGCTGGCGCGCCACCCGCTCGATTTGCCCGGTCAGTTCCTTGCTGAGTTCCACATCGATTTCAGCCGTTTCAAAAGCGCCCTGCTTCAGCTGCGTTTTCTCCTGGGGCAGCTTGGTCTGCTGATCGTAACCCGCCAAATACTCGGACCAGTAACGCGAAGCTTTCACGGCATCTTGAGCTTCCAGCCATTCGATATACCGGGAGTACGAGGTAACCGGAGGAAGCTCCAGCGTTCGCTTCTCCTGGAACGCGAAATAGGTGTCGAACACTTCCTTGATCATGAAGGACATGCACCAGCCGTCCATCAAAATGTGATGGTGACTCCAGATCACATGGTATGACTCGTCGCCCGTGCGCAAAACTGTCACGCGCATAAGAGAGCCTCGGGCCAAATCGAACTTGCTCGCTTTATCCGCGCTGACGAAATCGGCTATCGTCTTCTCTGAGTCTTCATCGCTTACCGAGCGAATATCTTCGAAGTACACTTCACACTTCCGCTCGCGGAATACAACTTGAATCGGCTCGTCTCTCCAGCCGGTAATAAAGTTGGTCCGCAGCGCCTCATTCCGCTGCACCAGCGTATCCAATCCTTGGGTGAAGGCTTCGACATTCAGGCTTCCGTACAGATCGAAGGTCACCTGTTCGAAGTAAGCTTCCGAATCGGTATCCAGCAGGCTGTGGAACAACATCCCTTTTTGCAGCGGAGTCAGGGTGTATACATTCTCCAGTTCGCCGAGCGCCGCCGTATGTTCGGCCAGCCGCTCCAGTTCCTCCAACGTCACATCTTGAAGCAGTACGTCGCTAGGCGTAAGCTCCGGCCGCTCTTTCGATACGCAATGGCTGATGACTTCACGCAAGCTCGAATGAAGCAGGGTGCCCAGGCGCTCTACCGTTTCCCGTTTATACTGGGTTTCCCCATAACGGATCGTGAGTTCCTGCACTCCTTCCGACACCATACCGTTGATATCGAGGACATAATCCATCACTGCATTCGGGCTTGAATCGGAGCCCGGGCTGAACGGAGACGGCCTCGAGCCGCTGCTTTCGTAATCCTGGTCGAACTGCCCCAAATAGTTAAAGCTTATCTCCGGCTCCAAAGCGAAGCGCTCGCCGTCACGCGGCGCCGACAAATAACGCAGGATGCCGTAGCCGATTCCTTTGTTCGGAATGCGGCGCAAGCTTTCTTTAACCTGTTTCACCTGATGACCGAGCGCCTGGGCGTGACCCGGCTCCAGAACGACAGGGAATTGGCTTGTAAACCAGCCTACCGTGCGCGTAATGTCCACATCCGGCAAAATATCTTCCCGGCCGTGGCCTTCGAGATTCACGAGCACGCGTTCCCGGCCGCTCCAAGCTTGTACCGCGAGGCCAAGCGCGGCAAGCAGCAAATCGTTCATTTCCGTATGGTAAGCACGGTGTGCCTGCTTCAGCAGCTGTTCGGTTTCCTCCGCCGTCCAGCGAACGGTCACGAGCCCGCTGTCCTTCAGCTTGGATCTGCCTTGTTCAAAATCTTTCGGAAGCGGCTCATAGGTCAATTGCTCGATATGCTGCCAATATTCTCTCTCGCTTTCCATCGCCGGACCGTTCGCATAATCAGCGAGCTGTTTCGCCCACGTTTGGAATGAATCCGTTTTGAGCGGCAGACGGATCGGCTGCCCTTGCAGCGCCTGCTCATAGCCGGCAGCAAAATCCTCAAGCAGAATCCGCCAGGATACGCCGTCTACGACCAAGTGATGGATCGCGATGAGCAGGTGGTCGCCGTCGTCGCAGCGGAACAAGCCGAGCTTCACCAGCGGACCGTTTTCCAGATCGATGCTCGCTTGAATGTCATTCGCCTTAGCCTCTACCGCTTCTTTCACGTCGCCGACTCCCTTGAAATCGACAACTTCCAGATCGAACAGCGCTTCGTTCTCCCCGGCGCCGCGGTTCCAGGCGGTATAGCCGTTCTCGGTTTGGCGGTAAACCGTACGGAGAGCATCGTGATGCACGACAAGCTGACGCACCGCTTGGCGTAAAGCTTCTTCGTCAAAGCCTTGCTTGGAGAACTGCATGAACGCCTGGTTGCTGTGATGCACGTCGGCCGGATTTTGTTCAAAGAACCAGCGCTGAATCGGGGTCAAGATGACCTCTCCCGTCACTTCGGCCTGGCTTGCCGTTCTCTCCGCCGTTTGCAGCTGCAAACTAAGGGCGGAAATCGTCGGGTAATGGAACAAATCTTTCATGACCAGCTTGTACCCCGTTTGCAAAAGACGGGACGATACCTGCAAGGCCTTGATCGAATCGCCGCCGAGCGCAAAGAAATTGTCCATCGTGCCGACCTGATCCACGCCCAGCACCGACTGCCAGACCGACGCAAGTGCTTGCTCGGCAGGAGTACGAGGCGCCGTGTATGCAGCCTCGGCACGAATGCTTCCTTCCGGTACAGGCAGCGCTTTACGGTCGATCTTCCCGTTCGGCGTAAGCGGCATTTGATCCAGGCACATGATGCGCGAAGGCACCATATGGGAAGGCAGCGCGGCGTCCAGATGGGCCACAAGCCCTTCCAGATCGAAGCTGGAATCCGCTACGACATACCCGCACAAATATTTCTGCCCCCGCTCGTCCGTCCGGTCGATGACAAGCGCTTGACGCACGCCGGCAAAATTTTTCATGGCCGCTTCAATCTCACCAAGCTCGATCCGATAGCCGCGAATTTTCACCTGGTTGTCGATCCGGCCGATGAAGTCCACGTTGCCGTCCGGCATCCAGCGCGCCAGGTCGCCCGTCCGGTACAGCCGCTCCCCAGCGGCGAACGGGCTGTCTACGAATTTCTCCGCCGTCAAATCCGGGCGGTTCAAGTAACCGCGGGCCACACCCGCTCCGCCGATAACCAGCTCGCCCAACACCCCGATCGGCACCGGCTTCAGATTCGCATCCACGATGTAGAACTTGGCGTTCAGCCACGCTTTCCCGATCGGCACGCTGCCCGTCTTCGGCAGCTTCTCCAGCGGCTCGTCATAGAAGCTGGAGTCAATCGCCGCTTCCGTTACGCCGTAGCTGTTAATAATACGGAACTGCGAGCCGAAGCGCTCCTGCAAGGTGCGGTAATCCGCTACGCTGCACGCATCCGAGCTTGTGATCAGCAGCTGCATCGAGCTGAGGTCCAGACCCTCGGCATGCACATGCTCCATGAACGGCACGATCAGCGCCGGAGTCGATTCGAACACCGTCACGGCGTAGTCGCGAATCCAGCCGTAGAGGCGGGTTGGATCAATCCGGTCGTCCTTCGGCACGATGACCATGGTGCCGCCGTTGTACAGCGTCCGCGCAATGTCGCCGACGAACACGTCGAACGAGAAGCTGGCGAGCTGCAGCAGCCGGATCGGGAACTGATCCAGGCGGTATTCCCGCCGGTAGCCCGCCGCCATGTTCACCAGGCTTCGGTGCTCGATCATCACGCCCTTCGGCTTGCCCGTCGTACCGGAGGTGTAGATGACGTAAGCCAAATCGCGCGGCTTGTTCACATTTGCCGGATTCGATGCGAGATCCGCCGCTAGTACGGTCTTCTCGGCTTCTGCCGTGGCGGACGTTTCGGCAGCAGCCGTTTCCGCTTGCGCCAAAGCCTCCGCCTCTGCGCCTGCTTCGCCCACAGCCGCTTCCGCCGCTCCGAGGCTGTACGTCGCGGCGTCGTCAAGCGCAAGCACCGTTTGCAGCACTAGAGCTCCGTCGCTGCGCCAAGCTTCCGCCTGCTCCAGCAGGCGGGTCTGTGTGAGCAGCACCGACGCCCCGCTGTCCGCGAGCATATACTCGATCCGCTCCGCCGGATAGTCCGGGTCGAGCGGCACATAAGCGCCGCCCGCTTTCCATACGGCGAGCACCCCGATCAACAGCTCCGCCGAACGGCCAGCCAGAATGCCGACCACCTGCTCCGGCTTCACCCCGCGCGCCCGCAGTGCATACGCCAGACGATTCGCTTTGGCGTTCAGCTCCTCATACGTCAGCTTGCTGTCTTCGTAGACAACCGCCAGCGCTCCCGGAGTGCGTTCCGCCTGCTCCTCAAACAACTCGTGGAACGTTCTCTCTCTCCACGACTCATCCGCTTCCAAACCTGTACCCTCTGCGGCGTGTTGCTTCGCAAGAGCCGAAGACGACACGTCAAACCCGATCAGCAAATCATGCTTTTCGCTGTCCGTCAAGATATCCAAATCCGAAATCCGCGCACCCGGCTGAGCCAGGATCGACGCCAATAGCTGCTCGTAATGACCCGCCAGCCGTACCATCGTTTCCTGTCTAAACAACGAGGTAGCGTACTCGATCTTGCAAACCAGCTCGTTATCGGCTTCCACGATATCAAGGCTAAGATCAAACTTTGCCGTCTTTTCCTCGATGTCGAACAGCGACCATTGCAAGCCTTCCAGGGTTAAATCCAAGCTTTCGTGTTTTTGCAAAGAAAACATGGTGTCAAACAGAGGATTCCGGCTTAAATCCCGGCTCACCTGAAGAGCTTCCACCAGCTCCTCGAACGGATAGTCCTGGTGCTCGTAGGCTCCAAGCGTCGTTTCCTTCACTTCCTGCAAGTAATCCAGGAACGTCCGCTCCGCCGCCGGACCCAAGCGAAGGGCCAGCGTATTGACGAACATGCCGATAATCGGCTGCAGGTCGGCGTGAGAACGGGCGGCAATCGGAGTGCCGACCACTATATCTTCTTGTCCCGCGTATTTATGAAGCAATACGGAGTACGCAGCCAGCAGAAGCATATACAGCGTCGCCCCCGAATCGCCGGCAAGCCGTTTGAGAGCTTCGCTTTTCTCCGCATCCAGCGTAAACGTGAGCGTTTGACCGTCAAACTGCTGGACGGCCGGGCGGGAGAAGTCGAGAGGCAGCTCAAGAACCGGAAGCTCGGAGCTGAATACCCCGCACCAGTATTCCTCCTGCCGTTTGATGCGCTGGCGCTGCTCCTCGGATTGCTGCCAAACGGCGTAATCCTTATATTGAATCCGCAGCTCCGGCAATTCTTCCCCATTGTAAAGCCGCACGAATTCGCGCAGCAGCACGTCCATGGAAAGGCCGTCGGAACCAATATGATGAATATCCAGCGCGAGCAGGAATTTCTCTTTCTCCAGTTCGATCAGCAGGGCGCGCAGCAAAGGCGGCTGGGTCAAGTCAAAAGGCTGAATGAAGCCTTCAAGAATGGCCGCAACCTGATCTTCGCTTGCTTGAAGCTTCTCGACCTTGAAAGCTACGAGCGGATGAATACGCTGAACCGGCTCCCCATTCACGATTTCAAAACCGGTGCGCAGCATATCATGCCGGGCCACCAAAGTTGTCAGCGCCTTTTCCACTTTGGCCTCGTTCAAAGCCCCTTCCAACTGCAAGGCACTCGGGAGGTTGTAATTCAGCTCCGAGCCATCCAGCTGGTGTAGGACGTACAGCCTTTTTTGCGCGGAGGAAACCGGATAGTACGCTTTCTCTTCCGCTTTCGGAATCGAGCTGTGCCGCGTTTCTTCCAAGCTGGCAATAGCCCCGGCCATCGACTCTATCGTCGTATAGCGGAACACATCGCGCAGCGGAAGTTCGACGTTCATTTCCTTCTGAATCTTGCTGACAAGGTTCGTCGCCCGCAAGGAGTGGCCTCCGAGCTCGAAGAAATTGTCCAGGACTCCAATGCCGGAGTAGCCCAGCACTTCCTCCCAGATCTTCACAAGCTGGGACTCCGTCCGGTTACGCGGCGCTACGTATTCGACGCCCGTTTGCAAGCCGCCTTGCGGCTCCGGCAGCGCTTTGCGGTCCACTTTTCCGTTGGACGTCAGCGGCATGCGCTCCAGCTGCACGAAGTACGACGGGATCATGTACCCCGGCATTTCCTGGGCCAGCGAGGTTCTCATTTCGCTGATCGTCAGCGTCCGGTCCGCCACAAAGTAGGCGACAAGCGCCTTCTCGCCCCCGCCGTCCTGACGGGCTAGCACCACCGCTTCTTCCACGCCCTCGACGTTCAGCAGCTGCGTCTCGATTTCGTCCAGCTCGATCCGGTAGCCGCGGATTTTCACTTGATGATCGATCCGGCCCAGGTATTCGATGTTGCCGTCCGGCAGCCAAGCCGCCAAGTCGCCCGAGCGGTACAGTTTCCCCCCCTCCGCAAACGGGGAATCGACGAACTTCTCCGCCGTCAGATCCGGACGGTTCAGGTATCCTCTCGCAAGGCCTTCCCCGGCCACGTACATTTCGCCCGCTACGCCGATCGGCACAGGGCGGCGGTTTTCATCAAGGACGTATACGCTCAGCGTCGGGATCGGCTTGCCGATATTGCTCTTCGCCGCCTCAATCTCGACCCACGTAATTTCCTTATACGTAACGTGAACCGTCGTCTCGGTAATGCCGTACATATTAATCAGCTTCGTCTCCGGGTACTTCGTCTTGAAGCCCTTGAGCAGCAGCGGACTCAGCGCTTCGCCCCCGAAGATGACGTTGCGAATCCGCAGATCGTACGGATGGTCCGCCAAGACCTCACGCAGCAGCTGGTAGAAGTACGTTGGCGTCTGGTTCAAAATCGTGACCTGTTCGCGGCCCAGCAGCGCCAGGAAATCGGCCGGATTTTTCGCCGTGAGTGGCGGTACGATGACCAGCTTGCCTCCATACAGCAGCGCTCCGTACATTTCCCAGACGGAGAAATCGAAGCAGAACGAGTGGAACAGCGTCCACGTGTCGGATGGCCCGAAGTCAAACAGGTTCTTGTCGTTGAACAGGAGGCGCACGACGTTCTTATGCTCGATCAGCGTTCCTTTCGGTCTGCCGGTCGTTCCCGACGTGTAGATGACATAAGCCAGGTTGCCCGGCCCGGAAATCGGCTCCAGGTTCGAAGCGTCCAGCGCATCGGCGGAGTCCGCCCCTCTGTCGCGCCAAACGAAATCGTCCAATTCAAGGCGCGTTCCTGCAAAGTCGGTCTTCTCGTGCAGATGCTTTTGAATCAGCAATAACGGCGCGCCCGAATCCTCGATCATGAAGCGGATGCGCTCCTCCGGGTAGTCGGGATCGACAGGCACGTATGCTCCGCCCGCTTTGAGAATCGCCAGAATGCCGACAACCATATCGAGCGAGCGTTCGGCCAGAATCGCTACCAGCTGGTCCGCTTCTACTCCCGTCTCCCGCAGCTTCCGCGCAAGGCGGTTGGATCGCTCGTTCAGCTCGCGGTAGGTCAGCTGCCGCTCGTTCATGATGGCGGCCACGTTGTCCGGGTAAAGCTCCGCCTGCTCTTCGAACAAGCCGTGAATCGTCTGCTGCCGCGGGTAGTCCGCCTCCGAATCGTTGAAACCGCGCACCAGCTCGCGGATTTCCTCCTCCGTGAGCATTTCCAGCGAGGCAATATCCTCGTCCGGCGCTGCTGCGATGGTTTCGAGCAGCTTGTCATAATGTCTGGCGAACCGCTCCGCGGTCTCTTGTTTATACAGAGCCGTAGCGTACTCCAACCGGCATTCGAGCTGACCGTCCAGCTCCGAAATATCCAGGAGCAGCTCGAACTTGGATGTTTGGTTCTCTAGTGGATAAAACGATTGCTCCAGCCCCTCGATGACAATTTGCTCGTTCTCCGTATTTTGTAGGGAGAAGAACGTGTCAAAGAGCGGATTCCGGCCGGTCGCGCGCGGAATGTGAAGACTTTCTACCAAGTCTTCGAACAAATAATTTTGGTGTTCGAAAGCCCCGAGCGTGATGTCCTTGATTTCTTCCAGGTACGTAAGGTACGGCTTGGAACGCTCCGGACGGCTGCGAATGGCCAGCGTGTTGATAAACATCCCTACGATCGGCTGCACTTCTTCCTGCGTTCTTCCTGCAATCGGCGTTCCTACGATCAGATCTTCCTGACCCGAATATTTATGCATAAGGATGGTGTAAGCCGACAGCAGCACCATGTACAGGGTCGTCCCTGTCCGTGCCGCCAGCTCTTTCAGCTTCTCCGTCCGATCTTTCTCGATATAAAACTTCACGGTTCGGCCGTCAAAGCTTTGCACCGCAGGCCGCGGGAAGTCCGTCGGCAGCTCCAAGACCGGCAGCTCGCCCGACAGCTGTTCCAGCCAATACTCCTTCTGCGGCTGGAGCATCTGCCCGTAAGCTTCGGAATGCTGCCAAACGGCATAATCTTTGTATTGAATGCGCAGCGGGGCCAGCTCCTCGCCCCGATACAGGCGGCTGAACTCGTCGAAGAGCAGCGCTGTCGAAATGCCGTCCGAGACGATATGGTGCATATCGAACAGTAGAATGTGGCGATCCTCGGCGACTTCGATCAGGCCGATGCGGAGAAGTGGCGGCTTGGTCAGATCAAACGGGTGATAGTAAGCTTCCACCACTTGCTCCACTTCCCGCTCGCTCGCCTGGAAATAATCTACAGCAAACTCCACCTCGTCATAGATGCGCTGGACAAGCTCGCCTTGAACCTGCTCGATCCCGGTACGCAGCGTCTCATGGCGCTGAATCAGCGCCCGGAACGCGTGCTCGACGCGCGTGCGGTCCAGCTTGCCTTCGAGAAGAAGCGCCGCCGACATATTGTAGCTGCGCTCGGCCCCGTCAAGCTGGCGCAGGACGTACAGACGCTTTTGCTCGGATGAAACCGGATAGTACTCGGCCTCAGCCGCCTTTGTAATCTCATACGTCTCCTGCTGCCTTAAACCGCCGATTCTTTGGGCTAGCTGTTCGATCGTGGTGTAGCGGAAAACTTCCCGCAGCGAAACCTCGACTTGCAACTCTTTCCTAATCTTGGAAACCAGCGTGGAGGCCCGCAAGGAATGACCACCCAAGTCAAAGAAATCGTCTTGGACTCCAACTCGCGCAATACCCAGCACCTGCTGCCAAATGAGAGCAAGTCTTGTTTCCAGCGTTGTGCGAGGTGCCACATACTCACGGCCTGCTTCTACTTCTCCGGTCGGTTCAGGCAGCGCTTTACGGTCAATTTTGCCGTTCGGCGTGAGCGGAAGCTTATCAAGAGACACCAGCCGGGCCGGGACCATATGGGCCGGCAGCTCTTGCTTCAATTGGGACAGCAGATCGCTCAGCTGCAAGGAAGCATCCGCCGCGACGTAGCCGCACAAATACTTTTGCCCCTGCTCATCCGTACGATCGGTCACCACAGCCTGCTTGACGCCCGGGAAACGCAGCAGGGCCGTTTCAATTTCGCCGAGTTCGATCCGGAACCCGCGAATTTTCACTTGATAGTCGATCCGGCCGATGAAGTCGACGTTGCCGTCTTCCAGCCAGCGGGCCAAATCGCCTGTCCGGTACAGACGTTCGCCCGGCACAAACGGGCTGTCCGCAAACTTCTCGGCGGTTAGGTCCGGACGGTTCCAGTACCCGCGCGCCACCCCGGCGCCGCCGATGACAAGCTCGCCCGGAACCCCTACAGGAACTGGCTTTAACGCGGCATCGACAATGTAAAACCGGGCGTTCAGCCAAGCTTTGCCGATCGGCACATGCCCCGACGGCGGCAGCTTATCCAGCGGCTCACCGTAAAAGCTGCTGTCAATGGCCGCTTCGGTAACGCCATAGCTGTTGATGATGCGGAATTGTCCGCCGAATCTTTCCTGCAGCAATCGGTAATCGGTGACACTGCAAGCATCCGAGCTGGTAATCAGCAACTGCATGGAGCTAACGTCCAGCCCTTCTTCATAAATATGCTGCATGAACGGCAGGATGAGCGCAGGCGTCGATTCGAATACCGTAATGTTTTGGTCCCGAATCCAGCCGTATAAGAGGTTCGGATCAATCCGGTCATCCTTCGGCACAATCACCATCGTGCCTCCGTTATACAGCGTTCGCGCGATGTCTCCGACGAACACGTCAAACGAGAAGCTGGCCAGCTGGAGCAGCCGCACCGGAAACTGATCCAACCGGTACTCGCGACGGTACGCATCTGCCGTATTCACGAGACTACCGTGCTCGATCATGACGCCTTTCGGGCGTCCCGTCGTACCCGAGGTGTAAATCACATAAGCCAAGTCTTGCGGGGCGCTGTCGGCAGATTCAAATTCCACGGTTAAGGCATCCCCGTTATAAATCTGTTCATCGTCCATGGCATAGACAGCTTGAAGCTTCAGCCGGTCATCGGCCAACCAACCTCTGGCCCGCTCCAACAGATGACGCTGCGTAAGTAGCACCGATGCATCGCTATCGCTGAGCATGTACTCAATCCGCTCCGCCGGATAATCGGGGTCCAGCGGTACATAGGCTCCGCCGGCTTTCCAAACGGCGAGCACCCCGACCAGCAGTTCCACCGAACGCTCCGCCCAGATCCCCGTAATCGTCTCCCTTCCCACGCCCTGTTCGCGAAGGAGAGAAGCCAGCCGCTCGGCGCGTTCGTTCAATTCGCCGTAGGTCAGCTGTTTGTCCATGTAGACGACTGCCGGATGATCCGGAATTTCCCGGGCAAACTTTTCAACATACCGATGAAACGCTTCTCCCTCGCTCAGCCCTGCCACCGGCGGGTTAAAAACGTTGAGAATGCGGTGTCTCTCCTCATCGCTCAGCAGAGAAATCTCGCGTACCGGCAGTTCGGGAGTCTGAAGAAACTGGTCCAGAACGGTTACATACTGTTCCATAATCCGATCAATCTCGGCCGTCTCGAACAGGCCGGTACGATAGGAAGCATGGAGAATTACATGGCCTTCATTCAGCATATGGTCGAAGCGCAGCAGCAAATCGTCCATCTCGTGCCTAGCGAAGTGAGCCTCCAGGCGTACCTTGATTTCTTCGTACTCCACGATTTTCAAAGGCAGATATTCCAGAGACGTGCGGAACAGCCCCGAAAGATCGTTGCGGCCGTGTTGTTCGCGTAAATCCTGGATCAATTGGTTATAAGGGTATTTCTGATACCGCAGATCCGCCGTATTTTCCTTGGAAACCGTTTGGATCAAGGAAAGCACGTGCCCGTCTGGATTCAGACGAATCCGCGTAGCCACGGTGCTGACGAACATGCCGATCGTTTCTTTTTCCTTCTTGCTGGTGCGATTGGCGAAAACCGTGCCGACCGGAACATCGGTGCTGTCGGTCAGCTTGTACAATAAGGCGTACATGGCGGACAGAAATAACGTATATAAGCTGACCTGATATTGTTCGCTGAAGGCCAGAATGCGTTCATATCGGGAACCGTCCAAAGTGATGGCCAGTTTATTGGATTCGCTGCCGATCGAGAATGGCGGATACGATTTAATGCCGGTCGTTTCAGGCAAAGTGTTGTACTTCGTCAGCCAGTATTCCTTGCCTTTTTGATAACGCTGCGATTGCTCATATTCACGCTCCGCGGAAATATAATCCAGATAGGTAGGGGCCTGGTAACTGCTGGAGATGCCTTTGCGCAGTTCCAGGTATTTTTCCATCACCGCATGCAGCAAAGCATTGACGGACAAGCCGTCGGCGATAATATGATTTACCGTCAAATTGAGCCATACTTGGCCGTTCGCAAAATGGATAATCGTAAATTGGTAGAGGTGTTCGTCGAACACGCTGGCCGGTTTTTCGCTTACTTCTTTCACCCAAGCATAGAATTGTTCGGTTGTGCCTATTTCGAGGCGGCTTATCCTAGCTTGGACATTCTCCGGCTCTTCGAACCACTGCGTTGGATTTTGCAAATCCCCGCTAATGCGGATTCGGAAAACGTCATAGGTTTTGACGATCTCTGCCGCCGCTTGCTCCAGAAGCTGTGTGTTGATCTCGCCCGTAATCTGGTAGGTCGCGGAAAGCATCGTGATGGACGTTCCCGGATTCATAATTTCCATGAACCATATTCGGCGCTGGGCTTGCGTTAATCCATATTGCTCGTTGGTATTCTCTCTCACATCGACACACTCCCGGTTTAGAGATTCTTTATAGATAGGCTTTGTACCTAGATGTCACTTAGTCACTCTTAGAAGAACCGCGCGGCCATTCCCGGAACGGCTCCTTCGGACTCTGTCCCCTTTTTCGTGTCTGCGTTTTCTGGTAACTACCGGTTATAAAGTCATACCTTGGATTACTAAAAGACTCTGTCGCATTCGCAAGCAGGAAGCCGCCCGCCGTAAAGCGGGTCTAGCCGTACAGCCGGGCGTAATAACCCCCGAGCGCCAGCAGGTCCTGATGGCGGCCCCGCTCGACGACCGTCCCTTGGTTCATGACGGTAATCAAATCCGCATGTTCCACGGTGCTGAGACGGTGGGCGATCAGAATGGTGGTGCGCCCCTTCATCAATACGTTCAGGGCCTGCTGTACCCAATGCTGGGATTCGTTATCCAGCGCGGAAGTCGCTTCGTCCAGCAGCAGAATCGGGGCGTTTTTGAGAATCGCCCGGGCGATCGCAATTCGCTGCCTTTGTCCGCCCGACAACGACGCTCCTCTCTCTCCCGCCGGCGTTTTATACTGTTCAGGAAGTTCCTGAATGAAATGGTGAGCGTACGCCGCTTTGGCCGCTTCGATCACTTCTTCATCCGTTGCATCCGGGTTGCCGTAGCGGATGTTTTCCTCAATCGTGCCGGTAAACAAGAACGGCTCCTGCGGAACGTATGCAATCTGCCTGCGGATTTCGTCCAGCGTGTAATGGCCGAACGGTTTGCCTTGGAGCAGGATTTCTCCGCTGTCCACAGGATAAAAGCCGAGCAGCAGCTTGATCAGCGTACTTTTGCCGCTGCCGCTGGCCCCCACGATAGCGGCGACCTGGCCGGGAAACACCTGCATGGAGATGTCGACAAGCACCTTTTTATCCGCCTGATAGGAAAATTCCACATCGCGAAACTCCACCGCAGCCTCCGACACGAGCTCGCTGTGAGGAGATCCCAAACGCTCCGGTTCCTCTTCCTCTCTTAGTACCTCTTGAATCCGGTGAGCGCCCGCGATCGAATTTTGGGTCATCGACAGAACCATCCCCAAGTTCAACAAGGCGTGCGTCAGATTCACTTGCAGAACTGCCAGGGCAGCGACGCTTCCCATTCCCATCAGTCCGTAGGCATAAAGAAGACTGCCGATGACGATGATGCCGCAGAACGTGACGTAGCTGATAAAATGATTCACCGCAGCCTGCATGCCGTTCTTCTGCGCGGTTTGCCGAAGCGTCTGCGTCATTTGTTCGTTCAACGCCTCGTACTGGCCGTAAATCGTGCGGATGCGGAACAGCTTCACAATTTGAATGCCGCCCATAAAATCTTTGAATTTTTCGGTCATTTTACCGAGCGTTTGCAAGCCTTGTTCGGACAAGGTGCGAATATCCCGCGCAAATTTCAGGCTGACCACGGAGGACAGCAGCAGAATGACGAAGGATACGCCGGCAAACCGCCAATCGATCAACACCATGGAGACAATGGAGCCGATGCAAAAGACAACTTGAAGCAGCAAAACGAAGTAAACCTGCGAGAATGTAAACTCAACGGTCGTTACGTCGTTGTTCACCCGCGACAGCAAATCCCCATGGTGCGTCTGCTCCAGGAATCTCGGCCGCACCCGGCACAGCTTGTCATAAAGACGTTCGCGGATATTCAGCACAGTCAACTCGACACTGCGCTGGTATAAGTAAATGAACCAGGGAGAAATCACATTTTCCAGGAACAAGGCCGCGCCCAAAATAATAAAGGCTTCCACCATCAGGGACGTATCTCGGGACACGGCGAAATCAACCAAGTTATGTACGACCAAGCTGAAGGCGATCAGGAACAATGTCTGGGTGAGCGCCGTCACGGCCAGGCCAATGGCGTACTGGGTTTTGCGCTTGCGGTTCATAAACATCAGCAAGTAGCCGAGTTCTTTCACTTGCGAGAGCCATCCGCCCTTTTTCATGTGTACGCCACCTCCCTGCGTTCGGCAGACTCGGTAAATTCCTGATAGTACGACTGGGCGTACAGTCCCTTCATCTTCAGCAATTGTTCATGAGTGCCCTTTTCAACAATACTCCCCTGTTCCATGACCCAAATTTCGTCGGCGTTTTGTACTGTAGAAAGCCGGTGGGCAATAACCATCGTCGTTCTCTGCTTCATCAATACGCCCAGCGCTTCCTGAACCGCGCTTTCCGACTCCGGATCAAGAGCCGACGTTGGCTCGTCCAGCAGCAGAACGGGAGCATCCTTAAGAAAAGCCCGGGCCATTGCAATGCGCTGGCGCTGCCCGCCGGACAAAAGGCCTCCGCGCTCTCCGACATACGTCTGGTAGCCGTCGGGAAGCTGCATAATGAAGGAATGCGCCTGAGCGGCTTTGGCGGCTTCGATAATCTCGTCCATCGACGCTACTTCCCGCCCGTAGCCGATATTTTCAGCGATCGTGCCGCTAAACAAATATGAATCCTGGGTTACCACGGAAAAATGCGACCGAAGCTGCTCCGGATCGGCGCCGTGGATCAGGCTGCCGAACACGCGGATCTCGCCCTGGTCCTCCGGAAGCGGATAAAATCCGCATACAAGCTTAAACACCGTGCTCTTCCCTCCACCGCTCGCTCCGACAAGCGCGATCGTCCTCCCTTCCGGCACCGAGAAGCTAACATTCCGCAGGATCGGAGAGCTCTCCTCATACCCGAAGGTTACGTTCTGAAACTCGATGGGGGCGGCGCTCGCTTTCGAAAGCGAACGGCCATTTTCCGTTTCGGTCGGCTGCTCGACGATTTCGGAGACCCTTCTCAGGGCACCGGCCATTTCGAACGTCCGCGTGATGAGCTCGGGAATATGCTCCAGTGGCTCCAGACACAGATTCAGCAAGTACAGGAAGGCGATCAGCTCTCCCGCGCCTAGCTGCCCTTTGTAGATCAAATAGCTTCCGTAACTGACGGCGAAAATGATCGGGCTGATCATCAGCGTGGAAAGCAGCGGGTTGACCCAGGCTTCCCGCTTTTTCACGGCCAGCTTTTTTTGGGCCGTCAATTGCAGCAGCACTTGGTAGGAGCGAGATAACATGCCGGATAGCAGGTAGCTTTTTACAATAGGCATACCCCCAAGCGTATCCTGGAGGTTGACGTTCATTCGGCCCATGTTCGCCTGGGCTTCCTCCGTCAACCGCTCCAACTGCTTGCCGATCCATTGGGAAACCAGCAGCGCTACGGGAAATAACAGCAGGCTGTACAGCATCAGCTCCCATTGGAGGTAGATCAAATAAGCGAAACAGCCGATGAACACCAGCGGATGATAAAACCACTGGGCGAGGTCCCGAATCATAAACTGCTGGATCAGCTGCAGGTCGTTGTTGATCCGCGACAATACGTCGCCGGAGTGCTGCTTTTCCAAGTAGGAGACCGGGAGTTTGCCGATATGACGCATGACATGGTTGCGGATATCCTGCACCGCAGAGGCGCTGCTTCGCTCCACGCCGAAGCTCATGAAAAACTTCGCCGGCACACCGATCAAGATGACCACAAAGACCGTGTACACGATTTGCAGAACGATTGGCCCCGCCCCCTTCTCGGCCTGGGTGGTCAGCTGCTCGATCAAACTTCCCATCCATATCTCAATAACGGCGGCGGCAATCGCGGACAAGATACCGACGATCATCCAGCCTTTGTGACGGCTTACATAGGACATCAGCCAGCGGAACGCTTTCCAGGCGGCGTAAGCGGTTTGGCGCTTGGAGGGCGCCGCTGTGCCTTGTTCTAGAACAGACGGCTGGCGGTCAGCTTCCATGCAGTACCCCAGCCTCCGCTTCGATCTGCCGCTTGACTTGCTCTAAGATGTCCCGGATGACGACGGCCGTTTCTTCCACGCGCGCGAGTTCCAGCAATTCCTCGTGCGCGCCCTCCAGCCGGTAATCGGCGTAAGCTTGCGTCGTTGCCCCCCGCCAGGAAGGCGATTGGTGCTCCAGGCGGAACGCTTCGCTGTCCTTCGCAATCAGTTCGTAAATCCGGGCCGGGATCGTGCCGGAATTAATAAGCTGCGCTTCGTACGCCAAGGTCGCTTTGACCTTCCGATGAACCCGCTCCCGCACGAGCGGGTTGCTCATTAATTCCTTCTCTTCTTCGTCGAAATCGGCAAGCGTTTCTTCAAGCTCTTTCTCCGACGTTTCGGAAGGCGTCAGCGTGTCCTTAATCCACGAGTCCACCATGAGCACGTCCGTTACGGAATACCCTCTTTTCTCCATCGTTTTGGCTACCTCGAACGTCAGGTTGCCTCCGAAGCAGTAGCCGAGCAGCACGTAAGGTCCTTCCGGCTGGATGCGGACGATCTCGTCCACATAACGGTTCAGCATGACCTCGTAATCGACGGCATCGTCGATAAAATCAATGCCGTAGAGCACGAATTGGCCGTCGAGCCTGCTTGCGAGCTCTCGGTAACCGATGCCGAAGCCGCTGCCCGGAGGGAAGCAGAACACGTTCAGATCTCCTGCTTTATTCAGCTTAATGAAGGAGTCTCCCCCTTTATCCAGGCCCAGATCCCCCTCTCCGAAAGCCATGGCTTCAACTGTTAAATTGTGGAACTGGCGGTTCAGCGGTATCTCGATGCCCGTTTCATCGTAAACGGCTTGAACGAGCCTCATCAGACTTAACGAATTGCCACCCAACTCAAAAAAGTTATCCTTTACGCCGACCTGCGGAACGCCAAGCGTATCCTGCCAGACGCGGGCGATCTTCATTTCGAGCAGCGTTCTCGGCGCGACATATTCCGCTCCTCCGGCCGCGGCTTCCTCCGGCGCGGGCAGCGCTTTGCGGTCGATTTTCCCGTTCGGGGTCAGCGGCATCCGCGAAAGCTGCACGAGGTGCGAAGGAATCATATACCCCGGAAGCTGCTTGGCGAGCTCCTCCTTGAGTTCATGCGCCGCCAGCCTCGTTTCCGCGACGTAATAAGCGACAAGCTGCTTATGGCCGTTCGCGTCGTCGCGGTCGAGCACCTTGGCTTCTTGCACGGCGGCGATCTTCAGCAGCTGCGTCTCGATTTCGTCCAGCTCGATCCGGTACCCACGGATTTTCACCTGATGATCGATCCGGCCCAGGTATTCGATGTTGCCGTCCGGCAGCCAAGCCGCCAAGTCGCCCGAGCGGTACAGTTTCTCCCCCTCCGCAAACGGGGAATCGACGAACTTCTCCGCCGTCAGATCCGGGCGGTTCAGGTATCCTCTCGCAAGGCCTTCCCCGGCCACATACATTTCGCCCGCTACGCCGATCGGCACAGGGCGGCGGTTTTCATCAAGGACGTACACGCTCAGCGTCGGGATCGGCTTGCCGATATTGCTCTTCGCCGCCTCCATTTCGACCCACGTTATTTCCTTATACGTAACGTGAACCGTCGTCTCAGTAATGCCGTACATATTGATCAGCTTCGTCTCCGGGTACTTCGTCTTGAAGCCCTTGAGCAGCAGCGGACTCAGCGCTTCGCCCCCGAAGATGACGTTGCGAATCCGCAGATCGTACGGATGGTCCGCCAAGACCTTACGCAGCAGCTGGTAGAAGTACGTTGGCGTCTGGTTCAAAATCGTGACCTGTTCGCGGCCCAGCAGCACCAGGAAATCGGCCGGATTTTTCGCCGTGAGCGGTGGTACGATGACCAGCTTGCCTCCGTACAGCAGCGCTCCGTACATTTCCCAGACGGAGAAATCGAAGCAGAACGAGTGGAACAGCGTCCACGTGTCGGACGGCCCGAAGTCGAACAGGTTCTTGTCGTTGAACAGGAGCCGCACGACGTTCTTATGCTCGATCAGCGTTCCTTTCGGTCTGCCGGTCGTTCCCGACGTGTAGATGACATAAGCCAGGTTGCCCGGCCCGGAAATCGGCTCCAGGTTCGAAGCGTCCAGCGCATCGGCGGAGTCCGCCCCTCTGTCGCCCCAAACGAAATCGTCCAATTCGAGGCGCGTTCCTGCGAAGTCGGTCTTCTCGTGCAGATGCTTTTGAATCAGCAATAACGGCGCGCCCGAATCCTCGATCATGAAGCGGATGCGCTCCTCCGGGTAGTCGGGATCGACAGGCACGTATGCTCCGCCCGCTTTGAGAATCGCCAGAATGCCGACAACCATATCGAGCGAGCGTTCGGCCAGAATCGCTACCAACTGGTCCGCTTCTACTCCCGTCTCCCGCAGCTTCCGCGCAAGGCGGTTGGATCGCTCGTTCAGCTCGCGGTAGGTCAGCTGCCGCTCGTTCATGACGGCGGCCACGTTGTCCGGGTAAAGCTTAGCCTGCTCTTCGAACAAGCCGTGAATCGTTTTCTCCCGCTCGAACCCGGTCTCGGTGTCATTAAATCGCTTCAGCAGAGTCTCCCTCTCGTCTGGGGACAGCACATCGGCTTGTCCGAGCTCCAGATCCGGCTGAAATAAAAGCACGGACAGCAGCCGAACAAGATGGTCGGCCGCCTGTTCCACAAATGCCCGCTCGTACCGCTGCTTGTCAAAGCTTATTTCCAGCTCGATGGAGTGGTTTTGGCGGTCGAAGCGAAAAACCGTATCGGCCGCCACCCGGTTACCCAGCGGTTCCGGATGAATCGGGGCGAAGGATGCGACGGTGTTGACGACCGGGAGGCCGTCCCCCGTATAGTCCAGATGGAGCGGCTCCACCATTTTCCGAAAAGGCAGGTGCTGATGCTCCAGCGCCTCGCCGATGGAGGCTTTGATGCCCCTGAGCAGCGTTTTCAGCGTAGTCTGGCGGCTTACGGACGTCTTGATCACCAAAATGTCATGCGGCGGCGGAGTCCCGTCGGGGTCTGCGCTATAAGAAGGCATGCCGACCAGCACTTGGTCCCGCCCGGTATATTTGAACAGCAGGCTTTTTACTCCTGCCAAAACAATCATGTACAAAGCCAAATCCGAACCGTTGGCGAGGCAAATGATTCTCTCCGAGAGTTCGCTCGGCAGAGTATGGTGAAGCAAGCCCGGCTCGGCCGCAGCTTCCCCGTCGGCGGATAATTTGGAGGATTGACTGTAGGGAAGGAAGCTCAGGCTGTCATCGGCGTCAAACTTGCCGCTCCAGTACTGTTCTTCCTTTTCAAACAAAGATTTCATTTGTACCTCCCCTAAAAATGAAGTGACCGCATGCCCCGGCGCAGGTCCGAAAAAGCTTGCTTTCGGCCTGCGCGTTTACGGGCTTGGACGTTGTTCGCCGTCTTCCTTGGGATGCGCGCCGCTTTCGCTTGACGGCGGAGGCGCGCTTGTAGGATTAGAACGCGAATTCGATCGTATCGACGGCACTCTTTGCGCCTGCCGCCGGTTTATGACATTCAATCCGGCTTAGCTCGAGTTGTGGATTTTCCGCAATTTGAGACAGTACCCGCAGGTAATCCTCGGTCAAGGTGCGGATCATCGCTTCTTTGAACAGCTTGGTGGCGTAGAAGAAGCCCCCGCTCAGCGCCCCGTTGTTTTCATACATAAACAGCGTCAGATCGAACTTCGCTTCTTCCAAATGGTCAAGCTCGTAAGTCTTCAGGCTGACCCCTTCCAGCTCTGCGTCTCGTTCTTCGATATTTTGCAAGTCGAAAACGGCATCGAACAGCGGGAAGCGGCCCGGCTCCCGCTTCACATTCAAACGCTCCACGAGCTCCTCGAATGGATAATCCTGGTTCTCGAAAGCACCCAAAGCCGTTTCCTTCACTTCTTCCAGGTAGGACAAGAACGTTTTGTCGCCCGACGGACGATTGCGGATCGCCAGCGTATTGACAAACATCCCGATGACCGGTTCCAAATCGGCGTTCGTTCTTCCCGCCACCGGGGTGCCCACGACCAAGTCCTCCTGCCCGCTGTACTTGGACAGCAGCACGGTATAAGCCGCAAGCAGCACCATGAACAGTGTGCTTTCACGCTCGGCCGCCAATTCGCGCAGCCGCGCAGAGAGAGAAGCTTCGACGTCGAACTCCAGATGCGCGCCTTCGTAGCTGCGAGCCGCAGACCGTTCGTAGTCCATCGGCAGATCCGCCGTCGGCAGCTCGCCTTCGAAGGTTTGCAGCCAGTACGCTTCCTGCCGCCCGATCCGCTCTCGGTGGGCCTTCGACTGCTGCCAAACGGCATAATCCTTGTATTGAATGCGCAGTGGCGGCAGTTCTTCCCCGGCGTAGAAACTCGAGAACTCATCGATCACAATCGCCATCGATACGCCGTCGGACACCATATGGTGCATGTCGAAAAGGAGAATATGCAGGTTCGGCTCCAGCTCGATGACCCCGGCGCGCAGCAGCGGCGGCTTGCCGAGATCAAACGGACGAACGAAGCTGCGGACGATCTGCTCGATTTGAGCCGCATCCTCTTTGTCCGCTTGATGATGCTCGATAGCAAAATCGACCTGCGGGTAAATCCGCTGAACCGCTTCGGCCTTCACGATTTCAAAACCGGTGCGCAGCGATTCATGCCGTGTTATCAATTTCCGCAAGGCGGCTTCCAACCGGTCTAAATCAAACTCGCCTTCCACCTGCACCAGCTCCGGCATGTTGTAAAGCTGATCTGCTCCATCCAGCGTGTGCTGAATGAACAGCCGTTTCTGCGCGGAGGACAGAGGGTAGTACTCTCTCTCCTCCGCTTGAGGAATGGCCTCATGCTCCCGCCGTTCCATCCGGGCGATCGCCTCGGCCATCGCCGCAATCGTCGAGTGACGGAATACGTCGCGCAGCGGCAGGTTGACGTTTAATTCCTTAAATACCTTGCCCGCCAGCGTCGTCGCTCGCAGGGAGTGACCGCCGATGTCGAAGAAGTTGTCGTGAACGCCAATCTCCTTCGCAAGCCCCAGCACCTCCTGCCAAATCGCCGCCAGCTTCGTTTCCAGCTCATTGCGCGGTGCGACGTACTCCGTTCCGCTTCCCGCTTCCCCTTCCGGCGCCGGCAGCGCCTTCCGGTCAATCTTTCCGTTCGGCGTCAGAGGCAGACGCTCCAGCTCCACGAAGTACGACGGGATCATATAGCCCGGCAGCTCCTGCGCCAGCGCGCTGCGCAAATCGTTCATCGCCAGCTCCGCTCCGGTATCCGGCGTGTAATACGCGCATAGCGCCTTCTGCCCGTTCGCGTCACTTCGAACCAGCACCACCGCTTCGCGCACGCCTTCCACCCGCAGCAGCTGCGACTCGATCTCGCCCGTCTCGATCCGGTACCCCCGGATTTTCGCCTGGTTGTCGATCCGGCCGATGAAGTCCACGTTGCCGTCTTCCATCCACCGCGC